>CAWCHW010000028.1:0-200184 GCA_963795365.1 uncultured Alphaproteobacteria bacterium
GATCGTGCCCGATCTGGTTGCCGGGCTGAGGCGCGGAATTGTTGCACTACGGCAGGTTTTGGCAAGGCAAATCCGGCGATAGTTCGCCACCCGAAATTCATGGCCTGTTGCGTCTGCACGCAGGCTCTCTAGGATTGCTCTCGCGGAGGTCATTTTATGCAGGATATATCGTTCGGCTTTCAGGCGGCGGCCTCGGATGTGGCCGGGGTTCCCGACGCTCAGCTTTATCGCGACCTGATGTCGGACTGCGAGCTCGGCCACCGGCTCGGCTACGACGCGGCGTGGCTGCTCGAGCATCATTTCAGCGACTATTACCCGACGCCAAGCCCGCTTCTGATGATGGCGCATATCGCGGCCAAATTTCCCGACCTGTCGCTGGGCACCTCGGTGCTGGTGTTGCCCTGGTATCATCCGCTGCGGCTCGCCGAAGAAATCGCCATGCTCAATCTGCTGAGCAAAGGCACGTTGCATCTCGGTATCGGGCGCGGCACCGCGCGGATGGAATACAACGCTTACAACATCGACATGAACGAGGGCCGCGCACGCTTCGCCGAAGTGTTCGAGATCGTCGAGCGGGGGCTTTCGGGCGAGGCGTTCAGCTATCAAGGCAAGTTCTGGAACATCGAGCAGCCGATCCGCATCCGCCCCGAGCCGTCAGACAAGCCAGGTCGCGCTTCTATGGCGCGATCGGCAGCCCGGCGAGCGCCGAGGTGATGGGCGATCTCGGCATTCCCCCGATCTGTCTTTCCACGTTTCCCGACGGCTTGCTGGTGAAAATCCTGGACCGCTGGCGCGCGCGCGCCGGCGCAAAGGCGAACAACGCGATTCTTCCGATCTCGGTGAAGATGTTCATCGCCGACACCGACGAGGAGGCGCGCGAGATGGGCCGCCGCTATTACCCGCCCTATTTCGCGTTGCAGGCCGATCACTACGAGGCGGACGCCGATCCCTGGACGAATATTCCGGAATATGCCGATTTCAGCCGGATGTTCGCCAATTTGCGCAAGTTGACCAATCCGGCGGAGCTCGGACCGTTCCTCGATTCCAACCTGGTCGGCAGTCCCGAGACCATCTGCAAGCGCATCGATGCCTTGATCGGGCTCGGCTTCAACTACTTCATGGTGTCCTCTGCGACGCCGGGCACGCCGCGTGCCGTCCGTCAGCAGATGATGACGCGCTTCGCCGAGGACATCTGCCCGCGTTACTCCCGCGCGATGCGCAAGGGCCGCGCCGCATGAGCAGGCTCGATGCCATCGCCAATGTCCGGCAACAATTTTCGTCCGGCGATTTCCTGCAAACCTTGGCGCGCCGCGTCGCCTACAAGACCGAAAGCCAGAGCGCCGGCCGCGAGGCGGAGCTGCGCGCCTATCTCGAAATGGAGATGCGACCCTCCCTCGCGGAGCTCGACTTCGACAGCCGGCTGGTGGAATCACCGAGCGGCAAATCGCCGTTCCTGGTTGCCGAGCATCGCGAGGATGCTTCGCTTCCGACCGTGCTGATCTACGGTCATGGCGACGTCGTGCCCGGCATGGTCGGCGAGTGGCGCGGCGATCTCGATCCCTGGGCGACGACCACGATCGGTAACCGCGTCTATGGTCGCGGCACCGCCGACAACAAGGGCCAGCACTCGATCAATCTCGCGGCGTTGCGGGCGGTGCGCGACGCCCGCGGCGGCAAGCTCGGCTTCAATGCCAAATTCCTGGTCGAGATGGGCGAGGAGATCGGCTCGCCCGATCTCAACAAAGTCTGCGCGTCCTTGCGCGACGAGCTGAAAGCCGATCTGTTGCTGGCCTCCGATGGCCCGCGGCTCGCAGCGGACCGGCCGACTATCTTCCTCGGCTGCCGCGGCGGCATCCGCATCCATCTCGATGTGAACTTACGCGAGGGCGGGCATCATTCCGGCAATTGGGGCGGTCTCCTTGCCAATCCCGCGACGATCCTTGCAAATGCGATCGCAAGCCTGGTCGACGGTCACGGCCGCATGAAGCTGGAGGCGCTGAAGCCGCCGCGGTTGACCAACCAGGTTCGCAGCATGCTGGCCGACGTCGAGATCAAGCCATTGCCGGACGAGCCCGCGCTGTCGGAGAATTGGGGCGAGGACGGTCTGTCGGCCGCCGAGCGGGTCTACGCCTGGAACACGCTCGAAGTACTGGCGATGTCGTCGGGCAATATCGATCATCCGGCCAATGCCATTCCCGGGCGTGCCCGTGCCATCCTGCAGCTGCGCTTCGTGGTCGGGACCAAACACGAGCAAGTCGTCGATGCCGTGCGCGCTCATCTCCACGCCAGCGGCTTTCCGATGGTCGAGGTCAGCGCCACGCAGAGCTTCATCGCCTCGCGCACCGATTTCGACAGCCCGTGGATCAAATGGGCGGCCGACTCGATCCGGCAGACAACAGGCAAGGCGCCTGCGGTGCTGCCGAATTTCGGCGGCTCGCTGCCGAACGATGTGTTCTCGGAAACGTTGGGATTACCGACGATCTGGGTGCCGCACTCCTACCCGGGCTGCTCGCAGCATGCGCCGGACGAGCACATCCTGCTCGATGTCACCGAGGAGGCGCTCGGCATCATGGCCGGGTTGTTCTGGGATCTCGGCGAGATGAGAAAGTAACGGGGCGGGAAGGGGACATCGACAATGGCGTTGGCACATGCGGACGGTTCCGACATCGCGCCGTCGCGCGGCAAGAACATCGTCAGGCTGGTGGTCGCGACCTCGCTCGGCAATGCGCTCGAATGGTTCGACATCTCCGTCTATGCCTATTTCGCGGTCTATCTCTCCAAGGCGTTCTTTCCCAACCGATGACCCGACAACTTCCCTGCTGCTGACCTTCGGCACCTTCGCCCTGACATTCCTGGCGCGGCCGGTCGGCGGCGTTCTGCTCGGCACCTATGCCGATCGCTACGGCCGCAAGGCGTCGCTGTTGCTGTCGATCGTGATGATGACCTTCGGCACGCTGGCGGTGGCGTGCATGCCGACCTTTGCGCAGATCGGCGTGGCGGCGCCGCTCTTGGTCATCGTCGCGCGCCTGGTGCAGGGTTTTTCCGCCGGCGGCGAGTTCGGCAGCTCGACCGCCTTCCTGGTCGAGCACATGCCGGGCAAGCGCGGTTTCGTTGCGAGTTGGCAATTCGCGAGCCAGGGCATGAGCTCGTTTCTCGGAGCGGGTTTCGGCTTGCTGCTGTCCTCGACCTTGAGTGAAGCCGACATGCAAAGCTGGGGCTGGCGTGTTCCGTTCCTGTTCGGCGTGCTGATCGGGCCGGTCGGCCTCTACATCCGCAGCAAGATCGACGATGCCACCGCGCCGCCGGCCGACAAGAACGATACGCCGGTGCGCAATGTCTTCATGGAGCAGAAGTTTCGCGTATTGCTGGCGGTCGGCGTGATCGCGACGGCAACCTCGGTCAATTATCTCATCATCTACATGCCGACCTATGTGGTCAAAGCGCTGCACTTGTCGCCAGTCATCGGTTATCTCGCAGCCTTCGCCGTCGGCATCGCCGGCATGCTGTTCAACCCCGTAGCCGGCGTCATATCCGATCACGTCGGGCGTACCCGTTACATGATCACCATGGGCGTGTTGCTGCTGCTTGCGATCTTCCCGGTTTATCTCGTGCTTGCGGGCAAGCCATCCGGAGCGATCATCGTGCTCGCCGTGCTGCTGCTCGGCTCGCTCAAGGCGCTCTATCTCGGCGCGTCGGCCGCGCTGATGTCGGAGCTGTTTCCGGCGGCCACGCGCGCGACCGGTCTGGGGCTGAGCTACAATATCGGCGTCACCGCCTTCGGCGGCTCGGGGCCGGCGATCGTGACCTGGCTCGGCTCCATCGCCGTCATCGGCGACCTCGCGCCCGGCTATTACCTGACGGCGGTGTGCCTGTTCAGTCTCTGGGCATTGATCACCATCCATAAGACCAGCGCCGATAAGGCTTTTCTGTCCGACACGACTAAAGTGTAGCACCCGACGTGCCTTGCGAGGGCCGGTGGTTCGGGCCATCATGGATCGGTTGCCAATGTCGGCATCGCGGGAGACCGCTTAGGGCGTATGACGCAAGCTCCTGATAAGGCCGATGCCGCGGTGATCAAGGCGTTTTCCGCGATCCCCGCCCTGCTGGAGGCGACGCCGGCGCTGCTGTCGCGAGGCCGGCATCTCGACTGCGATTGCCGGCTCGGACTGCTGGAGCGTCCGTGTCATGTCGCGATCCGCGGCGGTCGCATCGTTGATCTCTTCCAAGGGCCCGCGCTGATGCGCTCCTGGCGCTTTTCCTATCGCGCTTCGCCGCTGGCGTGGACCGAATACTGGAGGCCGATGCCGAAGCCCGGCTGGCACGACCTGCTCGCGCTGACCAAGCGCGGCGAGGCTGTCCTGGAAGGCGACCTGCATCCCTTCATGGCGCATCTGCAGTACTTCAAGGACCTGCTGGCGCTGCCGCGGCTCCATCAGGCGAAGGCCGCGGCATGAACGGCCGGATCGAGCCGATGGTCGGCCGTTACGTCCACGTCGACATCGGCGGCGAGACGCATCGCATTTATTTCGAGGAGAATGGCGCGGGCATTCCGCTGGTGTGCCTGCACACCGCGGGCGCCGACGGCCGGCAATGGCGTCATCTGCTTGTTGATGCAGAGTTCTGCAAAAACTATCGCATCATCGCCTTCGACATGCCCTGGCACGGCAAATCGAATCCGCCGGCGGGCTGGGACGGCTCGGAATACCAGCTCACCACGGCGCGCTACACCGAAACCATCCGCGCATTCTGCAAAGCCCTGAAGCTCGACAAGCCGGTCGTGATGGGGTGTTCGATCGGCGGCAGGATCGTGCTCAATCTTGCGATCGATCACGCCGCGGAATTCCGCGCGCTGATCGGGCTCGAGGCCGCGGATTTCCAGCAGCCCTGGTACGATACGTCGTGGCTCAACCGTCCGGACGTTCACGGCGGCGAGGTCTGCGCGGCGCTGGTCTCGGGTCTCATCGCTCCCCAAAGTCCAAAAGCCTCGCGCGACGAGACGCTGTGGGCCTACAAGCAGGGCGGCCCTGGCGTGTTCAAGGGCGACCTCCATTTCTATCGCGTCGACGGCGACCTGCGCGGCAAGGTCCAGCGCATCGATACCGGTGTCTGCCCGCTGTATCTCTTGACCGGTGAATATGATTTTTCCTGCACGCCGGAGGACACCAGGCGCACCGCGGCTTCGATCCCGAACGCGCGGGTCACCATCATGGAGCAGCTCGGGCATTTCCCGATGAGCGAGAATCCCGAACAATTCCGGCGTTACATCGCGCCGGTGTTGAACGACATCTGCAAGCCACACGTCACATCCAAGCAAGGAGTACATGCATGAACCGCAATATCCTGATCGGCCTCGCGCTGACCGCCGCCTTTGGCGTGAGCCAGGCCCAGGCCGAGGACCTGACCGGCACGCTGAAAAACATCAAGGACACTGGCGCGATCACGCTCGGTTTCCGCGATTCCTCGATTCCGTTCTCCTATCTCGACGACAACCAGAAGCCGGTCGGCTTCGCCATGGACATCTGCTACAAGATCGTCGATGCCGTGAAGAAGGAACTCAAGCTCGACAAGCTCGAGGTCAAGCTCAATCCGGTGACCTCGGCGACGCGCATTCCGCTGATGGCGAACGGCACCATCGATCTCGAATGCGGCTCGACCACCAACAATGTCGAGCGGCAGAAGCAGGTCGCGTTCACCAACACGCATTTCCTCACCGCCAGCCGCTACGTCTTCAAGAAGGCGAGCAAGATCGGCTCGATCGACGACCTCAAGGGCAAGACGGTGGTCTCGACTGCCGGCACCACCAACATCAAGCAGCTGACGGAGGCCAACGCCGCGCGCAACCTCAACATCACCATCGTGCCGGCCAAGGATCACGCCGAGGCGTTCCTGATGGTGGAAACCGATCGCGCCGCCGCCTTCGTGATGGACGACATCCTACTGGCGAGCCTCGTCGCCGGCTCGAAGTCGCCGGACGACTACACGATCTCCAAGGATGCGTTCTCCAAGCCCGAGCCTTACGGCATCATGCTGCGCAGGGAAGATCCGGCCTTCAAGAAGGTGGTCGATGCGGCGACGGCTGCGGTCTACACCTCTGGCGAGGGTGCCAAGCTCTACGACAAGTGGTTCATGGCGAAGATTCCGCCGAAGGGCTTGAACCTCAACACGCCGCTCGGGCCGGAGCTGAAGGCCGAATTCACCAAGCCGTCGGACTCGCCGGACCCGGATTCCTACAAGGCGATGTGAGCGATAATTCTTCACCTCTCCCCCGCGTGCGGGGAGAGGTCGGATCGCGAAGCGATCCGGGGGAGGGGGACTCTCCATGCATCGCGCTTGTGGAGACTCCCCCTCACCCCAACCCTCTCCCCGCACGCGGGGAGAGGGGGCGCACCAGCCGCGTGGCTACCATTCGGGTCGTCTCGGCTGCCTTCAGCTGAGATGTATGCGGAGAACGCGTGAACTATCACTGGAACTGGCACATCTTCTTCGAGCCGAACCCGATGGGGACCGGCAACTATCTCGACATGCTGCTGTCGGGACTGGCGCTCACCATCAAGACCGGGGTGCTCGCCTGGATCATCGCGCTCGCCCTCGGCATCGTCGTCGGCGTGCTGCGCACCCTGCCGTCTCGGACGGCGTCGTGGATCGGCTTCGCTTACGTCGAGTTCTTCCGCAACATGCCGCTCCTGGTGCAGCTATTCCTGTGGTTCTTCGTGCTGCCGGAATTGGTGCCGCGCTCCGCCGGGCTGTGGCTGAAGCAATTGCCCAATGCGCCGTTCTGGACGGCCGCGATCGGCATCGGGTTGTTCATGTCGGCGCGCGTCGCCGTGCAATTGCAGGCCGGCATCGGCTCGCTGCCGCGCGGGCAGAAGATGGCGGCGACCGCGCTCGGGCTCACCACGGCGCAGACCTATCGCTATGTGCTGCTGCCGATGGCGTTCCGCATCATCCTGCCGCCGCTGACCTCGGAGTTCCTCAACACCATCAAGAACACCGCGGTCGCCATCACCATCGGCCTGCTCGAATTGACCGGCGAAGCGCGCTCGATGGAGGAGTTTTCGTTCCAGGTGTTCGAGGCCTTCACCGCTGCGACGCTGATGTACCTGCTGTTGAACGTCATCGTCGTGACCGCGATGCGGTTGCTCGAGCGCCGCGTTGCGATCCCCGGCTACATCACGGGGAAATGAGCGCGATGTTCGGAAGCTTCGATTTCGACGTCATCCGCCGCTCGTTTGGCTACCTCTTTTACGAGGGCATGACATTCACCATCATGCTGACGGCGCTGGCCGCGAGCGGCGGCCTGATCGTCGGCACGGCGATCGCGTTGATGCGGCTGTCAGGCTATCGCCTGCTCGGGCGCATCGCCGGACTCTATGTCGACTTCATCCGCTCGCTGCCGCTGGTGCTGGTGATCTTCTGGTTCTACTTCCTCGTGCCTTACATCGGGCAATGGCTGACCGGCGCCTCGCGCCCGATCACGGTCGGCGCGTTCGCTTCCTCCCTGATCACCTTCATCATGTTCGAGGCAGCCTATTTCTCCGAGATCATGCGCGCGGGCATCCAGTCGATTTCGCGGGGACAACCGGCCGCGGCGCAGGCGCTTGGTCTGAATTATTGGCAGACCATGCGCTACGTCGTGCTGCCGCAGGCGTTCCGCAACATGGTGCCGGTATTGCTGACCCAGACCATCGTGCTGTTCCAGGACACCTCGCTGGTCTACGTGGTGTCGATCACCGATTTCCTCGGCGCCGCCAGCAAGGTCGCGCAACGCGACGGCCGGCTGGTCGAGATGTATCTGTTTGCGGCGCTGGTTTACTTCGTCATTTCCTGTGCCGCATCCTTCGCCGTGCGCCAGCTGCAGTCGCGCATTGCGGTACTTCGTTAAACGAGAGCCCCATGATCGAGATCAGCCACGTCGACAAATTCTACGGCCCGGCCTTCCAGGCGCTGAAGGACTGCACCACTTCGGTCGCCAAAGGCGAGGTGGTGGTGGTCTGCGGTCCCTCGGGTTCGGGCAAGTCCACGCTGATCAAATGCGTCAACGCGCTGGAGCCGTTCCAGAGCGGCAACATCACGGTCGACGGCATCAAGGTCAACGACCCCAAAACCGATCTGCCGAAGTTGCGCGCCCGCATCGGCATGGTGTTCCAGCATTTCGAGCTGTTTCCGCATCTGCGCATCGTCGAGAATCTTTGTCTCGCGCAGGAAAAGGTGCTCGGCCGCGATCATGACGTGGCGATGACGAAAGCCATCAAGCTCCTGGAGCGCGTCGGATTGAAGGAACAGGCGACGAAATATCCGGCCGAGTTGTCCGGCGGCCAGCAGCAGCGCGTCGCGATCGCGCGTGCGCTGGCGATGGACCCGATCGCCATGCTGTTCGACGAGCCCACCTCGGCGCTCGACCCCGAGATGATCAGCGAGGTGCTCGACGTCATGGTCGATCTCGCCCGCGAGGGCATGACCATGATGGTGGTGACCCATGAGATGGGCTTTGCCAACAAGGTCGCCGACCGCGTGATCTTCATGGACCGCGGCGAGATCGTCGAGGACGCGGCGAAGGCCGATTTCTTCGGCAAGCCGCGCAGCGACCGGGCACAGAAATTCCTGTCGAAGATTTTGTCGCATTAATCCCGATCGTCATTCCGGGATGCGCCGAAGGCGCAGGCCCGGAATCCATAACCACCATCGTGAGTATGGATTCCGGGCTCGCTCGCTCTGCTCGCGCCCCGGAATGACGAGGATAGAGGGGTTTATCCGCACCGACGATTTGCGTATATGATGTTGCGCAAACACTTCAGGAGATTCCGCCTTGGACTCGATCGCTTACGTCAATGGCGCCTTTGTGCCGCTCTCGGAGGCCAAGGTTTCGGTCCTCGACCGCGGCTTCCTGTTTGCCGACGGCATCTACGAGGTGTCGGCGGTTCTTGACGGCAAGCTGGTGGACAACGCCTCGCATCTGGCGCGGCTCGAGCGTTCGGTCGGCGAGATTTCGCTTGCTTTGCCGGAGAGCATCGAGCGCATCATCGAGATCCAGAAGGAGCTGATCGCGCGCAACAAGCTCGACGCCGGCCTGGTCTATCTCGAGGTGACCCGCGGCGCCGACAAGGGCCGCGATTTCGCCTTTCCCAAGGGGGTCACGCCGACGCTGATCCTGTTCACCTCGGTGAAGGATATCGTGAACGCGGAGTCGGCCAAAAAAGGCATCGGCGTCATCACGGTGCCCGACATCCGCTGGGCGCGGCGCGACGTCAAGAGCGTGGCGCTGCTGGCGCAGGTGCTGGCCAAGCAAGCGGCGGCCGAAGCCGGCGCGGGCGAAGCCTGGATGATCGAGGACGGCAAGGTCACCGAAGGCGGCTCGTCGTCGGCCTTCATCCTGACCCAGGACGACGTCATCGTCACCCGTCAGAACGGCAGCGAGATATTGCCGGGCTGCACCCGCAAGGCGGTGGTGAAGCTTGCGGAAGAACGCCAGCTCCGGGTCGAGGAGCGCGCGTTCTCGGTCGACGAAGCCTTGAAGGCCAAGGAGGCCTTCATCACCAGCGCATCCAGCTTCGTGCAGGCGGTCGTGACCATCGATGGCAAGACGGTCGCCAACGGCAAGCCGGGGCCGATGACCAACCGCTTGCGCGAAATCTATATCGATTTCGCGCGCGCGACTGCGACCTGATCAGGCTGCGTTCGCCGAAGCACTGACCTTCACCGGCGGTATCGCACGGAAGGCGATCGAAAGCCTGTTCCAGGTGTTGATCGAACCGATCAGCATGGTCAGGTTGACGGTCTCGGCCTCCGAGAAATGGGCGCGGACTTCATTGTAGACGTCATCCGGTGCGTGCGTCTGCGAGATCAGCGTCACCGCTTCGGTCCAGGCCAGCGCCGCGCGCTCGCGCTCAGTATAGCAGGGCGCCTCGCGCCAGGCGTTGAGCAGATAAAGCCGCTGCTCGGTCTCGCCGCGCTTGCGGGCATCCCCGGTGTGCATGTTGATGCAGAAGGCGCAGCCGTTGATCTGCGATGCGCGGGTCTTGACCAGCTCCATCAAGGACTGTTCCAGGCCGCTCGCCTGGATCTGGTTCTCCAGCGCCATCATCGCCTTCATCGTCTCGGGCGCCGCCTGGTAGAAATTCATGCGTGGTTTCATGGTGGGTCTCCTTCGGCTTGGTGTGAGAGGTGTTAATGGGCGCCGCCGGCGTCAAGGTGGTTGGGTTTCTTCAGCATCAGCGCAGCGATCAGGGCGACGATCAGTGCCACGCCGAGCACGTAGAAGGTGTCGCTGAAGGCAAGGATGAAGGCCTGCTTCTGCACGATATGACCGATCGCGACATAGGCGCGGTGGGCGGCATCGGCGCGATCGATCACGCCGTGGTTCATGAAATATTGCGTGAGCTGGTCGAGCCGGGTGCGGGTCGCCTGTTCGAACAGGGTGACGGATTGCGACAGCACGTTGGAATGATATTGCTCGCGCTTGGTGAGCAGCGTCTGCAGCGCGGCGATGCCGATCGCGCCACCGAGATTGCGCATCATGTTGAACAATGCGGAAGCGGAAGCGGCGTTGCCGGCCTCGATGCCGGCGGTGGCAACCGCGGACAACGGCGTGAGCACCAGCGCCTGGCCGACGGCGCGGACGATATTGGGCCAGAACAGCTGGTCGGTGGCATAGTCGTTGGTCATGTTGATGTTCATGAAGTTGGAGCCCGCAAACAACGCAAAGCCGACGCCGATCACGATGCGCGGGTCGACGCGCTTCATCAGCTGCGGTACCAGCGGGATCAGCACGAGCTGCGGCAGGCCGGTCCAGGCCAGCACCATGCCGATCTGCTCGGAATTGTAGCCCTGAATGCGCGCGAGATAGACCGGCAGGATGTAGACCGACCCGTAAAGCGCGACGCCGAGCAGGAAGTTGGCGAGCAGGCCGAAGCCGAAATTGCGCCGGAACAACAGCCGCAGGTTCAACAGCGGCTTCTCGCTGGTCAACTCGATGATGACGAACAGGGTGAGTGCGATTGCCGCGATGACGGCGAGCCGAACGATGAAGGGCGAGCCGAACCAGTCGTCCTTGTTGCCTTCCTCCAGCACGGTCTGCAGCGCGGCAAGCCCGATCGCCATGGTGGCGATGCCCGGCCAGTCGCCGTCGCGAAGCAGCGGCAGGTTCATCGGCTGTGCGTCGAGCGAGAAGAACAGCATGGCGATCATGATCGCGCCTGGCACGATGTTGACGTAGAAGATGTACTCCCAGCCGAAATTCTCGGTGAGATAGCCGCCGATGGTCGGGCCGATCGCCGGCGCGAAGGTTGCGGAGAGCGCAAACAGCGCAAGCCCGATCGGCTGCTTGGCCTTCGGCAGCAGCGTGATGATCAGCGTGAACGCCATCGGGATCAGCACGCCTCCGGTGAAGCCCTGAATGGCGCGCAGCACGATCATTTGCGGCAGGTCTTGCGCGAAGGCGCAGGCCGCGGAGAACACCAGGAACAGGACGGCATTGGTGAGGAGATAAATCCGGACCGAGAACACCCGCGCCAGCCAGCCACTCAGCGGAATCACCACGATCTCGGCGATCAGATAGGAGGTCGAGATCCAGCCGCCGTCGTCGATGCCGGCGCCGATCGCGCCCTGGATGTCGGCGAGCGAGGCGTTGACGATCTGGATGTTCAGCACCGCCATGAAGGCGCCCAGCGTGGCGCCGATCACCGCGATCCAGGTTTTCGCCGAGACTGCAGGCGTCGCTGGCGTCGCGGCGGGGTTGATCGGGGTTGTGACGGCGTCTTCGGCGGTGGCTTGAAGCGCGGTCATGGGATCTCTCCTGCAAGCTTGCCCAAAGAGCCTAAATTAGGCGGTAACGTTCGATAATCGCCTATCTATTGAAAGGACTATCAAGCATCACTTGAAGATCAGCTCCGGGGTGACGCCCGGCGGGATGCGATCCGCGTCTCGGCCTCACGTTCGGCGATCGCGGTCGCCTTGGTGTCGACGGTGGGTTCGACCGACATGCCCGGCCGCAGCAACCCCTTCAGATTGTGGCCGTCGAGCACGATCTTCACGGGCACGCGCTGCACGATCTTGGTGAAATTGCCGGTGGCGTTGTCCGGCGGCAGCAGCGCGAACTCCAGGCCGCTGGCCGGCGACAGGCTGTCGACATGGCCCTTCAGCTTCACCGTGTGGAAGCTGTCGACCCGAAGCTCCACCGGCTGGCCGTTACGCACATGGGTGAGCTGGGTCTCCTTGAAGTTGGCGACGACATAGACCTGATCCAGCGGCACCACCGCCATCAGCTGCGTGCCGGCCTGCACATATTGGCCGACCCGGAGCGAGCGGGCGCCGACGGTGCCTTCCACCGGTGCCGTGATTTGCGTGTAGGACAGGTTCAGCGCGGCCTGCTGCTCGACGGCGCGGGCATGGTCTAACTGGGCGACCGCCTGGGCGCGCTGGGTCGCGAGCACTTCGATCTTCTTGTTGGCGGCGAGCAGGCCGGACTTGCCCTGCTGCAACTGGGCGGTCTGCGCGCGCAAGGCGGCATCGGTCTGCTGGGCGCGCTGGATGGTGCCGGAGCCCGACTTCATCAAATTGTCGTAGCGGGCCTGCTCTTCCTGCGCGAATTTCAAGGTGGCTTCAGCAGCGTCCACCTCGGCGGCCTGCTGCTGGATCAGCGGCTGCTGCAGTTCGATCTGCGCATCGAGGTTCTTCACCGCGGCGTCGGAGGCCGCAACGTCGGCCTGCGCCTGGTTCAGCGCGGTGCGGAAATCGCGGTCGTCGATCCGCGCCAGCAGCTGGCCGGCCTTGACCGGCTCGTTGTCGGCGACCAGCACCTCGGCGATGTAGCCGGAGACCTTCGGTGCGATGATCGTGGAGTCGGCCTTGACATAGGCGTCGTCGGTCGATTCCAGGTAGCGGCCGGTCGTCAGGTAATAGTGGCCGAAATCCGCGACGCCCGGCGACGCCGAGGGCAAGCGCCAATGCCAAGGCGGCGCGCTTGATCGTCCGGCGAGACAGCGTCAGGCCAATTTGTTGTTTTGTTTCAGTAGTATAGGAAGCGATCGACATGGCAGCCTCATGATCCGGCCCGAGAAGCCCGTTGGGGGCTATCGGGCATGCCATCAAGATGCGCTGTCTCTTCGCTTGTGATAATCCATTCAAATCCGGAAGGATTATCCATCCATGGTAGACAATCGGGGGCGCCGAGCATGGATCGCCTGACCAGCCTCACCGCCTTTGTCCGCGTCGTCGACAACGGCGGTTTTTCCGCCGCCGCGCGTAAACTCAACATGTCCACGACGATGGTGAGCAATCACGTGCAGGCGCTGGAGGAGCGGCTCGGCGTGCGGCTGCTCAACCGCACCACGCGCAAGGTCAGCCTCACCGAAGTCGGCCGCTCCTATTACGACCGCTGCACACAGATCCTCGCCGACATCGAACAGGCCGACGATATCGCCGGCGCGCTGCAATCGACGCCGCGCGGGACGCTGCGCATCTATACCAATACCCACATCGTGCAGTTTCTCTCGCCCGTCGTCGCCGAATTCCTCGCCTCATATCCGGATGTGAAGGTCGATCTCGCGATCGGCGAGCGCAACGTCGACATGATCGACGAGAATTACGACATTGCGGTCCGCATGATCCCGCCGCCGGATTCAAGCCTGATCGTGCGCAGCCTCGCGACCTGGCGCCACGTGCTGTGCTGCTCGCACGCCTATCTGGAAAAGCACGGCCGGCCGGCGGCGCTAGCCGAACTCGCCGAACGCAATTGCATCCGGCACGCCAGCTACCCCTTCGGCGACGAATGGCATTTCGTCGACCGCAAGGGCTTGCCTGCCACCGTGAAGGTCTCCGGCAATCTCGTGTCCAACAGCGGCGAGACGCTGCACCGCGCCGCGCTTGCCGGTGTCGGCGTTTTCCTCGGAGCGGGGTTTCTGGTCCATGACGACCTCGAAACGGGCCAGCTCGTGCGCCTGCTGCCGGAATACCGGACCGTCGAATTTTCCATGAATGCGGTCTATCCACACCGCCATCATCTCTCGGCGAAAGTGCGGACTTTCATCGATCTGCTGGTGCATCACGCGGCCGAGCAGCAAAAGCTGATCAACCCCTATTCGTGACCGTCATCTGGATCGGGGCGCGTCTATGCAATAAAATGCGCCGAACATGGACAAAAATGTACCCGGATGACCCGCACGGCCGTAGCCCTGATCGCCCTGTTGACGTTGCTCTCGCTGGCGCCTGTTGCGCGCGCGGAGCCGGCAGCGTTCGGCCCGCCGCCGGGCGCGAAACTGTCGGTCGAAAAGCTCAGCACCATCGCGGACTTCATCAATGGCGAGATCGCCGCGCAGCGCATTCCCGGCGCGATCGTGCTGGTGCAGCAGCACGGCAAGCCGGTCTATCTGAAGTGGTTCGGCCTGCGCGATCCCGACAAGGGCACGCCGATGACGGAAGATGCGATCTTTCCGATCCATTCCGTCACCAAGACCGTCACCAGCGTCGCCGCGATGATGCTGGTCGACCGCGGCAAGATCGGGCTCGACGATCCCGTCAGCAAATACATTCCGTCCTTTGCCGCCATGAAGGTCGGCGTCGAGCGCAAGGACGATGGCGGCAAAGCCGTCCTCGACCTGGTGCCCCCGCTGCCGGCCAATGACCGTGCAGGATTTGCTATTGCACACCTCCGGGATCACCTACGGCTTCTATGGCGAAGGCCTGGTCAAAGCGGCCTATAACGGCATCTATCTCGGCGACTTCGACAATGCCGGCTTTGCCGAGCGCATCGCCAGGGTGCCGCTCGCCGAACAGCCGGGCACGCTATGGGATTACGGCCACTCGGCCGACATCCTCGGCCGCGTCGTCGAGGTCGCCTCGGGGCAATCGCTCTATCAGTTCGAGAAACAGAATCTCTTTGATCCACTCCGTATGACAACGACGAAATTCTTCCTGACCGATCCGGCCGAGCGCGCGCGCTATGCGCAGCCTTTGCCGAAAGATCGTCATGTCGAGCGCAGCTCGCTCGATGTGACACGCTGGGAATCCGGCGGTGGCGGCCTGGTCTCCACCATCGCCGATTTCGCCCGCTATGGGCAGATGCTGCTCAATGGCGGTGCGCTCGACGGCAAGACCTATCTGAGCCCGGCAACGTTCAAGGCGATGACCACGGACCACGTCGGGCCGGGCGCCGGCGTCGCGCGCAACTTTTTCTACTATCCCGGCGACGGCTTTGGTTTTGGCTATGGTTTTGGCGTCCGTACCGATCCCGGATTTGAAATCCCGTCACCGCCCGGCTCGCTTGGCGAATTCAAATGGGACGGCGCGACCGGCGTCTACATCGTGGTCGATCGCGCGCAGGACATGTTCTTCGTGGTGATGCAGGATTCGCCGTCGGGGCGACAGCAAGTCAACCGCACGGTCAAAAAGATCGTCTACGACGCGTTCGAGAAGTGAAGCGATGCTGAAGCAGCCGGACACCAACGATCAAACGGTGACAGGGCAGGGGCGGATTGGCGCGCTCGACCGCGCGCGCACGTTCATCACGCTCCTGGTGGTGCTGCATCACTCGGTCGTCAACTACACCCATTTCGGCACTGGCGACAAAGCACGCTGGCTCGGTTTCGACCTGATCGTGCTGTTCAACGACAGCTTCTTCATGGCGTGCATGTTCCTGATCTCGGGCCTGTTCGTCCGCGAGAGCCTGACGCAGCGGGGAGCAGCGAACTTCCTTGCCAATCGTGCCTGGCGGCTCGGCATCCCCTTCCTGGTCTCGATTTTCGTGCTGATGCCGATCGCCTACTATCCGACTTTCCTGCGCTATCATCTGCCGGGAACGACAGACTTCAACTTCCTTCATTTCTGGGGACGCGTTTTCACCGTCGGGCCGTGGCCGTCAGGGCCGGCCTGGTTTCTCTGGGTGCTATTGGCGTTCGATGCGTTGATCGCGTTGCTATGGTCGATTGTGCCAGGTGCGATTCCCGCGCTCGGCAGGGCGATTTACGCGCTGCGTTACCGGCCGGGCTTTGCCTTCATCGCGTTCCTGATCTTCTCAATCATCGTCTACCTGCCGATGCGGCTCTATTTCGGCGACGCCGCCTGGTACGAACTGGACAACAAATATCCGCTGCCGATCCAGACCAGCCGCATCTTCCTCTACTCCGGCTATTTCCTGGTCGGTGTCGGCATCGGCGCCGCCGATCTGCGTTCAGGCATCTTCGCCGAGAATGGCGAGCTCGCCGCGCGCTGGAAGATCTGGCTTGCCGCCGCGCTGGTCTTCTACGGCGCGATCCTGCTCCTGGTCTACGCCCACCATAATTGGGTCGCCGACTTCAACGCGCCGCCGCTGTCATGGCGGATTGCCTACGGAGTGGCCTTTGCGCTGTTCAGCGGCGCGATGGCGTTCGCCGAGCCCGCCTTCTTTCTGCGCTTCGCCAAGCTGCCGCTGCGGCTGCTCGATGCGATGCGGCCGAATGCCTACGGCATTTTCCTCACGCATTACATCTTCATCATCTGGCTGCAATACGCGATCTACGAGCCGGCGCTGTCGCCCTTCCTCAAATTCGCGATCGTGTTCGTGGGGACGCTGGCGGGGAGCTGGGCGCTGACGGTGTTGCTGCGGAAGATACCCGTGGTCGGAAGGATGATTTGAATCCATCGAATTGCGTCATGCCGCAGGCCGGGTTAGAGCGCGTAGCGCCGATCCACCGTCTTTCCCACCGCGGTAAGAGAAGACGTGGATGGCCGTCGGCCAAGCCCGCCCTGACGAAGAGCTTCGGCAAGAAGCTACGGCTTCAGCATCAGCTTCTGCACGCGCCAGTTCAGCAACTCCGCCACGTACAGCGTATTCTCCGACGGGCACGCCATGGCGTGGATCCAGCCGAATTGCTTCAGCTGTTTGCCGGACTTGCCGAGCACGCCCAGCACCTTGCCGTCGAGCGAGAGCTTGTAGATGCGGCCCGGCCAGGCGTCCGACGAATACAGCACCTGGTTCGGCGGTGGCGTGATGCAGATCGACCACGGCGAGCCCGGCGCGAAGGTGCCGCCCGCCATCATCGCCTCGTCCGGAATCTTGCCGATCGCGGGCTTGGCGTCCGGCGGCACCGGCACGTCGATGACGAACTGCTTCAGGAATTTGCCGTCGCCGTCGAACACCTGGATGCGATGGTTGCCGCGGTCGGCGACATAGACATTGCCGTTGGCGTCGGTCGCGATCGAATGCGGCGTGTTGAACTGGCCCGGCTCCTTGCCGCGGTCGCCCCACGACTTCAGCCAGTTGCCGTCCTTGTCGACCTTGGCGACGCGCGAATTGATGTAGCCGTCGCTGATGAAGGTGTTACCGGCCTTGTCGAAGGCCACATCAGTGACCTGACGGAAGCGGCCGTCCTCGGACGGCAGCGGGGGCTTCGGATGTTTCAGCGGCGCGGTGTCCTCGTCGGAGGCTTCCTGCTTGCGGCCGAACACCATCAGCACGCGACCTTCAGGGTCGAACTTGATCACCATGTCCGAGCCCTTGTCGGTGACCCAAATATTGTCTTGCGGATCCACTTTCACGTCGTGCGCGAACGACCAGGCATAGAGGTTCTTGCCCATCTCGCCGATGAAATTGCCCTTGGCGTCGAACTCGAGCAGTTGCGTCGCGGCGGCGGCGTAAGCGGGACCCGGAGGTGTTGCCCCGCGAGAGTGCGAAAACGTGTCCCTTGGAGTTGACGGCGACGCCCGAGACCTCGCCGAAATACATGTTCTTCGGCAGCCGCAGCGGATTGGGCACGGAGTCGAAGGCAATGCTGGGCACCGACTGCTGCGCCAGCGCAGGTGACGTCGCGAGCAGCAATAAGCCGATCAGCGCACGCTTCATGAAGTTCCTCCCGGGATGTTGTTGGTTTTTCTGAGGGCGGCGGATGTTAGTCTCGGCTGCAGCTGCCGTCCATGGTTGGCGGCGCGAGGCCGTCCGTCGTTCGGCGCATGGCGCAAGCGGCGATCTCGCTCTATGAGAGTCGCATGAAAGCCAGATCGAAAATCGTTGCGTTCGCGCTCGCAGCATGCGCGTTTGTCCTGTCAGCCAACGCGGCGCGCGCCGCCTATCCCGACCGCATCATCAAGATCGTGGTGCCGTTCGCGCCGGGCGGCGGCACCGATGTGGTGGCCCGTACGCTGGCGCAGGAGATGGCCAAGGATCTCGGCGTCTCCATCATCATCGAGAACAAGCCGGGGGCGGGCACCATCATCGGCACGCAGGCGGTCGCGGCCAGCGAAGCGGACGGCTACACGCTGCTGATGGGCACCTTCGCCAACGCGGTCAATCCGGGTCTTTATTCCAAGCTGCCCTATGACCAACATCGCGATCTCGCGCCGGTTGCGCTGGTGGCGCGCTCCTTCAGCATCGTCGTGGTCAATCCGGCCTCGCCGATCACGTCGATCGCCGACCTGATCGCGGCGGCAAAGGCTGCACCGGATAAATTGTCATACGGAACTTACGGCACCGGCACCTCGGCGCATCTCGCCGGCGAGTTGTTCAAGCACATGGCGCAGGTGAACCTCACCACCGTGCCCTACAAGGGATCGGCGCCCGCGATCACCGATCTGATCGGCGGCCAGATCCAGGTGATGTTCACGACGGTGGCGAGCTGCGCGTCGCTGGTCGAAGGCGGACAGTTGCGCGCGCTGGCGGTGACTTCGGCCGAGCGCTCGCCGGCGTTTCCGGACTTGCCGACCGTCGCCGAGGCCGGCGTGCCCGGCTATGACGCCGAAGCCTGGTACGGTCTTTTCGCGCCGGCGAAGACGCCACCCGAGATCATCGATCGCCTCAACAAGGCTGCTGCGACAGCGGTGAAAGCCGAGGCGTTCAAGAAGCTCAGCGTCAACGAAGGCCTGGTGATGGTCGCGAGTCCGCCAAGCGAACTCGAGCGCTACTTCCGCGAGGAAGAGGATCGCTGGCGTAAAGTGATCCAGGACGCCGGCATCAAGGCCGAGTAATTCCAAGGGCTCTGCCGTCAATGCGGTGGCGGCGGCAACCGTCCGAACAGCTTGTCCAGCGCCATCCCGATCGCGAGCAGCCTGCGGTCGCTTCCAGTGGGACCGTCAAGCTCGATGCCGACCGGCAGCTTGCTCGATGCGCCGAGCGCTATCGGAACCTGGATGCCCGGCACGCCGGCATTGCTGCCGGGATCGGTGTTCTGGATGAACAGCAGGAAGTTGGCGAGGCTGCTCGAATCCGGATTGGACGCGATCGCGACCTTCGGCGTGGTCGGAAACGCGATGGCGTCGAGCTTGTTCTTGGCGAAGGTGTCCTTGTAGAGCGCCTGCAGCGCCGGGCGCGCCGTGCTCATCGCGGCGTCGTAGGCGGGCTTGGCGTCGACCACGGTATTGTTGGGGCCGGGTAGCTTGCGCGGAATGACGAGGCCGTCATAGGTGCCCTTCACGTCCGGGCTCGAAATCTGTTTCGCCAGCTCCTCGATGGTGATGCCGGTGCCGGTGTGCTTCAGATACGCCACCATGTCGTCATAGGCTTCAAAGAGCGCGACGGGAAATCCGACCTGGCCGTTGAGCTCGCCGAGCTTCGGCATCTCCACATCGACCACGGTGACACCGGCCGACTTGAGCTTGTCGATGCCAGCGCGGAACGCCGCCTCGGTATCGCTATCGAGATTGGCGAGCATCGTCTTTTCGACGCCGATGCGGACCTCCTTCAAATTGGCGGGCGCAACCGCGCCGCCGCCGGCGATGATCCGATCGAGCAGCGCAACGTCCGCCATGGTGGACGCCATCGGACCCGCGGTGTCGCGGGTATGCGAGATCGGCGCGATGCCACTTTGCGGATAGCGGCCGACCGTCGGGCGCAGCGAGGCGCAGCCGTTCAGTGCGCAGGGAATCCGCACCGAGCCGCCGGTGTCGGTGCCGAGGCCCGCAGTGACGATCCGCATGCCGATCGTGGCCGCGGTGCCGGAGGAGGAGCCGCCTGCGATCTTCGAATGATCGTAGGCGTTGCGCACGCCGGGCTCGGCGCCGGTCTTGAAGCCGGTGTTGTAGCCGGAGATGCCGAAGGCAAGCTCGTGCATGTTGGTCTTGCCGATGATGATGGCGCCGGCCGCGCGCAGCTTTTCGGCTACCGGCGCATCCTGCTTCGGCACGAATCCCTTCAGGGCCGGCGTGCCGGCGGAGGTGGGCAGTCCGGCGACCTCGATATTGTCCTTGATGACGATGGGCACGCCGCCGAGCGGCTTGCAAGCGCTCCGTTTCCTGTGGCCGGCGTCGAACGCGGCGGCCGCCTTCATGGCGCCCGCTTCATCCAGCGTGATGAAGGCATTGAGATCGGGATTGGCCTTGGCGCGCGCGATCGCCGCGGAGACCAGCGCCGTACTGGTGTACTTGCTGGTGCAGAGATCGGAAGCTGCCTGTTGTGCGGTCAGTGTGTCGAGGTCTGGTGCATCGGCGGCGCGCGACAGGACGGGAGCCGCCAGGGCGGCGACGGTGACGCTCAACAGCAAGGCAAGATGCGGACATCGCATGACGCTCTCCCGATCCAACGGCAGCCAATCTTAGCGGCCGGGAGCGGCACTGTCTTGGCGGTAACGGAATAATCTTCGCCCGCGGGTGTTGCAGGGGAATGGTCGTTCACTCCCGGAGGTTGTCATGGTCGGTATGGTCCTGCGCGTGCTCGCTGCCTCAAGCTTCGCTGTTTGCCTTGCTCTTCCCGCATCCGCCCAGGACACCGTGCGTGTGCGCGGCACGGTCGAGCGCATCGAGGGGCCGGTCTACATCGTCAAGACCCGCGACGGCTCCGAAGTGAAGCTCGTCACCACCGAGGACAAGCCGCTGTTCGTCGCGATCGTGCCGGCGACCATGAAGGACATCAAGCAGGGCATGTATGTCGGCTCGGCCGGCATGATGCAGGAGGACGGCACGCAGAAGGCCATCGAGGTGCACATCTTTCCGGAATCGATGCGCGGCACCGGCGACGGCCATTACGACTGGGACCTGCTGCCCAAGAGCAAGATGACCAACGGCAGCGTCGAGCAGGCCGTCACCGGCGTCGATGGCCCGGTGCTCCATGTCAAATACAAGGACGGCGAGAAAGAGCTGGTGGTGACGCCGCAGACCGTGGTCGTCACCTACGAGTTCGGCAAGCGCGAAGAGGTGCAGCCGGGCACCAAGGTCTTCGTCGCGGCGGCGAAGAAGCAGCCCGACGGTACGCTGTTGACGCCGCGCATCACCTATGGCCGCAACGGGGAAGGGCCTGCGTTCTGATCGCGGCAACGCAGCAACGAAATCCTCTGGCGGAACGACCATCCGGTGCTTAGCATTCTCTGAGATCGCAAGCTGGCCAATGCAGCCAGCTTGCCGCCGGAGGACGCCATGTGGGCTCTGTTGCTGTTGCCGTTTGTCGGCTTGTTGTGGGTCCCCTTCTACAATTTCACCGAGCCGTCGCTGTTCGGTTTTCCCTTCTTCTACTGGTACCAGTTCGCCTGGGTGCCGATCACCTCGGTGCTGATCTGGCTGGTTTATCGCAGCCAGCCGCATGACGAAGCCGAATAGGGGACTTCGCCATGGCCGATCAGATCGAATGGATTGCGCTTTCGGTTTTCATTTTCTTCTTCCTGCTCGTCACCGTCATGGGATTCTTCGCGGCACGCTGGAAATCCGGCGAGGTCAAGGAGCATCTCGATGAATGGGGTCTGGGCGGACGGCAGTTCGGCACCTGGATCACCTGGTTCCTGATCGGCGGCGATTTCTACACCGCCTACACCGTGATCGCGGTGCCGGCGCTGGTCTACGCGGTCGGCGCCTACGGCTTCTTCGCGCTGCCCTACACCATCATCGTCTATCCCTTCGTGTTCGCTGTCATGCCGATCCTGTGGAAGGTCGCGCATGCCAACGGCTACGTCACCTCGGCCGACGTCGTGCACGGCATATACGGCTCGCGCGCGCTCGAGCTCGCGGTGGCGTTGACCGGGCTGATCGCGACCATGCCCTATATCGCGCTGCAGCTGATCGGCATGGGCGTGGTGATCAAGGCGATGGGACTGACCGGCGAGGCGCCGATCATCATCGCCTTCGTCGTGCTCGCGCTTTACACCTACAGCTCGGGCCTGCGCGCGCCGGCGCTGATCGCCTTCGTCAAGGACATCATGATCTACATCGTGGTGCTGGTCGCAGTCGTGGTGGTGCCGGTGAAGCTCGGCGGCTATGGCGCGGTGTTCGCGGCCGCCAATGACGCGTTCACCGCCAAGGGCGGCGCGACGGGCTTGACGTTGAAGGACAGCCAGTACCTCGCTTACGCGACGCTGGCGTTCGGATCGGCGCTCGCGGCCTTCATGTATCCGCACACGCTGACCGGCGTGTTCGCCTCGAAATCCGCCGACACCATCCGCAAGAACGCGATCCTGCTGCCGGCCTATACGTTGCTGCTCGGCTTGATCGCGTTGCTCGGCTACATGGCCTATGCCGCGCATCTGAAACTGTCGTCGCCGAATGACGCGGTGCCGATGCTGTTCAAGACGTTGTTTCCGGAATGGTTCGCGGGCTTTGCCTTTGCGGCGATCGCGATCGGCGCGCTGGTGCCGGCCGCCGTGATGAGCATCGGCGCGGCGAACCTGTTCACGCGCAACGTCTGGAAGTCCTACGTCAATCCCGACATCACCCACGCCGGCGAGGCGGCGGTCGCCAAGATCACCTCGCTGGTGGTCAAGGTCGGCGCGCTCGCCTTCATCCTGTTCCTGCCGACGCAATTTGCACTCGACCTGCAACTGCTCGGCGGACTGTGGATCTTGCAGACCTTCCCGGCGCTGGTGTTCGGCCTGTTCACGCGCTGGTTCCGCGCCGAGGCGCTGCTGCTCGGCTGGGCCGCGGGGATCGGCTGGGGCACCTGGACGGCGTGGAGCAACGGACTGAAGCCGCTGGCGAGTCTTTCGCTCGGCGGCACCAACTACACCTTCTTCGTCGGCCTCGGCGCGCTGCTGCTCAATATCGCGGTCGCGGCGATCGCAACCGTGATCGTGCAGATGGTGATGCCGAAGAGCGCTACTGCTCGATCTTGATGTTGGCCGACTTGACGACATCGCCCCAGCGGGCGACCTCGGATTTGAGGATATCAGTGAACTCTGCGGTCGAGGTGCCCACGGCATCGACGCCGATCGCCTTCAGCCGGGAGGCGACGTCGGGCAGCTTCGCGATCTTCATGAACTCGGCTTCGAGCTTCTTGACGATCTCAGGCGGTGTCGCCTTCGGCGCGAAGATCCCGGTCCAGATGATGGCGTCGACGTCGGCGCCGGATTCCTTCATGGTCGGCACATCCGGGAAATCCGACAGCCGGCTTTGCGACGTGACCGCGAGCGCGCGCACCGTGCCGGCCTTCACCTGCGGCGACACCGGGCCCGCATCGGCGATCGTGGCGGCGACCTGGCCGGAGACCACGGCGAGCACCATCTCGTTGGCGCTCTTGTAGGGAATTGCCTGCATCGGCGCGCCGGTCTTCAGCTTGAACAGCTCGGTGACGAGCTGGAAGGTGGCGGATGAGGTCGCATAGTTCATCTTGTCGGCGTTGGCCTTGGCATAGGCCACGAACTCCGCGACCGATTTGATCGGCGACGAGGCGTTGACGACCAGGAGCAGCGGAAACGAGGCGAGTTCGGAGATCGCGACGAAATCGCGGACGGAGTCGTAAGGCAGCTTGGCATAAAGCGACTGGTTGATCGCCATGCCGCTGGCGCCGATCAGCAAGGTGTAGCCGTCGGGAGCGGCCTTCGACACATATTCGGTCGCGACGATCGCGCCGGCGCCCGGCTTGTTCTCGACGATCACGGGCTGGCCGAGATCTTCCGACAGCTTTTGCGCATAGATGCGGGCGATGACGTCGTTGCCGCCGCCGGCCGCGAAACCGACGATGATGTGGATCGCCCGCGTCGGATATTTTGTGGGATCGTCTTGCGCCGATGCCGCGTTCGCCGCGAAGACGAGAGCACCGAGACCGACGAGAGCGCGAAAGAACATCACCTTCTCCTAGAGTCTCGTCACATGAACATGCAGCACCGCGGCCTTGCCGTCGTCGAGCGCGGCAAGGCAGCGGTCGATCGCCGCGGCCAACTCGTCCGGCTCGCGCACGCATTCGCCGTAAGCACCGAATGCCTTGGCGACCTCGGAGAAATCCCGCCGCTCGCCCTGGCGGCCCGACATCAGCCGCGACTGGAACTGGTCGGTCTCGGCCGCGATGCCCTTGGGATAGACGCGCTGGGTCGCCGACTTCACCGCCTGCCAGCCGCCATTGTCGAGCACGATCGTGAAAATCGGGATCTGGTATTGCTGCGCGACCGCATAGACACTGTCAGGCGAGGAGAAGTGGAAGCCGCCGTCGCCGATCACCTGCACGACGCGGCGCTTGGGCTGCGCGAGCTTCAATCCCAGCGCCATGCCGCCGGAGAAGCCGAGCCCGCCGCCGGCTAAGCCCACATAGCTTTGCGGCTTGGTGCGCTCGAGGTGCTCCTGAAGGATCGGTCCGTTGCGGATGGCTTCATTGAGCACAATGTCGTCCTGCGCGATCTTGTTGCTCAACGTCGCGGCCACGAACGCCGGATTGAGCGCGCCGGACACGCCCTTGTTGGCGCTTGCCGTCGCGCGGCGCTTGGCCGATGCCTCGCGGGCAGCGCTCCAGCTTTCAATCCGCGCGGCGACGCGCTTGCGCTAAGCGTCATCGGCGCGGGCTTCGACCGCATCCAGCACCTGTTGCAGGACGATGGCGCTGTCGCCCTGGATGCGCATGTCCGTGGCAAAGCCCCACATCGGAAAATCGCTCTTCAGCGGATCGACATCGATCTGGATCCACTTCATCTCGCGCGCGCGCTTGGACTGCGGCACGAACGGCACGTCGGTGTCGAGCAGCAGGCCGAGATCGGCATTCTCCAGCAAGGGCACGGGATCGCCGCCGGCATGACAGGGCGAGTCCTGCGGGATGTTGAGGTCGATCGCGTTGAATTCGGCGACGCGAATGCCGCAGGTTCGCGCCAGCCGGTCGAGTGCCGCGACCGCGCCCGGTCTGCGGCCGAGATAGGCGGCGAACGCCACAGGATTTTCCGCGGCCATCAGTTGCGCGGCGATGGCCTCTGCGCGCGCCGGCTCGATGCCGCCGGCGCGGATATGGCCGTAACGCGCCGGCGGATACGACGGCATCGCGGCCTCGTCCCATTCTTCGGCCAGCGTCTCGCGCGGCAGCATCATGTAGACCGGACCCGGCGGATCGCTGTGCGCAAACGCGCTGGCGCGGGCCAGCGCTTCCTTCACCACCACGCCCGAGGGCAGCGAATATTCCCACTTCACATAGGGCCGCACGATGCTGGCGATATCGAAGGGGTCCTGGACGAAATGCACATAGGTGTCGCGCGAGCCCGTGAGCTCGCCATGCAGGGTATGCGGCGCGCGGCCGGCGAACATCATCACCGGCAACCGGTAGCGGAACAGGTTCTGGATCGCCATGCAGGCATTCGCGGTGCCGGCATCGACATGGACCAGCACGGCCTGGCTCTTGCCCGTCGCCAGCGCATAGCCGCCGGCCATGTGCACCGCGACCACCTCGTGTGGACACAGGATGACTTCCGGATGCTTGCGGCCTTCCTTGTCCCAGCGCGCCAGCTCCTCGATGATCGAGACATGGTCGGTGCCGAGATTGGCGAAGATGTAGTCGACGCCGAGGTCGACCAGGCCTTCGAGCAAATAATGCGCGGCGGAGTACTTGGCCACTAGTGCTTCTCGGCCACGAACTTATTTCGCAAGCGTGCCGATGCCGGTGAGCTCGATCTCGACGACGTCACCGGCCTTGATGTCAGGCGAGGCGCCGTCGGTGCCCATCCAGATCACGTCGCCCGGCCACAATGTGAAATATTTGGTCAGCTCGACGATGAACGGCACGATGCCGAAGATCATCTCGTTGGTGTGGAAGCGGCCGGTCTGCTTGCCGTTGACCTTGATGATGGTTTCCATCTTGTCGAGATCGACTGATGTCTCGATCCATGGGCCCATCGGCTTGAAAGTGTCGGCGTTCTTGGCGCGCCACAGTCCGCGATCGGCCTTCTGCCAGGTCCGCTCGGAGACGTCGTTGCCGATGGTGTAGCCGAGCACGCAGCTCATCGCGTCTTTCTCGGTAAGGTGTTTCGCCTTCTTGCCGATCACGACGACGAGCTCGCCTTCGTAATGGATCTTCTCGGTCGCGGTCGCGGGAATCACCACGTCCTCGTCATGCGCGATCAGCGCGTTTTGCGCGCGATAGCCGATCTCGGGCCTGTCGGGCACGTTCGGCACGGTGCCGGCCTTGTCGGCGGCTTCCTTCAGATGCTTGAGATAGTTCAGCCCGACGCAATAGAAGGTGCGCGGCATCACCGGCAGCTCGATCTTGACGTCCTTGAGCGCATGGGTCTGCGACGTGCGCTTGTGCTCGCCAAAGGGATCGCCGCTGACGGCGGTGACCTTGTCGCCTTCGACGATGCCCCAGGAGGTGTTGCCGCCTGCGGTGAATTTCAGCCAACGCATGGTGTGTTTCCTTATTCTGCCGCGGCGCGCGGCTGGGTTTTCCAGGCGCCGGCGACCGGCCGCTTGAGGCCGAGATTTTCACGCAAGGTCTTTCCGGCGTAGTCCTTGTGGTAGAGGCCGCGGCGCTGCAATTCCGGCACGATATGCTTGACGAAATCGGCGTAGGAGCCGGGCACGATGGTGGCCGCGATGACGAAGCCGTCGCAGCCACGCTCGACGAACATCTCTTCCAGCCGGTCCGCAATCTCCTTCGGACCGCCGACAATGGCGTCGTTGACCTGGGCGCGGCCGGAGAAGGTCACGAAATCCAGCGCGCTCGGGTTGGCCTTGCCCGACGTTTTCAGCACGCGGTCGCGGATGCCCAGAATACCCTGCATGCCCTTGAGTTCTTCCGTTGTGATCGGCTCGTCGAGCGGCTTGGCGGCAAAGTCGAAATTCAACGCCTCCGCAAGCAACGACAGCGCGTCGATCTGGAGCGGCAGCTTCTGGATCACCGCCATCTTGTCTTCGGCTTCCGCCTTTGTCGCGCCGCAGACCGGCGTGGTGAGATTGCAGAGCCGCATCTGATCGGGATCGCGGCCGGCCTTTGCCGCTTCATTGCGGATCGCGGCATAGCCTTCCTTGGCGCCCGCCAGATGATGTGCGGCGGTGAAGATGACCTCACCCCAGCGACCGGCAAAGCGCTGGCCGCGGCCGGATGCGCCGGCCTGGATGACAACGGGATGTCCTTGCTGCGACCGCGGCACCGTGAACGGTCCCCGCGACTTGTAGAACTCTCCCTTGTGATCGAGCCGCTTCACCTTGCTCGGATCGGCAAAGCGGCCGGTCGTCTTGTCCATGATCACGGAGCCGTCTTCCCAGGTGTCCCAATGGCCAAGCACGATTTCCATGAACTCATCGGCGCGGTCGTAGCGATAATCATGTTCGAGATGCGCATCCTTGCCCATGTTCTGGGCTTCACCGTCATTGAGCGAGGTGACGACGTTCCACCCAGCACGGCCGCCCGACATCAGGTCGAGCGTTGCGAAGCGCCGCGCCACGTCGAACGGCTCGAAATAGGTGGTCGAGGCGGTCGAAGCCAACCCAAGCTTCGTTGTCGCCATACCCATGGTCGTCAGCACGATCAGGGGATCCATCTTCACGCAGCGGATGCCATATTCGACGGTGTGGGCATGATCGTTGCCGTAACGGTCGGGCATCGCCAGGCGATCGTCGAAGAACGCCATGTGAAACTTGCCGGCTTCGAGGACGCGCGCGATCTCCTGATAGTAATCAGACGACATGGAATCGTCGCGCGATTCCGGATGCCGCCACGAGCTCGGCAGGTTGGTGCAATTCTGCGCCTGCAGGAAGCCGACCATCGCCATTTGCCGTGTCATGTCGTCCTCCTGGTCACGCGAGATCGAGTTCGGATGCGAGCTTGTACTCGCCTGCCAAGCCGCGCAGCTTGTCCCACGTCGCGTCCTCGATCTCGATGCCGTCCTTGCGGCGCTGCTGCTCGCGGATGTATTCGACTTCGCCGGGATAGAACACGCCGTTTGAGCCTTCCGACGGCGGCGTCGATTTCAGGTAACGCGCGAACTCGCCGACTTCCTTCTTGAACTGCTCCAGCGGCCGGAACGCGGCGACGTTGAACACCGCCATGAAGCAACCGTCATTGTGCCGGCCGGTCGGCTCGACGCCGAAACCGAGGCCGGTGAGCAGCCCGCACAGCACCTCGACCATGGCGGCGAGCCCGCTGCCTTTATATCCTTCGCTGCCGCCGAGCGGCAGCAGCGCGCCGCCCTTGCGGTATTGCGTGGGATCGGTGGTGTGCCGCCCTTCGGCATCGATGATCCAGCCCTTCGGGATTTCTTCCTTGCGCGCGACCGACAGCATGATCTTGCCGGCGGCCACCGCCGAGGTGGCCATGTCCAGGTAGAACGGCGCGTCGAGATCGCTCGGCACCGCGATCGAGATCGGATTGGTGCCGAGCCGCGCCTCGCGGCCGCCGAACGGCGCGACGAGTTTCGGCGAGCGGCCGGAATCCGCCGTGGCGAGCCCGATCATGCCCTCGCGCATCGCCATCATCGGATAGGCGGCGAGCCGCCCGACATGACTCTGGCGGAACACGGTGCAGGCCGCGACATTGGCTTTCTTCGCCTTCTCGACGGTCAGCGCCATCGCCTTGGCGTTGACGTGAAAACCGAACCCCCAATGGCCGTCGATCACGGTCGTGGTTGGGCTCTCCTGCACGATGGTCCAGGGCGCACCGGGCACGATATGACCCGCCTTGATGCGGTCGATATAGGTCGGGATCGCGATGATGCCGTGGGAATCGTGGCCGGCGAGGTTGGCGTTGACGCAGCCGACCGCGACTGCGCCGGCTTCCTCATCCGACGCGCCTGCCGCCTTCAACAACGCCGTGCCGATGCGGGTGAGACGCTCGGCCTGAACGATCGGCATGGGGTTTCCTCTTCACCGCCGCCCGCGGTAACGGGTCTTGCTTGGCGATATCGTCTCAAACGGGTCGCGTGAGAGCAAGTCCGCAATCCGGCCAAACGGCGACGGCCGCCGTGCCACTTATGCATGGCCGATTTCCACCAAGCGGGATTGGAAACCGCTACTTCTCTTCGGTGACCTCCGTCGAGGTCGCCGGTCCTTCTCCCATGATCAGCAGCACGGCGTCCTCGTCCTTGGCGCCGTCCCAATGCACCTGCTTGCCGTAATGGGTGACGAAGCTGCCGGCCGGCATCGGAACCGTGCCATGCTCCGGATCGAACTTCGGACCGGTGCCGACCCACCATGTCCCCTGCAGCACCACGATGTAGCGGTCGTTGGGATGGAAGTGCGGATGGCTGAAATGATTGCCCTTGGTCCACTTGTTGTAGACCATGTAGAAGCCGGGCTTGGTGGGATCGCCGACCACCACGGCCTGCTGCGAGCCGCGCGCGCTGACGGGACTCCATGGAATCTGATCGGGCAGCTTGTAGACCAGGGCGGCGGGATTGAGTTCCGCTGCCGAGCTGATGCTCAGCATGCCGGCGAAGACCGCGGGCAGGGCGAGGTAGCGCCAGAAGCGGTTGCTTGTCGTCATGTTGTCCTCCCGATTGTGCGGCGTTTTGGAATACGCCCTCTCTTTGGTTGTTATGGTATCTGGTCACGTCGTTGCCGCGCAAGCCATCCACGACAACGTGTAACCGAGCGGCGCAGGACGCAGTTGCAGCATGAAAAGCGCGTTGGCTTCGTGCCGCGCTTTGCTATCGTGCCGCCACCAAAAACAACAGCAAGGGAGGATTTGATGCGAACAGGATTGAGGACGATTGCAGCCGGTCTCGTGATCGGCGCCGCCGTATCTTACGCCAATGCGGTCTCCGCGGAGGACGGCTGGATCACGCTGCTCGATGCCAGCAACAAGGGCGACTGGACCGAGGTCGGCAAGGCCAACTGGGCAATGAAAGACGGTGCATATGCCGCCGACAAGCTCGACGGCAAGGATCTGTCCTATCTGGTCAGCAAGAACGCCTACAAGGACTTCCAGATCCGCGCCGAGTTCTGGACCGACGAGGAGGCCAACAGCGGCATCTTCATCCGCTGCGAGCAGCGCGACAAGATCGACTCCAAGGTCTGCTACGAGGTCAACATCTTCGACAAGCGTCCCGATCCCAGCTACGGCACCGGCGCGATCGTCGATGTCGCCAAGGTCGATCCGATGCCGAAGGCGGCGGGCAAGTGGAATGTCTACGAGATCACGGCAAAGGGGCCGCATCTCACCATCGTGCTGAACGGGCAGAAGACCGCCGACGTCGACAACTCCAAGCATGTCAATGCCGGACCGTTCGCCCTGCAATATGGTTCGGGCGTGGTCAAGTTCCGCAAGGTGCAGATCAAGCCGCTCTGATTCAATTGCTGCTTCAGCGATGAGGATTCACCTCTCCCCAGCGGGGAGAGGTGAAGAGGGTTTCACGCCGCCTTGCGCGGATGCGCCTGCTGGTGCCATGCCCAGGCGGTGCGGACGACGGTCGCAAGATCGGAATGCGCCGGCGTGAAGTCCAGCACCGTGCGCGCCGCGCTGGCATCCGCGACCAGATAGGCGGGATCGCCGGGCCGGCGTGGCTTGATCACATGCGGCACCGTGTGGCCGGTTTCGTCAGCGATCGCGTTGAGGATTTGGCGGACCGAATAGCCCGTGCCGGTGCCGAGGTTGAAGGCGCCGCCGGCGTGGCCCTGCAGCAGTAATCGTACGGCACTGACATGCGCCGCGGCGAGATCGGTGACATGGATGTAGTCGCGGATCGCGGTGCCGTCGGGCGTATCGTAGTCATCGCCGAACACCGCGAAATCGGACAAATGACCCTGCAGCGCCATCATGGCGCGCGGAATCAGGTGAGTCTCATTGTCGCGCAGCTCACCAATGCCGCCTGAGGCATCGGCGCCGCTGGCGTTGAAATAGCGCAGGCAAAACGCGCCGAAGCCGTAGGCGTGGCGATAATCGGCGAGCATGCGCTCGATCATCCACTTGGTCGCGCCGTAGGTGTTGATCGGTGCGCAGGGAAAGTCCTCTCGCAGCGCCTTGCTGTCGGCGTTGCCATAGACTGCGCCGGTCGAGGAGAACACGATGCGGCGGCAGCCGGCATGATGCATGGCTTCCAGCAACGACAGCGTGCCGGCGACATTGTTGATGTAGTATTTCTGCGGATCGCTCATGGACTCGCCGACCAGGCTGGCGGCGGCAAAATGCATCACGGCGACGATGTCATGCTCCGCGAAAACGCGCGCGAGCTTTGCCTTGTCGATGAGGTTGCCGATCACGAGCGGTCCCCGCACGAAGCGGCGATGCCCGGTCGAGAGATTGTCGTAAACGATCGGCTGGTAGCCGGCCGCCTCGAGCGCGCGGCAGGCATGCGCGCCGATATAGCCGGCACCTCCGGTGACGAGGATCGCTGGCTTGTCGCTCATTGCTCGTGGGTCCGGTCGGTGTCGGATGTCCGGCTGCGGTTGAACAGCAAATAGAGCGCGCGGGGATTGGTGGTGAGGTAACGCCAGAACAGCCGGCGCGGCTCGAGCCAGATGCGCCAGGCCCATTCGAGGCCCGCGACCTGCATCCATTGCGGCGCGCGAGCGCGCCTTCCGGACAGGAAATTGAACAGGCCGCCCGAGGTCTTGATGACGCCGACATTGGTGAGACGCGGCGTGAACTCTTCGACGAAGGCCTGTTCATAGGGCACGCCGAGCGCGATCCAGAGATAGTCCGGGGCCAGCGCGTTGATCTCCTCGACCTTGGCGCGCAACGCATCGCCACGGAGATAGCCGTGGGAGGATCCGACAATTCGCAGCGTCGGATGCACCCTTTGCACATTGGCAACCGCCGCGGCGTTCTCCACCTCATCGGCGCCGAACATGTAGAAGGTCAGGCCGGCGGCCGCGGCCTTGCGCGCCACGACATGGAACAGATCGGTGGTGGCGACCCGCTCCGGCAGCGGCGTCTTGGATTTGAGCCGCGACACAGTGACCAGCGGCTGGCCGTCGGCATTGATCAGGTCGGCGGCGCGAAACAGCCGCTCGGTCATCGGCTCGGTCGAGCAGCGCGCCAGCACCTCGCCATTGGCGGAAGTGCAATACAGCGGACGGCCGATCCGGCGATGCGGAAAGGCCATCTCGATCATGAAATTCGCGGTCTGCTCCAGGTCGAGCACGGCGAGCCGCAAGCCACCCAGCGTGATGCGGGGGACTGCTGCGGTCGCGGCGCGTCCGAGCGGATTATGGCGGCGCTCAAGCATAGGCGCTGCCTCGCTGCCGCGCCACGGATGGCGAGGGGGTCAATTCGTTGAGGATCACGCCGGCGAGCTTGCGCTGTGCCGGACCGAGCGCAGCGATGACCTCTTCCAGCGCGTCGTTGATGTCGAGGTTGACCGGCAGCACGGCGATGATGGCATCGGCCTCGTCGACGAGCTTGCGATCGGCCGCGCCGAGCGGCAACGCCGGACCGTCGAGGATGGCGAGATCGTAGCCGCCGGCGGCTTTGGCCTGGGCGATGGATTTGCGGATCGCATCCGCCGCCTTGGCTTCGCTCGCCTTGACCGCAGGCAGGATCGAAATGCCGTTCGCCGTGACCGTTGCGCGCGAGGCCTTGCTGCCGATCGAGAGCCAGCCAAGCCGGCTCGGCTCGCTCTTGCCGAGGCGGTTGACCTTGTTCGAGAGCGTCTGCGCCTCGCGATCGGCATCGATCATCAGCACCCTGGCCTCGTCGCGCGACGCGGCGAGGGCGAAATTCAGCGTTGCAATGCTGCGGTCGACGCCTGCGCCGGCACCGATCACGGCAATGACCGGCATCCCGTTGGCCGGCGTGTGGCGGCCAATCGCGGCCCGGATATCGCGCAGCGCATTGAGGAACGCCGTCATCGGAAAGCCCGGGCGCAGCGTCGGCCAGCCGAAGCGCGTGACGTCGCAGGTCGCGCCGCCTTGCAGGATGCCGCCGAGCGTGCGGATCACGTCGGAGTCCTGCAGCCGCGCGATGACCGGCTTTTCGAAAACGGCGGCCGGCGCCCGCTGTCGCCGGGGCGGTTGCAGCTGCTTCGGCGCCGCCTCCGCTTGGGGCGCAGCATCGGGCTTTGTGTCCGGCTCGATCGGTCGTGGCCTGGCATTGCCGGGCGGCAAACGGTCGACCGCGACGATCCACCCTGAAGCGCCGAGCGCGCCGAGCATGAAGCCGAGAATCGCAAGGATGCTCATCGCCGGCGGGAAGGTGCGGCGTTGCGGCACGGTGGCTTCGCCGATGATGCGCGCCGCCGAGGTGTTGAGGCTTTCCTGCTCCTCGGTTTCGCGCGAGCGCTTGAGGAACGACTGGTAGACGTCGCGGCTCGCCTCGACGTCGCGCTCGAGCTCGCGCAGCCGCACCGAGGCCTGGCTGAGTGCGGTGCTCTGGCGCTTTTGCGCCTCCAGCGCCTTGTTCAGCGAGGCTTCGTAATCGCGCGCGCGCGTGAGGTCGTTCTTCCCCGACTGGGCGAAGCGATCGACCTCTTCGTTGATCGTGCGACGCATGTCCTCGACCTGCTTTTCGGCCTGCTTGATCGCGGGATGCAGCGGGCCGAGCTCGGCGGCGAGCTCCGCGTGCTTCTTCTTCGCTTCGGCATATTGCGCGCGCAGATTGGCGATGGTCGGAGATTGCAGCGTTTCGGCAGTCGCGCCGGGATCGGTCGCGGAGCGGCGGCTCGCCTCGATCTGGTCGTACTTGGCCTGCGCATCCAGCGTCAGCGCATGGGCCGCCGCGAGCCGCTGGTTGGCGGCCGAGAGCTGCTGGTCGCTGAGCATTGTGTCCTGGGTGCCGACGAAGTTGTTCTGCGCCTTGTAGACGGCGAGCACATTCTCGGCGTTGCGCAGCCGCTGCTGAAGTTCCTTCAGGCGGCCCGACAGATCGGTGGTGGCGCGCCGCGCGGCGGTCGCCTGCGAACTCTTGGATTCCGAGAGGTAAGCGTCGGCGACGGCGTTGGCGAGCATCGCAGACTTGGCCGGATCGTAGGACCAGACCTCGATATCGACCACGAAGGAGCGTTCGGTCTTGCGGATCGTGATGTGCCGGACGAGTGCGTCCAACGCGATGGTGTGATCGACCTTCGGCGCGGCGGCGAAGCGCAGCTCGATTCCGAACAGTCCGAGCAGCGAGGTCAGCGCTCCCCTGGATGCGCCGCCAAACTCCGGATCCTTGTCGAGGTTGGTGTCCTGGATCACCTTGAGCAGCACGCTGTTCGAGGTGATCAGCCGGGCCTGGCTTTCCACCACCATCGACAGGCCGGAGACGTCCTGGGCGCGCGGCGTCAGCTCGCGGTCGACCAGCTGTAACTCGCGTGGATCGACATAGAGCTGGGCGGTCGCGGTGAATTTCGGCGAGAGGCTCTTGCCGATCACGACTGCGGCAATCGCGCAACCGAGCGCGGCCGCAATGATCGTGGTCTTGCGCCGCCACAACAGGCGGAACAGCGCCAGCAGATCGAATCCGGACGCCGCGGGCGAACTCGCCCGCGTGTCGGGTTTCCCCTGATCTATCGGCTGGTCAAAAACAAGCATCCCCAGCTTCCATTCGGACGGCCGCACACATCGGCTGAGGGGTTACTCTTCCGGTCACGCGACGCGTCGAAAGGAACGCGGAATCAACGCAACAGGAAAAATTAACCATACTCATTGAGGGACTATTCACCGAAAAGGCAAACAAACCGTTTATGCGCGCATGCGCGCGGTTTTCGTGGATTAACGAAGCGTTAGCGACCGCGATGTGCTCGCGGCGCGTTGTCGTTCCGGCGATGTCTTGCGGGTTTCTCATGGTTCAGGGTTTCCGCAGGATGACGTGATAATCGCCGCGCCGCACGTCGATCTTGCGCGGCAGGAACAGGTTCAGGGTGACCGAGAGTGCGTCGATCAGAGCCGCGAACATCGGCTTGTGTTCGCGCATCTCCGGATAGCGCGGGCTCTCATATTCCTTGCGATAGATCACCTGCAGGCCGTTCTTGCGCGCAAAGGCTTCCAGCAGCGACGGCGTGACCAGTTGATGGAAATAGGTCGGGAACGGCGGCTGGCCGGGCAGGCCGGCATTCTTCTTGCCGACCACGTGACGGTAGAACCAGATGTGGAACCAGTGCGGCGTGTATTTGGTGACGACACCCGACAGCGAACGCGGGTTCGGTGCGCCGATCAGGATCAACCCACCGCGCCTCAGCGACTGGAAGAAGCCGGCCAGCGCCGCCTCGACATAGGGAACATGCTCGAGCACATTGTAGCAGATGATGAGATCGAAGCTCTTTGGCGGGAAGCGATAGGTCTGGATGTCGCCGAGGATCGTCTCCTGCGCATAGCTGTTGTTGCGGATCTGATTCTCGTCAATGTCGACCACGGTGACATGCGAGCGGCGCAGCACCTCGGGCGGCAGGAAACTGGTCGAGCCGCCACCGGCCTCGTAGACGCTGAGCCCGTGCGCCGGCAGCTCGACATTGAGGATTTCGTGCACGGTCATAAGGCTGTCGAGCGCCTCGCCGGGCGGCAAATCCAGCAGCGCCTGCAGTTCCGTGACCGACAGCGTCGGGCGCGGCGCGACGTCCGGCGCGGCAGGTGCGGTGCGAATGAGATCGAGGGCGGCCGACTTGGTCATTGACTCGGTCCAGTGGTGATGTTGGCGCGGCGGGCGCGAAGCAGCGCAAGGCCGCTCCTGACACGCCGCCGTGCATGAGAGATGTCGAACAGCCAACCCAGTGCCGCGTAAGTGACGGCACCGGCGCCTGCCAACACGATGCAAGCGGCCAGGTGAGAGACATGCAGCTCCCGGTCGAGGGCGCCGACGACAAGCGCCATGATCAGGCCTGCGATCATGATCAGCCCGAGCCGGCCAGCCGGAAGCGGAACGGGGAAGGCGAAGCGGGTCAGCGCGAGCGCGCAGACGAAGCCGATGACATCGGCGCCGAGCCGCGCCCAGGCGGCACCCACCGCGCCGTGGCTCTGCACCAACACGTAAGAGAGCACCACGTTGGCGACGATGATCGCCACGGTGTTGATGAGATAGAAGCCGTTGCGCCCCGAGAGCAGGAAGCTGGCGTGCAGATATTGCTGGGTCATGATCTGGAAGATCACGGCAATCGCGACGATCGGCATGGTCTCGGCGGCGATCTCCCGGAAATCGGCGCCGAGCACCACATTGGCGACGTGCCAGGAGATCATGGCAAAGCCGAGAGCGGCCGGCAGCGTGACGCCGAACAGCAGCTCGGCGCATTCGGCGAAATGGGTGCGCACCGCGGCGTCGCCCTGCCTCGCGTGGATCTGGACCGCGAGCGGGAAGAAGGCCGCGGCCGTGCTCATCGCCGGCAGCATCAATGTCTGGCGCACGAGGTCGAGTGCGGCGACATATCTGCCGGCATCGGCCGGGCCGACCAGGTTGGCGATCATGAAGCGATCGGTGACGCTGGAGATCGCGAGCAGCGTGAGCGACAGCGTCAGGGGCAGGCCCTGCCGTGCCAGTGCGACGAGCTCCGCGCGATCGAACACGAACCTGGTGCCGCGCCAGGCCGGACGCGACTGGATCAGGATCGCGAGTGCGCAGGCCGCGGTCGCCGCCAGCAGCAGTTGCAGCCCGGTCGGGCTGACGAGCGCTGCGACGACGCCAAGGCAGAGCACGCCGGTCGAGCGCACCAGCGTGCCGCGCATGACCGAAAACGCCATCAGTCGCGCCCGGATCAGATCCTGGGTGAGGTCGAACAGGCCGATCGCGACCGAGAGCGCGACGGCAGCGAGCGCGGCCGCCGTATCGAGCCCGATCAGCCGGCCGAGCGCGAACGCAAGCGGGGTCGTGAGACAGACGAGGCCAAATCCGGACGCGATCTGGCCACGCACCTCGGTGCCGTCGTTGCGGGCGTGTCCGCTCAGCACGAGGTTGCGGAACCAGCCGGCGAGGAACACACTGATCACGGAGGCGAAGCCGACCCCGAGCAGGTAGACGCCGTAATCATGCGGCGAGAACAGCCGCGTAAAGACGAACACGCTCAACAGGCCGAGCACGGCCGAGAGCACGTTGGCAGTCAGGTTGATGCTGGCTTGTCCGATCAGCATGCTGCGGCAAGCCCCGCGGGTTGGGTGGGGGCAATGAGCGGCGCCAGCGTCGCCTCGTTCTCCAGGATGGCGGCGCGGATGATCTCGACCGGCGTCAGCGAGAAGGAGGCCACCGAGAAGGCGACATCGGCCGCGCCCGCGCGGCTGAACAGCCGGTTCAGCCCGGCCTTGTCGAGGCGCGGCGCTTCCCAGTAGCTGACGCAAGGCGTGCTCGAAACGGCTGAATGGACCGCAGCAGACGTGGCGTCGCTCTCGGCGAAATATCCATAGAGCATGTATTCGGAGACGTCGCGGGTGCGGCACAGCGCCTCGACCCAGCTGCAGCCGGTCACGGCCTCCATCCTCTTCACCATGGCGCGCGTCGTGTCGCGGTCCCAGAAGATGATATGGCCGATGTAGTCCGGCGCCGGAAGCGGCGGCACGGGAAGACCGAGCAGTTGATGGCTGGTCGCAACCCAGCGCGAATGGCTGGCCTGGTCGGCCGTGACCTCGTTGGTGACGCGGAACAGGGGCAGCGTGTTCGGCGTCTCGAAGCGCGCGAGATCGAAGTCGCGGAAGAACACGATGTCGGAATCGAGGATGCAGTAGCGCTCATGCGGCAGCGCCATCGTCGCGGCGATCTTCAGGAACTGTTGCACATGCCAGCCGCTGACCGGCTTGGCGCGCATCGACCACCAGAACTGGCGCCGCTTGCGCTGGAACATGCGCGGCATCGGACGCAACCAGGCGGGCAGGAAGGCAGAGGCCGGAATCACCGCGCGTCGATCGCTGACGAAACAGGAGAACAGTTCGTAGTCGCTGTCGGGCACCAGCAAATAGTGCTTGCCGAACGATTTGACATGCCGGTCCACGCTCTCGCACAAGAGCGTGCAGAGCTCGAAGTCGCGCGCGTAGGTCGGGGTCAACAACGCAGCTGAAGTCATTTCCGAATTGCTCACAATTCTGTCGGCAGACTCTCTTGGGCGAGTTCTCTGGCGACCAGGAGCAAGATCAGTGCCGAAGGGCCGTTAACGCAATGACAGTGCTTGGTGGTGGTTAATGCGCCGCGATTAACCATCGTGCATCATGAGCTGCCCGCGATGCGCGGCGCTGGACTACGACTTGCAGAACCAGACACGCGAAACTTCGACCAACGTGGAACATGATCGCCAAGGCCCATTCCAGGCGCGAATTCCTTCAATGTGGCGCAAGCGCAGCCGCGCTCGGCGCGACCGTGCTGTCCGGCATGTCCGCTTTTGCGACAACCGGGACAGCTGCGCAGGCCGCGGATCGCGCGAGGTTAATTCCGTACGGTTGCGCGGTGCGCGCCGGCGCGCTTGCGACCGACATGGCCTATCGGCAGGCCATTGTCGCGAATTGCGACATCATTGTCCCCGAAGGTGAAATGAAGTGGCCGGACGTGCATCCTGCGCGCAACCGGTTCGACTTCGAGAAGGCCGACGCCCTGGTGGACTTCGCCCGGCAGCACAAGATCGAGATTCGCGGCCACACGCTCGCCTGGTACGGCGGCATGCCGGCCTGGACCAACGAGATCGCCAGCCGCGCCGAGGCGGAAGAGGAACTGGTCGGTCATATCGAGACCGTGGTGTCGCGCTATCGCGGCGACATTCCTTCCTGGGACGTTGTCAACGAGCCGCTGATCGACTGGCCGGAGGACGCCAATTCGCTGCGGCCCTCGATCTGGACCAGGCAGCTCGGAGCGGACTACATCCCGATTGCGCTCAAGACCGCCGCGCGGGTCGATCCGGGGACGCGGCTGGTGCTGAACGAATACGACGTCGAGTACAAGGGCGATCGCTTTGCCGCCCGCCGCAAGGCGCTGGTTCAATTGCTGCGCTCGTTGCGCGATCGCGACGTGCCGTTGCACGCGGTCGGCCTGCAATCGCATCTGTTCGGCGATCGCACGCTCGATCGCGACGCGTTGCAGAGTTTCCTGCGTGAGGTCGCAGCGCTCAAGCTCGACGTGCTGATCACCGAGCTCGATGTGATCGATTACGAATTCCCTGCCGATATCGGCGAACGCGACGCGCGCGTGGCCGCGACCGCGCGGGACTATCTCGAGATGGTTTGCGAGGTTGTGCATCCCAAAGCCATTCTCACCTGGGGCCTGACCGATCGCTACACATGGGTACCGACCTGGTTCAAACGTCGTGATGGGCTGCCGAACCGGCCGCTGCCGCTCGACGCCGACCTGAAGCCGAAGCCGCTGTTCGATGTCGTCGAAGGCTTCAGGCGGAAATTCGCATGAAGGCGATGCCGACCACGCCATTCGCGAATGCAGGCCGCGCGCTCGCCGCGGTCTCGCCCGCGTTCGACAGCTCGGTCGCGACCGTCGTCTGCATTCCCGCCTTCCGCCGCCCGAAGCATCTGCGGGCGACGCTGGACTCTCTGGCAAATCAGCGCAGCGATCGGCCGTTTGCGGTGGTCATCGTCGATAACGACGCGATGGCCAGCGAGAGTGTTCCGGTTGCGGGCGAATTTCTCGGCGCAGGACGGCTTCAGGGCCTCTGTCTCGTCGAGCCGCAGCAGGGCAATTGCCACGCCATCAACGCCGCGTTCGAGACTGCGCTCGCGAAATTCCCGGGCGCGAGGCATTTTCTGATGATCGACGACGACGAGATCGCCTCGCCCGATTGGCTCGAGCTGATGGTCCGTACCGCCGAGACCACGGGCGCCGATGTCGTAGGCGGACCGGTGTGGCCGGTATTCGACGATGCGGCGAAGCAGAAGCTCGAACGTCACCCGGCGTTCAAGCCGGCCTATGAAACGAGCGGCGCGGTGCCGATGATCTATGGCTGCGGCAATTGCCTGATCACGCGATCGGTCTTCGAAAGGCTCGGCGCGCCGGCGTTCGACCTGCGCTTCAATTTCCTCGGCGGCGGCGACGTCGATTTTTTCACCCGCTGCCGCCGCGCCGGCATGACGTTCCATTGGGTGGCGGAGGCCGTCATCACCGAGACCGTGCCGCAGGACCGCAGCCGTCCGCGCTGGCTCGCGCTGCGTGGCTTGCGCATCGGGGCGATCAATTACCAAGTGCAGCGCAAGGTGACACGAACGCTTCTGTCGCGTGTAAAATTGTTCGCCAAGGTGCTGGCCTTGATGCCGCTGTCGCTGCTTCGCGCCGCGAGGCTCGCCGCGATCGAGCACAGGGCGTTGATCGCGCTGCATCCGATCATCGTTGCGATCGGCGGCGTATTGGCCGTGATCGGTATCGAGCCGCATCAGTACAAGGCCTCGAAGATCAAGCCATGAGCGAGCTTGCCGTCATTTCGCAGGGGCGCGCGCTGGTCGGAGAAATCCGCCGGCAGCAGGTCGTGGACGTCGTTCGTGCCGCAGCCTTCATCGGCGCGCTGCTGGTCGCCTGGATTTCGCTGCGGCCGTTCGCCGATCTCAGGGAACAGGAACTGAAGGACTCCGCGGCCGCCGGCAACGAGACGATGACCTATCTCGTCTTCGGCGGACTGACCGTGCTGACCATCCTGCTTGCGATGCGCGACAGCCTGCGCGGGCTGGGAACGCTGATCGCGCCCGGATATCTCCTGTTTGCCGGCTGGACCGCCGCGGTCGGCGTGCTGCTGTCGAGCGATCCCTCCACCTCGCTCAAGCGCTTCGCCCTGACCGGCTGTGTCGCAGCGGTCGCGGCGATGCTGATGCTGCTGCCGAAGTCGCAAGGCGAATTGGCGCGATGGATCGGTATCGCCGGCTTGATCCTGCTCGCGACCTGCTATCTCGGCATCGTCTTCGCACCCAACCTGTCGATCCACACCGCGTTCGATACCCAGGAGCCTCATCTCGCCGGCGACTGGCGCGGCGTGTTCGGCCACAAGAACGTCGCGGCGGCCGTGATGGCGATGCTGCTGTTCCTCGGCATCTATGTCGCGCGTGCGGGCGCCAAACTGCTCGGCGCCGCCGTGATCGTGCTGGCCTCGCTGTTCCTGCTCAAATGCGCCGGCAAGACCTCGTCCGGTCTGATTTTCGTGGTGCTGGCGCTCACGTCGCTCACCGCATTGATCCGCTCGTTCTGCGCTGCGCGCGATCCTGCTGCTCGCGCCGCTGATAATTCTGACGCTGCTCAGCATCGGCACCGTCATGAGCGACGGGCTTGCCGAGATCTCGAAGCTGCTGCCGCTCGACACCAGCTTCACCGGCCGCACCGACATCTGGGCGTTCTCGCTCGAGGCGCTGCAGGCAAAACTGTTCACCGGCTACGGCTTCGCCGCGTTCTGGGGCTCGGGCGCGATCCGCGAGCTGCCGCAGGGCATGGAGTGGACGGAATATGCCTCGCACAGTCACAACGGCTATCTCGACACCGCGCTGTCGATGGGGGTGCCCGGCACGCTGCTGCTGATCGCCGTGTTCGTGATTGCGCCGCTGCGCGACTTCCACCGCGCCGACGAGGGCGGCAATGGCGGGCCGCTGGCGATGGCGCTGCTGCGGATCTGGCTGTTCGGGATCTACCTGTCCTCGCTTGAAAGCTTCTTTCTCGATCGCGCCGATCCGATCTGGTTCACGTTTCTGTTCGCGGTCTTCGGGCTGCACTATCTGGCGCGGTTCCGCGTCAAGGAGTGAACTCCGCCGCGATCGCCTGCGCGGCGTCGCGCCACCAGCCGTCGAAATCGAACGGCACCGCAATCGATGTCCGTTTCGCCGCCGCAACGATCCTGTCGGCGTAGGCGTCTGTATCGGCGCCGCGAGCGACCGGCACGATCGCACCGCGATCGATCAACTCCTTGAAGCGCGGATGATGGTCGAACTCGTCGGTTTCGGCCGGTCCGGTGACGACGAGGGGCTTGCCGGACTGCACGCCGGCCAAAATGCTGGAGCGGCGTGCGGTGATGCCCTCGTCGAACGGATAGCAGAAGACGTCGAGCTCGCTGAACAGGCCGAACACCTCGTGGTCGGAGGCGACATAGCCGGTGACGATGATGTCGTCGGCGACGCCGAGCTCGCGCGCGCGGGCATAAAAATCTTCCTCGACATTGTCCATCGCGCGGATGAAGGAGCCGATATAGACCACCAGCGGCTTCAACCCGCGCGCCTTCAAGGTCGCGCAAATATTCAGCAGCGCATTCGGCTGCTTGGCCGGATAGATCGAGCCGAAATGGCCGATCACGAGCCGGCCCTGCGTTCGCGCCTCGGCCAGCCGCTGGCGCAATTTCGAATCGGCAATGCCGGCCGGCGCCTCGATGTTGGGCGGCAGCGGCGCGAGCGTGCATTTGCGGGCGGTCCAGCCGACGAGCGGATCGTCCGCGAGCTCTTTGCGCACCAGGGCCGAGAACATCACGATCCGGTTCGCGAGCAGGGCCGCCGGCAGATAGGTGAGGCGGCGCAGCCAGTGCAGGCCGCCCCATTCGTGCTGGACGAGGATCACGCGCCGCCCGCGCAGCCGCGCCAACAACAGCGCGATGAGCGGCGACAGAATGACGCGCTTCCACGCCACGATCGGAAAGTTGCAGACGACATTGCGTGCCGATCCCACCGCGCGCCAGATCTCGCCGAGCGAGCCCTGCGTTTGTGACAGGGTTAACGCCGCGGTCGAGCCAGGCTCCAGCTTCTCCAGCGTATCAGTGAGACGCAGCGTGAATTGCCCGACGCCGCATTGCATCTGCGGCCCGGCGCTTACGATGAGCGCGCGCGTAGTTGATGGCGGAGGTGTCATGCGGCGAAAGTATGATTTTGCTGGCGCGGATTGTATCGATTCGCGGAGACGAAAGCTTTGCAGCGACGATGATTCTATTGCGTTAGCCTTACTCTGCGGTGACCGGGTTCCATCGCACGTTTTCACTTTCCCCGGCACCGGTCTTGCCAGATGGTGCGGTGAGATCGCACCGCTGTCCCGCGTGAGGACAGCGGAGGACCGGCTGGACGGCGCTTCTGAACGACCGCTGGCCCAAAAAGACTGCAACGAAAGCAAGGGCGCAGACATGACATTCGGCACCGTGTTTACCAAATGGGATGCGACGCATTCGACGCTGTGGGGACAACAGCCGATCAGGCTCTCTCACGAGTTGCATAAATCGCCGTTGTTCGCGCGCGAGGCGCTCGCCGAATTGATCCAGCGCTATCCGCGCCAGCATTACAGCCTGATCCAGACCGGTCCCAAAGACGGCAAACGCGTCTGGCGCGAGGGCGAGATCGGCAGTTTCAACGGCGAGCAGGTGATGCGTGCGATCGCCGGCGGCGGGCTGTGGCTGATGATGCGCGATATCGGCACCATCGATGCGTCCTATTACGCCATGATCGAGCGCATGCTGCGCGAGGTCGGAGCTCACGTTCCCGGCTTCGAGACGCGCACCCACCAGGAAAGCCTTCTCATCTCCTCGCCCGATGCGGTGGTGCCCTATCACGCCGACCTGCCGGGACAGGCGCTGATCCAGCTCGTCGGCCGCAAGCGGGTTTACGTCTATCCCAGCGCGGCGCCTTTCATCACACCGGAGCAGCTCGAGGACATCGCGATTTTCAACTATGAGCTCGATCTGCCCTACCAGCCCTGGTTCGACAACCATGCCAAGGTGTTCGACATCGGTCCCGGCGAGATGTTGAGCTGGGAGCTCAACGCGCCGCATCGCGTGGAAAATCTCGACAGCTTCAGCGTCTCGATGACGGTGTCCTACACGACCGACCAGATTCGCCGCCGCGACGTCGTCAATCTCGCCAATGGCCTTCTTCGCCATCGCTTCGGCTACACGCCCAAGACACGCAACCTGCAGGGACCCTCGTTCCTCGCCAAGAGGGTGCTGCAAAAACTCTGGCGCGACTCTGGCTGGGTCAAGCGCGAGCGTAGTGCGCGCCGTCCGACCGAGTTCAGGCTGGATGCCGCAGAGCCCGGCGGGATTGCCGAACTGCAGCGTGCGGCCTGACGGTTCAAGATGGCAATGGCAGTGCTGACGGCAGCAGCGGGACATCTGGACGCAAGCGCGATCGCTCGCGCCGCGCGATACCGCGTCGAATTGTTCGACGATTGGAAGCAGGCAGCCGTGCGCTGGAACGAGGCGCGCGCGACCACGCCATTCCAGGATTTCCGCTGGCTTGGCGCGTGGTATGGCGCGTTCACCGAAGTCGAACCGGTGATCGCCGTGATCACCGATGCGCGGACGCTGGAACAGGTGGCGCTGTTGCCGCTGGTGCGCCACCCGCGCCATGGCCTGCGCATCATCGAATTCGCCGACCTCGACCTCACCGATTACAACGCGCCGCTGCTCGGTCCGGCCGCGCCGCGCGATGCGGCCGGCGCGCAGGCGCTGTGGCAGGAGCTGCTGGCCGCGCTGAAACGCATGCAAGGCGGCGCCGATCTCATTCGTTTGCGCAAGCTGCCGCGCGATCTCGATGGCCGGGCCAATCCGCTGGCGCTGCTCGCGGGCACCGGCCGTTCCGCGGTCAACGGCAATTCGGTCGCGATCGGGGAGGATTTCGACGCCTGGCGGCATTCGCTCGGGCGCAACGCCCGCAAGGGATTTTTGAAGAGCTGGCGGGTGTTCAGCCGAGAACCCCAGGCGCAGTTCAGGAAGATCACCGATCCCGATGAAGCTTCGCGCGTGATGGCGGCGATGGAGGTTCAGCAGGGCGCGCGGATGCAGGTTCTCGGCCTGAATTACTCGCTGGACGGCAACGCCTATGCCGCGTTCTACCGCGATCTCGTCGCTGCCAATCTCGGCTCCGGTTACGCCGTGCTGACGGCGCTGACGGTCGGCGAGGAGGTGGTCGCGACGCTGCTCGGCATCCGCAACGGATCGCGCTATGTCATGGTGCGTTTCAGCAATGCCGGCGAGAAATGGGCGAACTGCTCGCCGGGCCTGCTCGTCATCGAACGCACCATGGAAGCGCTGCATGCCGGCGGCGTGCGCAGCTTCGACTTCGGCACCGGCAATTATGCCTACAAGCGCAAGTTCGGCGTGACGCAACTGCCGCTCCTCAACATCACGAAGGCCTTGAGCTGGCGCGGCAAGCCGCTTGCCTTGCGCGATCGCATCGTCCGCGAGCTGCGCCGCTACCCCCGGTTCGCTGCTCGCATCAGCCGCGCGCTCGGCACGCGCTCGATGCGCGAGGAAATTTAAACCGGCCGCACGACGCCCGGTTGTCCGAAATCGCATTCCAGCGCCTCGCGATCCCATTTCGCCGCATTGGCGGCGGCTTCATAAGTCGTTTGCAGAAAAGCGAGCAACGCGCCGTCGGGATCATCGGACGCGCGCACGGCATCATAGGGCAGGATGAATTCGCCAACGGCCTCGCCAAAGAATGCGGCCTCGGGCTTGACCCTGGCGGACCGGAAGCCGTCCGGCTCCGGATAGGCATAGGAATAAAACGCGGGATAGTCGATCGCGCCGCTGCCGGGCCAGAAACCGGCACTGCTGACCTCATGCGAATAGGCCTCGCAGGCGACGGCATCGGGGAGCGATGGAACGCCGCCCGGATGGCGCGGGGCGCGGCGGCCGGAAAAGCGCGTCACCGCGAGATCGAAACTGCCCCAGAAGAAATGCACCGGACTGGCCTTGCCGAGGAAGCCGGTGCGGAATTGCTTGAACACGCGATCGGCGTTCACGAGAATCTGGAAGAGGCGGCCTGCCGCTTCGGGATCGTAGGAGGCGTGCGCGGTGTCCTGCGGGAAGGGGAGCTGGATCGGGGAGCTCGTTCGGCACCTCATCGATCGTGACGTGAATGCCGAGCTCGGCGAGATCAGCCATGACGCGCGCATAGAAGCTCGCCACCGAGTGTCCTGATAGCGCGAACTGGCGCGTTGCGCCGTCGCTGACGGATATCCTTAAACGTATGATCGATGAAATCGAATGCGATTTCGAAATTGCGCGCGCGCGTACGGGATCGGCGACGTCGACAGTCCACGCCCGGTCACATAAAGCGTCACGTGCCAGGAATGGTTGAGCCAGGGCGACAGCGTCAATCGGATCTTGCCGACGATCTGTGTCCAGCGGTGCAATGTCGCGTAAGTGTCACGCCATGAGGCCGTCGGCAATTCCGGCCATGAGGCTTGCTGGCTCTCGGTCATCGAACGCTCCCGGCTTCGTGATGTCTTGCTGCATATCACAAAGCCGTCACGCGGACTCACGAGGCCGTGCAGCCCTCGCAGCGCCGCTTGCCCCGCGTGGCGCGGAACAGGCTCTTGCAATACCAGCGCCGCGCGATGGCCTCGAGCGGGCTGCGTACCAGTTGAGCCATAAAGAGAATTTCGACCATCGCCAAATCCTTCGTCCCCAAGCGAAAGAGATAGGGCGGCATTCCCGCAAGAGAATGCCGTCCTGTTCCTAGCTGCCATGCGCTGCACAATGATGCTCAGCCGTGCAGCTTCTTCGCGGTCTCCGCGATCACGCGGCCTTGATAGCGCGCGCCGTTGAGCTCGTTGGCGGTAGGCTGTCGTTTGCCGTCGCCGCCGGTGATGGTGGTCGCGCCATAGGGCGAGCCGCCGGTGACGTCGTTGAGCTCCATCTGGCCGGCGAAGCCGTAGTTCAGCCCGATGATGGTCATGCCGAAATGCAAGAGGTTGGTGATGATCGAGAACAGCGTGGTCTCCTGGCCGCCATGTTGAGTCGCGGTCGAAGTGAAGGCGCCGCCGACCTTGCCGTGCAGCGCGCCCTTGGCCCAGAGCCCACCGGCCTGGTCGAGGAAGTTCGCCATCTGCGACGACATGCGGCCGAAGCGCGTGCCGGTGCCGACGATGATCGCGTCGTAATTGGCAAGCTCATCGACCTTGGCGACGGGAGCCGCCTGGTCGAGCTTGTAGTACGAGGCCTTGGCAACCTCGGCCGGCACCAGCTCCGGTACGCGCTTGACGTCGACGCTGGCGCCCGCTTCGCGCGCGCCTTCGGCGACTGCATTGGCCATCGCTTCGATATGGCCATAGGCGGAATAATACAGGACGAGAACTTTGGTCATGGTGGTCTCCGTAGTTTTTCGAGAATTGTTGAGGGATCGAAGCGAGCTCAGTCGTCATGGCCCGGGCATAGCCGTTCGAAGCAACGGCGTCGCTTCCGCTTGCCTAGCCCGGCCATCACGTCGAGGCCGCGGACAGAAAGTCGTGGATGCCCGGCTCAAGGCCGGGCATGACGAGTGTTCGTTACGCCGCGTCGACCAGCACCAGCTCGGAATCTTCCAGCGCCTTGATGGTCAGCTTGACTTCGTCGGAAATCGCGGCACCGTCGCGGGCATTGACCCGCACGCCATTGACCTCGACGCTGCCGGCCGCTGGCACCAGATAAAGATGCCGTGCCTTGTCGGCGTCGTACTCCGCGCTCTCGCCGGCCTTCAGCGTGGTGGCGAGCACCCGCGCGTCGGCGCGGATCGGCAGCGCGTCGGTGTCGTCAGGCAATCCGCTGGCGATGGTGACGAGCTTGCCGGAGCGGTCCGCCTTCGGAAAAGGCTTCGAGCCCCAGGTCGGCGCGCCGCCTTGCGTCTTCGGCTGAATCCAGATCTGGAAGATCCGCGTCAGCGTCGGCTCCAGATTATATTCGGCGTGACGGATGCCGCTTCCCGCGCTCATCACCTGGACGTCGCCGGCCTCGGTGCGCCCCTTGTTGCCGAGCGAATCCTGATGCGTGATCGCGCCCTCGCGGACATAGGTGATGATCTCCATGTTGGCGTGGGGATGCGCCGGAAAGCCGGTGTTCGGCGCGATCTCGTCGTCGTTCCAGACGCGAAGCGCGCCGTGGCTGACGTTCTTCGGGTCGTGGTAGTCGGCGAAGGAGAAGTGGTGTTTCGCCTTCAGCCAGCCGTGATCGGCGCCGCCGAGCGTGTCGAATGGTTTGAGCTTGATCATGTGATGTTCCTTTTGTGATTGTGATTTCGTTCAGGCGCCGAAGCCGCCATCGACATTGAGCACGGTGCCCGTCACGAACGAGGCTTCGGGGCTGGCGAGGAAGGCGACACCCGCCGCGACTTCCTCCGGTCGGCCGAAGCGCTGCAGCGCATGCAGGCTGCGCTGTGCCTCGGCAAAATCGCCCTGATCCTTCGGATTCATGTCGGTATCGATCGAGCCGGGCTGCACCACGTTCACAGTGATGCCACGCGGTCCGAGGTCCCGCGCCGCGCCCTTGGTGTAGCCGACCACCGCAGCCTTGGTCGCAGTGTAGTCGGCCAGTCCCGGGAAAGAGGCGCGATCGGCCAGCATCGAGCCGACGGTGACGATGCGGCCGCCGTCACCCATCAGCTTCGAAGCGGCGCGGATCGCGGCGATCACGCCGTGCACGTTGACGGCATCCTGGCGGGCCAGCGCCGCGGTGTCGGGATTGTCGATCGGGCTGCCGACGGCGACGCCGGCATTGTTGACGAGAATGTCGAGATGGCCAAAATCCTTTGCGACGCTGTTGACGAGCGCTTCGACGGCCTCGGGCGAAGCCTGATCGGCCTGATAGGCACGGGCGTTGACGCCCTTTGCCTTGAGGTCGGCGACGACGGCTTCCGCCTTCTCCGGAGAAGCGACGTAGCTGATGGCGACGTCGGCGCCTTCATTGGCGAGTGCGCGGGCGCTCGCCGCGCCGATGCCGCGCGAGCCGCCGGTGACGAGGGCGACCTTGCCTGAAAGTTTGCGGGTCATGGGATGTCTCCATTGCCTTGGGATTTGATGGCTATTGGATATGCCTCCCGCTGTGGTATAGAAATAGAAACTATCGAAACACATTGTTTCCATTATTGAGGTAATGCATGGCCAAGCTTCCGGACTTCGAAGCACTCGCGATCTTCGCAAAAGTCGTGGAATTACGGTCGTTTGCGGGAGCCGCGGGCGAGCTCGCGCTGTCGAAGGCGACGGTCTCCAAGGCGGTCGGCCGGCTGGAGGAGCGGCTCGGGGCGCGGCTGTTCAACCGCACCTCGCGGAGGTTGGCGTTGACCGATGCCGGGCAAAAGCTCGCCGAGCGCGCCACGCGTCTGCTCGCCGATGGCGAAGCGGCCGAGAACGAGGCGTTGGCGCAGTCGTCGGTGCCGCGCGGCCTGGTCAAGCTCGCGGTGCCCATGAGCTTCGGGGTGAAAGAGGTCGCGCCGATCCTGCCGGAATTTCTGAAGACCTATCCGGAAGTCACCGTCGACCTGCATCTGAGCGATGCCACCGTCGACCTGATCGGTGAGGGTTTCGATGCCGGCTTGCGCATCGCGCGGCTGCCGGACTCCTCGCTGATTGCGCGGCGGCTGTGCGCGGTGCCGCGCTACACCGTGGCCGCGCCGTCGTACCTGAAGACGCATGGCCGGCCGACGCATCCGATGCAACTCGCCCAGCATCGCTGCTTCGGTTACGCCTATCTGTCGACGCCGAACGTCTGGCATTACACCAACGCCGCCGGCGAGCAGGCGAGCGTGCGGCCCGGCGGCGCCTTGCGCGCCAACAATGGCGAGGCGGTCATGCCGTCGCTGGTCGCGGGGCTCGGCATTGCCGACCTCCCGGAGTTCATCGTCGGCGACGCCATCGCCTCCGGCGCGGTCGAGGTGATCCTCAAGGGATGGACGCAGCCGGAAGGCGCACTGCACTGGGTGACGCCGCCGGGCGGCCCGCGGCCCGCGCGCGTCGAGGTGCTGGCGGAATTTTTGCTGAAGCATTTCGCGAAGGGGAAGAAGAAATAACCTCGTCATTGCGAGCGAAGCGAAGCAATCCAGATTGCATCCGCGGAGATAGCCTGGATTGCGTCGTCGCTTCGCTCCTCGCAATGACGAGCAATCGCATCCCCGCGGCGCGATTTGCGTCCGAGCTTTTGCATCTTCGTTGTCCCTCATAGAACAGAGGGCGCAGGGAATGCCGGGCGCTCAACCGCACCCGCAATCCTCGTGGGCTGAAAAGGGAGAATGCCCACAAGTCGTCAGGCAGGCCGAAATCGCACGGCACTCCCTGCGCAATGGTTTTACGGCTTACTTCGCGCTCTCGCCGGAGTACCGGGCTTGTTAGCCTCCGTCGCCCGTGAAAACCGTCCACGGACTTGATCCCAGCGTCGGGGGACCACGACCACGCGACTTGACCGTACGGGACGTGCCGCACGTCTTGCGGTGCATTCCGTCCATCGCAACCCGTCTCACGTCTGGTGACGAATGGCCATCACGTCCCTCGTGTCGAGGCGGGATGGTGCGGAATATACACTTTTTCCGAATTTCGGAAAGGAAGATATTTGTGCTCGGCGAACTTGACTTGTCGGGCAAAACAGGCGGACGAATTCCAGAGTGGAGCGGGCAACATTGTAGGGTGGGTTAGCGAAGCGTAACCCACCACTTCACGATCCGCGGCAACAGAAGAGGTGGGTTACGGCGCTTTCGCGCCTAACCCACCCTACGAACTACTGACCGCATCGATCAGAGCGCGGCCGCGCCGCCGAGCCTTTGCAGCCCGGTTTCGATCACGACGACCTCGTCGTCGAAAGCCCGAATCGAATTGCTGAAATCGAAAGCGTCGGTCTGCTTCTTGAGCAGCTCCCGCTTGAGCCGCTGACGGTGCTCGCGCAGATCCTCGAGCGCTTGACGATTTTTCAGGGACACATACGCATCGACAATCAACTTCATCGCAACAGACATGACGCAACCCCACCCACTGGAATGCTAAGCAAACCAGTATTTCGACGGTGTTCTGCACACGCAAGAAAATCATCAACAGCCTGTGGATAACAGTTCGGACTGCGACTTTGGCGCACCAGCGCCCGCGCGGACACGGTGGTATCGGGATGATAGGTTCGCAAACGCCACGACACGACCAGACAACAAGACTGCCGGGAGACACCGCCGATGAATCGCCGTGAGTTACTGAAGACCGCCGCCGCGCTGCCGCTGGCCCAGGCCGCCTGGACGCGCGGCGCGCTCGCGCAAGGCGGCTATCCCAACCGCAACATCACCATGATCGTACCGTTCCCGGCGGGCGGTCAGGCCGATCTCGCGGCGCGGCCGGTGGCGCTGGCGCTGGAGCGCGTCCTCGGCAGGCCCGTGATCGTCGACAACCGCGCCGGCGGCGCCGGCGGATCGATCGGCAACGCGCAGGCGGCACGCGCCGAGCCGGACGGCTATACGCTGCTGATGACGCTGTCCTCGCTTGCGGTGCTGCCCGAGGCCGACCGGCTGTTCGAGCGGCCGGTCGCCTACGAGGTCAGCCAGTTCGCGCCGATCGCGCGGGTGCTGGCCGACCCGACGCTGCTCGCGGTGCCGGCCTCGGCGCCATGGAAGAGTCTCGCGGAATTCGTCGATGACGCGAAGAAGCGGCCGGGGCAAATCCCCTACGGCTCCTCCGGTCCGTACGGCACGCTGCATGTCGCGATGGAGATGTTTGCCGCCAGCGCCGGGATCAAGCTGTTGCACATCCCGTTCCGCGGCGCCGGTCCCGCGCTGACCGCGCTACTCTCGGGCACCGTGCAGGCGCTGGCGTCGGCGCCGGGCACGCTGAAGCAGCAGGTCGAGGACGGCAAGATGCGCGTGCTCGCCAACTGGGGCGCCGAGCGGATTGCGAGCTTTCCGGAACTCCCGACCTTCAAGGAGCTCGGCTACAAGGACGTCGAGTTCTACATCTGGGCCGGACTGTTTGCGCAGAGCGCCTTGCCCCAGCCGATCATGACGAAACTGCGCGAAGCGATGGCGCAAGCGGTCAAGGCGCCGGAGGTCACCAAGACCTTCGAGACCGCGGGCAGTCCGGTGGCCTATCTCGACGCGCCGGAATTCCAGAAATTCGTTGCAGACGACAGCGCGCGGCTGATCGCGGCGGTGAAGAAGATCGGCAAGGTGGAGTAGGGAACCCGGCTCACATCCAGCCTCACATTTTGTTGTCCGGCATAAACCTTCCCACGCCGCATTCGTTCAAGAATTTCGACGAGCGCTGTGGATCATGGGGTCACCCAAATCTCGGAAGGATCTGTTCATGCGGACAAAGCTGGTTGTCCTGGGCCTCATGCTGCCGTTCGGCGGCATGCTCATGCCGGGTGCTGTGAGCGCTGAGCCCTACCGCGGAACCTGGGAACAGCAGATGGCGTGCACGCCCGATGTGTGGCGGCTGTGCGGCGCGGCGATTCCCGACGTCGACCGCATCGTCGCATGCCTGCGGCAGAACACGCCGAACCTGTCGGACGGCTGCCGCGCCGTGTTCGAATCCAACAACAGCATGGACCAGCAACAGGTCCCGTCACCGCCGCGCGGCCGCGTGGCACCTGGCCCCGGCACCCGCGCCTCGCCACAACGCATCGCGCCGCCGCCGCGGCCGAATGATGACGACGATTAGGACGCGCGAGGATCGTTGAACCGGGAGACGCTGCCGGTCCTAACATTTGTTGGGGAGTCCTCGAAGAGGAGCCTGTTAGGGTTCGCCCATCAGGGGGATTCGATGCAGGACATGAAGGCGCATCTGGAGAAGTTGCGCGCCGACGCAGCCGAATGTGCGTTGATCCGCGATCTCGCGACCGATCCGCAGAAGCGTGCGCTGTTCACGCGGCTGGCGGATCATCTCGCCACGTTGGCGAGCGAGGTCGAAGCGGCGATCGCGGCGACACTCACCGGCGGCGAGGGGGCTTAAGCGAGACGCTAAAGCGAACGATGGTCACTCGATCAATTCGTCAGCCGCAATCTGCATGGACTGTGGGACCGTCAGGCCGAGCGTCTTGGCGGTCCTGGTGTTGATGACCAGTTCGAATTTCGTCGGTCGCAACACGGGAAGGTCGTCCGGCTTGCTGCCGCGCAAAACCTTGCCGGCATAGACACCGAGCTGGCGGTAGGTGTCGGAGAGGCTGGCGCCATAGCTCATCAGGCCGCCGTCCGCAGGATACTCCCGGATATGGAAAATGCCGGGCAGGCGGTCTCGGGATGACAGCGTCAGGATATGGCTTCGCCGGGAGTTGAAGAATGGATCGTTCTGCACGATCAATGCGGCAACCCCGGCTTTGACGAATGCTGCGAAAGCCGACTCGATTTCGGCATCCGTCGACGCTTCCTGCACGACGAGCTCTCGTCCTAGCTCCTTGGCTGCGGCGGCCAGCGCCTTGCGCTGCTGCTCGGCCGTCTCGGCCCCGAAGCGCGGATTGACGAGCAGACCCACGACATGCGCGGATGGCACCATCGCGCCAAGCAGCTCCAGCCGCTTGCCACCGAGATCACCAGTGAAGAAGTTGACGCCCGTGGCCGCGCCCGGCCGGTTCATGCTCGTAACCAGACCTTCGCGCACCGGGTCTCCGCCGACGAGAAAGACGATGGGGACCGAGGGTGTTGCCGCCTTGGCCGCCAGTGCCGCCGGATCGCCTGCGGCCACCATCAGCGCAAGCGGTTGGCTGAGCAACTCGGCCGCAAACGCGGGCAACTTGCCGTAATCGCCCTTCGCCCAGCGATATTCGATGCTGATGCTGCGGCCTTCGACGTAACCCGTCTCTTCGAGGCCGCTGCGAAAGGCGTTGGTGTGAGTAACGGCTTCGTCCGGTGAACGCGTCGAGAGGAATCCGATCACCGGTACCGTCTGCTGGGCGCGCGCAATTGCGGGCAGGGCAGCCGCTATTCCCAGCCCCGTCACGAAGTCGCGCCGCTTCATGGCTCCTCCCCAGTTTCGCAGAGCACCCTATAGCACTGAACCCCGCAACAGGCCTGAACATCCAGTGAGCACGACGCCGGGAGGTTCAAGTCCTGACCTCGCAGACGTCGACCCATTGCGCGCCGACAAGCGCGGCCATCCGCTCCGGCGCGATCTTCACCGCGCTGTGCGTCGAGCCCGCGGCCGGCACCACGATATCGAACGCCTTCATCGAGATGTCGCAATAGATCGGCAGTGGCGCCTTCAGCCCGAACGGGCAGACGCCGCCGACCTCGTGGCCGGTGATCTCGGCGACTTCCTCGAGCCCAAGCATCTTCGGCTTTCCGCCGAACAGCGCCTTCACCTTCTTGTTGTCCATCCGCGAGGTGCCGCTGGTGACGATCAGCACCACGCGCTCGCCGACGCGCAAGCACAGTGTCTTGGCGATGCGCGCCGGCTCGACGCCGTAGGCGGCGGCCGCGAGCGGCACCGTCGCGGAGCTCTGCGTCGATTCGATCACGGATATATCAGGGGCTTTTTCGGCAAAGAAGGCGCGGACGGATTCAAGGCTCATAAGCGGCAACAACCCCGGGCAATTCCGACAGCGAGCGGATCCGATGGTCGGGCGCGATGCCCAGTTCATCCATCTGCGTCCGGATCGCCTTGAACATCGTCAGCGGTGCCACGAGATCGCTCTCGACGCAAGCGAGCGCCATCGCCTCCGGCGTCACCCGCTCGATCCAGGCGACGTTGAGGCCGAAGGATTTGGCGCCGCAGGCATCCCATGGGTTCGACGACACGAACAGCACGTCGGCCGGCTTGACGCCGAGTTCGGACTCGATCGGCGTGTAGGCCTCCGGGCTTGGCTTGAACACCTTTTGCGGATCGACGCTCAAGCGTCGCGTCGAGCACGTCGTCGAGCCCGCTGTTCTTCACCAGCGCGTTCAGCATCTCGGGGCTGCCATTGGAGAGGATCGCGAGCTTGCGTCCCTTCAGCGCGTCGAGCGCGATCCGCGCATCGTGATAGAGGTCGAGATGCCGGTACTTCTCGATGATGGCGGCGAAGGTCTCTTCGTCATATTGCAGGCCGAGGCAGCGCAGCGTGTAAGCGAGCGAGTCGCGGGTCACGACCGCGAAATCCTGATAGCGCCGCATCAGCGAGCGCAGCCAGCTGTATTCGAGCTGCTTGATGCGCCAGATTTGCGTGATGATCTCGCCGTAGCCGGGAAACGCCTCTTCAGTGACGTCGGCCACCGACTGCACGTCGTAGAGCGTGCCATAAGCGTCGAACACGACGGCTTTGATTTTCAATGTCCCGACTCCTCGGCGCGAAGCCTCTCGTCGAGAAACTCGCGCAATGCGACGGCCGACTGGTCCGCGGCCGTCTGATTATATTCGAGACGGCGACCGAGCATTTGCCTGGGCGTCTTCAGTGCCGGCGAATCGAAGCTGTGGTAGGCGCCGGGATAGACGATCAGCTTGATCGGCGCGCCCTCGCGCCGCCGCGACACGCCGTAATCGTCGCCGCCTTCGGCAAGCCGTCGGCAGCCCTCGGCCGATGTCCAGTCGTCGAACTCGCCGATCATGATCAGCGCCGGCACGGTCAGATTGCCCTGGATGGTCCGACAGTTGGGATAGAAAGCGGCCGCGGCGCGGAACTTGTTGGGCGAAGAATGCTCGACGACGCCCGCTTCGACCGAGCTCAGCGCGAGCCAGCCGCCTTGGGAGAATCCGAGCACGGCGACACGATTGGGGTCGACCGAACGCTCCCGCACCAGGAAATCGAGCGCGCGATAGGCGTCGAAGGCCATGTCGACGGGCGAACCGCTGGTGCAGGTGTTGTCGATGCCGCGCGGCCCGAAACTGTCGACGGTCAGCGTGACATAGCCCCATGGGGCGATCTGCCGGCCCCAGCGCTCGTCGAGCTTTCGCCAATTGCCGTTGCAGCTGTGCAGCAGCACGACGGCCGGGAAGGGGCCTGCGCCCTCGGGCCGCCTGAGCAGGCCCTGGAGCTGTTGCGGGTGCTTGAGCGGCGATTCCAACTCGACGATGGTCGCATTGGAATCGAGCGCAGTCGCGGTGCCGCCCGTGAGGACAGTCAGACCTACGGCGATGCCGGGTTGCGACGATGGGCGGTCCCCGTTTCGCCTCGTAGCCCGCATGGGCGCAGCGATATGCGGGATCTTCATGTCCCGCTGCGCTGCGACGGTACGATCGCCGCGATTAGATGCCGAGCAGTTTCCGTGCGTTCGCTTTCAACACTTTCGGCCGGATCTCGTCGCGGATCTCGAGCTTCGAAAAGTCCGAGAGCCACCGGTCCGGGGTGATCACCGGCCAGTCCGATCCGAACAGCATCTTATCCTGAAGGATCGAATTGATGTAGCGCACCAGGATCGGCGGGAAGTATTTCGGCGACCAGCCGGACAAGTCGATATAGACGTTCGGCTTGTGGGTCGCGACCGACAGCGCCTCCTCCTGCCAGGGAAAGGACGGGTGGGCGAGGATGATCTTCAGATCCGGGAAATCGGCCGCGACGTCGTCCATATACATCGGGTTGGAATATTTCAGCCGCATGCCCATGCCGCCGGGCATGCCCGAGCCGACGCCGGTCTGGCCGGTGTGGAACAGCGCGATCGCGCCGCCGTCATTGATGGCTTCATAGAGCGGATAGGCCATGCGGTCGTTCGGGTAAAAACCCTGCATGGTTGGATGGAATTTGAAGCCACGGACACCGTACTCCTCGATCAGCCGCCTTGCCTCACGCACCCCGAGCCTGCCCTTATGCGGATCGATCGAGACGAACGGGATCAGCACGTCGAGATTTTCGGAAGCCGCCTCCAGCATCTCGTCATTGTTGTAGCGGCGGAAGCCGGTCTCGCGCTCGGCATCGACCGGGAAGATCACCGCGGCGATGTTTTTCGCGCGATAATAGGCGGCGGTCTCCGGCACGGTCGGCGGATGCTTGTGCGGCGACTTGAAATACTCCGCCATCTGCGCCTGGAAGTCGTCATAGCCGTCATCGCCATGCATGCCGCAGGGTTCCTCGGCATGGGTGTGGATGTCGATGGCGACGACCTTCTCGATGTCGGGCAGTTTCAGCTTGGGCATGATGGGCGCTTCCGGGCAGACATTTTCGTGTTGGAAATTGATTATAGGATATAACAAATTGCGCAAGGGCGGTCGACGCGACCGAAATCCGGCCGAAACGGGCATTTAACGCCCTGTTCGGATTGACATTTGCGGCCACCTTGGCCTAGAAACCGCCGCGTCCCTGATGGCAGCGGCCGGTTCCGGGGCACTCCAATCCTTGCGCACCATCCGGCCTGTCGAACACGGCCTTTCGAAACCATCGGGATTCCCAGAGATGAAAGTCCGTAACTCGCTGAAATCGCTGCGCGGCCGGCATCGCGCCAACCGTCTGGTCCGCCGCAAGGGCCGCGTCTATGTCATCAACAAGGTGCAGCGCCGCTTCAAGGCGCGCCAGGGCTGATCGACTGACCGGTTTCCAAGGTCATCGGCATCACACCTCTTTGACGGTTTTGCGCTCTTGTCGGCTGGCAAGAGCGTTTTGCTGCGTCTAGACTTTGCGGATGGCTTCGAGATTCCCGCGCGCGCGTTCCATCGGATTGGCGATCCTCGCCGCCGCGATTTTTGCCGCGCCCGCACTCGCGCAGGACAATCCGCGGGGAGCGCCGCGCAAGAAGCTGCCGGAGGCGCCAGCCAAGCTGCCGCGCGCCGACAAGACCCGCGGCCTCGATTTCCTGTTCGGCGCGCTGAAGGCGGCACCCGATGACACCAGCGCCAAGCATGTCGAGGCGCGGATCTGGGCGATCTGGATGCAGACGCCGAGCGACACCGCCGCGCTGTTGATGGTGCGTGCCAAGGCCGCGATCGACGCCCAGCAGCTGGATGTGGCGCTGAAGCTGCTCGATGCCACCATCAAGCTGCGGCCGGATTACGTCGAGGCCTGGAACAGGCGCGCGACGTTGTACTACGTGAAGAACGACTATGCGCGCTCGCTCGCCGACATCCAGCAGGTGCTGATCCGCGAGCCCCGGCATTTCGGCGCGCTCGCCGGGCTCGGCATGATCATGCAGGATCTCGGCGACGACAAGCGCGCGCTCGACGCCTTCCGCAAAGCGCTCGCAATCAACCCGCACCTCGAGAAGGTGCCCGACCTCGTGAAGACGCTGAGCGAAAAGGTCGAAGGCCGCGATATCTAGTCTGGCGGCATTAACTCCGTTCCGAGTTCATCCATTGTGAGGCGGTTGGCGCGGCGTTAGTGCGTCATGCCTATTCTTTATTCGAGGCAGGAGCGACAGCCATGAAACGCCTGATCCTGGCGGCTGCGTTGGTGTTTGCGAGCTCGATCAGCTACGCCGACGCACGCTATTGGGTGGTCGGAAACCGCACGACCGGCAAATGCGATATCGTGACGTCGAATCCGGTCATCGGCGGCGGTGCGGCCTATGACAACGGCGCGGGCTACTCCTTCGGCGACGGGCCTTACAAATCCAAGGACGACGCCAGGCTCGCGCGTTCGACGATTGGCGTCTGTCCGAAAGTCGCGCCGATCAACATTCGCACCCGCCAGCAGCAAGTGGAGGCCAGCTGCGGAGCTTCGGATTGAGTCGCTGAATTCGGCCCGTCGGGTGCGAACGTCATCCGCTCAGTGCAGCGCGCCGCTACTGCGTCCGCTGATGCCGTAGTGCGCGGCCGCGGCATAGAGCTGCGCGATCTCGGCCTCGAGATGCTCGTTGACCAGCAGCAGCGCCTTCAGCGCACCGCGAATATCGCCGTCGCAACGCGCGACGATTTCGTCGATTGCGGCTTCACTCGATCTACTCATTCCAAAAGCCCTTCCCATTGTCCCTGCGGGATTCCAACTCAACCGACCGATTCCGAACTCCCGAAGAGGATGCGAACGAGGCCGGGTGGCATCTGCTTTTCATGCACGCCCGGCAGGCAGACAAAGTGCCGACCGTGACTATAAAATGGCCGACGACATCCGTGTGACGGCGCACGGATTCGTGAGGGGAAAACTCCTCAGTTCTGCCGCGAAACCGCTGTGTCACAGTGACGTAACTTGGGCCGTGACCTGGGCCTTCCGGAAAATATCAATGATATCAATTGTCCTCGTGGCGGTGCTGGTGGCGCTGGCCTTGCTGACGCAGGCCGGCGTTTTTGTCCTCGATCGGACTTATCCACCGCGGGGGAAACGGGTCGATGTCGCGGGCGCCGGTCCTGAATGTGGTCGATATGGGGCGGCGCGACGCGGACCTCCCGCCGGTCGTGCTGCTGCATGGCGCAAGCTCCAATCTGGAGGTGATGCGGCCGCTCGCCGAGCGGCTTGCGGTCCGGCACCGCGTCATTCTGATCGACCGGCCCGGCCATGGCGGGAGCACGCGCGAGCGGGTGGAGGATTCGACGCCCAGGGTGCAGGCGCGCATGATCGTCGAAGCGCTCGACAAGCTCGGCGTGGGACCTGCCATCATCGTGGTGCATTCCCTGGCGGGCGCGATCGGCGCGCGGATGGCGCTGGACTATCCGTCGCGCGTTGCTGGTCTGGTGATGCTGGCGCCGGTGACCCATCCCTGGCGCGGTGGCGTCGGCTGGACCAACAGGCTCGTGACCACGCCGCTGATCGGCCCGCTGCTGGCCTACACCGTCACGCTGCCGCTCGGACTTGTTGTCGCTGAGTCCGGCGCGCGCGGCGTGTTCCTGCCGCAGATCATGGCCGATGATTTCGTGACCGGCAGCGCAACGCGGCTGCTGCTGCGTCCCCGCGAATTTATCGCCAATGCGCGTGAATTGGTCGACCTGAAGGCGGCGGTCGCCGAGCAGGCGCCGCGCTATGGCGAGATCGAGATGCCGGTGACGATCATCTCCGGCGACGAAAACGACAAGACGGTCTCGACCAGCATCCATTCGCGCCCGTTTGCGGCAGCGGTGAAAAGCGCGAAGCTGATCGTGCTGCCCGGCGTCGGGCACATGGTGCAATACGCCGCGCCCGATCTGGTGGTTGATGAGATCGAGGCGATGGCGGGGCGGATCGGACAAGGCGCGGTCGAGCCGGCGCACGGATAGGCCCAAAAACCCCCGCCAAACCGGCAAATTGTCCCGCAGATTTGTCGATTTCTTAATTAAAACAGCCTCATGCTGCCGCCTTGCAGGACAGGTCAGGACGGACGGGCAGCATGGACAATCATTCCGCGCATGTGGGGCAGGGCGACGACGCCAATTTGCGGCTGGTGCGCTTCTTCAGCATCTGCCTCGGCAGCCTCGTCTTCGTCTACGCGCTGTTCTCGGTGCGGCTGTTCGTCGACGCCGGTCAGTTCGCATTCAGCGACTGGCTCCTGATCGCGTTGCGCGTCCTGCTCGGCGCCACCGCGCTGGTCGTGATCTCCTATCCGGCCTGGCTGGCGCAATGGCTCGAGCCCAGGATCAGCGAGATGGGCCGCATGTTCGAGGGCGAGTTCGCGAGCGCGGCGACCTCCGAGAAGATCCGCATGATCGTGCTGGTCACCATGATGAGCCTGTTGCTCGAGCTCGTCATGATCCGCTGGCTGGCCTCGGTCTTCCCGGTGTTCTCGTTCTTCAAGAATTTCACGCTGCTCGCCTGCTTCCTCGGCCTCGGCGCCGGCTACGCCGTCTCCGACAAGCAGCCCTGCGCGCCGGCGCTGGTGCTGCCGATGCTGGCGCTGTTCGTGCTTGTCATCACGCTGCTCCGCTACGACGTCGGCGCCACCACCGACATCTTCTCCGGCCTGCCGATGCAGGAGCAGACCTCGATCTCGATCTGGATGGAGAAGCTGAACTGGTTGTCGCTGATCCAGCAGAGCGTGCCGCTGTATCTGTTGCTCAGCATGAGCTTCGTGCTGTGCGCCTGCATCTGCTATCCCGTGGGCCAGCTCTGCGGCAAGCTGCTGGGGGCCACCGATGCGTTGAAGGCCTACGGCCTCAACCTCGCCGGCAGCATCCTCGGCGTCATGGTGCTGTTCGTGATGAGCCTGTTCTGGCTGCCGCCGGTGGTGTGGTTCACCGCGGTCGGATTCGTGCTGCTGTATTTCGTGCTGGCGCGCGGCACCATGCTGCCGCTCGGCGTTGCCAGCTTCTGCCTGCTGCTCACCGTGCTGGCCTGGCCGGTGCAGACCGACATCCAGCGCATCTACTCGCCCTATCAATTGCTGGAGAAGATGTCGAAGGGCGACGGCCTGATGAACATCCTCTCCGGCGGCTCCTACTACCAGAAGGTCTTCAACCTCTCCGACACGATGCGCGGCCATGAGCCGGCCGAGGACAAATATGTCCGCGCCTATTACGAGTTTCCGTTCAACTTCAGGAAGCGGCCCGAGCGCGTCGCGATCGTCGGCGCCGGCAGCGGCAACGACGTGGCGGCGGCGCTGCGCATGGGTGCGTCCCATGTCGACGCCATCGAGATCGATCCCGCGATCGTGTTCCTCGGCCGCGCCTATCACCCCGAGCATCCCTACGACGATCCGCGCGTCAACGTCATCGTCAACGACGCCCGCAACTTCTTCCGCACCGCGCATCAGCAGTACGACCTGATCATCTACGGCGTGCTGGATTCGCACACTGCGCTGAGCCATGCCTCCAACCTGCGGGTCAACTCCTATGTCTACACCCGCGAAGGCATCACCGAGGCGTTCAACCTGCTCAAGCCCGACGGCGTGATGTCGATCGCGTTCGCGCTGCCGAACGAGTCGCTCGGCTTCAAGCTGTCGCATATCCTCTCCGGGATTCCCGGCGCCGGAAAGCCGCTCGCGGTGCGCGTCGGCTACGACTCCAAGACCACCACCGCCTTCGTCACCCAGCGCGGCCATGACATCGGCCTGCCCGACGCCAACGCGTTTGCCGCCTTCGGCTTCACCGACGTGTCGGCGCATTTCGCGCAGGCCTACCCCGAAGAAAGCATCCCGACCGACGACTGGCCGTTCTTCTACATGATCACGCGCACCTATCCGGTGAGCTACATGCTGGCGCTCGGCATGGTGCTCTTGCTCAGCGTCATGTTCGTGCGCAAGACCATCGGCTGGACCGGCCCGGTCGAGCGCTCCTATCTGCCGTTCTTCTTTTTGGGCAGCGGCTTCATGCTGGTCGAGACCAAGGCCATCACCGAGCTCGGCCTGCATCTCGGCGGCACCTGGTTCGTGATCGCCATGACCATCGTCATGGTGCTGTTGATGGCGTTCCTCGCCAACTGGCTGGTGCGGCGGAACATCGTGCCGCGCATGTCTGTCGCCTATCTCGGCCTGCTCGCGAGCCTCCTGGTCGGCTACGTCTCGGCGCGCAATCACGGCCTGATCGCATTCGGCTCGCCGATGGTGAGCCTCATCGTCGCCTGCGTGCTGTTGACCCTGCCGCTGTTCTTCTCGGGCTTCGTGTTCTCGACCCAGATCGGCAAGCCCGGCGTCAACATCTCGACCGCGCTCGCCTACAATCTGATGGGCGCGCTGTTCGGCGGGTTGATGGAATACAACTCGATGTATTTCGGCTTCGCCTTCCTGTACCTGCTGGCGATGGGCTTCTACGCGCTGGCCTGGATGTTCTCGTTCGAGCCGGCCACCTCCGCACGGCGGCTGACGGCGGCGGCGAGTTCGCAGTAGAGACAACTAAGCAGTTTCCAAGTGACTCAGGGACTGCGCGTCGGATGACAGGTCACCTTGCAGTTCGGGGGCAAGCGGGTTGTTCGCCGCAGACTCTGGCTCTTTAATCCTGAACCACGCTACATAGAGCGCCGGCAGGAACAACAAGGTCAGCACGGTGCCGACGATGATGCCACCCATCATCGCGTAGGCCATCGGTCCCCAGAAAATCTCTCGCGCGATCGGGATGAGGGCGAGACTTGCGGCGGCGGCGGTCAGCATGATCGGCCGCATGCGGTGCTCGGTGGCTTCGACGACCGCGTCCCATGGCAGGTCGCCCTTCCTTCACCAGCTCTTCGATCTGCACGATCAGGATCACCGAGTTGCGGATCAAAATCCGATCAGCGCCAGCACACCGAGGATCGCGACGAACCGAGCGGCGCTCCACTGGCAATAAGGCCATGACAACGCCGATCAACGCGAGCGGCGCGACCGCAAACACTAGGAACAACCGATGGAAGCTTTGCAGCTGAATCATCAGGATCGTCGCCATGATGAAGAGCATCAGCGGAACGACTGCTTCGATCGGGGCCTGGCTTTTCGCACTTTCCTCGACGGAGCCCCGATCGTGACCGAGTATCCGACCGGCAGTACTTTTGCGAACTCGTCCACCTTCGGCGCGAGCTGATCCACGATTGTCTTCGGCTGCACGGTGTCGAGAACGCTCGCCTTCAGCGTGATGGTCGGAAGCCGCGATCGCCGCCAGATCGTCGGCTGCTCGATCTCGTAGCGCAACGTGGCGACCGCTCCGAGCGGCACCGACTGGCCGCCAAGGCCGGTCAATTGCAGGTCGCGCAGCGTGTCGATCGAGGCACGCTCCGGTGCGGTCGCGCGTCCCGTCACATTCACCAGGTAGATGCTGTCGCGCACCTGGGTGATCGAAGAGCCGGAGAGGACGCCGTTCAACGTCGTTGCAATGTCCTCCGAACTGACGCCAAGCTGGCGCGCCTTGTCCTGCAGAACATCGACCTTGACGACGCGTGCGGGCTCCATCCAGTCGAACACGACGTGATCGAGGTGTGGATTGGCGCGTACGATGCCGGCGAGGCTTCTGCGAGAACTCCCTGACTTTTGCGATATCGGGACCGCTCAGCCGGTACTGCACGGGACGCCCGACCGGAGGACCGACTTCGAGCAATTTGACGAAGGTATCGGTGCCCGGAAAGGTCCTTTTCAGATAGGTTTCGAATTGCGCCTTGACGCGATCGCGCGCGGCAATGCCGCCTTTGGTGACGACGACCATCTGGCCGAACCAGGTGTTCGCCGTCTGCAGGTCGAATGACAGCACAAATCGCGGAGCGCCGGTTCCGACATAAGTCGACCACTGGTCGACACCGGGATTGCCCTGCAGCTGTTCACGCTCGAAGCGGGCGATCTGTGCATTGGTCTCGGTAATCGAGGCGTTTTGAGGCAGGTTCCAGTCGATGACCAATTCGGCGCGGTCCGATGAAGGAAAGAACTGCTGCTGCACGAAGTTACATGCCGAACAGAGCGAGCGCGAAGGCCGCGACGGTTACGCCGATGGTGATCCAGCGATGACGCATGCACACCAGAAGCAGGTGGGCGAAGGTCTGCCCAACGACGGCCTTTGGAATCATGATGACCTTTCATCTTGGCGGGCAGGATGGTGACGCCGAGCAACGGCGTGAACAGCACCGCGACGAGCCATGACACGAGTAGCGAGACGGCAATGACCACGAACAAGGTGTAGGTGAATTCACCGGCGTTGCTGGTGTTGAGGCCAATCGGGATGAAGCCGGCTACGGTGACGAGCGTCCCGTCAGCATGGGAAAGGCCGTGGACGTGTAGACGTGTGTTGCGGCCTTCTCGAGGGGATCGCCGACTTCCAGTCGTGCCACCATCATTTCGACGGCGATCATGGCGTCGTCGACCAGGAGGCCGAGCGCGATAATCAGCGCGCCGAGCGAAATGCGCTGCAGCGAGATTCCGGCATACGCCATCACCACGAAGGTGATCGCAAGAACCAGGGGAATCGCGATCGCAACGACCAGACCGGCGCGAAGGCCGAGGCTCAAGAAGCTGATCGCGAGCACGATGACCACGGCTTCGAACAGCGCTTCGGTGAAACCCGAGACGGCGTGCTCGACGATGACCGGCTGGTCGGCGACGAGATGAACGCCGAGGCCAATCGGCTGCTCGGCCAGAATCTTCGACATTTCTTGCTTCAGGGCCTCGCCGAATTTCAGCAAGTTGGCGCCCGACTTCATCCCGATCGCGAGTGCGATGGCGGGCTGCCCGTTGAAGCGAAACAGCGTCGTCGGCGGATCGGCATAGCCGCGCGTGATGGTTGCCACATCGCTCAGCGGGAAGAACCGGTCGTTGACCCTGAGATTGATCGCCTTCAGGCTTTCCTCGGACGCGAATTGACCGTTGACCCGCACGCTGATGCGCTCCGGTCCCTCCTCGAAAACACCGGAGGGCGCAACGGCATTCTGCGCCTGCAGCGAGGCAACGATGGAACGGGTGTCGAGGCCGAGCGCCGCGATCTTCCGGGTCGAAAATTCCAGGAAAATCTTTTCATCCTGCGCGCCGAGAATGTCGACCTTGCCGACATTTGGCACGGTCAGGACCTTTGCGCGAATGTCCTCGACGCGATCGCGCAACTGGCGCTGGGTCAGGCCGTCGCTGGTGAAAGCGTAGATGTTGCCGAAGACGTCGCCGAAGCGGTCGTTGAAGCCCGGCCCGATCACGCCTTGCGGGAAATCGCCCTTGATGTCCGCAATCATATTGCGAACGCGCGCCCAGGTCGGTGCGACGTCGGCAGCTTTCGTGGTGTCGCGCAGATAGACGAAGACGGTGGTTTGGCCCGCAACGGTGACGCTCTTGGTATAATCGAGCAACTCCAGCTCTTCGAGCTTCTTCTCGATCCTGTCGGTGACCTGGCGCGTCATTTCCTCGGGCGAAGCGCCCGGCCATTGCGCCCCGATCACCATGGTCTTGATGGTGAAATCAGGATCTTCCTGCCGCCCCAGCTGCAGGTATGCGAACAGACCCGCCGCCATGAAGGCGAGCATGAAATACCAGACAAGCGAACGATGCCTGAGTGCCCAGTCGGAAAGGTTGAAGGATTTCATGGCGTGAAGTCCTGTTCGATGCGGACCTGTTGTCCTTGTTTGAGGCTGTGGATTCCGGCGGTCACGATGCGCGCTCCAACGGTGAGACCACCGATGACCCGGATGCCTCCTTCGTCCTCGGAGAGCTCGACTTTCTGCAGCGAAACCGTGCTCTTGGGAGCGTCGACGACCCAGACGAAAGCCTCGGTGCCTTCTTTGAGCACGGCGGACGCGGGCACGTGCAGAACTGAGCTGTGTCCGTTGCTTGAGCGTTGCTGTGATGGTGCTTCCGAGCCGGAAGCTTTCCGGCGGATCATTCAAGGCGATACGAACACGGCGCGTGCGCGTCACGGAATCAGCTTGCGGCGCAATCTCGCGAATTTGGCCTTGGACTTGAACGGCGGGAAGCAGTTGCAAGCTGACCGTGAACGGCAAACCGACGGTCAAGGGCACGGGGAAGTCCGCGCCGATATCGACCACAGCCTCCCGGACATCCGGCCGCGCCACGGTCACCACGCTCTGGCCCGGCGAGACGACTTGTCCCACCTCGGCGCTCACGGCTGTGACGACACCGGCGAAATCGGCCTTGACCTCTGCATAGCCCAACTGCTCGACCGCCTTGGTGAGGTTTGCGCGTGCACGCGCGGTCGATGCCTGTCCTCCCGCGCGCACCTGCTCCGCATCATCAAGCGTCTGCTTGGTCGTGGCATCGGTCCTGATCAGGATCCGCTTCCGCTCCTCGGTGCCGATTGCGTTTTCGAGCAGAGCCTCGGCCTTCGAAAGGTCGGCTCTCGCCGACCTCACAGCCAGCTCGAGGGCAGTTGGATCGATGGCGGCAATAGTCTGTCCAGCGGCAACCAAATCTCCGACATTGACGGGACGTGCGATCATTCGTCCCAGCACGCGAAATCCGAGATTGGTTTCGTAGCGGGGCTGCACTGTTCCCACCGCCACCGTGCCCGTCTGAAGTGGTCGGTTGGAGGATGGTCGACAGCACAGGCCGCACGGGCTCCGGCGCTTTCGCCTCCGGCTGGCATCCGGCCATCGCCAACGCCGAAGCGATGGCGCTTGCAACGACAAAAAATCGCGTTCTCATGACCGATCTCCTGCCAAATGTCACGGGCTGGCCGGAGCTCAGCAGCTTGCCTCCGTCGATAACGACGCGGTCTCCAGGTTCGAGCCCTTCCTTGATCAGCACCGATCCGGCTTCGTAGGCGCCGACAATCACCGGCTTCAGCGACGCTGTCCTGGTCTGGGGATCGACGATCCACACCGCGGGCTTCGATGACCGTCGCCGACAGGGCGGTCCACGGCAACGGTGATTTCGGTGGCCAGGTTTGGTCCCGGCGGTACCCGTGATGGCGCTTCCGAGCGTCACGCAGGCGACGGGTTCTGGATCGCGACTTTCACGCGAACCGTGGAGCTCTTGGCATCGACGGCGGGAGAGATTTCCCGGACGTAGCCGGTGGCGGTGACATCGGGATCCGACACCAGCGCCAGCGACGACATGGCTGTGCTCCACGTCGCCAAAGAACAACGATTCGGGCACATCAAACACGGCGTCGCGCTCGCCGTCTTGCGCCAGCGTGAAAACAGATTGGGTCGCCTGCACGACTTGCCCGACTTCGAGGCTTCGCGCGGTGATCACACCAGATGCGCGGGCGTGCAGTTCGGTGTCGCCAAGCGCCTCTCTGCTCCTACCCAGCTCAGCTTTTGCCAATTCAAGCGTGCTTTGTGCCGTGCGCAATTGCTCCTTCGCCTGGTCATAGGCGACGCGGGTCGTGAAGCCGCTCGAGAGCAGTTTGTTCTGCCGGTCGAAGGTGGCTTGGGCTACGCGCAATTGGGCTTCCGCCGCGGCGACACCTGCGGTCGCGGCGTCAAAATCGGCCCGCTGCTCGGCCGGATCGAGCCGTGCCAGGAGATCGCCGGCATTGACGTGGGCGCCGACATCGACCAGTCGCTCGAGCACGCGCCCGCTCACCCGAAAGGAGAGGTCGGCGCGGTAGCGCGCCTGGACCTCGCCGGTGAATGTGACGGAGGCTTGTCCGTCCCGCGGCTGCACAATTTCGGTGTGCACGAAAGCGGGCCGCTCAGTGGCGGTCACGGTGCGTTCGTTGCAGGCAGTCAGCGGCGCCGCCAGTAGCACGAGCGCGAACGCGGCAGTGATGGGTCTCGAAATGGCCCGCGCCGGCGGGGGGATAAAATGATGCATGGCGATCTCCTTAATTAAACTAAACCGTATAGTTTGTTTAAGATAACGTCAAGCCGCAAATTGGCGCCCCGTTCGCTTGACGTGATATAAACTATACTGTATAGTTTATATTTCTCGCGCTGCGATCGCGGACATGTCAGGCCGGCATTGTCAGCGGGCTCAGGCGCTCGCAGCATCGTGAACGCACGGATGAAGCCGATGGTGAGCAAGCACGATGATTCGAAGCGGCCGCGGCTGGGAAGACCGCCCAAGGGCCTGGCCGGTGACGTGAAAGCGCGAATCCTCGATGCGGCCCAGCGCGTCTTCCTCAAGAGAGGCTATCAAAGCGCAAGTCTCGACGAGATTGCTGAGATGGCGCCGGCGAGCAAGCCGACGATCTATGCCCATTTCGAGGGAAAGGAAGCACTGTTCGAAGCGGTTGTGGCCCGCGTCATCGCGGGTTTGACGAATTTCGAAGGTTTTGTGCCGCGGGGCCGCACAGTGCAGGACAAGCTCGCGAGCCTCGGCAGCGAGATCGTGGAACGATTTATCGAGGAAACGATCGGCGTCACCCGCGTGACGATTGCCGAAGCCGACAGATTCCCGGCGTTGAGCCGCCACGTCCACGAGACATGGGCGGGATCGCGCCGCGGCTGCCGTGTCCCATATCCTGAACGACGCTACGCATGCACTCTCGCGCGGCTCCAAGGGACCCTTCGGTGGCAAACGAAGCCTCGCCACGACGCAGATTTTCATGGATCTCATTCTGCTGCCAATGATGATGCGGGCTCTGATGGGGGAGGGTGCGAAAGACCTGCGCAGCGAATTGCCCGCCTTCGTGCGCGAGCGCGTCAGCTTTTTCCTTGCGGCTTGTGAGGCGGACTGGGGAAAGTGAGGCCCTTCCGCGAAGTCCGCAACCCGGCGGCGGGCACTGTAGCAACGGCATGGCTGGAGAGCCCTCAGCGTCGGTCGGGCGATTGCAATTCGCGGCGGCAGGCCTCGCTGAAATCGCGCAACGGATCCATCTCGTTGATGAGCTCGGGCAGATCGACGAATGTCCTGTTCGGCGAAAGATAGGTTTCGAGAATCAACCGACCCGCCTTCGTCGGCCGCTTCAATGACGGCATCGCTGGAGAGAATCTTCATGCGCGCGATGAGAGCATAGAGGTCGACGAGTTTGGAAACCTCGGACTTGTCATTGACAAGAGCATCGGCGTACAGCCGCGATGCTTCTCCAATGAACTCCTTGTAGAGCTCTTCACGCTGTGACGTGGCCCGCAGACCATGACGGACGCGGTCTTTGCGGCGCTGGGTCACCCAGCCGGTGACAATCGACGCCAACGTTCCGGAAGCCGATCCCGAAAACGAGGCAAGTGCGGGAATGTAGAACATATCCATCTTCGTTAGCTCCTTGACCCATGAGCCCAAGCTTCGGAACGGGCCAGCTCGAGGGCCTCCGCTGGGTCGCTTAAATAAACTATACGGTATAGTATAATTCTTTGATTGTGAAATGTCAAGCCTATGGGTGGTTGGCGTGCCGAAGATCGGTGAGACATCCTGAAACGAAGAGGTAAGTCCGACACGCTTACCGGATGGCATCGAGGATATCTGTCGTGCGGTTTGCGCGCTGATCAACCCGGCCGGCCGCGAGCTTCCACCGGCTCGCAATGCGACCCCACAACTCGCCGAGCCCGCCCGGCTCGAACCGCGCCAGCAGCACGATGATGCCGCCATAGAGGATGTAGGTCAGGCCGCTTCCGCCGCCGCCGAACCAGGTGTTGGTGGCGGCCTGCAGCGGCACCAGGATCAGTGCGCCGACCAGCGGCCCGAACAGCGTGCCGGCGCCGCCAAGCGCCGCGGTGATCAGCATCTGCACCGACACCAAGAGGCCAAAGCCGCTCTCCGGATCGATGAAGCCGGTCTTGATCGAATAGAGCGAGCCGGCAACCGAGGTGAAGGCGGCACTGACCATCAGCGCCTTCAGCTTGACCATCCGCACCGGCACGCCGAGGCTCGCGGCGGCGCGCTCGTCGGCCCGGATCGCGCGCAAATAAAATCCGAAGCGGCTGCGTTGCATCGCGAAGGTGAGATAGAGCAGCAGCGCGAGCGTGCCGAGGAAGATGTAGTAGTAGGGCAGCTCGCTGCGGAACACGAGGTCCCACCAGCCGCGGCCCACCGCCGGACCCTGCAGGCCGATCGCCGCACCGAGATAGTCGGCCGTGCTGACATAGATGCGGATGAGCTCGGCAACCGCGATCGTCGCCATGCTGAAATAGTGGCCGCGCAGCCGGAACGTCGGCAGCCCGACAATCACCGCCAGCACCAGGCTGAGCCCGATGCCGAGCGGCACGCCGGCGACCGGCGGCAGTTCGCCATAGCGATAGGCCAGCATCGGCGCATAGGCGCCGACGCCGAAGAACATGCCGTGACCGACCGAGATCTGTCCGGCGTAACCGCCGATCACGTTCCAGGCCGACGCCGTGATCGCCGCAAGCAGCAGGCTGACGCCGATGTCGTGATAGAACGGATCGTTCAGGATCAAAGGGGATAGGCCACGAACGCCGCGGCAAGGATGGCAGAGGCGGATTTTCATGCCTGCCCCTCCCAACACTCATGCCGTGCCCAACAGGCCTTGCGGCCGGAACCACAACAGCGCGGCGAACAGCGCGTAGACCACCATGTCCTTGTAGATCGGGCCGAGCCAATAGGCCGACAGCGCCTGCAACAGGCCGATGATCAATCCGGCATAGAGCGCGCCCGGCACGCTGCCGAACCCGCCGAGCGTCACCACGACAAACGCGGTCAGGCCGAAGGTTTCGCCGACCGACGGCGACCACGGAAAGGACATCGCCATCAATGCGCCGGCGATGCCGGCGGCGCCTGCGGCGAGCGCCCATGCCAGCGCCTGCATGCGGTTGGGCCGGATGCCCATCAGCATCGCCGCCTGGCGGTCCTCGGCCACCGCGAGCAGCCTTGAGCCGACCGTGGTGCGCGTCAGCAAAAGATGCAGTCCGATCGTCAGCGCGATCGCCACCACGCCGGACAACAGTTGCGACGCGGGCAGGAAAATCCCGCCGATATCGTAGATGCCGCCGAAAGAGGTCTGCGGCAGCGACACGATATTGGCGGAGAACACCCAGAAGGCGGCGTAGCGCAGCAACAGGGCGAGCCCGAAGGTGGACAGGATCTGCGCCATCATCGGCCCGCGGATCACATATTGGATCAGCGCAAGATAGATCGCGATTCCGAGCGATGCGAGCGCGCCGGCCGCGACGAAGCTGAACACCGTCGGGCCGCCGCCGAGCCAGATGACGACGGTCAGCGCCACATACATGCCGAGCATGACGAACTCGCCATGCGCGAAATTGATGAAGTTCATCATCCCCCAGATCAGGGTCAGCCCGGCCGAGAACAGGGCATAGACGGCTCCGAGCAGGAGACCGCCGACGATGACCTGCATGAGAAGCATGGCGCGCTTTCGAATTCGTGCCCGATGGACCGGCAGCCTACACTGCCGGCGGCATCAGGCAATGCGGCGTGCTACTTCCAGCCCTTCATCGGCCACTCCAGCTTCATCTCGGCCGACTTCTCCGGCCAGACCAGCTTGTAGGCCTTGTCCTTGAGCTGGATCAGATAGGTCGACGCCATAATGTTCTGGCCGGTCTGGTCGAACTTGACGCCGTTGTAGCCCATCATCAGCTGATCGGGCTTGAGGTCGGTCTTGGAGAGCGCGTCGCGGATCTTCTCCGGATCGGTCGAGCCGGCGCGGTTCAGCGCCTCGCCGAGCACCAGCATCGCCTGCATGTTGCGCGCGCTGGTGTCGTCGAGATCCCTGCCGGTCTTGGCCTTGTACATGTCGTTGATCTTGGAAGTGACCGAGCCCGGCTTGCCGATATCCCAGGAGCTGCGGTTCATGGCGCCCTGCGCGATGTCGGCGACCGCCGGAATGAAGGACGGATCGGAGAAGCCGGAATCGTCGCCGATCACCATCGGCGGCAGGTAATTCACGTTACGCATCGTCTTCATGTAGAGGATGCTGTCGGAGGTATAGCTGATGAAGATCACCACATCGGGATTCTTGTCCTTGAGCTGCAGCACCTGCGGCCCGACATCGGTCGCGTTCGCGCTGTAGGGCACCCGGATGGCGACGGTGATACCGGCTGTCTTGGCCGCGGCATCCACCGCATCCGCAACCGACGTGCCATAGTCGGTATTCTCGTTGACGATCGCGATCGAGTTGATGGTCTTGCCCTCCTTCTTCATGTCGGCGAAGAAGCGCATATAGGCCGCGGCAAAGTCGTTTGCGATCGGCGTGACGCGATAGAGCCATTTGAAGCCGCGGCCGGTGACGTTGGCCGCGGCGGAGTCGCCGACCACGAAGGGAATGCCGTAACGTTCGCCGACTGCGGTCGCCGTCAGCGAGCATGACGACTGATAGGCGCCGAACAAGCACGTTGACCTTGTCCTGGCTGACCAGCCGCAGCGCTTGCTGCTGCGCGACCGACGGATTGCCCTGATGGTCGACGAAGATCAGCTCGAGCTTGGCGCCGCCGAGACCGGGAAGTCCTTCTTCCGCCGCGAGCGGAATGTTGGCGAGTTCGGGATGCTTGCCGTTGATGATCTCGGCCGCGACCTCGACGGCAGCCTTCGATGCCTGACCTGCAGCGCCGGCATTGCCGGTCAACGGAAACAGCACACCGATCTTGATGCTGTCTGCGGCAAATGCCTGCGGCGCCGCGGCCGACAAGGCAAACGCGGCAAGTGCGGCCGCAAATCGCGCTGATCTCTTCACGTCGTCCTCCCTGTGGGTTTTCTTGAATTGTCTGGTTCTTGAATTGTCTGGTGCGACGCGCCGGCGCGCGGCCCGTCCGTCACTTGATCGGCGAAAAGCCGACGGGAATCACGATCTTGCTCTCCTGATTCATCAGCGCGCCGAGTTCCTCGTTGCGGCGCATGAAGTCGTGCCACGCCGGGTCCTTCGCCATCTCGGCGCGGCGGCGCTGGCGTTCGTTCAGGTCGTCGAAGCCCCAGAGGTGAATGACCTGGTTCAGGCTGCCGATCTCGGTCTGGAAGAACCCGATCAGGTTACCGAGATATTTCTGCTGCACCGGCAGGCCGTATTGCTCGTAGAGCGCGATCCATTTCGGCATCTTCGTCGGATGAAAAGTGTAGGTCCGATGATCGATGTACATTGTCGAGCGATCCCGTTCGGCGGACATCTATGCGTCCGCTGTCGTGCATGTCAACGTGCGGGACACGCCCGGTGCGGGCGACTTTCGACTCACCGCCGAGCCGCGGGTGCTTGCAGCCGCATGCGCCGCCGCCATGCCGATGTTGACACCGGCGTCTAGAACACGAATCCTCAAAGCTATGGGTCATCCCAAATACAGCGAGGAGGATTTCCTCGGCGCGGCGCTGGCGATCGTCGCCGAACGCGGCGTGTCGGACGTGACGGTTGCGGGCGTCAGCGAACGGCTGGGATCGCCGACCGGCTCCTTTTATCATCGCTTCGCCTCGCGGGATGCGTTGCTCGGCGCGCTCTGGCTCCGCACGGTGCTGCAATTCCAGGCCGGCATGGGCGCGGCGCTGGAGGCCGGCGACGGCCTGAAGGCTGCGCTTCACACGCCGGCCTGGGTGCGCAAACATCCGGACGAGGCGCGCCTGCTGCTGCTGTATGACCGCAAGGATTTCCTGCACGGCGAATGGCCGCCGGAATTGCGCGAGCGCGTCGCCGACATGACGCGCCGCATGGAAGCCGCCTCGCAACGCTGGGCGCGCGTGATCTTCGGCAAGGACGGGCGCGAAGAAGTCCGCCTCGCACAGTTCCTGATCTCCGAGCTTCCTGTCGCGGTGGTGCGGCAACATCTCTTGCGCGGCGAGCGGCCGCCGCAGCTGGTGGACCGGATCATTCGCGCCACCTGGGGCGCCGTCCTCGCCGACTACCGGTCAGGGAAAACCCGCTCGCATCCCCCAAAGGCATGACCCGGCGTCGCGCCGGCCAGACCGGCGATCGCTACCAGGCAGGGATGAACCGCCACGATCCGTCGCCTTGACGCTCCAGCAGCGTTCGTCCGTGACCGAACGGCGCCGGTGTCAGGCCTCGGACATGGACCTCGATCCGGTCGACGTTGACTCGAATGACGATCATGTTGGCGTCGGCAAAGCCGGGCGGAAAATGCGCATCGAGCTCGCTCCGCCACATCGTTCGCATTTCCGCGACATCCTCGATGATGGTGGCGCGGCCGCCCAGGGCGACGTAGCGCTCGCCGGACGGGTGTTGATAGGCGAGCGTCACGGCAGGGGCGGCTTGCATCTCCACGACCTTGCGCGAGCTCCTGCGGACCAGGAAACGCCGGGTCCATTGGTCGGCTCCGGGCGAACCGGCCGACGAATTGACCGCCCGCGCATTGGTGCCGCCCTCCAGCGAGCGGGTGGCGAGCCAGCAAATCGGCACCGCCGCGATCGTCTCGCGCGCCGCGGCGAGAAACTGGAGGATGTCGCCTTCGGTCACCCTGGGGACCGGAGGCATCGCTGTCGTCGTTGTCGGCATCTGGGGTCTCCCGGGGCAAGTTCGGGCCGGCCTCCAGTCTGCCGCATTTAGAGGACATCGTCTAGAATATTAATTCTAGATCGGCCGGCAAAAAACGCCCCGGCCGCCGACCGGGGCGTTTGCTGTGTCGTGCGAGCGCTGCCGCTACTTCTTCTTGCCGTCCTTGTCGAACTGCGAGATGTAGGCCCAGAGATCGTTGCGTTCCTTCTCGTTCTTGATGCCGGGGAAGATCATCTTGGTGCCGGGGATCTTGGCCTTCGGGTCCGTGATGTATTCGAGGAATTGATCCTTGCCCCAGGTGATGCCGGAGTTTTTGTTGGCATCCGAATAGCTGTAATCCGGTGCTGTGCCGGACTTGCGGCCGTCGAGCCCGTTCAGCACCGGGCCGACCTTGTTCTTGGCGCCTTCGCCGATCGAATGGCAGGCCAGGCACTTCTTGAAGGAGGCCTCACCGGCGGCGACGTCCTGCGCCCGCGCGCTTTGCGCTGCGGCAATTGAGGTCACGGCAACCAACAGGCTCAAGGTCAGTTTTTTCATGGGGATCTCTTTGGCTTGATCGCGGGTGGGGCGGGCAAGAGCTTTTGGCACGGGTACCCGAGCCGGGACAAGCCGCCAAAAGTCCATTGGTTTCACGACGACGTGCAATTTGGATTTTGGATGATGATGCGCACGTGCCGGCGCGCTACCCAAGCGCCGGCGAACGTGCTTGATTTGCCGACACAATCGGCGACCATGCGGCGAACGGAGTTTATGACATGGCCATCATGATGCCCGCGGCCGATCAGGCTGTTCTCGGCCGCCGTACCGAAATCGTGGCAGCCTTGCGCGCCATCGTGCCGGGCGAGGGCGTGATCGACAGCGCTGACGAGCTGCGCGCCTATGAATCGGACGGCCTGACCGCCTACCGCCAGCCGCCGATGGTCGCCGTGCTGCCCGACACGTCAGAGCAGGTGTCGAAGGTCCTCGCCTACTGCCATGCGCACAACATCAAGGTGGTGCCGCGCGGCTCCGGCACCTCGCTGTCGGGCGGTGCGCTGCCGCTCGCCGACGGCGTGCTGCTGGGACTCGGCAAATTCAAGCGCATCCGCGAGATCGATTTCGACAACCGCGCCGTTGTCACCGAGCCCGGCGTCACCAATCTTGCGATCAGCCAGGCGGTGGCCCATGCCGGATTCTATTATGCGCCCGACCCGTCGTCGCAGATCGCCTGCTCGATCGGCGGCAATGTCGCGGAAAATTCCGGCGGCGTGCACTGCCTGAAATACGGCATGACCACCAACAACGTGCTCGGCTGCGAGATCGTGCTGATGACCGGCGAGATCCTGCGGATCGGCGGCAAATGCGCCGAGACTGCAGGCTACGACCTGATGGGCATCATCACCGGCTCCGAGGGGCTGCTCGGCGTCATCACCGAGGTCACGGTGCGCATCCTGCAGAAGCCGGAGACGGCGCGCGCGCTGATGGTCGGCTTTTCGCAGGTCGAGGCCGCCGGCGAATGCGTGGCTGCCATCATCGGCGCCGGCATCATCCCGGGCGGCATGGAGATGATGGACAAGCCGGCGATCCACGCCGCCGAAGCCTTCGTTCATGCCGGCTATCCGCTCGACGTCGAGGCGCTCTTGATCATCGAGCTCGACGGCCCCGCCATCGAGGTCGACGAGCTGATCAAGCGGGTCGAGGGAATCGCGCTTCGTTGCGGTTCGGTGACCTGCCAGATCTCCAACAGCGAGGCCGAGCGCAATCTGTTCTGGGCCGGCCGCAAGGCGGCTTTCCCCGCGGTCGGGCGCATCTCGCCGGATTATCTCTGCATGGACGGCACCATTCCGCGCGGCGCGCTGCCGAAGGCGCTGACGCGCATCCGTGAACTGTCGGAGAAATACGGCCTCGGCGTCGCCAACGTGTTCCATGCCGGCGACGGCAACCTGCATCCGCTGATCCTGTACGACGCCAACAAGCCCGGCGAGATCGAGCGCGCCGAGGCGTTCGGCGCCGACATCCTGCGCTGCTGCGTCGAGCTCGGCGGCGTGCTCACCGGCGAGCATGGCGTCGGCATCGAGAAGCGCGACCTGATGGGCGAGATGTTCTCGGATATCGACCTGAACCAGCAGCAGCGGCTGAAATGCGCCTTCGACGCGCAGGGGCTGCTCAATCCCGGCAAGGTGTTTCCGACCCTGCACCGCTGCGCCGAGCTCGGCCGCGTCCACGTTCACGCCGGCAAGCTGGCGTTTCCGGACCTGCCGAGGTTCTGACAATACAGCGTCTTCGTCATGGCCGGGCTTGTCCCGGCCATCCACGTCTTACTATCCGCTCGCGCAAGAAAGACGTGGATGCCCGGCACAGGGCCGGGCATGACGAATGTCAAAGCGGCCGCGCCGCGGACCCCTTCGACGCCATTCAGATCAGCGTGTATTGCGTGCGCTCACGCTTCTTGAGCAGCGGCAGCGCCTGGCCCGCGATATAGGTCTTGAAATGCGCGGCTTCCTGATGCGCCTTGAAGGCGGCTTCGTCGCGGAACAGCTCGTAGAACAGGAACTGCGCCGGATTGTCTTTTGAGCGTGAGATCAGGAACATCATGGCGCCTTCCTCGCGCTGCGCCTCGGGCAGGAAGCGGTCGAGGATGGCGGCGACCTTGTCGGCTTCGCCGTCCCTGGCCTCCCATTGCGCAACGACCAGAAGCCCGCCGCCGCGGACGGCGTCGCTGATGGTGCGATTATCGATGGCATATGCGTTCATCTGTCACTCCCTTGCATGGTGGATGGACGCGATATGGCACTGCTCGCCGCGATGACAATTCGATAGCCGACGAACTGTGCCCTAAACGGTTCGATCGCGGTCGAAGTGCGATTGCAGTTCCCGGCGTGGCGCGCGCCGTCGGCGGCCTTGTGCCCGCCAGCCACGCCTATAGAAGGATGTTTCGAGGCGCGAACGGCTGCGAAAAGGACGGCCGAGACGTTGGTGGAAGGGCGGAGCGGTTGGATATCCTGAAGATACGGGACGCCGGCGATGTCGAGCAGGCGGTGCGGGCGGCGATCGCCGCCGAGCAGCCGCTCGAGATCATCGGCCATGGCACCAAACGGCAGATCGGCCAGCCGATGGCGACCAATGCGGTGCTCGACCTCTCGCCGCTCAATGCCATCACCGCCTACGAGCCGAACGAGCTGATCGTCACGGTGCAGGCCGGCGCGCCGCTTGCGGACGTGATGTCGCTGATCGACTCCAAGAACCAGCAGTTCGCCTTCGAACCCGTCAACACCGCGCCGCTGCTCGGCACGGCCGGAGCCGGCACGATCGGCGGCATGATCGCCGCGGGGCTCGCCGGGCCGCGCCGGGTCAAGGCCGGCGGGGCGCGCGACCATCTGCTCGGTGCGCATGCGGTGTCGGGCTTCGGCGACAGCTTCAAGACCGGCGGCAAGGTGGTGAAGAACGTCACCGGCTACGACCTCTGCAAGCTCCTGGCGGGCTCCTGGGGCACGCTCGCGGTCATGACCGAGGTGACGCTGAAGGTGATGCCGAAGGGGGAGGCCGAGCGCACCCTGGTGCTGCGCGGCCTCGACCATCTCGCCGCCAACAAGGCGATGACGGCGGCGCTCGGCTCACCCTATGACGTGTCGGGCGCGGCGCATGTGCCGGGCTCGGCGCTGCGGGCCGAGGTCGCCGGCCTCGATGCGATCGGCTCGCCGCGCGAGGCCGTCACCCTGCTCCGTCTGGAAGGGATCCTCGCTTCGGCCAGCCATCGCGCGGCCTCGCTGGCCGCGGCGCTGAAACCGTTCGGGACGGCAGAAATCGTCGAGGATGCGGCTTCCGCTGCGGCCTGGGCCGCGATCCGCGATGTGCTGCCGTTCGCGGCCAACGGCCCGCTCGGGGCCTGGCCGGTGTGGCGGATCGTGTGTCCGCCGGCCTCGGGCGGCGCGCTCGGCCAGGCGCTGGCGCGGCAGACCGGCGGCGAGGTGGTCTATGATTGGGGCGGGGGGCTGATCTGGGCGGCGCTGCCGCCGAAGGGTGACGCCCAGGCATCGTTCGTGCGTCAGCGTGTCGAGGCCGTGGCCGGTCACGCCACCTTGCTGCGCGCAAGCGAAGCCGTGCGGCGTCAGGTCGACGTGTTCCAGCCACAGGCCGAGGGCTTGCGCGCGCTCTCCGAGCGGGTCCGCAACAGCTTCGATCCCAAAAACATCCTCAACCGCGGCAGGACTGCGCGCGGGAGTGCCGCATGAAGACCGAATTCTCGCTGGCCCAGCTGGCCGATCCCGACATCGCCGAGGCCGACAAGATCCTGCGCGCCTGCGTGCATTGCGGCTTCTGCACCGCGACCTGTCCGACCTATGTGCTGCTCGGCGACGAGCTCGATAGCCCGCGCGGACGCATCTACCTGATCAAGGAAATGCTGGAGAAGGATCGGCCGCCGACCGAGGCCGTGGTCAAGCATATCGACCGCTGCCTGTCTTGCCTGGCCTGCATGACGACCTGTCCTTCGGGGGTGAACTACATGCACCTGGTCGATCAGGCCCGCGTCCGGATCGAACGGGACTACCGCCGGCCGCTGACCGAGCGGCTGTTGCGCTGGGTGCTTGGGCGCGTGCTGCCCGACCCAAAGCTGTTCCGCCTCAGCATGTGGCTGGCCCGCCTTGCGCGTCCCTTCGCGGCGCTGCTGCCGGCGTCGAAAACACCGTCAGCCACGCCGTCGCTGTTGCGGCGCATCACGGCGATGCTGGCGCTTGCACCAGGCGCCTTGCCTGCCGCGGGACCGGCCGCGGGCAGCGTCTTTGCCGCGCTCGGGCCCCGTCGCGGGCGGGTCGCGCTGCTGCAGGGCTGCGCGCAGCAGGTGCTGGCGCCGCGGATCAACCAGGCCGCCATCAACGTGCTGACCCGCCATGGCATCGAGGTGGTGCTGGTCAAGGACGAGCAATGCTGCGGGGCGCTGACCCACCATATGGGCCGCGACGACGACGCGCTGCGCCGCGCCCGCGCCAATGTCACGGTCTGGATGGCCGAGGCCCAGGCGAGCGGGCTCGACGCCATCCTGGTGACCACCTCGGGCTGCGGCACAGTGATCAAGGACTACGGCTACCTGTTGCGCGAAGACCGCGATTTCGCAGCGGCTGCGGCCAGGGTCTCGGTGCTCGCCAAGGACATCTGCGAGTATCTCGTGCAACTTGAACTGAAGCCGCAAGCGGGGGCGCATGGCGACGTCGTCGTCGCCTATCACTCCGCCTGTTCGCTGCAGCACGGACAGAAAATCACACAGGCCCCGAAAGATTTGCTTTCCAAGAGCGGATTCGTGGTGAAAGATGTACCCGAGAGTCATTTGTGTTGCGGTTCGGCTGGGACCTACAACCTTCTCCAGCCTGACATTGCGACGAGGTTGCGCGACCGCAAGCTCGCCAACATCGCAAGCGTCAAGCCGGACATGATTGCTGCGGGCAACATCGGATGCATGATGCAGATCGCCGGCGGTACGTCAGTTCCTGTCGTGCACACGATTGAGCTTCTCGATTGGGCGACGGGCGGTCCACGGCCAGGATCGACTTGATCGGCTCTGCGCGCTTCTCGATTGAAGGCGCGGATGATTTGAGCGCCTGATGGACATGGATCGGCGGCAACAGGAGGACCACGATGGCTAAGGCGAAGAAGAAGAAAGCCAAGAAGGCCAAAAAGAAAACGGCGGCGAAGAAGTACGCCAAGAAGTCTGCGAAAAAGTACGCCAAGAAGTCGGCGAAGAAAGCCAAGAAAGCAAAGAAGGCTGCGCCGAAAAAATCAGCCAAGAAGGCTGCCAAGAAGGCGGCTCCCAAAAAGGCAGCTCCCAAGAAGTCGGCTCCCGCGAAGCCAGCAGCCAAGAAGACGCCTGCGCCTGCACCCGCACCGGCGCCCGCACACGAGCCCGCGCCGGCCCCGGCGCCGAGCTGGGCAACGCCGAGCCCGGCTCCGTCCGGCGGACATCCGAGCCCGTCAGGCGAAGGCGAGCACAACAACTAGTGCCCGATCTGAAGCCGGACGCATGACCGGCAATTGAGAGGGCCGCAGCTCGAACGAGCCGCGGCCTTTTTCTTTGGCTCTCGGGCTTCGGTCGTGGCCATCGCAGGCGTTGGGGAAAACTGATTCGCGACGGCTTCCCGCGGGGTGTTTCTTCGCTTGTTGGCGGGCATATGCGCCGATCGAGACCGGGTAAAATGTTGTCGGAATGCAACACGCTCCAACAACCTTTCGTGGAATCCCGCAAACGCCTAAAAAGGCGGCAAATGCTTGCGTTTTTTGCTTCACGACAGCGCCGACGCGTTCCAGATTGCAACCAGTTAACGACCAGACCGTCCCGGGGGGCATCCGGCAATCGGCTGGTTTTTCTGGAAAGTGATGGGGATCGTCATGAAAAAAGTGGTCTTGGCAGCAACGGCGCTGGCAATGATTTCGGGTTCGGCTCTTGCGGCGGATATGCCGGTCAAGGCCAAGGCGCCACCGCCTCCGCCGGTGGTCAGCCCGTGGGACTTCGCGTTCGGCAGCGCTCTGATGAGCGATTACATCTTCCGCGGCGTCACCCAGTCGAACCACAAGCCGTCGGTCGCCGCCTATTTCGAGCCGCGCTACAACATCAACGACAAGCTGCAGCTCTATGTCGGCGTTTCAGGCGAGAGCATCTCGTTCCCGAACCGCGCCGCGGCTGAAATCGACATCTACGGCGGTATCCGCCCGACGGTCGGCATGTTCGCCTTCGACTTCGGTGTCTGGGGTTACCTCTATCCGGGCGGCACCTGCTACAACGCCGCCGCGGTCCCGGGTTCGGGCATTCCGGGCTCAGACCCGGGCTGCGCCGTCAGCCCGTTCGGCAATTCCGACCCCGTCACCGGCGCTCTGCCGATCAACGGCAACGTCGCCAAGAAGGACGCCAGCTTCTTTGAAGGTTACGGCAAGGTGAACGTCACCATCAACGACAACTGGGCGGTGGGCGTCAACGAGTACTACTCGCCGAACTTCCTGAACCTCGGCGCCTGGGGCAACTACGCCTCGGTGACCGCCAAGTACACCGCGCCCGCCACCATCTTCGGGTCTTCCGGCGTTGGCATGTACGTCTCCGGCGAGTTCGGCCGGCAGTGGCTGGGAACCTCGGACTCGTTCTATGGCACCGGCTTGATCAACCCGGCCTTCGCCGCTGGCATTCCCGAGCCGAGCTACAACACCTGGAATATCGGCATCGGCTTCACCTACAAGGTCTTCACGCTGGACCTGCGCTACTCCGACACCAACCTGTCGAAGGGCGACTGCAACGCCTTCACCAGCGACTACACCGCGCATATTGCATCCGCCGGCAGCGTCTCCGCCATCAATCCGCTTGGCTTCCAATCCAACTGGTGCGGCGCCACGGGTGTTGCCAAGTTGTCTGCCGACCTGACGGCGATGACCAACCTGAAATAAGCTGACTTCCGATAGTCGGTGGCGAGGGCGGCAGAGCGATCTGCCGCCCTTTTGCTTTGGTGGAGAATGGGGCGGAGCGGCGAGAGGCCTTGAGCGGAATGTTCCGTGGTTTGAGCCGGCAGAATGCCGTGGCCGGAGCGATCGCAGGCCTGGGCGGCGCAATCGCCATCGGCGGCATGGAATGGTTCTCGTTGTCCGCGCGTTACCCGCTCGCGGCGATTCCCTTCGCAACCTCGATTGTGCTGGTGATCGGCGCGCCCGAGGCCGAGCCGGCGCAACCCCGCGCACTGGTGGGTGGCCATCTTGTCTCGACGATCGTCGGGTTGGTCGTGCTGCTTCTTGCCGGCCCGCACGCCTGGGCCGCGGCGCTCGCGGTCGGGCTTGCGATCCTCGCGATGTATCTGACCGACACGTTTCACCCGCCGGCGGGGATCAATCCGCTGCTGGTGGTTTCCAACAACCTTGGGTGGACGTTCCTGTTCGTGCCGGTGCTGGCCGGCGCGCTGCTACTCACCTTATTTGCCTATGTCTGGCACCGCTGGGTGCATCGGCTGGAGTGGCCGCTGCGCTGGCTCTAAGCACCGCCGCCGATTTATCGCAGCGTGAAGTGGTCGGCTTCGGGCGTGAGCACAGCGCCGCGCGAATGAAACGCCTGCAAGGTCGAGCGGTGGCCGATCGAGACCACCGTGGTCTGCGGCAATTTCTGTTCGATCAGCCGATAGAGCCGTGCTTCTGCGGCTTCGTCGACCGAGGCGGTCGCCTCGTCGAGGAACAGGAAATCGGGCGCATGCAACAGCGCGCGCGCCAGTCCCAGCCGCTGCTGCTCGCCGAGCGACAGCATCCGGTTCCAGTGATCTTCCTCGTCCAGCCGCGCAACGAGTTTCGGCAGATCGACATCCTGCAGGACGTCGGCGATCTGCTCCGAGGTGTAGGCGCTCGCCTCCGAGGGATAGGCGATCGCGGCCTTCAGCGTGGCGATCGGCAGATAAGGCCGCTGCGGCAGCATCATCAGCGTGGCTTTCGCAGGCACCGTGATCGCGCCGCCGCCATAGGGCCAGATACCTGCTATCGCCCGGAACAGCGTCGACTTGCCCGCGCCTGAGGGGCCCGTCACCAGAATGTGCTCGCCCTTGCTGATGGTGAAGCCGTCGGCCGACACCAGCGGCGTGCCGTTCGGCAATTTCACCATGAGATCGGACAGGTCGATCTGGCCCGCCGGGGACGCCGACATCGCGATCGAGGTGGGGGCATGCGCCAGCGCGGTCGCGCTGCCGATCGCGTTTTCGAAGCCGTCGAGGCGGGCGATCACAGCGCGCCATGACGCGAGGTCGCGATAGGCCGACACGAAGAACGAGAGCGCATCCTGCACCTTGCCGAAGGCCTCGGCGATCTGGATCAAGGAGCCGAGCTGTACCGTCTTGCTGACGAAATAGGCCGGGCCTGCGAGCGCGAAGGGAAACACCACGGATGCCTGCGCGTAGCTTTGCGTGAAGGCGGTCAGCCTCTTGGTCCGGCTCATGATGTCATACCAGTTGCCGACGACGCGACCGAAGCGCTGCGACAATCGCTCGCGTTCGGAACCCTCGCCCTTGAGCAGCGCGATCTGCTCCGAGTTTTCGCGAACCCGCACCAGATTAAAGCGGAAATCCGCTTCCAGGCGCTGCTGGTTGAAGTCGAGGTTGACCAGCGGCGAACCGATCCACTGCGTCAGTATGGTGCCGAAGATGGCGTAGATCATCGCGCCCCAGACCAGGTAACCCGGAATCGAAAAATCGACTCCGAACAGCAGCAACGGCAGCAGTTCCGACAGCCCCCACAGGATGACCAGGAAAGTGGCGAGCGAAACGATCGAGTTCAACAGCCCAAGGCCGAGCGAGAGCGTCTGGCCGACGAACAGCTTGACGTCGTCGGTGATCCGCTGGTCGGGGTTGTCGGCCGCGTCGCCCGCGAGCTGCATGCGGTAGTGATTGGCGCCATGCATCCACTCGCGGAGATATTTGCCGGTCATCCAGTTGCGCCATCGGATTTGCAGCCATTGGTTCAGATAGAGCTGATAGACCCCAAGGATCACCGAGCCCGCCGCGATCGCGCAGAACACCAGCAGCTCGCGCTTGAAGGTGTCCCAGTCCTTGTTTTGCAATGCCGTGTAGAAGCGGTTGCGCCACTGATTGATCAGCACGTCCATTCCGACCGACAACAGCTCGATCGCGATAACGGCGCCGAGCAGGGTGAAGCCCGCCCATTTGTCCTCAGATTTGAAATAGGGAGCGGCGATCCGCCATACGATCGCGAGCGTCGCGCGGATGTTGTTCACAGGTAAACGTCTCCAGGAGAGCGAGGGCAAAAGCCTGAGAGAACGGGGAAATCGAGCACACTTAGACTAAGGTCGTAAGTATCATGGTGCTGCTTGTCTTGTCCCGGCCCGCGACTCGACCCTAGCATGCACGCAACGGCGCGAGGCAGGGGGCCGGCCGACTTCGCGACCTTGTGAGCGAAATTTGCTGACGGCAGATTTCGCGGGATTATTTCGCACATTGGATGGTTTACCCCTGCAATCGCGTGAGGCACGCCACTTGGGCGGACGTGCCGGAAAAGCGCGTGGGGGAGAAACGCAATGTGGAACCAAGTCTATAACCCGATGGGCAGCGCGGTGCTGTCCACGGTTTTCGCGGCCATACCGGTTGTCACGCTGCTGGTGCTGATCGCCAGCGGAAAGGTGAAGGCCCATATCGCGGCGATCATCGCCGTGATCCTGACCAACCTCATCGCGATCTTCATCTTCACCATGCCGGCCGGCATGTCGATCCGCGCCTCGCTGCTCGGCGTCGTCGCAGGGTTCTTCCCGATCGGCTGGATCGTGCTGAACGTCATTTTTCTCTACCAGCTCACGGTGGCAACCGGCCAGTTCGAACTGTTGAAGCGCGCGGTGGGCGGTGTCACCGAGGACCGGCGCCTGCAACTGCTGCTGATCGCGTTCTCGTTTGGCGCGTTCTTCGAGGGCGCCTCGGGCTTCGGTACGCCGGTCGCGGTGACCGGTTCGGTGCTGATCGGGCTCGGCTTCTCGCCGCTCGCCGCGTCGGGCCTGTCGCTGATCGCCAACACCGCGCCGGTCGCCTATGGCGCGCTCGGCACACCGATCGCCGGATTGGCGCAGGTCACCGGGCTTGATCCCTATACCCTGGGCGCGATGGTCGGCCGCCAGTTGCCGGTGTTTTCGCTGATCGTGCCGTTCTGGGTGGTATGGGCGTTCGCCGGCTGGAAGGGCATGAAGGATATCTGGCCCGCCATTCTCGTCACCGGCGTGTCGTTCGCCATTCCCCAGTTCGTGATCTCGAATTACATCAATCCCTGGATCGTCGATATCGGCGCTTCGCTGATCTCGATGGGCTGCCTGATCCTGTTCCTGAAGGTCTGGCAGCCGAAACAGCTCTGGCTGTCGCCGGCGCTGCGCGGCAAGGATGAATCGACCGCCACCATGGCCGCGACGAAGCCCATGGACAAGACGCCCTTGACCCAGCGTGAGCTTTGGAACGCGCTGCTGCCGTGGATCATCGTCTGCATCGTGATGCTGATCTGGGGCAGCGGCTGGTTCAAGAACTGGGCCAACGCGACCTTTTTCTACAAGTACCCGGTCCCCGACCTGAACGGCATGATCAACGTGGTGCCGCCGGTGGCTGCGAAGCCAACGCCGCAAGGCGCGTCGTTCGACTTCTTCTATCTGTCGTTCACCGGAACGGGCATGCTGATCGCCGCGATCGTTTCTGGCGCCCTGGCGGGCTTCTCGCCAGTCAGGATGATCCAGGAGTACGGCCGCACCATCCGGCTCTGCGCGATCTCGCTGATCACGATCTCGGCGATGCTCGCGATCGGCACGCTGACGCGGCTGTCGGGTGTCGACGCGACGCTGGGTCTGGCGTTCGCGGCGACCGGCGTGCTCTATCCCTTCTTCGGCACCTTGCTCGGCTGGTTGGGCGTGGCGTTGACCGGATCGGACACCGCATCCAACATCCTGTTCGGCAATCTGCAGAAGATCACCTCCGAACAGCTCGGCCTGTCCTCGGTGCTGATGGCCGCCGCCAACTCGTCCGGCGGCGTGATGGGCAAGATGATCGACGCCCAGTCGATCGTCGTCGCCTCCACCGCCACCAACTGGTACGGGCATGAAGGCACCATCCTGCGCTTCGTATTCAAGCATTCGATCGCGCTGGCTTGCCTGGTCGGCCTGTTCGTGATGCTGCAGGCCTATGTCTATCCGTTCACGCTGATGGTCTTAGGCAAGTAGACGGAGCGGCTCCAAATTCGAAATCCCCGCGGCCAAGGCGCCGCGGGGATTTTTTGTGCGACGTTTCTCGCAGGCGAACCTGTTCAAGGGCGCGCGCGTCCAATAGAACCGCTGCCGGTCTTCTCGTCGAGGGTTGCATGATTTCGGTCAAATCCGCCGTTCGCATTGCCGCATTCGCATTGGTCTCGCTGGTTTCCCTTTCATCGCTGGATCGCCTCAAAGCCGCCGACGGCTTTCCGTTCGGCATGGAGATGACGCTCGATGCCGCGCGCCTGCCGGGCTCCAAGCGCGTGCCCGACCTCGATATCGGCGACAATGGCGAGGTGGTGCTCGAGCTCTGGTGCAAGGGCGGCAAAGGCCAGTTCTCGGTCGCCGGCAACACCGTGATCTTCGTCGCCGGTCCGATGGAGGATCGCGGCTGCCCGCCGAACAAGGCGCAGCTCGATGACGAACTGGTCGCAGCGTTGAGCGAAGCCACCACCTGGAAGCGGCAGGGCGACTATGTGTCGTTCATCGGCGCCAGGACGCTGAAGTTTCGGATCAATACGAATTGACGGCGCTTCACCTCTCCCACAGGGAGAGGTGAAAGAGTGAATACGCGGATATAGCGGCGCTACTTCCACACCGACTTGTCGGCGTCCCAGCGCTGGCCCTTCAATTCCCTGGTCAGCGCCTCGATCATGCCGGAGTCGTCCTTCTGGTCGCCTTCCTCCTCGCCGGCGGAATCGTTGGAGAGGTTGAGCTTGCCGCCCGCGCTCTCGTCGGCGGTTGTGGTGACGGGATTGCCGATCCAGAGCATCACCTTGTCCGATCCGCCGGGTTTGTCGGGGGCGACCAGCCCGGTGACCTCGACGGTGTCGGTCAATTCCAGCGCGGGATAGATCGGGCTCGGCCGCTTGAAGCTCAGCTTCACCTTGCCGGTGGTCGTGCTCCAGCTCGCGCCGGCGGGCTTGGCCGACAGCACCTTCGCCAGCACATTGGAGACGGCTGAGGCGAGCTTGTCGTGGTTGAGCTTGCCGCCCTCGCTGTAGTCGGCGGCCGACACACGAATGGTACGCTCCATCTCCACAATTCCGGTGGTCCATCCCACCGCGACCACGCCCGGCGTCGCCTTGGCCTTGGCGATCAGAGCGGGCGCACGGTCGGGATCGACCGCGAGGTTGATGGTCTGCACGCCTGAGCGCAGCGCATCGCAGGTCACGCCAAGGCTGTTGGTGGCGACCTCGACGTCCTGGCCCTTCAGGCTCTTCAAGAAGTCCAGCGCGGCTTCGAGTTTCAATCGCACGCCGACCGACTCCGGCGACACGTCGGAAAAATCCTTTGGAGCCGGGTTGATGCCGTCATCGACCACCTGGCTGTCCTTGAATTCCTTCTCGCTGATGTCGGAATTTTCCGACGAGGCGACTTCGGTGGTGTTGGAGCCGACGGTGATCTGGCCGCGGAAATCGAAGGTGTCGCCGGTCTGTTTGCGCGTCAGCTTGACGGTGACCGGCTTCTTGTCACTGAGGCTTTGCGCTGTGCCGCTCAGCGTCGGACCGTTGACCGCGAGGTTGACGACGAAGCGGTCCTTGCGGTCGGAGCTCTTGTCGACGGGGTAGCAGATGTCGAGCGAGGCTTCCTTCAGCGTCTTGCCCTGTCGCACCTCCTTGAGGATCACGTCGGCATTGCCGTCCATCAGCCCGTCGATCGCGGTAAAATAGCGCGTTTCGATCGCGTTCGGATCGGCCTTGGTCGAAAGCTTCGTCTGGGCGCTGGCGATGTCCGGCGTGGCTGCCATGAGAGCGGCAGCGAGAAGCAAGGGCGCGCGCATACTTATTTCCTTCGGAATGTGAGTCGACGACGGTCTTAGCAAAACTCTGCGACATCCGCCCAAAAAGAAGGCCGCCCAAAGGCGGCCTTTTCGAATGTCTGAAGTGCACGCTTGGGCTCAGAATCCCATGCCGCCCATACCGCCACCCATGCCGCCGCCGCCGGGCATCGGCGCTGCCGGCTCCTTCGGAACTTCGGCGACCATGGCTTCCGTGGTCACGAGCAGGCCCGCGACCGATGAGGCATCCTGCAGCGCCGTGCGCACGACCTTGGCGGGGTCGATGATGCCCTTGGCGACCATGTCGACATATTCCTCGGTCTGCGCATCGAAGCCGAAAGTCTCCGACTTGTCCTCGAGGATCTTGCCGACCACGATCGAGCCCTCGACGCCGGCATTTTCGGCGATCTGGCGCACCGGGGCCTCCAGCGCCTTCAGCACGATGTTGATGCCGGCCTGCACGTCGGCATTGTCGTTGTGGATACGGCCCACCGCCTTCTTGGCGCGCAGCAGCGCCACGCCGCCGCCGGGCACGATGCCTTCCTGCACCGCGGCGCGGGTCGCGTTGAGCGCGTCCTCGACGCGGTCCTTTTTCTCCTTGACCTCGACCTCGGTCGCGCCGCCGACGCGGATCACCGCGACGCCGCCCGCGAGCTTGGCGAGCCGCTCCTGCAGCTTCTCACGGTCGTAGTCCGAGGTGGTCTCCTCGATCTGCGCCTTGATCTGGCCGACGCGGGCCTCGATGTCCTTTTTCTTGCCGGCGCCCTTGACGACCGTGGTGTTCTCCTTGTCGATCACCACTTTGCCCGCGCGTCCCAGCATATCGATGGTGACGCTCTCGAGCTTCATGCCGAGCTCGTCGGAGATCAGCTGGCCGCCGGTCAGGATCGCGATATCCTCCAGCATGGCTTTGCGACGATCGCCGAAGCCGGGCGCCTTGACGGCCGCGACCTTGAGGCCGCCGCGCAGGCGGTTGACCACCAGAGTGGCCAGCGCCTCGCCCTCGACGTCCTCGGCGATGATCAGGAGCGGACGGCCCGACTGCACCACGGCTTCCAGCACCGGCAGCATGGCCTGCAGGCCGGAGAGCTTCTTCTCGTGCAGCAGCACATAGACGTCCTCGAGCTCGGCGGTCATCTTCTCGGCATTGGTGACGAAATAGGGCGAGAGATAGCCGCGGTCGAACTTCATGCCTTCGACGATGTCGACCTCGGTCTCCAGCGACTTGTTCTCCTCGACGGTGATGACGCCCTCATTGCCGACCTTCTGCATCGCCTGCGCGATCATCTTGCCGATCGCGACATCGCCATTGGCGGAAATGGTGCCGACCTGGGCAACTTCCGAAGACGAGGCAACAGGCTTGGCGCGCTTCTCGATATCCTTCACCACGGCGGCGACCGCGATATCGATGCCGCGCTTCAGGTCCATCGGGTTCATGCCGGCGGCGACCGACTTGGCGCCCTCGCGCACGATCGCCTGCGCCAGCACGGTCGCGGTGGTGGTGCCGTCGCCCGCGGTGTCGTTGGTCTTGGAGGCGACCTCGCGCAGCATCTGCGCGCCCATGTTCTCGAACTTGTCGTCGAGCTCGATCTCCTTGGCGACGGTGACGCCGTCCTTGGTGATGCGCGGCGCGCCAAAGCTCTTCTCGATGACGACGTTGCGGCCCTTCGGACCGAGCGTCACCTTCACGGCATTGGCGAGCACGTCGACGCCGCGCAGCATGCGATCGCGCGCGTCTCCGGCAAATTTCACGTCCTTGGCAGCCATTTCAATTACTCCTGGATGATGATTCCTCATCCTGAGGAGCGGGCGTCAGCCCGCGTCTCGAAGGATGAGATTTACGGTAGGGATGTCACCCTTCGAGACGGCAGCTTCGCTGCCTCCTCAGGGTGAGGGCCAGCGCGGCTCAGACCAGCACGCCCATGATGTCGGACTCCTTCATGATCAGGAGTTCCTCGCCGTCGAGCTTGACCTCGGTGCCGGACCATTTGCCGAACAGCACGCGGTCGCCGACCTTGAGATCGATCGGGATCAGCTTGCCGGCCTCGTCGCGGCCGCCCGGGCCCACTGCCGTCACTTCGCCCTGCGAGGGCTTTTCCTTGGCGGTGTCGGGAATGATGATGCCGCCTTTGGTCTTCTCTTCGGCGTCGATACGCTTGACCACGATGCGGTCATGCAGCGGACGGAACTTGGACTTGGCCATGACGTCTCCCTGTTGAGGCTGGCTTCTTCGAGTTGAGTGGTGAAAGCCGATCGAATGAGGTCGCCTCCAGCGCGCCACCCGCGCTTAAAAACGCCAACATCTTTGGCAATCATGCCTTCGGAGTGCTAAGCGCGCCCGAAATATGGCCTTGCCGCTGTCCTGTCAAGCAAAGCGGTTAAGCCCTTTTTGAGGCTGTTATAGGATGCTGATCGCCGAAACCACGGCAGGAGCAACCGCGTAGTTGTTGCTCCGACAGCGGTTTTACGGTTGGCTGTGTGACGGGTGCGGCCAGATTTGATCCGGGGGAATGCCATGGCCAGTTTCGGGACCACGCGGACGATTGCCAATCTGGCGGTCATCGCGGCGTTGACGGTCACTCTGGGAGCCTGCGGCGGCGGCATGAGCCTGCCGAGCTTCGGCTCGTCGTCCTCGGCGCCCGCGCCGGAGCCGGGGGTCGGGCCGGAAGTGCCTGCCACCATCCGCGGCGACGAACTGGTCGGCAAGTGGGGCCTGGCCTCCTATCAGAATCCCGCCGACCGCGCCCGCACCGAGAAACAGGCCCAGGCGCAGTGCAAACAGCCCTACGTCATCGGCGCCGGCCAATCCGGCGGCGTGGTCATGCATCTCGCCGACCAGGCGACGCCGCAGGAATTGCGGGTCAAGGGCAGTGCCAACGGCAAGAACTATATCGGTCCGCCCGGCCCGCCGCCCGGCGAGCAGGATCGCGAGATCGTCTCGTTCGACGGCCGCGTGCTGATCACCCGCTTCGTCGACAAGGACGCGGCGACCCGCTACGGCAACATGGTCTATGTCCGCTGCGGGCCGCGGGCTTAAGGCGACACACAAACGAAAAACGCCGGCCTGAAGGCCGGCGTTTTTGTTTTGATCGCCTGCGAGTGCGTTCAGTGCCGCCGATCTGAAGTCCCTGACTCACGCGCGGCAAAATCGGGTTCAGGGACTTCAGATCGAAAGCGGCACTAGTTGAACAGCGCGTCGATGTCGTCCTGCGAGGCGTGACCCACATCGCCGTCGAGCTTCGGCCCGTTGAGCAGCCTGGCGTCGCCCTCGCGGGTGTCGATGATCGCGGGCGCATGGGCGCGGATCGCGTCGACGCCGCCCCAGATGTCCATCATCGCGTTGATGTGCTGCTCGATGAAGCGCATCGTGGTCATCACCTTGGTGATGCGCTGGCCGGTGAGGTCCTGGAAGTTGCAGGCTTCGAAGATCGAGATCACCCGCTCCTGGATTTCCTCGCTGAGAAGCTTCTGCTGTTCGGGCGAATTCACTTTCGCCATCGCGCTGGCGGCCTGGTCGATCGACTCGGCGGCCTCGAGGATCTGCTGCGTCGCATGCTCGGTGCCGCCGACCACCGCGCCGAGTTCGCCATTGACCTTGGCCATCTCCTGGCCGTCGAAACTCTTGCCATGCAGCACCGCGATCTCGCGCTTGGTGCGGTTGATGGCGTCATGGATCAGGTCGAGCTCCACCTTCAGCTTCTCGCACTGCTCGATCTGTGCGCGATAGGTCTCCAGCAACGCCTGCGCTTCCGCGACTGCGCCGGCCACCGGATATTCACCGGCCGCCATCGCGGCCCTCGGGCTTGCTGTCATCTGGGCGCGGATCGCGCGCAGCTCGCTCATGATCTCGCGGTGCATCGGACCGGCGTCGCCTTCGACGATTTCCGGCATCGGAAGGTCGCCGCTGATGGCGGCTTCGGCGCGAAAGCGCTTGCGATGAATCGGCATGGAATTCTTCCCCGTCCCCAATCCCTCCGGTTTTAGCCGGACGCGATTTAACATCGGGTTCACACACCGAAACGCGCGAGCGTCGATTTTGAATCCGCGCGCGGCGGCCCGCACACCAGCGGTTAACCATGGCGCGAGCGCGTTCATCGAAAATAAACGCTGTTCGGCAAATCCGCGCGTCGCGTGGACATGGTGAATCCAAACGCGGCTTCTGTTTACCAAACCGATGGGCTTTTGGACTTAATTAGCCATAGCGGGCGCGTGACATGCCCGCGAACGATCAAGACGAAACAGTAAAGAGTACGTCGATGTTCAGAAACTTCACGCTTGCGCTGCTCGGCAGCGCGTCCTGCCTTTGCGCAGGCATTCATCCGGCCGCGGCGATCGATGGCGCGGCTCTTCCCGAACCCAAGATCATCTACGCGCGTGAGCCTGCGTCGCCGGCACCGGTGCATGTCGCCTCCAACACCATGGGCGGCGGCTTCATCCAGTTCCTGTTCGGCGATGGCCCGCAAAGCCAGCGCTATCAGCCCGATGGTGCCTATCAGCAGCAGCCCGGCTATTACGGGCAGCCGCCGCAAGTGATGCCGCAGCAATCCTACGGTGCGGCCGATCCGGCGTCGCGCGCGCTCGATCCGAGATATGAGAAGCAGGAAGTCAGCTATAGCGGCCACGAAGGCGCCGGCACCGTCGTGGTCGATACGCCGAACAAGTTTCTGTACCTGGTGCAGGGCAACGGTCGCGCGCTGCGTTACGGCATCGGCGTCGGCCGTCCCGGCTTCACCTGGGCAGGCACCAAGACCATCTCGGCCAAGAAGGAATGGCCGGACTGGACGCCGCCGGCGGAAATGCTGGCGCGCCGTCCCGACCTGCCGCGTCACATGGAAGGCGGCCCGGAAAATCCGCTCGGCGCGCGCGCGATGTATCTCGGCTCCTCGCTCTACCGCATCCACGGCTCCAACGAGCCCTGGACCATCGGCACCAACGTCTCCTCGGGCTGCATCCGCATGCGCAACCAGGACGTGATCGACCTCTATGGCCGCGTCAATGTCGGCACCAGGGTCGTCGTGCTCTAGACGAGCGGTCCGACGTCCCTCCAAAGAGAAACGGCCGCCCAGAAAGGGCGGCCGGTTTGTTTTTGGGGTGACGGTTAAAGCTCAGGCGTAATCGTTGTCGTTGTCGTCGCCGCCATCATCCGAGTCCATGTCGTCGCGATCATTGTCGTCGTTCGATGCCGTATCGAACAGGCCGGCGCGCTGGCTGTCGTCGGCACGACCGGAGGCATTGCCGACGTCGTTGACGCCGAGATCGCGCGCCGCCGAGCTGTTGGACTGATCGCCGCTCCACGGACTTGCCGACCGGTCGGCCGCGCTGGTGTCGCCGAAGGCCTGACGATGATGGCCGCCACCCATCATGCCGCGAAGGCTGTTCATCAACAGCGAGCCGCCGATGGCGCCAACCGCGGAGGCCGCGGCCGTGCCGAGGAACGAACCGCCGCCGCCGAAGGGCGACTGCGGACCACCGCCGTAAGGTCCCTGTCCATAGCCCGGCCCGCCATAGCCGCCCTGACCGTAGCCTTGCTGGCCATAGCCTTGGTCATAGTGACCCTGACCCTGACCTTGCTGGCCATAGCCCTGATCATAATGACCCTGGCCTTGCTGCAGCACCTGGCCGGAGTTCCAGACCGGCCGGCTTTCGGGGATGGGCGGCGGAACATTGGGAACCGAGCCGCGCGCCTGATTGGACTGGCCGAACAGCTTGTCGCGCATTGAATCGAGGAAGCCGCCGGACTGGGCCTGGTCCTGTGTCTGCCCCTGTTCCAGCTGCTGGATGCGTTCGGATGCGCGGCGCAACGCTTCGTCCTGCAGAAGCACGGTCTGCACCAGCGGATAGATCGCATTGGGGGCGTTGCGCAGGCCCTGCATGATCGCGCTCATGGCCTCGGGATCGCGCGCGGCGTTTTCCACCTTGGCAAGGCGCTCGAAAAGCTCGTCGATCAACTGGCGTTCTTGCGGTGTCATGGCGTCCTCCTCGCTCATCAAATCGCGAGCGGAATGTAAGAGCCGTTTGTGTCGCGCCTAGCGGCCCCCGGGATTAAATTTAGGTATGCGACAGTTCGCCCCGCACCTTGCGGGAGACCTGGTCAGGACAGTGTAACGTTGTTCGCCGCCAGAAGTTCGGCAAAAGCATCGCCGGCGAGATAGGCGTGCTCGACCTCGCGCATCGTGGTCAGCGGATCGAGCGAAACCAGCGTCTCATCGACAAAGCCGGGATGGCACATCACGACGCCGTCTTCGGGCAGGCCATCGAGGAAACCGCGCATCAGCGCGCCGAACTCCGGCTTGCGGGTAAAGTCATAGGCGCCGGCAAAGGCCGGGTTGGTGGCGATGCCGGCGCGCGCCGCGCGGCGGCGGAATTGCGTCGAGAGATAATCGAGAACCAGCGCCTTGGGCGAAGCGAGCCGTTGGCCGAGCGGCTGATTGCGTCGGGCCTGGCGAACCCAGGCGTTCGGTGCCTTCTCCTTCACCGCGGCGAGGAAACCGTCGCGGACCTGCGGATAAAGCTGCACATGCTGATGGCCGTCGACGAAATCGGGCGCGCGGCCGAACAGGTCGCGGAAGGCGTTGAGCTGCGTCACGACTTCCGCGCGGATGATCTCGGGATCGAGCCGCCGCAACGCCCCCGCGCGCAACAGTTTTGCAAAGGGCAGGAACATGCCGCCGTCGAGCGGGCGGAAGTGCATGGTGAGCGGCCGGAACGGCGCGGTCAGCGTGACATGCAGGCCGACGGCGCAACGCGGGCTTCTTGTGACGACCTCTTGCAAGCTCGCGACCTCATCGCGGCCGATCGCTGATGTCACCACCATCACGGATGTTGCGTTGAGACGGCCGCGTTCAATGAGGTCGCGGATGGCGCGGTTGACGCCGGGGCTGATGCCGTAATCATCGGCGCACAGCCAGATGCGCTTCATTCGGCGGCGGTCCGTTCGACGGTCTCGTTGGCGGTTGTCGGACTCGCGACGCTTTTCGCTATGCTCGGCGACGAAGTAGATCGGTCGCGCCTTCAATTCCGACAGGATCTTGCCGATGTATTCGCCGAGCACGCCGATCATGATCAGCTGCACGCCGCCGATGGTCATCAGGCCGACCACCAGCGAGGGATAGCCGGGCACCTGCTTGCCGGTGGTGAACACCTCCCACAGGATCGACAGCCCGAACAGGAAGGCGCCCGAGGCCAGGATGACGCCGAGCAGGCTGGCAAAGCGCAGCGGCGCCACCGAGAACGAGGTCAATCCCTCGATCGACAGGCCGAGCAGGCGCATGAAGGAGAAGGTGGTGACGCCATAGGTCCGCGGCGCGGGCTCATAATCGACGCGGATCTGGCGGAAGCCGATCCAGCTCGCGAGCCCCTTGAAGAAGCGGTTGCGCTCGGGCAGTTGCCGCAGTGCCGCCACCGCACGCGGCGACAGCAGGCGGAAATCGCCGGCGTCTTCCGGAATCTTCTGGCGCGCGCCCCAGTTGATCACGGCGTAGAAGCCGTGCACGGCGAGCCGCCGCAGCGCCGGTTCGTTGTCGCGATGGGCCTTCGCGGTATAGACCACGTCATAGCCGCCATCGATCCAGTGCGAGACCAGTTGCTCGACCAGATCGGGCGGATGCTGGCCGTCGCCGTCCATGAACATGACGGCGCCGCGGCGGGCGTGGTCGAGGCCGGCCATCAGCGCCGCTTCTTTTCCGAAATTGCGCGACAGCGAGACCACCTGGACGTCGAGCGCGTCGGCCTTCAGGCTGCGCGCGACCGCGAGCGTCGCATCGGTCGACCCGTCGTCGACATAGACCACTTCGCAAGTGAGATTGAAACGCTGGCGCAGGCCTGCCGCGAGCTCGCCGAGCCGCCGGTGCAGGAGTTCGAGCCCGGCCGCCTCGTTATAGACGGGGACGACGATCGACAGTCCCTGCGCCGCGGCATCGGCCGCGGTGGTGGACAACCTCGAAACGTCGCTACCCAGCATCATCGATCAGCTTTCCCATTCGCCCCATGAACCGTATCTGAACCAGCATATGGCAATGCCTGCGGCTTGTCGCCACGGGCGATCATCAGCCTAACGGCTCAGGAAGGCCTCGAGCTTGGCAAACAGCGGGTTCTCGCGGTCGAGCACATAGTCGAGCGACGCCACCGACACGGTATCCGCGCCGTGCGCGCGCAGGAAGCTGCCGAGCGCATAAAGCTGGTTCGGTGGGCAGTGCAGCGTCAGCATGCCGGAGGAGGTTGGCCCGCCGAACGGCGACATCACGCCGAAACGATTATGCGCTTCCGCGAGCAGCGCGTCGTTGCAGCCGGCAAAGCGGGTGCGGACTTCGCGGTATTTGTTGGCACGGGAGCGGGCCGCGATGTGATCGAGGATGATGCGCGCGGTCTCCCGCGCCTCCGCCGACCAGTCGGCATTGCGCGACGCCACCAGATTGGCCTGGCTGCGCAGGATCACGCCGTCGTCGAGCACTTTCAGGCCGTTGGCGTCGAGCGTCGCGCCGGTCGTGGTGATGTCGACGATCAGCTCGGCCGTGCCGGTTGCCGGCGCGCCTTCGGTGGCGCCCGCGCTCTCGACAATGCGGTAGTCGACCACGCCGTGTTGAGCGAAGAAGGCGCGCGTCAGGTTGATGTATTTGGTCGCCACCCGCATGCGCCGGTTATGCTGCTCGCGGAAGCCGGTGGTGACGTCGTCGAGGTCGGCCATGGTGCGGACATCGATCCACGCCCGCGGCACCGCGACCACGACATTGGCGTGGCCGAAGCCGAGTGCGTCGATCATGAGCACGCGCTTGTCGGCATGGACGATGCTCTCGCGCACCAGGTCCTCGCCGGTGACGCCGAGATGCACCGCGCCGCTCGCAAGCTGCGAGGCGATCTCGCTCGCCGACAGATAGGCGATCTCGACATGGTCGTAGCCCATCATGGTGCCGCGATATTCGCGTTGCCCCCGCGGCTTGGCGAGCGTGAGCCCGGCGCGGGTGAAGAAGCCTTCCGCGTTTTCCTGTAAGCGCCCCTTGGAGGGTACGGCAACGACAAAGGGGGCGCTCATCGCTTGCCCTCCGGCGCGCGGCCGATCTTGGTCAATGCCTCGACCCAGATCGAGAACCCGACGGCAGGAATCGGCGCGGCAGAGCCGAGCTGGGTCATCAGCCCGTCATAGCGGCCGCCGGCGACCAGCGGCTCGGCGCCGTTGCCCCTGGCGTGCACCTCGAATTCGAAGCCGGTGTAATAGTCGAGCCCGCGGCCGAATGCGGTCGAGAAGCGGGTCTTGCGCAGGTCGACGCCGCGCGCGGCCATGAAGCCGACGCGGCTTTCGAGCTGGTCGATTGCGCCGGTGATGTCGAGCCTGGCATCGGCGGCAAGCGCGCGCAGTTGCGCGACCGCCTCATCCGGATCGCCGGCGATCGAAAGGAAACGCTTGATGATCGCAGAGGCGTCGCGCGGCAGCGCCCCGGCCTTCAGGGTCGATTGTTCGAGGAAGCGGTCGGCAATCTCGGCCACCGTGCGGCCGCCGACATTGCTGGTGCCCGCAATCGACATCAGGTCGGTGACCAGCGCGAGCGCCGCCTTGCGGTCGCTGCCGGCAAGAGCTGCGAGCACGCCCTCATATTCGTTGCGGCCGGGCGCGGTCTTCAACGTCAGCTGCTCGATGTCCTCGGTGAGACTGATCTTGCGGTTGAAGTCCTTGATCAGGCGGCGGCGCCAAACCGGGTAGAGCTGCAACGCGTCGATCAGCGCATTGAACAGCGCAACGTCGCCGGTGCGGATTTCGACGTCGGTGACGCCGAAGGTAGAGGTCGCTTCCAGCGCCAGCGCCAGCATTTCGGCATCCGCCGCGGCGCGGTCCTGACGGCCGAAGGATTCGACGCCGGCCTGCAGAAACTCGCTCGGCTGTCCCCAGCGATAGCGGAACACAGGTCCGAGATAAGAGAAGCCGGCAGGCTGGCCGGCGCGCGCGGAGGCGAGGTAGTCGCGCGCCACGGGAATGGTCAGGTCGGGGCGCAGGCACAGTTCCTCGCCGCTCGCGTCAGTCGTGAGGTAGAGGCTCTTGCGGATGTCCTCGCCGGAGAGGTCGAGGAACGGCTCGGCCGGCTGGATGATCGCGGGTTCCGCGCGCTGATAGCCGGCTTGGGCGAACGACAGCAGCAGCGCGTCCGCCCATGTGGCGGATGCTGTCCCGGAATTGGCTGTCGTCGCAGTCATGAACGATCTCGAATGGGCTCTGAACCGGAGTTCTCCGGTGGATTTGGCGCTGCCCTTAGCACGGCGCGGACGAGGTTTCGACAGACATCCGGCAAGTGCCTTAACGCCTTGTGTCTCAACGGCTTTGCCGCGCCGTTAGTTCTTCGGGGAGGCAGTCCAGTCGCCCAGCGCCGCCTGCACCAGCGCCAGCGCTGCGACACCGGCGGTATCCGCCCGCAGGATGCGCGGACCGAGCGCCAGCCGCAGCCCCCTGGGCTGGCGCAGCAGCATGGCCCGCTCGTCCTCGGCAAATCCACCTTCGGGACCGATCAGCACGTCGATGCCATGCGCAGGCGCATCCGCCGCCCTCAGCGTGGCCAGCGGGTCGGCGACCTCGGCCGCCTCGTCGCAGAACACCAGCAGACGCTCGCCATCGCGCTCGTCCAGGAAGCGTTGCAGCGGCACGGGATCGGCCACCACCGCAAGGCTCAGGATGCCGCACTGCTCGGCGGCCTCGATGACATTGGCCCGCATTCGCTCGCCATTGACCCGCGTCACCTGGGTGTGGCGGGTCAACACCGGTTGCAGCCTTGCTGCGCCCATTTCGACCGCCTTCTGCACCACGTAGTCGAGCCGGGCGTGCTTTAGCGGTGCAAAGACGTAAGCGAGGTCGGGGAGGCGGTCCTGCGGCCGTGTTTGCGGCCCGATCGTAAGCGCATCCGGCCGCTTCCGGCCTGCGAGCGACGCCTGCCATTCGCCGTCGCGGCCGTTGAACACCAGGATGCCGTCGCCGGACTTCAGCCGCAGCACATTGCCGAGATAATTGCTCTGGTCGCGCTCCAGTGCCACGGTCGCGCCTGTGGCCAGTGTGGCGTCGACAAAAAGCCGGGGCGCGCGAAAGTCGTAGTCAGGCATCGCAATTGGTCCAATCCGGCCCGCCTTTTAACCCAAAGGTTTCAAATCAGGAGCAAATATGGGGGCTAGTGGTCCGGTTCCAACATTCGCCCCTTCGGGCGAATGTTGGAACCGTAGACCACTGGCAAAACATTGATTCTAGTGGAGCTTTGGATTGACGTTCGCTTTGGGAGTCCTCGGCTAGTATGGTGGCGAACGTCAAATCCGCTCCACTCGTAGGTGCGGCTGCGCGCCGCGCTGTTGCCCCAATCGGCGGGTTGTTAACAGGCGGCAGGAATCGTAGAAAAGCCATACCGGACCATCGCTTCGACCCTTGGGGATTTCGGACCTTTTGTGGGCACGGCCCTGCCGGAGACTTAAACCTTGATGACGCATCGCCTGATCATGCCGCTGACGCTCCTTGCGCTGTCCGTTGCGACGGGGGCTGCGCTGGCACAGGGAGGGTTTCCCGCACCACTGCCGGGGCAGGCCGCATCCCCTCCCGCCAATGACCCGGCATTCCCGCCGGTCAACGGCGCGGCCCCGACCGCCTCGATCGGCACTCCCGCAGCCGCCTCGCCGTTTCCCAGCGCCGGCGCTGCACCGATTGGCGGCGCCGGCGGATTTGGCCCGCCGCCCGGTGCGCGGCCACCCCAGGGCGGCCCGCCTGAAGCATGCATGAAGGCTTTCATGCCGCTGCGTGAAGATGCCGAAAAGAAAGGCAAGATGATCAAGGCCGCCAGCGACCGCCACGCGATGCCCGACGAAGCCTGCAAGCTGATCGGCAATTACGCTGCCGCCGAAGTCAAGATGATCAGCTACGTCGAGAAGAACTCCGAAAAGTGCGGAATTCCTCCTCAGATCGCCGATCAGCTCAAGGGGGGCCACAAGGGCACCGAAAACTTGATGAAGAAGGTTTGCGACGCCGCCAAGCAGATGAGGACCGCGGGACCTGCGGGGCCGACGCTGAGCGACGTGCTGGGCACTTCGAGCGCCTTGCCCGAAGCGACGGTGGCGAAGAAGGGCGGCAGCACCTTCGATACGCTGACCGGCAACGCTCTGTCGCGCGAGTGAACAGTGCCGCCGATCTGAAGTTCCTGTCGCGCTCGCCTTGACTTCGGATCAGGACCTTCAAATCAAATCCGAACCGCAAGAATGAGTGGCTAGTGGTCCGATTCCAACATTCGTATCCCACTAGTGCCCTTTGCTTCCGAAGCTCGTAACAGGTGCGCGGCGATGGAGTACGAGCTTCGGAAGCAGAGCACGAGCGTAACGCACGTTGCGGATTCGACCGGCAATTGGGTCGACACGATAGCTCCTTCCTGGTCGCGGCCATATTTGCGGCTCGCGCGGCTCGACCGGCCGATCGGCTCCTGGTTGCTGCTGATGCCCTGCTGGTGGTCGGTCGCGCTCGCCGCCGGCGTGGCGCACGAGCTTCGGTCGTTGCCGCTCGACATCGTGCTGTTCTTCGTGGGCAGCTTCGCGATGCGCGGCGCCGGCTGCACCTGGAACGACATCACCGATCGCGATCTCGATGCGAAGGTCGAGCGGACGCGCTCGCGGCCGATCCCGGCAGGGCAGGTCAGCGTGACGCAGGCGCTGGTCTTTTTGGGTGTGCAGGCCCTGATCGGACTTGCGGTGCTCCTGCAGTTCAACCGCTTCGCGGTCTGGACCGGCATCGCCTCGCTTCTGATCGTCGCGATCTATCCCTTCATGAAGCGCATCACCTGGTGGCCGCAGATCGTGCTGGGACTGGCCTTCTCCTGGGGCGCGCTGATGGGATTTGCCGTGATCTTCGGCAGGCTCGATGCGGCGGCGATCGTGCTCTATGCAGGATCGATTTGCTGGGTGATCGGTTACGACACGATCTACGCGCATCAGGACACCGAGGACGATGCTCTGATCGGCATCAAGTCGACCGCGCGGCTGTTCGCCGAGCGCACGCGGCCTGCGTTGGTCGCCTTCTACGGTCTGGCTGTGTTGCTGATCGGCGTGGCGCTCTTGTTGGCGGGTGCGCAGCCAGCGGCATGGATCGGGCTCGCCGCGTTCGCCGCGCATCTCGCCTGGCAGGTCAGCCGGCTACAGATCCACGATCCCGCATTGTGCCTGAGGCTGTTCAAGTCGAACCGCGACGCCGGGCTGTTGTTGTTTGCGGGGTTATTGGTGGACGCGGCGATGCGCGCTGGGTGATGCGGATTTGTAGGGTGGGTTAGCGAAGCGTACCCACCACTTCCATTTCCCGCGGCAACAGAAGAGGTGGGTTACGGCGCTTGGCGCCTAACCCAGCCTACGAATCCAGCTCAATTTCGCGCGATGATCTCGCGCTCGCTACGATAGATATTCGCGGGGTTGAGCAGGGCGCCGGGGCGGCGACGCACCAGAAATTTCGGCCGCCTGGCGCGGATCGCATTGCGGCGGCGGCGCCGCGGCGCGGGCTCGCGGGTGGTGTCCTGAAGCTGCGGGAGCGCGAAAATCTCGCTCCACATCTGCCAGGCGGTCGCGATCTCTTCCGCATCGCTGCTGACGCAGAGCGGCACCGTCAGCGACGGGTCGCGATGGAGCAGCACCAGCATCTTGGCATCGTCGGCGTCGCGCAGCGCGATGCCGAGAAAGTCGGTGACGCGAACGTTGATGGCCATGCGCATGCCACGCACGGCACGGCGCAGCACGACGCGTTCGCGGTGAAGCTCGACCTGGCGCGTGCCGCCATCCGCTCGGATGTCATGCGCGCTGAAGCTGACGGGCAGAGAAAGAGGGTCGAGCCGCAGAGCGCGGCTCGACCCGGCGGGATTGATCCCGCTTTTAGCTGTTTGACGCCTCACGGCTTTGTCTCCCCGCCGGGATTATGTTCCCGGTCGATGCGTGAGACTGTGCCACGGCGATGTCCGTATGAGCTTAAAAAGGCTGGTTAAGGAGCCGTGAGCGCACCCGAAGCTCGCGGCATGATTGACAAGGCCTTGGCTTGCATGATTGACGAGACGTTGCTGGGACCGTCGCATTCTTCGGCTTTTCGCCTGTAGAAAACGCTTGAAGTCCGCGCCAATCGGGCACATCTGAGGTGCCGACCGGTTTGCTTTCAAACCTCCCCAATCTTTCAGGGTCTCGTTCGTGATCTCTTCACCATCAGCCGCATCTGCGCTTTCCTCGAAGACCGCCAACACCGGCCTGTTCGATCAATCGGCGCTCTCTGCGCTGGCCGAGCGCCTGGTCGACGCCGCCAGGCGTGCCGGCGCTGATGCTGCGGATGCGGTCGCCGTGCGCGGCGTCTCGCAGGGCGTCGAGGTGCGCGACGGTCGTGTCGAGGAGTCCGAGCGTTCCGAGGGCGACGATGTCGGCTTGCGCGTGCTGGTCGGCCGGCGCCAGGCGGTGGTCTCGACCAATGATGTCCACGGCGACGGCATTGCACGGCTCGCCGAGCGCGCGGTGGCGATGGCGCGCGTCGCGCCCGACGACAAATATGTGGGACTGGCCGATCCCGCGCTGCTCGCGCGTGACTTCCCCGAGCTCGACCTGCTCGATCCCGTTGTTCCCGATGTCGCCGAGCTCGAACGCCGGGCGCAGGAGGCGGAGGCCGCGGGTCTCGCGGTGAAGGGCGTCACCAAATCAGGCGGCGCATCGGCCTCTGCCGGCATCGGCGGCATGGTGCTGGTCACCAGCGGCGGTTTCCACGGCTCTTATCTGCGCTCGAGCCAGGGCATCTCGATGACCGCGATCTCCGGCGACGGCACCGGAATGGAGCGCGACTACGACTACACGTCCGCGCCGCACGCCGCCGATCTCGAGTCTCCCGAGCGCGTCGGGCGCAGCGCTGGCGAGCGCACGGTGGCGCGCGCCAATCCGCGCAAGGTCGAGACTTGCCACGTGCCCGTGGTCTATGACCCCCGCGTATCGGGCTCGCTGGTCGGTCATCTCGTCGGCGCCATCAATGGCGCCTCGATCGCGCGCAAGACCAGCTTCCTCAAGGACAAGCTCGGCGCGCAACTCTTCGCCAGCAACATCCGCATCATCGACGATCCCCTGCGCAGGCGGGGATTGCGTTCGCAATCCTTCGACGCCGAAGGCGTCAGGGTGCAACAGCGCGCGCTGATCGACGAGGGCGTGCTGACGACGTGGCTGTTGGATTCCGCGACCGCGCGCGAGCTGGGGCTGGAGACGACCGGCCACGCCCATCGCGGCGTGTCCTCGTCGCCGTCACCGGGGCCTTACAATCTGCACCTGGAAGCAGGCGAGGTGACGCGGGACGAATTGATCGCCGACATCAAGCAGGGTTTTTACGTCACCGACCTGATCGGCTCCGGCGTCAACGGCGTCACCGGCGACTACAGCCGCGGCGCATCCGGCTTCTGGATCGAGAACGGCAAGATCACCTATCCCGTCAGCGAGGTGACGATCGCGGGCCATCTGCTCGAGATGTTCAAGTCGCTCGTTCCCGCCAACGACCTCGAGTTCCGCTACGGTGTCAACGCGCCGACGGTGCGCATCGAAGGACTGACGCTTGGTGGACGTTGACGACGCAGGACATCTGGCGCGCGACGCCGAACTCCTGAAATCGACGGTGCGTGAAGCCGGCGCGCTCGCGCTGTCGCTGTTTCGCACCGACCTGAAGAACTGGACCAAGGGCGGCTCGTCGCCGGTCTCCGAAGCCGATATTGCCGTCAATGATCTCCTGGAATCGCGCCTGCGTGCAGCCACGCCGGATTACGGCTGGCTGTCGGAGGAAAGCGCCGACGATGACACGCGGCTCGGCAAGTCCTTTGTCTGGATCGTCGACCCGATCGACGGCACCCGCGGCTATCTCGCCGGACGTGAGGATTGGTGCGTCAGCGTCGCGCTGGTGGACGATGTTGCGCCGGTTCTCGCTGCGGTGTTCGTACCGGTGAGCGATGAGTTCTTTTTCGCAGCGCGCGGGCAGGGCGCCACGCGCAACGGCGCGCCCCTGCATGCGACCGGCGGCATTGCGCTCGATTTTTCGCGCCTCGCGGGGCCGAAGCCGCTGGTCGAGCGGCTCAGGCAGTCACCGGGCGAAATTTCGCTGCACCCGCGCATCGGCTCGCTGGCGCTGCGGCTCTGCCGGGTCGCACAGGGCAATCTCGATGCCGCTTTTGCGGGCGGCAACAGCCGCGACTGGGACCTTGCGGCGGCGGATTTGATCGTGCAGGAAGCGGATGGTAAAATGACCGCGCTTTCCGGGGACGCGATCCTCTACAATCGCCGGGAAGTCGGGCACGGGGTGCTGGTGGCTGCGGGCCGCGATCGTCATGCGAGCATCGTCTCGCATTTTCGAAGCCGTCCGCTGCCGTGATGGCTCCGTGACGCATTCTGCCAATCCGTGCTTGCCGGGCGCACTTTCCCAAGGGAATCGACCATGCCAGACAGTGCCCCAAAGCAGCTGCTTCATCTCGTGATCGGCGGTGAGCTGACCGATTTCGAGCACAACACCTTCAAGGACCTCGACCAGGTGGACGTCGTCGGCGTATATCCCAACTACGCGACCGCCTACGCGGCGTGGCGGGCGAAGGCGCAGTCGACCGTCGACAATGCGCAGATGCGCTACTTCATCGTGCACCTGCATCGCCTGCTCGATCCCAGCCAAGACCCGCAGCCTCCCCGTTGAAAAAGCTGCTTCGCAATACGCTGCGCAGCGGCTGGTTTCAGCGGACTGTGGGCTTTCTCGCGGCCGAATGGCTGCGGCTGGTGTTTCGCACCAACCGCTTCATTTACGAGCCGGGCGGCAAGGAAGCGCTTTACGAGGCCGTCGAGGCCCGGATGCCCGCGATCTTCGCGTTCTGGCACGGCCAGCATTTCCTCACCCCCTTCATCAAGACCAGGGATACCCACCTCGCCAGGGTGTTGATCTCGATGCATCGCGATGGCGAGTTCAATGCGATCGCGGCGGAGCGGCTCGGGATCGGCACCATCCGCGGCTCGGGCGACCATGGCGCCGCGTTTCACCGCAAGGGCGGGGTCGGGGCCTTCAAGGAGATGGTGCGCTCGCTCGCCGACAACTATAATGTGGCGCTGACCGCCGACGTGCCGAAGCGCTCGCGCGTCGTGGGGCTCGGCATCATCATGCTGGCGCGGGAATCCGGACGGCCGATCATGCCCTTTGCGATAGCGACCAGCCGTTACATCCAGCTCGACAATTGGGACCGCACGACCATCAACCTGCCGTTCGGGCGCGGCGCGATCGTCGGCATCGAGGAAGTCCATGTGCCGGCGGATGCCGACGCCGCTGCGATGGAATACTATCGCCAGAAGGTCGAAAGTATTCTGAACGAGGCGACGCAGCGCGCCTATCAGCTGGTCGGTCGCTCCGAGGGAGCCAAACATGGCTAGCTCGCTGCCGATGGCGCTCCGCGTCTATCGCCGGCTGTCGACCGCGATGGTGCCGCTGGCGCCGGCGCTGATCAAACGACGGCTCAAGCTCGGCAAGGAGGATCCGGCGCAAATCGCCGAGCGGCGCGGGCTGACGCGCGATGCGCGGCCGCACGGCCCGCTGGTCTGGATTCATGGCGCGAGCGTCGGCGAGGTGCTGGCGGCCGCCGCCCTGATCGAGCGGCTGCGCGCGCTGAACATCCGCATCCTCCTGACCTCGGGCACGGTGACGTCGGCGGCGATCGTCGCGCGGCGCTTTCCGGCCGACATCATCCACCAATATGTGCCCTACGATTCCCCGCGTTATGTCGCGCGCTTCCTCGATCACTGGCGGCCGTCGCTGGCGCTGTTCATCGAATCCGATCTGTGGCCGAACCTGATCCTGCAAAGCGCCGCGCGGCGGCTGCCGATGGTGCTGATCAACGGACGGATGTCGCAACGCTCCTTCCCGCGCTGGCGCCGTGTCTCCGGCACGATCTCGGCGCTGCTGGAGAAGTTCGATATCTGCCTCGCGCAGTCCCAAACCGATGCCGAACGCTTTTCCGCGCTTGGCTGCCCCAACGTGGTCATTACCGGCAATCTGAAGCTCGACGTTGCCGCGCCGCCGGCCGATCCCGCAAAACTCGAACGGCTGATGTCGATGACCCGCGGCCGCGCCATCGTGTTGGCCGCCTCGACCCATCCGGGCGAGGAAGAGATGGTGATCGAGACGCACAGGACGCTGGCCGGATTCTTTCCGGGACTCCTGACCGTGATCGTGCCGCGCCATCCCGATCGCGGCAATGCGATCACGCGGACGATCGCGGCGGCAGGATTGAAGTTTGGCCTGCGCTCGCGCGAGGAACTGCCGACCGGGGCGACCGACATCTACGTCGCCGACACCATGGGCGAGCTCGGGCTGTTCTACCGCCTCGCGGGGATCGTGTTCATGGGCGGCTCGCTGGTCGAGCATGGCGGGCAAAATCCGATCGAGGCGGTCAAGCTCGGCGCGGCCGTCGTGCACGGCCCGCATGTGTTCAATTTCACCGATGTCTATGAGGCGCTCGATGACGCCGGCGGCGCACGCGTGGCCCACGATGTGGAAGCACTGACCAGGCAATTGGGTCAGTTGCTGGCCGACCCGGTCGTGTGTGACCAGATGGTTGCCGCGTCCACGCGCGTCGTCGACGAACTCGGCGGCGCGCTGGAGCGCACGCTCACCGCGCTCGAGCCGTACATCCTGCAGCTCCGGCTCGAGATGGGAGCGGCCAATGCGTGAGCCGGGCTTCTGGCACCGGCCATCGTCGTGGAAGTCGCATCTGCTTCGGCCGCTCGCCGCGCTCTATGGCGCGGCCGCCGCGCACCGCCTGCTCCGGCAAGGACTCGATGCCGGCATCCCCGTGTTCTGCGTCGGCAATTATCACGTCGGGGGCGCCGGCAAGACGCCGACCGTGCTGGCGCTCGTCAAGATATTGCGCGCACTCGGCGAGACGCCGGTCGTGCTCAGCCGCGGCTATGGCGGGCGGCTGCACGGACCTGTGATGGTCGATCCCATCAGGCATCTCGCTGCCGATATCGGCGACGAGCCCTTGATGATGTCGCGTGAAGTGCCGGTCGCAGTGGCACGCAACCGGGTCGACGGCGTAGCGCTGGCGAAATCGCAACGCGCCAGCGTGATCCTGATGGATGACGGCTTCCAGAATCCGTCCGTCGCCAAGGACGCCTCGCTGATCGTGATCGACTCTGAGCGCGGACTTGGCAACGGCCGGGTATTGCCTGCGGGTCCGCTGCGTGCGCCGCTCAAGCCGCAGCTCGCGCGCACCGATGCGCTGGTCGTCGTCGGCGACGGCAATGCGAGTATTGAGGTGGGGGCGGCTGTCACCGCCAGGGGCGGGCAGGTGTTTGCCGCACAGCTCAAGCCGGATGAGACGTCGGTCGCTGCGCTCAGGGGCAAGCGGCTGCTGGCCTTCGCGGGGATCGGCGATCCCGCGCGCTTCTTCCGCACGTTGCGCGCCAGCGGCCTCGATGTCGTGCGCGAGCGCGCTTTCGCCGATCACCACGTGTTCTCGGAAAGCGATCTCGACGCGCTGCAGGCGGATGCGCAGCGCGATCAATTGACGCTGGTGACGACCGAGAAGGATTTTGCGCGATTGCGCGGCGGGGCGCAGCCGCCCGCCTTCGGCAGCGAGATCGCGGCGTTGACAGTGACGCTGGAATTTGCCGATGCCGCGGAGTTGCGGAAATTTCTCAGCAGCCGGCTGTTCAGGGCGCGCGACAAGAAATTCCAGGCGCGCAGCTAACCCTTCAACGCGCTCGGAAAATGCCGCTGCAGCACCGCGCTCGGCAGCGCATAGGCTTCCTGCAAATCGACGCTCCAGTACTTCAATTCATCCAGCGGAATCCGCGCATCCGTGATCGCACAACGCACATAGGTTCCCGGCGAGATCACGCGGAAATCGCCGTCGAGATATTGCACCTGCGCTTCGCCGTGGCCGGATGGGCCGAATTTATTGAGCACGGTCGCTGGCTCCGTTCATCTTTCTGACAATAGCAAGTTCTGAATCATCTAGCATAGATGAGGTGTGCTGTCCGCCCGCGAAACCACCGATTTGTGATGTTTTGCGCGCGAAAGCGCATGCTAGCCTTTCGTTTCGGACGGATCGCCGTTCTCCCTTTCACTCGTGACCGCGGCCTGGGCCGCCGATTTGAAGTCCCTCACTTGCGGCAAGATCGGGTTCAGGGACTTCAAATCGAAAGCGGCGCTAAGAATCATGGATTTGCTAGTGCCCATGACTTTCCGAAGTTCGTGAACGGTGGCGCGGCAATGGAGCACGAACTTCGGAAAGTGGGCACAAGCTCGATGCGTTTCCTCGCATGTGTCGCATTGCTAACGCTCATGGCCGCGGGCTCGTCCGCGACCGCCGCGCCGTTGCCGGCACCGCAGCAGGTCGAGATCCCCGCGCCGGAGGGCGTGCTGCATGCCGAACTCTACAAGCCCGAGGGCGGCGGCCCGTTTCCGACCGTGATCGCGTTGCATGGCTGCGGCGGACTTGGCGGGCATTCGGAAGCCGTGCTGCCGCGCTATCGCGACTGGGCGGAGCGGCTTCTGAAAGAAGGGCATGCGGTGCTGCTGCCCGACAGCTATGGCTCGCGCGGCATCGGGCCGCAATGCCGCGAGAGGGAGCGCAAGGTGCGCGCGCGGCGCGAGCGCGTCGAGGACGTGGTGGCGGCGCGGCAATGGCTGTTGCAGCAGGCGTGGGTGGCGCGCGACCGCATCAGCCTGATCGGCTGGGCCAATGGCGCCAGCACGTTGCTATGGGCGGTGCGCCCGCAGCTGTCGACACGCGGCGCCGAACCGGATTTCCGCGCGGCGATCGCGTTCTATCCGGACTGCCGCATCTCGGCAGGGTTGGGCTGGAGCGCGCGGGTGCCGACGCTGCTCATGATCGGCGCCAAGGACGACGTGTCGTCACCGCCGGCCTGCCGTCAGATGATCGACGGCGCGCGCGGGCGCAGCGCGCTGACGCGAATCGTGGTCTATCCCGGCGCCTATCACGATTTCGACCGCACCAATCTGCCGGTGCATGCTTTGACCGGCACGTCGGATGCGGCGGCGCCCGAGCACGGTCATCTCGGCAGCGATCCCGAGGCGCGCGCGGATTCGCAGAAGCTGGTCGCGGAGTGGCTGGCGCGGTGAGCGATTAAAACAAACTGCCCTGATCGACCGACTTGGCTGCGCGCTTCGGCGTTCGCGGCCGGCGCGGAGCGGTGACGGGACTTGGTTGCGGGCTCAGGACCGGTTGATCGTGGCCTGCGGTCGCCGCAACCCGTCCATCCGAAAACTCCAGCTCCAGCCGTGCGCCGGCCGCGACATCGGCCGCCGCATGCAAGGGATGACCGGCGTCGTTTCGCACCAGGGCAAAGCCGCGCGCCAGCACGCTGCGATAGGACAGGGCGGTGAGCAATTGCCCGCTATGAAGCATCCGCGCCTCGAGCCGGTCCAGCAGGGTCAGCATGGCGCGCTCGGCGCGTTCGGCCAGGCGCTCTGTCCGTTCGAACTCGCGCGCAATCGCATTGCGGTGGGCCTGCGCGTTCGCAAGCCTCGCAGCCTTCAGGCGCGCCTCGAGTCCCACGTAGCGCTCGCGCCGGCTGCGTAACAGCGCGCGCGTGCAATGGCTCAGCCGCTCGCCTGAAATCGTCAGATGATGCCGGGCCTGCGCGACCTGGCCGCGCAGCACGCGCAAGGTCAGCTTCGAGCTCGACGCTGCGAAGCGGCGGAAATGCGCATGCGTGTTGGCTTTCAGCGCGCGGGGCAGAGCGCCCGCGCTCGCATCGAGCCGTTGCCGCGGGATATCAAGCACCTGGACGCCCGACGGCAGCGCGCGGCTGGCGGAACGAAACTCGTTGCGGCGGCTTTCATGGCCGCGCGCCCAGCAGACGAAATTACGGCGCGCCAGACTGTCGACCCGCGCGACCAGTTCGCTTCTGACCGGCACCGCCATCTCGGCGGCCGCGGTCGGCGTCGGCGCGCGCCTGTCGGCGGCGAAATCGATCAGCGTGATGTCGGTCTCGTGGCCGACCGCGGAGATCAGCGGGATCATGCTCTCAGCCGCGGCGCGCACCACGATCTCCTCGTTGAACGACCAGAGATCCTCCAGCGAGCCGCCGCCGCGCGCCACGATCAGCACGTCGGGGCGCGGAATCCGTCCGCCCTCGGGCAGCGCGTTGAAGCCGCGGATCGCGGCCGCGACCTGTTCGGCCGAACCTTCGCCCTGGACCCGCACCGGCCAGACCAGCACATGGCGCGGAAAGCGATCTTGCAGGCGATGCAGGATGTCGCGGATCACGGCGCCGGTCGGTGACGTCACGACGCCGATCACCTCGGGCAGCCACGGCAACAGCTGCTTGCGCGCTTCCGCAAACAGGCCTTCGGCGGCGAGTTTCTTTTTGCGCTCCTCCAGCAGCGCCATCAGCGCGCCGATACCAGCGGGCTCGAGCTGTTCGATGACGATCTGGTAGGTGGACTTGCCGGGGAAGGTGGTCAGCCGCCCGGTCGCGATCACCTCGAGGCCTTCCTGCGGCTTGAAGCGCATCCGGTAATGCGCGCTCTTCCAGATCACCGCGTCGATCTTGGCGTTCTCGTCCTTGAGCGCGAAGTAGCAATGGCCGGAGGAGTGGGCCCCGCGGAAGCCGGAAATCTCACCGCGCACCCGCACATGGCCGAAATTGTCCTCCACCGTCCGCCGCAGCGCGGAGGACAGTTCGGACACCGTGAATTCCGGTGCGTTGATCAGGGGTTCCGCGGCGGGCATTTCAATCGATTCGGGCTTTTCGGACTGGCGCACAAGGTAGGGATTTTGCCGGCACCCGCAAATCACCGCTTGCAAACCAGATTACTCTGTAATACAGAGTTCTCTAAGAGAGCAACCGAAGCAGCGTCAGCGCTGAGGGCATCGGAACCGGCTTGCGGCAAAAGTGGAGAATCGCGTGAGGAACCTGTTCGAAGCCGGCAAGCTGCTGTTTCTCGATATGGCGGCAACGCTGTTGTTTCTCGCGCTCTATCTGTTGACGCAAAACGTCACCTTGTCGGTGGTGCTCGGCATGGCGCTGGCCGTCAGCCAGATCGGATGGCAGGCCGCGCGGCGGAAGCCGATCGACACCATGCAGTGGATGAGCCTGTTTCTGGTGCTGGGCGCCGGCGCCGTCACGCTGATCACCCACGACCCGCGCTTCGTGATGATCAAGCCAAGCGTGATTTACCTGATCGTCGGCGTCGTGATGCTGAGGCGCGGATGGCTCAACCGCTATCTGCCGCCGATCGCGATCGAGCTGATCCCCGATGTCGCGATCATCTTCGGCTACGCCTGGTCGGCCCTGATGTTTTTCTCCGCGGGCCTCAACCTGATCGTGGCCCTCAATTTCAGCGTGGTGGCGTGGTCGGCGACGATGTCGATCTGGGGCATTGCCAGCAAGCTCGTCTTGTTCCTGATCGGATATTTGACCATGCGCACCGTGGCCGTTGCGCGTGCCCGGCGTCGAACGCTTCCAGGCGGTGACGGCTACGCCCCGGTCGGTGCTGCGCCGATGCAGCGTTGATATTTGCGGAAGGAAAGCAGGATCATGCCGAAATTATTGATGGTCTGGTCGTTCAAAACCATCCGATGGCTGCTGTGCGTCGTCGGCGCACTCGCGCTCGTGCTTGCGGCAATGGTCGCAATGCCTCTGACGCGGCCTCCGGAGCTCGCCTCGATCTCGGCCTCGCGTCCGGGCATCGACGTCTCGGCCTTGCCGGCAGTCGAGCGGTTCCAGGCGCGCGACGGCACCATGCTCGGCTTTCGCCGCTATCCGGCGGGCAGCCCCGCGACCGGGCGCGGCGCTATCGTGATTCACGGCTCGTCAGGGTCGAGCGGCAGCTCCATCCACGTGCTGTCCACAGCGCTGGCGGCGCGCGGCGTGGAGACATGGGCGGTGGACATCCGCGGCCACGGTACGTCCGGCACACGTGGCGACATCGGTTACGTCGGCCAGCTCGAGGACGATCTCGCCGATTTCGTCGCGGTCGTCCGCAAGACCGACCCGAGCTTGCCGCTGACGCTGATCGGTCACTCCGCCGGCGGCGGCTTCGCGTTGCGGGTCGCGGGTTCGCCGATCAAGGATCTGTTCGCCCGCACGGTGCTGCTTGCGCCTTATCTCGGCTACGACGCGCCGACCAACCGGCCGAATTCCGGCGGCTGGGCCAGCGCCGACATCCCGCGCATCCTCGGATTGCTGGTGCTGCGCGAGATCGGCATCGATTGCTGCGAGGCACTGCCGACGCTCGCCTTCGCGGTGCCTCCCAATTCGGAGAAGCTGCTGGTGCCGGCCTATTCCGACCGGTTGATGCGCAATTTCGCAACGCGGGGCTATCGCAGCGACCTTGCGGCCGCGACCAAACCGTTGACGATCTTCTCGGGCGCCGCCGACGAACTGATGCTGCCGGACAAATATGAGGAAGCCGCGCACGCCATCAAACCGTCGGTCGACGTCAAACTGATCGACGGCGTCAACCACATCGGTATTGTCAGCAACCCCGCCGCGGTATCGGCCATCGCCGAGGACGTCGCCACCCGCGGCGCGGCGGGGAGCTGAGGAGCCATCATGATCGACAGCAGGGAAGCCCAGGCGGCACTGGCCGACATCACCGAGATGGTCGCGCGGGTGCGCCAGTCGCGCATCTATGACATCGCAAGCCAGATCATGATCGTCGCCGGCGTGATGGTGGTGGCCGGCAATATCGGGACCTATTTCGTTCCGTACTACGGCTACTACATCTGGACCGGCATCAACGTGCTCAACGTGGCCGCCGCGGCCGTCATCAGCATGGTGAGCTATCGGCGGACAGGCGTGCGGGCGTTCGACTACAGGGTGCTGTCGGCTTTTCTGCTGTTCTTTGGTTTCGGCATCCTCTGCATCTCCATGCTCGGCCATTTCGGCTGGCGGGAGATGAGCGTGTTCTGGCCGACCTATTTCATGCTGTTCTATTGCCTCGCGGGGCTGTGGTTCGGCCGCGCTTTCCTCGCCATCGGCCTCTCCATCGCCGTGCTCACGCTGATCGGCTATTTCTTCATCGGCGGTGCCTTGTTCCTGTTGTGGATGGCCGCGGTGAACGGCGGCGGCCTGATCCTGAGCGGCTTCTGGATGCGCTGGGGCGAGTAATGGCCGAGCTCGACGACGTCATCCACCAGCCGCTGCGGCTGCGCATCATGGCGGCGCTGAACGCGCTGCCCAATTCCGTGGGGCTGGAGTTTTCCAGGCTGAAGAAGCTCACCGGCGCCACCGACGGCAATCTCGGCGCGCATATCGAGACCTTGGCCAAGGCCGGCTATGTCAGGGTCGACAAGGCCTTTGTCGGCAAGAAGCCGCAGACCACGGTGACGGCGAGCGCGACCGGCCGCGGCGCCTTCGCCCGCCATGTCGCGACCTTGCAGGAGATCATCGCGGGGGCTGAGGGGGAGAAGTGACGAGATGTGGATATCCGCTTGCAGTAGCGCGGATTTTTGGGCATGCGACACTCCATGCACATCCTCCTGCTCGGTTCCGGCGGCCGCGAACATGCTCTCGCCTGGAAGATCGCGGCCTCACCGCTGGTGACGAAGCTGTGGTGCGCGCCGGGCAATGCGGGAATTGCGCGCGAGGCCGAATGCGTCGCGCTCGATATCGCCAACCACGCCGCGGTGATCGACTTTTGCAAGACGAACGCGGTGGACCTGGTCGTGGTCGGGCCCGAGACGCCGCTGGTCGCGGGCATCGTCGACGACCTCGCGAAAGCCGGCATCAAGGCATTCGGGCCTGACAAGCAGGCCGCGCAGCTCGAAGGCTCCAAGGGCTTCACCAAGGATCTTTGCCGCGAGTACGACATTCCGACCGGCGCCTATCAACGCTTCCACACCGCCGCCGATGCGATTGCATACGTGCGCAAGCAGGGTGCGCCGATCGTGGTCAAGGCCGACGGCCCTGCCGCCGGCAAGGGCGTGGTGGTTGCGAAGACGCTTCCCGAAGCGGAAGCCGCAATCGCCATGATGTTCGAGGGCGGCTTCGGTGCGGCCGGCGCCGAGGTCGTGATCGAGGAATGCCTCGTCGGCCGCGAAATCAGCTTCTTCGCGCTGTGCGACGGCGAGACCGCGATTGCGCTGGCGAGCGCGCAGGACCACAAGCGCGTGTTCGACCATGACGAGGGACCGAACACCGGCGGCATGGGCGCGTACTCTCCGACGCCCTTCGTCACGCCTGAAGTGCACGACCAGATCATGTCGCGGATCATCCTGCCGACGCTGGCGGGCATGAAGAAGCGCGGCATGCCGTTCCGCGGCGTGCTCTATGCCGGCGTGATGCTGACGGAGCAGGGCCCAAAACTGTTCGAATACAACGTCCGCTTCGGCGACCCCGAATGCCAGGTGCATATGCTGCGGATGATGTCGGACATCGTGCCGGCGTTGCTGGCTTCGTGTGACGGAGCAATTGAAAAACTTCGATGTGCGCTGGTATCCCGAGCCTGCGTTGACCGTGGTGATGGCGGCCAGGGGTTATCCCGGCGACTACAAGAAGGGCACGCGCATCGACGGGCTCGACGAGGCCGCAAAAATCGAGGGCGTCGAGATTTTCCATGCCGGCACCATTGCGAAAGACGGTGCGATTTTCGCCAATGGCGGCCGCGTGCTCAATGTCTGCGCGACGGCTAAGACGGTCACGGAAGCGCAGGCGCGCGCCTATCAGGCGGTCGACCTGATCCGCTGGCCCGACGGCTTCTGCCGCCGCGACATCGCCGGGCAGGCTGTGGCCGAGGAGCGGGGTTGATCCCGTCGGCACGGGCAGCGACAATGGGCGTGGCTCCAAGGTTCCCTCGATGACCGATTTCCAACTGCCCGAGACGCGCTACGCGCAAAGCGGCGATGTCAGCATCGCCTATCAGGTGATGGGCAGCGGGCCGATCGACCTGCTTTTGGTTCCCGGTTACGTTTCGCATATCGAATTCGCGCACGAGCTACCCGGCATGACCCCGTTCCTGCGGCGGCTCGCGAGCTTTGCCCGTGTGGTGACCTTCGACAAACGAGGGCAGGGTCTGTCGGACCGCATGGCGGGCGCACCGTCGCTGGAGGTGCGCATGGACGATGTCCGTGCCGTCATGGATGCGGTCGGCTCGAAGCGCGCCGCGCTAGTCGGGTTCTCCGAGGGCGGCTGCATGAGCGTTCTGTTCGCAGCAACCTATCCCGAGCGTGTCTCGCATCTCGTTCTGATCGGATGCTTCAGCCGCTCTTCGGACCGGTTCTCGGAGGAAGCATGGAAGATGCGCCTCGATCAAATCATCAAAAGCTGGGGTTCCGGCGAACTGATCAAGATGATCGCTCCCAGCGAAGCGGGCAAACCCGAGACAGTCGCGCAATACGCGAAGTTCGAGCGGCTGGCGAGCAGTCCCGGCGCGCTGCGGACGCTTTTGCAGCTCAACCGCCAGATCGATGTCACCGCCATCCTGCCAACGCTGCAGGTGCCGACCCTGGTGTTGCATAGCAAGGCTGATCTTCAGGTGCCGGTCGAACTCGGCCGCAAGCTTGCCGTGCCGATTCCAGGCGTCAAATACATCGAATATCTCGATGGCGCCCACGCGTTCTGGGTTGGCGATACCGAACCGATGCTCGGTGACATCGAGGAATTCATCACGGGACATCGCGACCATGGCGTGATCGAGCTGGAACGCGTGCTGGCAACGGTGATGTTCACCGACATCGTCGACTCCACCCGCAGCGCCGCCGCGATGGGCGACCAGCGGTGGCGCCGGATGCTTGATGACCACGACCAGCTTGCGCAACAGATGATCGGCAGGCACCGCGGTAATCTGGTGAAGAGCACCGGCGACGGCATCCTGGCGACCTTCGACGGGCCCGGCCGGGCGGTGCGCTGCGCGCTCGCCTTTGGCTCCGCTGCGAAACAGATCGGGCTTCCCGTGAGGGCCGGCCTGCACACCGGCGAGATCGAGATGAGGGGCAACGATATCGGCGGCATCGCCGTGCACGCGGCCGCGCGCGTGATGTCGCATTCCGGTTCGGACGAGGTGCTGGTGTCGCGCGTCGTCACCGATCTCGTCGCCGGCGCCGGACTGAAATTCGCCGAGCGCGGCTCGTTTGAGCTGAAAGGCCTGCCGGGCAAATGGGATTTGTTCGCGGCGAGCGGTTAGCGATCGTCATTGCGAGGAGCGAAAGCGACGAAGCAATCCAGACCGCTGCTCGGCGAATTCTGGATTGCTTCGCTTCGCTCGCAATGACGATCGCTCATGCGATCAAATAAATCGGACTTGACCAGGCCTGATGGCCATCGGCCTGCGTAACGCGCAGATAGACCGGCAGGTCTTTATCGCCGGCGAAACGCACGGCATGCTGGACTGTGACGCGGCGGCTCCATTCGGTGTCCGGCAAGCGGTAGATGCGCAATTGCCGTCCGAGACCGCCGCCGCCGAATGCGATGACGTCAGCGCCGAGCGCGGCGAGGTCGACATTTCCGGACACGATGTTGGTTTCGACGCTGACCGCGCCCGTGTGCGGCGCCTCCAGCCAGAGGTCGATGCCGGCCAGGTTACCTGTCGTGACCGAGCTGAAGGCGAGCGTGGTGCCGGGTGCAGTCTCCTGCACCGTTCGTTCGGGGTTGAGGAAATTCACGGGCGCAAAGCGGACGATGCGGTTGCCACTGACCGTGAGCTTGCCTTGCCACAGCGTTTCGCGGCCCCGGCCGCGATATTCCGCGCCCTGCCACATCACGCGTATCCGCCGTCCGAGATCGGCTTCGGTGAAGGGACGGACCGTTTGCGCGATCTCGGTCCCGTGCATCACGTCGAGCCGCTCGATCGGCGCCGTGCCGATCACCTCGGCCGCGAGCTGCATCGTGGCGTTGCCCGGGCGGATGATGTCGCCCATGGCGGCCTGCCGCGTCTTGAACGCGTCGGCAGGACCGAGTTGCGGGTCTTCGGAGAATCCCGTCACCTCGTCGTCGAACGAGGCGGTCAGGTCCATGAAGATGCGTGTTCCCGTCGTGCCGTAGTGCCGGCGGCGGTGCAATGCCTCGAACACGGCGTCACGCGACAGCTCCGGCATGAAATAACAGGTCAGGCCGCCGATCGCGCCGAAGCTCGACGCGCCCGGTCGGGTCGCGCCCGGCCGGCCCTTGTGGTCGTCGCTGTGGCAGACCACGCCGACGCGATAACCCATCTCGAAGGCATCATGCAGAATCCATTCGAACGTGCCCCAGGTCGAATGCACCTCGACGGCGCGCTCGAGCCGGCCGTCATGGGCGTATTTCACGTCGGCGTAGCGGCCGCCGACATGCGCGATCATGATGGCATCCGCACCCTCGAATTCGCGAAACAGCCTGTCGGCGGTGTAGATCGCCTCCGTCGAGGTCTGCCCCTGCACCAGGATGTGCGAGGAGCGCCGGATCGGCTGGCCTTCCCGGCGATAGAACACGTTGCGATCGCCGCCCATGCCGGTGTTGCCGGACCACTCATAACCGGGCAGGCAGACGAATTTGCCGGGCGCGTCATAGGCGGCGGTGAGCCGGTTCAGTTCCTGCCAGAACGCATCGGTGATCTGGAAGTCGTTGCCCTGGTGGCCGACGATATCGATGAAGGCAAGGTCGCGGGCGAAGCGGAAATAATTGTCGGCGGTGCCCATGCCGATGGTCTCGCCGCTCTGGCCGTGCAGATCGCCCCAATAGCGGCGCAGCGGCGCGTGTCCTGCGACGCGAAGCGGGTTGGCGCGCGCGATTTCCTCGTCGCCTGACAGCAGGCGTAATTCCAGATCGCATTCCTGCGCGCAGACGAGATCGATTGATCACATGCGGGCCGTCGCCGTGCTTGACCTCAATACGTTGCGGCAATCCCTGCACGGGATGCGAGGAGGTCAGCGTGATGCTTTGTCGCGCGTCGCTGGTCGGATTGCCCCATTTGTCCTCGGCGACGATGGCCAGCCGGAACGGTTCGCCAGCAATCGCCAGCGACGGCACGATGGCTTTCCAGCTTGCGGCCGGTCCCGGCACCAGATCGAAGGCCGGTTGATCAGGCAATTCGCAGAACTCATAGGCCGCGAACGCGTCGACCGACGTCCGCAGTTCGACATTGGCCTCGACATTGGTCTGCAAGCGGAAGCCCGGCGAACCCTGCCTGCGGTCGCCGAGCCGAATGGTCAGCGTGTCGCCCTTGCGCAAATAGCCGCGGCCGACGCGGATCAGCAGCGTGTTCGCGAAGGGGCGGACATTGAGGCGGTCATACCAGACTTCGAGCTTCGCGCCGTTGCTGGCCTCGACCGTGGTGAAATTCGCCGCCTGCGGCTTGTCGAACTGCGGCTTGCTCATGTCGGACGTGGTCCGCCACGAGATTTTCACCATGCCGGTATCGTCGATCCCGAACGTTCCGGCGGTGTAGACCAGCGTGAGTTCAGCGTATGAACCGGCAACGAAGGGGCCTTCCGGCGCAAGCGTGATCGATCCCATATGTTCGGGCAGGTAGGTCGAGAATGGCATGATGTCTCATTCGGTCTTGATGTTCAGCTCTTTCACCAGCCGCCCGAAAGTTGCGTATTCCTCGCTGACGTAGCGAACGAATTGCGCGGAGCTGCCGCCGACCGGCTCGAGCGCCGAATCGAGGAAGTTCTTGCGCACCGCCGGATCGGTCAGGATGTTGTTGATCTCGCTGTTGAGCCGCTCGACGATGGCGGATGGCGTTCCCACTGGCGCAAACACGCCGAGCCATTGATCGATCACGAGGCCTTTGATTCCAGCTTCTTCGAAGGTCGGCACATCGGGCAGGGCTCGGCGAGCGCTCCTTGGTGGTTTGTGCCAGAAGGCGCAGCGTGCCGGCCTTGTAGTGCGGGATCAGCGGCGTCGATCCGAGCGAGCCGAGCTTGACGTGTCCGCCGAGCAGATCGTTGATGGCCGTGGCGCCGCCGCGATACGGAATTTGTTCGAGCTTGATTCCGGCGATTTCGGCGAACCATTGCACCGCCATATGCTGCGCCGAGCCCAGTCCGCTTCCGGTCGCATAGGGCAGTCCCGGCTTCTGCTTCGCCAGCGCGACCAGCTCGGCGATCGAATTGACGCCGAGCGTGGGGTGAGCGGCGAGCACGATCGGCTGACGCGAGAGGTGGATGATGGGGCTCAGATTGGCAGTGGGATCGATGTTGGTATGGAAGACATGGGGATTGCTCGCCACGGCGTCGGTCGTCACCAGAATGCTGTAGCCGTCGGGCGAGCTTTTGGCGACCTCGGCCACGCCGATCGTGCCGTTGGCGCCGGACTTGTTCTCGACGAAGACCTGCTGGCCGAACACGCGTGACAGATTGTCGGCAATCATGCGCGCGCCGACGTCGGTCGAGCCGCCTGCCGGGAACGGCACGACGAAGCGGACCGGTCGTGACGGATAGGTCTCGCCGAAGGCTGCGCCGATCCCGGACAACCCGAGCGGAAGCGCGGCCAGCGTCAGCGCGGCCTGTCGTCGCGAGATCATGGTCGCCCCCGTTGATGGATCGGTCCATCAACGAGGGTATCGGAGAAAATATTGTCCAGATAGCGCTATCTGCATATCTCGTCATTGCGAGCGAAGCGAAGCAATCCAGAGCCAAGAAGAAGGTCTGGATTGCTTCCTCGCTTCGCTCCTCGCAATGACGATGGGCTTACAGCAAATCCCCGCCCGCGGCGAGCGCGGTGGTGCCGTGCTCGCGGAACGCCTTGATGACGTTGCGGCCGACCTTCCATTTGTGCACCTCGTCTGGACCGTCGACCAGCCGCTGCGAGCGCACCTGCGTGTACCATTGCGCCAGTGGCGTATCCTGGGAGAAGCCGAGCGCACCGTGCAACTGGATCGCGGTGTCGATCACATGGTGCACCATGTGCGCGAGGAACACCTTCGCGATCGAGTTTTCCTGGCGGAAGTCGAGACCCTTCTCGGCCTTGTAGGCGATGTGCAGCAGCATCAGGCGGCCGATATAGAGCTGGCTGGCGCATTCGGCGAGCATGAACTGCACGGCCTGGCGATCGGCGAGCTGCTGGCCGAAGGTCGAGCGCTTGGTGACGCGGGCGGCCGCCATGTCGAGCGCGCGTTGCGCCTTGGCGATGTTGTGCATGCCGTGGCGCAGCCGGCCGTAGCCGAGGCGATGCTGGCCCATGTTGAAGCCGTTGCCCTCGCCGCCGAGCAGATTGTCAGCCGAGATTTTCAGGTCCTTGATATCGATCTCGGAATGGCCGCCATGGATCTGGTCGTAATAGGGACCTTCGATCGCCATGTTCTTGATGTTGCGCTTGATGTTGTAGCCGGGGTTCGGCAATTCGACGATGAAGGTCGAGTAGCGCTTGTGGCGCGGCGCGTCGGGATCGGTCATGGCCATGACAAGCGCCATGTTGGCGACGCTGGCGGAGGAGGAGAACCACTTCTCGCCATTGAGAACGTAGTTCTCGTTGCCGTCCTTGACCGCGCGGGTCTGCATGCCCGTGGCGTCGGCGCCGGAGGCTTTCTCGGTCATCGAGAAACAGATGCGCTTTTCGCCATTGAGCAGCGGCTTGAGGAACTTCTCCTTCTGATAGTCGGTGCCGTGCTCGAGGATCGTCAGCATCGAGGCGTCGTCGGGCCCTTGCGTGTTCATCGACAGCGCACCCAGCATGCTCTCGCCGAGCTCCATCTGCACCAGCGCGTTGGCGAGCGGGCCGAGGCCCATGCCGCCATATTCCTTCGGCACGAAGGGGCACCACAGTCCCTTGGCGCGCGCCTTCTTGCGCAAGGCCGCCAGCACCTCGTCGAACGGCTTCGAATCCAGTTCCTTTTCCGCCGGGATGCATTCTTCATGCACCCATTTGCGTACCTTCTCGCGGATCGCCTTGGCTTCCGCCGGGACTTCGAAATCGAGCGACATGGCATTTCCTCATATGTTCTTGCTGGTTTAGCTTGCCGGATGGCATAACGCTGCCACGGCTGAGCGGCAACGACAAACAAAGTTTGAACCGATGAGCGACCTCGCAGACCTCTTTCCCGGTTACGACTCCAAGTGGATCAACACGTCGTCGGGCCGGATTTTCGCCCGGGTCGGCGGCAAGGGTCCGCCGCTGTTGCTGCTGCACGGATTTTCATCGACCCATGTGATGTGGCACGTGGTGGCGCCCAAGCTCGCCGACAGATTCACCCTGATCATCGCCGACCTGCCGGGCTACGGTTGGTCGGACATGCCCGACAGCGACGACAGCCACACGCCCTACACCAAGCGCGCGATGGCCAAGGCTGTCATCGAGGCGATGGAGCAGCTTGGATACGTGCATTTCGCGCTCGCCGGTCACGACCGCGGCGGCCGCGTGTCCTACCGGCTCGCGCTCGATCATCCCGGCCGGCTGTCGCGGCTGGCGGTGCTCGATATCCTGCCGACCTATAATTATTGGGAGCGCATGAACCGGCTCTATGCGCTGAAGATCTATCACTGGACGTTCCTGGCGCAGCCGGCGCCGTTTCCGGAGACGCTGATTTCGGGCGCGCCGGATTTCTTCCTGAAGAAGAAGATGGCGAGCCAGACCAAGTCGAAGACGCTCGACGCGTTCGATCCGCGCGCCTTCGAGCATTATCTGGCGCCGTTCCGCGATCCTTCGCGGGTGCATGCGATGTGCGAAGATTATCGCGCCGGCGCCTATGCCGACTACGAGATCGACAAGGCGGATTTCGAGGCGGGCAAGAAGATCACGATCCCGATGCTGGCGCTGTGGGGCGATGCCGGCATTGCCTCTGCGGCGGCGACACCGCTCGACACCTGGAAGCAATGGGCGACCAATGTGACGGGGTCGCCGGTGGACTCCGGGCATTTTTTGACCGAGGAGGCGCCCGAGCAGACGGCGAAGCTGTTGCGGGAGTTTTTCCTCGCGGGGTGATTGCCCTCGTCATTGCGAGGAGCCTATCGGGTCGCGCGAATGCGCGCCCGACGCCAGGCATCCGCGACGAAGCAATCCGGTCACTTAGCGTCGATGCTCTGGATCATGCTTCGGCTATCGCTCGCAATGACGACAGTTACCTTCTCTCCCGGAAAAACTCCTTCAGCATCGTCGCCAACTCGCGCTCGCCGAGGCCGGAATAGACCTCCGGCACATGGTGACAGGTCGGCGAGGCAAAGAAGCGCACGCCGCTGTCGACCGCGCCGCCCTTGGGATCGGCCGCGCCGTAGTACAGCCGGCGGATACGCGCGAACGAGATCGCGCCCGCGCACATGGTGCAGGGCTCCAGCGTCACATAGAGATCGCAGTCGGTGAGTCGCTCGGTGCCGATCCGCTCGCGGCCTGCCGGATGGCCAGTACTTCGGCATGCGCGGTCGGGTCGCGGTCGGTCAGGGTCCGATTGGCGGCGGTTGCGATCACCTCGTAGTTCCGCACGATGACGCAGCCGATCGGCACCTCGCCGGATTTGCCGGCGTTTCTGGCCGTTTTCAGCGCCAAATCCATGAAAGAAGGGGCGTTCATGCCTCGTATTGCCCGGTCAAGTCTGCTAATGCGCGCGCTTCTCACTTTCAACGAGCCCTTTCATGCCCCGCGACAACGATAAAGACAACGCTTCCCGCGGGAGGCGCGACCGCCCGTCCGGCGGCAAGGGCCGCTCGGGCAAGCCGCGGGGGCCCGAGAAGAAGTTCGCCAGGAAATTCGAAAAGCCCGGTTTTGGGCCGAAGAAATTCGATCGGGAAGGTGGCGGCGACAAGCCCAGGTTCAGCCGGGATGACCGCCCCCGCGGCGATCGGCCGTTCCGCGATCGTCCCGCGCGCGATGGCGACGGCGAGAAGCGCGCATTCAAGCCGCGTGGCGATCGGCCGAAATTCGACCGTGACGGCGGCAAGCGTCCGTTCAAGCCGCGCGAAGACCGCGGCGGCGAAAAGCGACCCTATGCGCCGCGCGGCAATCGGGACGAGGGCCGTCCGGCTTCGCGTTTTTCCGATCGAAAGTTCGGTGACAAGAAGCCTTACGCTGCGCGGGACCGTGATGGCGACAAGCGCCCTTACACGCCGCGCGGCGAAGCTTTTCGCAAGGACGGCGACCGGCCTCGCGGCGATCGCCCCTATAGCCCGCGGCCCTCACGCGATGGCGACAGGCCCGAGCGGAAGTTTGGCGGCGAGCGTAAATTCTCCCGTGGCGCTGCCGATCGCGGCGATCGCGGTCCGCGCAAGGATTTCGGCGATCGGCCGCCGCATGGCGAATCCAAGCCGTGGCAGAAGCGCGAGGGTGGTGACGATCGCGGCGCACGGCCGCGTTTCGACAAGCCGCGGTTTGATCGCCCGCGCGACGACCGTACCGGCGACGAACGCCCGCGGTTTTCGCGACCGCGCGATCGCGATCCTGGAGATCGCGTGCAGGGCGACCGGCCTCGCGGCGATCGGCCGTTCCGCGAGCGGCCGAAATTCGATCGCGGAGACCGGCCGAAGTTCGATCGGCCGCGACGGGAGCGACAGGCAAGACCGCAGCGAGCGCAAATTCGACCCGCGCCCACGGGATCGCAAGAGCGACCCTGAAGGCCGCCGGGATTGGCAGGAGCATCCGCGCAGCGACGACCGGCCGCGCCGCGAAAATGAAGACGACAGCAAGGTCTTCGCCAAGCGCCCGGCGTTCGGCGGCCGTGGCGAATACCGCGAGCGCAAGCGCGATTTCGACAAACGCGACGACAAGCGCGCGCCGCGCGAGGAGCCGAAGCCGAAGAAAGACCGGTGAGCGCATCGCCAAGGTGGTGTCGCGCGCGGGCCTGGCCTCGCGCCGGGATGCCGAAGAGATGGATCACGCAGGGCCGCGTCACCGTCAACGGGCGCGTCATCAACTCGCCGGCGCTGGACGTCACCACCAACGATGTTGTCACCGTCGATGGCAAGCCGTTGCCGCCGCGCGAGCGCACGCGGTTGTTCATGTTCCACAAGCCGCGCGGTCTGATGACCACCCACGCCGATCCGGAAGGGCGGCCGACCGTGTTCGACAATCTGCCGGAAGGACTGCCGCGGCTGATCTCGATCGGCCGGCTCGATTTCAACACCGAAGGCCTGTTGCTGCTCACCAATGACGGCGGGCTGGCGCGTGCGCTGGAACTGCCCGATACCGGCTGGCTGCGGCGCTACCGCGTCCGCGCGCACGGCGAGGTCACGCAGGCGCAACTCGACGAATTGAAAAACGGCATAGAGGTCGACGGCGTCAAATACGGTCCGATCGACGCGACCCTGGAGCGCGACCAGGGCGCCAATGTCTGGCTGGTGTTTGCAATCCGCGAGGGCAAGAATCGCGAGGTGCGCAATGTGATGGCGCATCTCGGGCTCGAGGTGAACCGGTTGATCCGCGTCTCCTATGGTCCGTTCCAACTCGGCGAGCTTGCGGAGGGGCAGGTCGAGGAGGTCAAGACACGCGTGCTGCGCGAGCAACTCGGCGAAAAGATCGCAACGCTTGCCGGCGCCGACTTTAATCGGCCGATGCCAGGCGAAGCGATCGCCGAGCTCGCCAACGAAAAGGCCCCGCGTGAGAAAAAGCCGTTCAAGGCGTCCGGCAAGAACGCGCTGGTGTCCGACCGCAAGGGCCGCCGCGTGCTGGTGCAACGGAGCGGCAGCGCGGAAGCGCGTGAGCGCAACGAGGGGGAGGCGTCCGGCTACGGCCCGCCGCGGCGTCCGAAGCGCGGCTATCACGGCAAGCGCGATCTGCGGCCACGGGATGAGTAAACGATGCGCGTGGTCGGTGGACGGCTGAAGGGCCGCAACATCGCTGCCCCCGCCTCGCGCGACATCCGCCCGACCGCGGATCGCCTGCGCGAGTCCGTGTTCAACATCCTCATGCACGCCTATGACAACCCGATCGACGGCGCGCGCGTGCTCGACCTGTTCGCCGGCACCGGCGCGCTCGGCATCGAGGCGGTGTCGCGCGGCGCGGCATTTACGCTGTTCGTCGACAACGGCGCGGAGGCGCGCGCGCTGCTGCGCAACAATGTCGAGGCGCTGGCGCTCGGCGGCGTCACCAAGGTCTATCGCCGCGACGCCACCGATCTCGGCCCCGCGCATCCGGTCGAGCCGTTCTCGCTCGCCTTCCTCGATCCGCCCTATGGCAGGGGATTGGCGGAGAAGGCGCTCGCCTCGCTGCGCGACGGTGGCTGGCTCGTGGCGGGCGCGCTCGTGGTGGTAGAGGAAGCCAAGGCGGCGGGCGTTGCCGCGCCGGAGGGATTCGAGGAGCTGGAGCGTCGCGCGTATGACGACACCGAGTTCGTGTTTTTGCGGGCGGTCTAACTACAACTCACACTGTCGTCCCCGCGAACGCGGGGACCCATAACCACAGGCAGATGTTGTGAGAGCTCGATGGACTCCCAGCCGCCTCAGGAATCGCTGACCTGTGGTTATGGGTCCCGGATCGGCGCTCGCTACGCTCGCTTGTCCGGGACGACATCCCTCTTGTGACTCCTACCTCCGCCCGAACAGCTTCTCGATATCGGCGAGCTTCAGCTCGACATAGGTCGGGCGGCCGTGATTGCACTGGCCGGAATTCGGCGTGTCTTCCATCTCGCGCAAGAGCGCGTTCATCTCTTCCGGCTTGAGGCGGCGGCCGGCGCGCACCGAGCCGTGGCAGGCCATGGTCGCCGCGACATGCATCAGCCGCCGCTCCAGCGGCAGCGCCTCGTCCCATTCCTCCATATGCTCGGCGAGATCGCGCAACAGCGAAGCCGCATCCGTCTTGCCGAGCAGCGATGGCGTCTCGCGCACGCAGAGCGCACCGGGGCCGAAGGACTCGATCGCGAGCCCGAACGAGGCCAGTTCATCGGCGCGCGCCAGCAGCCGTTCCACCGTCGCTTCATCGAGCTCGACGATGTCGGGGATCAGCAGGATCTGCCGCTGCACGCCGTTCTTCGCCAGCGAGGCCTTCAGCCTCTCATAGACGATGCGCTCATGCGCGGCATGCTGGTCCACCACGATCAGGCCGTCGCGGGTCTGCGATACGATATAGGTCTCATGGATTTGCGTGCGCGCGGCGCCGAGCGGCCGGTCGATCAGCTCAGTTGCCGGCTGCGTCTCGAAACGCACGTCGGCGGACGGCGTGCCGACGTCGAACACGGCCTGGTCCTGTTCGGCCAACGCCGTAGCGCCGGCGAACGACGGCAACGGGCCGACCGGATAGGATGGCGAACGCTGCCAGTCCCAATTGCCGGGCCGCGGTGTGAACATCGGACGGAACGCCGAAATCGCAGCACCGCCGCTGTTGGCTGCCGTGCGCTTGCCCTCCCGCGCCAGCCCGTCCTTCAGCGCATGCACGATCAGCGCGCGCACCAGGCCGGCATTGCGGAAGCGCACCTCGGTTTTGGCGGGATGCACGTTGGCATCGACCTCGCGCGCGTTGCAGGAGACGAACAGCGCCACCACGGGGTGGCGGTCGCGCGGCAGATAGTCGGCATAGGCTGCGCGCACCGCGCCGAGGATCAGCTTGTCGCGCACCGGCCGGCCATTGACGAAGAGATATTGCCCGAGCGCGTTCGCCCGCGTCAGCGCGGGCGAAGCGGCAAAGCCTTCGACCACGACGCCCTCGCGCTCGGCGCCGACCTCGATCGCAGAGCTGCGGAAGTCCGCGCCAAGGATATCGCCGAGCCGCGTCAGGCGTCCGGCGGCACCGGGGAGCGCCGCGGCCCAGGTCACCGGCGCACGTTCCTCGCCCGCCAGCGTGAAGGCGATGTCGGGCCGCGCCATCGCAAGCCGCCGCACCACCTCGCGGATCGCTTCGGCTTCGGTGCGGTCGGTCTTCAGGAATTTCAGCCGGGCCGGTGTTGCATAGAAGAGATCGGCGACCTCGACGCGCGTGCCCAGCGACAGCGCTCCGGGCGCGACGTTCGATTTCACCCCGCCCTCGACCGACAGCGACCATGCATGCGGCTCGCCATGATGACGCGTCGCGATCGACAGCTTCGCCACTGCGCCGATCGAGGGCAGCGCCTCGCCGCGGAAGCCGAGCGTTTTGATCTGCAGCAGGTCTTCGTCGTCGAGCTTGGAGGTGGCGTGGCGATCCACCGCGAGCGCGAGGTCGGCGGCGCTCATGCCGCCACCGTCATCTGATATGACGATCTTGCGCCGGCCGCCGCCGTCGCTGAACACGTCGATCCGGCTTGCGCCGGCATCGATCGCATTCTCGACCAGTTCCTTCACGACGCTGGCCGGACGCTCCACGACCTCGCCGGCGGCGATGCGGTTGACGACCTGTTCGGGAAGTTGGCGGACGGGCATGGGGGCAATTTAGTGCAACAGGGGCGCGATTGCATGCGGCGGGGGAGCTTATCCCCGCCCGGGATGCTTCAATCCTCAAACTTGGGCCCGCCGCGGCGGGACTTGATGTCGCTGCGGCGCTTCTTGCCCTCGAGCCGGCGCTGTTTCGAGCCGTAAGTCGGCTTGGTCGGCCGCCGCGGTATGGGGCGCACCATCGCCTCGCGCAGCAGTTCCGTAAGGCGATCGATCGCGTCGGCGCGGTTTCGCTCCTGGGAGCGAAAGCGATAGGCCTGGATCACGATCACGCCGTCCTTGGTCATGCGGCTGCCGGCCAGCCGCGCCAGCCGCATCGCGGCGTCGGCGGGCAGGGTGATCCTGTTGGTGTCGAAGCGCAGCTGTGCCGCGGTCGAGACCTTGTTGACGTTCTGGCCGCCGGGGCCGGAGGCGCGAACGAACGAAATCTCGATGTCGTCTTCGTTGATCGTGAGGTCGCGGGCAATCCGCAGCATGGCGTCACCGGGAGGAGAATCGGCGCGCAGGATAGCGGGTTTGCAAGGAAGTTACTGCGGGCTCCGGCCTCTCCGTTCCCTCCCCCGCGCGCGGGGGAGGGTCAGGGAGGGGGCAAACGACGCTGGCGGTGCTTGTTGTGACGCCCCCACTCCAGCTCTCCCCCGCAAGCGGGGGAGAGGGCTCAGCGCGCCGCGCTGAAGCAAGGGAGATTCAATTCGCTTTCGGCGCCGTCGTCACCGGCGCCTTGGCTGCGGCCTGCGGCTCGCGGCCGACCACGACCGTGACCAGCCCGTCGCCCCACAACCGCTTGGCGGCGGCCCGGGCGTCGTCGAGCGTCACCGCGTCGATGATGCCGTTGCGCCTCTCGAGGTAGTCGATCGGCAATTGGTCGAGCTGATATTGCAGCAAGGCCGAGGCCAGCTTCGACGAGGTGTCGAGCTGCAGCATCTGCGAGCCCTTCAGATAGGACTTCGCTTCGTCCAGCTCCTGCTGGGTCGGACCCTGATCGGCCATGCGATGGATTTCGTCCTGGATCGCGTCCAGCGTCTCGCCGGCGCGATCGAAGCGGGTGCCGGTGTTGCCGATGAACAGCGCCGAATGGTCCATCCACAGCAGCGACTCGAATACCGAATAGGCCAGTCCGCGCTTTTCACGGACTTCGCGATACAATCGGGACGACAGCCCGCCGCCGCCCATGATGTGGTTGACCACATAGGCCGCCATGAAATTCGGATCGTGCCGCGGCACGCCGGGGCCGCCGAAGGTGATCGTGGTCTGCGGCACATCGAGCGGCACATAGGCGCGCTGCGGCGGCTTGGCTGCGATGATGTCGGGCACCGGCGTGAGATCGGCCTTCGCCGGCAGGCTGCCGAAGGTCTGGTCGAGCAGCTTGCCGAGGGTCGCCGGATCGATGTCGCCGACCACCGCGACCTTCAACGTGTCTTTGGCGATGACGCGGCGGACATAATCCTTCATGTCGTCGACTGTGATCGCAGGCACGCTCTCCAGCGTGCCCGAGGCCGTGCGGCTATAGGGATGGTCGCCGAACGTGATTTCGAGGAATTTACGGCTCGCCATCGCGTTGGGGCTGGAGGTGTCGCGATGCAGGCCGGAGATGATCTGCGAGCGGATGCGATCGACGTCGGCCTTGTCGAAATGCGGCGAGGTCAACGCCAGGTGCAACAGCTCGAAGGCTTCGTCCTTGTTGTCGCGCAGCATGCGCAGCGAGCCGCGGAAGTAATCGCGCGTCGCGCTGAAGGACAGGTCGATGGCGCGGCGCTCGAGGCGCTCGTGGTAGGTTCGGGAATCGAGATCGCCGGAGCCTTCGTCGATCAGGCTCGCCACCATGTTGGCGACGCCGGGCTTGTCCTTGGGGTCCTGCGCCGCGCCGCCCGCGAAGGAATACTCCATCGCGATCAGCGGCACGGTGGCGTCCTGCACGAACCAGGCCTCGATGCCGCCTGGCGAAATCAGATGCTGGATTTTGGTCGCGGCCTGCGCGGGCGCGAGCGCGACGACGAACAGAACAGCGAGCGCGCCGGCGGCGCGGCGCGCGAGAACGAAATGATGTCTCACGAGCGCTTCTCCTCGCGCTTCTGCGCAGTGTCCTTGATCAGATAGCCGGTCACCGAACGTTTCTTGTCCAGCCATTTCTGCGCAACCGCCCGTACCTGCTCGGCGGTCACCGCGCGGATGCGGTCCGGCCAGCTTCTGATGTCCTCGATGCTGGAGCCCGTCGTCAGCCCGCCGCCATACCAGCGCGCCAGGGTGGCCTGGTTGTCCTGGGCGTAGATCGCTTCCGCGATCAGCTGGGTTTTGACCCGCTCGAGATCCTCGGCGGCCGGCGGATGCTGAGCGATGTCGGCAATGACCTTGTCGAACACCTGCTCGATCTCGGCGAATTCGACGCCCGGTTTCGGCGCGGCGGCGATCACGAACTGCGTCTCATCCAGCGAGGCGCTCTGATAGGAGGCGCTGGCACCGACCGCGAGCGGATGATCGACCACCAGGGCGCGGTTGAGATAGGAGTTGTTGCCGCCGCCCATCAGCTGCGCCAGCACGTCGAGCGCCGGGCTTTCGCCTGCGGCCGCCGTCGAAGACGACGGCACGAGATAATAGCGCTTCACCGCCGGCTGCTCGACCCGCGGATCGGCAAACGTGACGGTGCGCGGTGCGATCGGCTCGGGCTCCTGCGGACGGATCCGCTGGGCCGGGATTGCCGGTTGCGGCGCCACCTTGCCGAAGGTCGCTTCCGCCATGGGGCGCACGTCTTCCACGGTGACGTCGCCCGCGATCACCAGGATCGCATTGTTGGGCGCATAGAACCGCCGGTAGAAGGCGAGCGCGTCCTCGCGGCTCAGTTTCTCGATCTCCTGATGCCAGCCGATGACCGGGCGGCCGTAGGGATGGTTGAGATAGAGCGCAGCCATGATCTGCTCGTTCAGCCGCGCGTCCGGATTGTTGGCGACCCGCATATTGTATTCCTCGAGCACGACGTCGCGCTCGGGCAGCACGTTCTCGTCCTTCAACACGAGACCGGTCATGCGGTCGGCTTCGAACTCCATCATGCGGCCGAGCTGGTCGCGCGGCACGCGCTGGAAATAGCCGGTGTAATCGACGGAGGTGAAGGCGTTCTCATTGCCGCCGACCTTGAGCACGGTCTGCGAAAATTCGCCGGCCGGATGTTTCGTCGTTCCCTTGAACATCAGGTGCTCGAGGAAGTGGGCGAGGCCGGACTTGCCGGGCGTCTCGTCGGCGGAGCCGACCTTGTACCAGACCATCTCCGTCACGACCGGCGTGCGGTGATCCTGGATCACCAGCACCTGCAGACCGTTCGGCAGCGTGAATGTCGACGGCGGTGCCGATGTGACTGTGTTCTGGGCGGAGGCGGTGCCTGCAAGGCAGACGAGCGCGAAGGCGAAAGCGGCGAAGCGTGTGATCGTCGGCATCATGACCCATGTGAAAAGCCGGGCAGAAGCGCCCGGCGAAAACCGCGATATCGTACATCGCGAAGATTTATGCGCGCGTCACGAAGCCGAGAGAACGCGTGAGGCTGTGCTATTCGCCGTATTTGCCCTGGGCCGGGTTGTATTCCTTGTTGAGCGATTCTTTCGGCCCGGTTCCGTAGGCGAAGTTCGGCGACGGCGTCTGGTAACCGGCCGGCGGCATCGTCAGGCTGTCGCGCGTGGGCTCGCCCTTGAACGGCGCGGTCTCGGTCTTGTTGCCCTTGAACAGGCCGAAGAAGCCGTTGTTGTAGCCAAGCTGCGACGGGTTCAGGACCGCGTTCCTGCCGGGATCGCCGCCCGGGACCGCGCTGTCCGAACCTGCGGTGCCGCCGCTCGTGCCCGCCGCGGTCCGCCCCTTGTTGAGCTCCTCCGGCGACAGGATCGCGCTGGCATCGCGGCTTACCTGCACGGCGTCCTTGTGCGCGTCTTTCTTGCGCGCGGCGAGGATCGCCTTGCGGCGCGCCTCGTCGGGATCCTTCGGCCAGTTCGGAACCTTCACCTCCGCCGCGGTGGAGGCCGGCGGCGGAAGGTCCAGCTTCGGCGGCACCACCAGCGGCGAGCGCTCGCGATAGTCGATGCCGGAATTGTCCATGTTGACGCCGCCGAGGCCCTTCATGATGCCGGAGATGATCTTTTCCTCGAAGGTGGGCTCGTCTTCATCGTCGCCGGCCCACGCCGTCCCCGAGACCATCAGGAGACCGACGCCGAGCGCAATCGCTGACAACCGCGCGGCGCGCGTCGGCGTCCTCGGCAGCATCAAGCAAGCGGCAGTCTTGCGCATCGCGTCAACCCGTCCAAAGCAGGGCTTCTGTTGAGCCCCCGATCAGGGCGCTTTTGCGGCGCCCACCCCTAAAAATGAATCATACAGCAGGGCAAAAACCCCGGCAACAATGGCGGTGTCGGCGAGGTTAAACACATACCAATAAAAGGTATTTCCGATGTGAAACAGGGCAAAATCGACCACCGCGCCGTAGGCGAGGCGGTCGATGGCGTTCCCGATGGCCCCGCCGATGATCAATCCGAGGGCAAAGGTGGCGAGCCGGGTGTGCGATCGGGCCATCCAGATCGCCAGCGCCACCACGGCCAGCGCCTTGACGGCCATCAGGCCGAGTTGGACGAACTGGCTGTCGTTCTGCAGCCAGCCGAAGCTGATGCCGATGTTCCAGGCCAGTTCCAGGTCGAAGAACGGCGTGATCGGCACCCTGGGCGGGTCGCGGTCGCCGAGGTGGAACACATGCAGCAGCCAGAGTTTCGAGGCCTGGTCGATCAGAAGTGTCGCGACGGCAGCGATGATGCCGAGTCGGAGCGGCGGGGTCACACTGTTACCCCCAACGCCTTCCATTCGCGCAAAGCCTTGGCATCGCGCGGCGAGACATCGGGATATTCCTTGTCCTCGCCGACGGTCGGCAGGATCTTCCACGAGCGCGCGCATTTTGCGCCGACCGCCTTCTCGACCACCACGGCGACGCCGGGCACGTTGTCGAGACGGAAGGCGCTCTCCGGCCCGTCGCCTTCCTGCACCTCGTAGCTCGAAGTGATGCAGACCTCGGCGAGATCGACGTCGAACAGCGTCGCCAGCAGGTTGCGATCCGACACATAGATCACGGGCGAGGCCTCCAGCGACGAGCCGATATTTTTCGCCGCGCGTTCCAGCTCGAGCGCCCCGGTGACGACGCGCCTGATGTCGCGGATCGTCTCCCACCTCTTCGCGAGAGCTTCGTCGCGGAATTTATCGAAGTCGACCGGGAATAACGTGAGATGCACCGACGGCTTCTCGTCCGGTTTGTACATGCTCCATGCTTCCTCGCAGGTGAAGCTCAGCACCGGCGCCAGCCATTTGACGATGGCATTGCAGAGGATATCGATCGTGGTCAGCGCCGCCTTGCGCGCCACCGATGACGGCGGATCGCAATACAGCGTGTCCTTGCGGATATCGAAATAGAACGCCGACAGCTCGGAGTTCATGAATGCCGCGAGCTCAGCCACCACGGTCTTGTAGTCGAACTCGGCATAGGCTTGCCGCACGGCCTTGGCGCGCCGCGCCAGCTCGTGCAGCATCAGCCGTTCGAGCTCCGGCATATCCTTGTGCGCGACCGCGTCACCCGGCTTGAAGTGATGCAAGGTGCCGAGCATCCAGCGGAGGGTGTTGCGCAGCTTGCGATAGGTCTCGACCGTGTTCTTGAGGATTTCCGGCCCGATGCGCTGGTCGTCCGTGTAGTCGCATGCGGCGACCCACAGGCGGAGAATATCGGCGCCGGACTCCTTGATCACGGCCTGCGGCTCGATGGTGTTGCCGAGCGACTTCGACATCTTGCGGCCGTCTTCGGCCTGGGTGAAGCCGTGGGTCAGCACGATGTCATAGGGCGCACGACCGCGGGTGCCGCAGCTTTCCAGCAGCGAGGAATGAAACCAGCCGCGATGCTGGTCCGAGCCTTCGAGATACATCACGGTGTCGGCGCCGCCGTCGACCTTGCGCTTGATGCCGGCGAGGCCGGGGAAATGCACGGGGTCCTCCAGCACGAAGGCGTGCGTCGAGCCCGAGTCGAACCAGACGTCCAGGATGTCGTCGACCTTCTGCCAGTCCTCGTTGGCCTTCGGTCCGAGGAAGCGCTCGCGCGCGCCGTCGCGATACCAGGCGTCCGCGCCTTCCGTCTCGAAGGCATCGGCGATGCGCTTGTTGACGTCGCCGTCCTGCAGGATTTCGGCGGAGCCGTCGCCCTTTTCGCGCACGAACACGGCGATCGGCACGCCCCAGGCGCGTTGCCGCGACAGCACCCAGTCGGGCCGCGCCTCGATCATGCCGTTGATGCGGTTCTGGCCGGAAGCCGGCACCCATTGCGTCACCGAGATCGCGTGCAGCGCGCGGGCGCGCAAAGTGTCGCCCGGCTTCGCTGTGCCGTTGCCCAGGATGTCTTTGTCCATCGCGACAAACCATTGCGGCGTGTTGCGGAAGATCACCGGCTTTTTCGAGCGCCAGGAATGCGGATATTGATGCTTGAGCCGGCCGCGCGCCAGCAGCATGCCGGCATCGATCAGCGCCTTGATGACGGCGTCGTTGGCGTCGCCCTTTTCGCCCTTGTCGTTGATCACGCGTTTTCCCACAAAGCCCGGCGCATGATCGGTGAAGGCGCCGTTCTCGTCGACGGTGTAGGGGATCGCGGTGTTGATGCCGCGCGACTCCAACTCGCGGGCATTCGCCGTCCAGACGTCGAAGTCCTCGCGGCCGTGGCCGGGCGCGGTGTGCACGAAGCCGGTGCCGGTGTCGTCGGTAACGTGATCGCCTGGCAGCAGCGGCACGGTGAAGTCGTAGCCGCCGCGGCTCTTCAGCGGATGGGCACATTCGACCGCATCGAGCGTATCGGCCGGGATGTCGCGCACTTTCTCGTAAGACGTCACGCGCGCCTGCTTGAACACGCTCTCGGCCAGCGCATCTGCCAGGATCAGCAGGTCGCCGTTCTTCGCCCAGTTATCGGCAGGCGCGTCGGTGACCTCGAAGAGGCCGTAAGCGATCTTCGGCGAGAACGAGATGGCGCGGTTGCCGGGCAGCGTCCATGGCGTGGTGGTCCAGATCACCACGCTGGCATTGGCGAGCGCGCCATGCGCGGGCGAGGTGACCGGAAATTTCACCCATACCGTATCCGAGGTGTAGTCCTCGTACTCGACCTCGGCTTCGGCGAGCGCGGTCTTCTCCACCACGCTCCACATCACGGGCTTGGAGCCGCGATAGAGTGTGCCGTTCTTGGCAAATTTCATCAGTTCGCGCGCGATCTGCGCTTCCGCCGGATAGCTCATGGTGGCGTAGGGATGATCCCAGTCGCCGACCACGCCGAGCCGCTTGAACTCCTCGCGCTGCACGTTGAGCCAGTGCGTCGCATAGGCGCGGCATTCCTGCCGAAACGCGACCATGGCCGCGCTGTCGCGAAAGTCCGGCTTGGTCTTGCCCTTCTTGCGGTAGTTTTCCTCCTCGACCTTCCATTCGATCGGCAGGCCGTGGCAGTCCCAGCCCGGCACGTAGTTGGAATCGAAGCCCAACATCTGCTGGCTCTTGGTCACCAGGTCTTTCAGGATCTTGTTGAGCGCGGTGCCGATGTGGATGTTGCCGTTGGCGTAGGGCGGCCCGTCATGCAGCACGAATTTGGCGCGGCCCTTGGCCTCCTCGCGCAGCTTTTGGTAGAGGCCGATCTCGTTCCAGCGCTTGAGGATTTCCGGCTCGCGCTTGGGCAGGCCGGCGCGCATCGGGAATTCCGTCTGCGGCAGGAACAGGGTTTTTGAATAGTCTGTGGCGTCGGACTTTTGCGGCTTTTCGGACATGGAATCTGGCTTGGCGTTGGGAAGGCGCTGAAAACGCGAGAAGATCGCGGGCGAACGTGCTGACATCCCGGTCTTGCGCCGAGCCTTGAGCTCAGGCGGAAGCCGGGCCGCTAATGCCTATGATGCGCCGCGCAAACATGGGCTCTCCATAGCAGGGGGAGGCCGAATCGCAAAGCCCCGAGCGGCCCTCACGATGACCGCGGCCGGGCCGGATTTCCCATGACCGTCGCCCCGGTGCCGACATCCCGCGTCACCACGCTGCCGGCGCCGATCACAGCGCCGTCGCCGATGGTGACACCGGGCAGGATGATGGCGGCGCCGCCGATCCAGACGTCGTTGCCGATCCGCACCGGTCGGCCAAATTCCAGCCCGGCGCGGCGCGTTTCGGCGTCGCGCGGATGGTCGGCGGCATAAATCTGCGCCGCGGGCCCGATCTGGGTGCGATCGCCGATGGTGACCTCGACCACGTCGAGGATGACGCAGTTGAAATTGAGGAACACGCCATCGCCGAGGCGGATGTTGAAGCCATAGTCGCAGAAGAACGGCGGACGGATCACGGCACCCTTGCCGACATGCGCAAGACGCTCGCGGAGCAGCGCGTGACGCTCGCTGACCGGCAGCGCCATGCTCGCATTGTAGCGCACCATCCACGCCTTGGCGGCAGCCTGGTCGGCGCCGAGCTCGGCGTCGGGCCGATAGAGCTCGCCCGCCAGCATCTTCTCTTTTTCAGTCTTCAACCGATCTCACCCAGTCTGGGAAACGCATCCGGCGCGGCCTTCAACGCGGCGCGCGCGCGCGCGGAATCGTCGTCCATTTGCTTCACCAGTGCCTCGACGCTGGAGAATTTCAGCTCATCACGGATGAAGCCGATGAAGGCGACGTCGAGCGGTTGGCCGTAGAGGTCGCCCTTGAAATCGAACAGGAAGATTTCGAGCAGGGGCGCACCATTGTCGAAAGTCGGGCGGCGGCCGAAGCTCGCGACGCCGTCGAAGCGTTCGGCACCGCGTCCGACCCGCACCGCATAAATGCCGTGGCGCAGTCCGCAATTGTTGTCGAGGCGGATGTTGGCGGTGGGATAGCCGAGCTCGCGGCCGCGCTTGTCGCCATGGATCACTTCGCCGGTGACGAACCAGGGCCCGCCGAGCATCGCCGTGGCGTCGGCGATCTGCCCTTCGCTGAGCGCATCGCGGATGGCGCTGGAGGAGACCGGCCGCTCATCGATGTCGATATGCGGCTGCACGTCGACCTCGATGCCGAGCCGCGGCGCCTCGTTGACCAGGAGGCTCGGCGAGCCGACGCGGCCCTTGCCGAAATGGAAGTCGTAGCCGACCGCAATCCCGGACACGCCGAGCCGGCCGATCAGATCATGGTGAATGAAGTCTTGCGCGGATGTGCCGGCGCGCCGCTTGTCGAAGCTCATGATCACGGCGCCGGCAAGTCCGGTCCCCGCGAGCAGGCGAAGCTTGGCGATCTCGTCGCTGAGGCGGAACTGCGGAATGGTCGGCGAGAAGAACCGGCGCGGATGCGGCTCGAAGGTCAGGGCCAGCGCGGGGCGGCCGTGCAGCCGGCCCATTTCCAGCGCGGCCGCGATCACAGCGCGATGGCCGAGATGGACGCCGTCGAAATTGCCCATCGCCACCACCGCTCCCCTGGCGATCGCCTCGGTCGGCGTGCTGTCGCGGATCACGGTGAAAGCGGGCATTTCTGTTTGAATCTTCGGCTCGAATGACGCCGGACCGTGACGCAGCGGGCGCGGATAAGTCAAGCCGGGGTTCCCCATATCGATTTGGAGTAGAGGGGCATAATCGCCCGATCCAAGGCCGGTTAACGCCCTGTTTAAGGCCTTTTGTTAGTCGTGGAGGCGGATTGCGAGGCCTGAAAGGCCCGCTTCCGCCGGTTTGTTGGTGGCGTGAGGGGAGTCAAGAATGGCAGTTGATCTGTCGATGCCGGTTCTGGTGGTGGACGATTACTCCACCATGATCCGTATCATCCGAAATCTGCTGAAGCAGCTTGGCTTCGAGAATATCGACGACGCCAATGACGGCTCCGCGGCGCTGAACAAGATGCGCGGCAGGAAATACGGGCTCGTGATTTCCGACTGGAACATGGAGCCGATGACCGGCTACGACCTGTTGCGCGAGGTGCGCGCCGATCCCAATCTCGCCACCACGCCGTTCATCATGATCACGGCGGAATCCAAGACCGAGAACGTCATCGCGGCCAAGAAGGCCGGCGTGAACAACTACATCGTCAAGCCGTTCAACGCGGCGACCCTGAAGACCAAGATCGAGGCGGTCTTCCCGGACATGGCGAACGCGTAAGGCTAGCCTCCACGCAACATTTCCATCCATTCGTCATGGCCGGGCTTGTCCCGGCCATCCACGTCTTGTGTGTGCTCTGGCTCCAAAAACGTAGATGCCCGGCACAAGGCCGGGCATGACGAAGTGTCGGGCAGGTTCACTTCACTACCACCGCAACTCGCGCATCAGCGCGCGCGGCGGGTGGCCGAACAGCTCCTTGATCGAGGCCGGGTCGAGCTGGTCGACGCCTTCGAACTCCTCCGAGTGGATACCTCGAGTCACAAAAAGGCAATCGATGCCGAAACCGTGCGCGCCGGTGAGATCGGTGCGCACGGAATCGCCGATCGCCAGCACGCGCTCGAGCGGCGGGGCTGAGCCGCGCCGTTCCGCGGCGAGTTCGATCGCGCGCTCATAGATCGGACGGTGCGGCTTGCCATAGAAGATCACCTCGCCGCCAAGCTCGCGATAGAGCTCGGCGATCGCGCCGGCGCAATAGATCAGGCGATCGCCACGCTCGACCACGATATCGGGGTTGGCGCAGATCAGCGGCAACGTACGCTCGCGTGCCTGCAGCATCATCGGCCGGTAATCCTCAGGCGTTTCGGTCTCATCGTCGAAAAACCCGGTGCAGACGATGTAGTCGGCCTCATCCAGCGGCGTCAGCACGGGGTCGAGCCCGCGATAGATCGAGCTGTCGCGCTCGGGACCGAGCCAGAACATCTTCCGTCCGGGATGGCCGGCGACGTAATGCCTGGTCAGGTCGCCGGAGGAGACGATCGCGTCATAGACGTCGTCGGCGACGCCGAGCTTCTGCAACTGCCGCTGCACGGAATCCGCCGGACGCGGCGCATTGGTGATCAGGATGACGGTGCCGCCGCGCGTACGATAGGTATGCAGCGCCGCGCAGGCCTCGGCGAACGATTCGAGTCCGTTATGCACCACGCCCCAGATGTCGGACAGCACGACGTCGGTGTGCTCCACGAGGTCGCGCAACCGCTCGACAAAACGCAGACTTGTCATGATGCTAATGACGCCTAGCCGGGGCCGGCGACGCGCCGCGCCAGCGCGGCGTTGCCGGTGGCGCGCATGGTCGGATCGGCGGTCGGCGCCTCCGCCGGTCTGGCCACGCCCAACTCGCCGCCATTGACGGGCGCGCTGCCATTGGCGCCCTCCGGCCTCAGCGGTCGCGGCGGCGCAAACAGGAAGCCCTGGCCGAACCGCACGTCGTAGTCGAGCAGATCGACCACGGCGCGTTCGCCCTCGATCTTTTCGGCGATCAGGTCGATGCCGAAGCGGCCGAGCAGGTCGGAGAGGTCGGAGGGGTGAATGTCTGATGACGAGGTCTGCTTGGGGTCGAGCAGCAGCGAGGCCGGCACCTTGATGAAGCGCACGCCGCGATCGGCGAGATCGCGCGGCTCGAAGCGCAAATCGGTGACGTGGTCGATCGAGAAGCGGTAGCCGCGCTGGGCGAGGCTCGCCAGATGCTCGGTCTCGGTCTGGCCGAGACGGCGGAAGGTCGACTGCTTGAACTCGAGCACGAAGGAGGGCGCCAGCGCCCGGTTGGCCTCCAGAAAGTCCAGGCATTGCGAGAAGGTCGCGCTGTTGGCCAGTGTGGCGGCCGCGACATTGCAGAACACGCCAACTTCCTTGTTGCGCACCATCAGCCGGCGCAGCACCTGCACGCAGCGGAGCATCACCATGTGGTCGATGCGCCCGATCATTCCCGAGGACTCGGCGATGCCGATGAAATCCTCGGCCGCGAGCACCTGGTCCTTGTCGTCGCGCAGCCGCGTCACCGCCTCGTAGAAACGCACCTTGCGCTGCGGCAGCGTCACCATCGGTTGCAGGTAGATATCGATACGGTTCTCGTCGACCGCGCTGCGGATCGCGGCCAGCACCTGGGCGTGGCTGCGCGAGGGTTCGATCCCGTGCGGCGGCGGTGCCGGCGTCGGGATGGGCCTCTCGTCAGGTACGGAGGCCGCCTGCGGCGCATCCGCATCGGGTTTGTGCTGCTCCGCTGCGGCCACGCCGCTGGCGCGCAGCATCACGATCATGTCGTCATGATTTGCAACCGAGGCCGCGAGCTGCCTCACCAGTCCGCCGAGTTCGCCGATCTCGTTGGCCACGCCCTGGATGCGGTCGGCGCCGGCCGAGTTGGCCGACACCATGCGGCCCTCGACCGCGGCGAGCCTGCGGCCGAATTCGGCGACCTGGCGAGCGAGGTCGGCGGTGCCGCGCGAAAGGTCGGCGATCTGGTGGCCCACGTCGCTGCGGTCGCGCAGGCGCATCGATACGGCGTTGTAGAGCACCAGGAAGGTCAGCGCGGCGAGCGCCACGATTGCCGATTCCGAGCCGGAGATGCCGGCGAGCGAATACAGGATCAGGCCGAGCGAAGCCGCGACCAGCACCATGCAGATGGCGATGAAAATCGTGGAGATACGAATCATATGCGCGCGACACCCCCTCGGCGGCATCAAGCTTAGCACTAATGTTGATTCGCGGGGCTAGTGTTCTTTTGGCAACGCGGGAACAGGGCACCGCGATTGCGGTGCGCTCCCTCTCCCCGTTGCTCTTGTCCGCCGCAGCCCGCCTTCGGACGACGGCGCATGCGGGGAGAGCGTAGACGGCTCAAGCCACGGCCTTGATGACCTTGCCGACCTTCTCGATGACCTCGCCGATCTGGTCTTCGGTGATGATCAGCGGCGGGGTCAGCGCCAGCGTGTCGCCGGCAATGCGCAACATCAGGTCGTTGTCGTGGAAGGCCGAAACCATGGCGTCATAGCCGCGCTTGCCGGCTGCGTCCGCCCGCGGCGCGAGGTCGATGCCGGCGGTGAGGCCAACGGTGCGGATGTCGACCACATTGGGCGAACCCTTCAGCGACATCACGGCCTCGGCAAATTTCGGCTCGATCGCCTTGGCGCGCTCGAACAGCTTCTCGTCGCGGTAGATATCGAGCGTGGCAAGGCCTGCCGCGCAGGCGAGCGGATGCGCCGAATAGGTGTAGCCGTGGGTCAGCTCCACCATATGCTCCGGGCCGTTCATGAAGGCGTCGTGGATGGTGTCGCGCACCAGCACGCCACCCATCGGGGCGGCGCCATTGGTGACACCCTTGGCAAACGTGAGCAGGTCGGGCAGCACGCCATAGCGCTCGGCGGCAAAGGCATGACCGAGACGGCCGAAACCGGTGATGACCTCGTCGAAGATCAGCAGGATGCCGTGCTTCTGGGTGATCTCGCGCAGCTTCTTGAGATAACCCTTCGGCGCCGGGATCACGCCGGTCGAGCCTGCCATCGGCTCGACGATGACAGCCGCAATGGTGTTGGCGCCATGCAGGTTGACGAGGTTTTCGAGCTCGTCCGCGAAATGCGCACCATACTCCGGCTCGCCGATGGAGAAGGCCTGCTTCTCGCGGTCGTAGGTCGCCGGGATATGATCGACGCCTGACAGCAGCGACCCGAAGATCTTGCGGTTGTTGACGATGCCGCCGACCGCGGTGCCGCCGAAGCCGACGCCGTGATAGCCGCGGACGCGGCCGATCAGGCGGGTGCGGGACGCCCTGGCCGTTGAGCTGATGATAGGCCAGCGCCATCTTCAGCGCAGTGTCGGCCGCTTCCGAGCCCGAGTTGCAGAAGAACACGTGGTCGAGTCCATCCGGCGCGAGATCGGCGATGCGGCTCGCAAGCTCAAAGGACTGCGGAATGCCGAACTGGAACGGCGGCGCGTAGTCCAGCGTCGCGGCCATCTTGCCGATGGCTTCCGCAATCTGGGTGCGGCCGTGGCCGGCATTGGTGCACCACATGCCCGAGGCGGCATCGATGATGTTGCGGCCGTCGACGGTGATGTAGTGCATGCCCTTGGCGCCGGCGAGCAGACGCGGCGCCTTCTTGAAGGCGCGATTGGCGGTGAACGGCATCCAGTGCGCGGCGAGATCGTTCGGCACATTGACCTTGGGGGCGGCGGGGCTCTTGTCCAGCATGGGGGCCTCTTCAAAGCTCTGGGGGCGGGAAAGGTTGGGCCGCAAACTATCAGCTTCAACGCGCGAGGTGAACGCTTCTAACTTGCGATATTTGAGCTCAATCCGATGGATTGTTGCGGAGCATCAACCAAGATCGGAGGCCGCGATCCAGAACACCTCGCCCTCGCTGTCCTCGGTCTCGAGCCAGAGCAGCGGCAATTGCGGATAGGCTTGCTCGAGATTGTTGCGGCCGCGGCCAATCTCGCACAGCAATCCGCCGCCGGGTGTCAGGTGCTTGCCGGCCTCATCGAGAATGCGCCTGACGACATCGAGCCCGTCGGCGCCGCCGTCGAAGGCGAGACCAGGCTCGGCGCGGCATTCGCGCGGCAGCGATGCCATGCCTGCTTCATCGACATAGGGCGGATTGGAGATGATGAGGTCGTAACGCCTGTCGGCGAGCGGCCCAAACAGATCGCCGCGATAAAGTTCGATCTGGCCTTCCAGGCCATGGTCGGCGACGTTGCGCGCGGCGACCGCGAGCGCATCCTTTGAGATGTCGACGGCATCGACCTCGGCGGTCGGAAAATGCCGCGCGGCCAGGATGGCGAGGCAACCCGAGCCGGTGCAGAGATCGAGCACGCTCCTGATCTCCGTGGGATCGTCGATCAGCGCGGCATCCTCGCCGCCGAAATGCGAGTCCAGCAGCTCACCGATGAAGGAACGCGGCACGATCACACGCTCGTCGACATAGAACGGCAGGCCGCGCATGTAGACCTTGTTGACGAGATAGGCGGCGGGTTTGCGCGTGGTGACGCGGCGGCCGATCAGGTCGAGAATGATCTTTCCCTCTGCCGCGGTGACGCGCGCATTGGCAAAGGCTTCGAACTGGTCGGGGTGCAGGTGCAACGCCTCGCAGACCAGGAACGCCGCCTCCGCGACCGGATCGGTGGTGCCGTGCGCGAACACGAGCTTCGCCTCGGTGAAACGGCTGACCGCATAGCGGACGAAATCGAGCAAGGTCTGCAATTCGCCGCTCGCCACTTTGGGAAGCCTTGCCACAGACTTCTTCGCCTTGACGCGTCTGGCCATCAGCGCATGATCCGGAAAAGTGTGAAGCGGTTTTCCGACAAGATCATGCGCAAACAAAAATCTAAAGCGCGATGATTCATCTTGACCTCATCGCGCTTTAGCTCTTGGTCCAGCGTGCGGCTGCGGCGTCATCATGCGCGCGCGCCTCGATCCATTTTGTGTCCTTCGCGCCTTCCTCCTGCTTCCAGAACGGCGCCGAGGTCTTCAAATAGTCCATCAGGAATTCCGCGGCCTCGAACGCCGCCTGGCGGTGCTGCGAGGCGGTCAGCACCAGCACGATGTTCTGTCCCGGCTCGATGCGGCCGAAGCGATGGATCACGGTGAGCCCCTGCAGTGGCCAGCGCGCCATCGCGTCTTGCGCGTGCCGCTCGATCTCGGCTTCCGCCATGCCGGGATAATGCTCCAGCGTCAGTGCGGCGATCTCGCCGCCGCCTTCCGTGCCGCGGCAGATGCCGGAGAAGGTGACGACCGCGCCAATATCGGTGCGACCCTTCGTGAGTTGCGCGATCTCGCGCGCAACGTCGAAATCGGCTTGCTGAATGCGGATGGTGACGGGGGCGGTAGTCATAAGGCGGCTCAGCCGCCGGTCATCGGCGGAAAGAAGGCGATCTCGCGCGCGCCCGAAATCGCGGTATCCGATTTGACATGGGCGTGGTCGATCGCCGCGCGGATCACCTTCGGCTTCTCGAACGCATAGGCATAGCCTTCGTCGCGCGCGGACAGCCATTTGATCAGATCGTCGACGGTGCGCACGCTGGCCGGCGGCTCGATGGTCTCTTCCGCCTTGCCGATCCGTTCACGCACCCAGGCGAAATATTTCACCTTCATCCCTCATCCTCCTTGATGAGGTGATGGATGCCGGCGCGGAAATAATCGTAGCCGGTGTAGATGGTGAAGATCGCCGATGCCCACAGCAGCAGCAGGCCGATCTGGGTGACGACCGGCACCACCAGGTCGCCGGCCTCGCCCGCGAGCAGGAAGCCGATCGCGACCAGCTGGATCGTGGTCTTCCATTTCGCCAGTTTGGTCACCGGCACACTGACGCGCAGCGCGGCGAGATATTCCCGCAAGCCCGACACCAGGATTTCGCGGCACAGAATCACCATCGCGGCCCATATCGACCAGCCATGGATGATGCCGTCGGCGGCCAGCATCAGCAGGCAGGACGCAACGAGCAGCTTGTCGGCGATCGGGTCGAGCATCCGCCCGAACGCCGATTGCTGGTTCCAGATCCGCGCGTAATAGCCGTCGAGATAATCGGTAACGCCCGCCGCAATGAACACGGCGACCGCGACCCAGCGCAACCAGAGCGGATAGTCCAGGATCGACTGGGCGTAGATGCAGCCGATCACCACCGGGATCGCGGCGATCCGGGCATAGGTCAGGATATTGGGCAGCGACAGGCTTTTCGGCTGCGTTTTGCTTGTTGCGACGTCCATTCGTTCTACCAATACCCGTTGAAGTTCGAGGTCAACCGGCACCATCGTCTGCTGGTGTAGCTCCCTGCGACCGATCAGCCCGATTGGGCGTGGAAAAACTCGAAAATCTTGCGCGCGCTCTCGGCGCTGACGCCCGGAACCTTGCCGAGATCGGCGATCGACGCCCGCTCGATCTCTTTCAGAGTTCCGAAGTGGTGCAGCAAGGCACGTTTGCGTGACGGGCCGATGCCGGGAATCTCCTGCAGGCCGGCCTCGCGGATGTCCTTCTTGCGCAGCTTGCGGTGCGAACCGATCACGAAACGATGCGCCTCGTCGCGCAGCCGCTGGATGAAGTAGAGCACGGGGTCGCGCGGCTCGAGCTTGATCGCCTCGCGGTCGGGCATGAACAGGGTCTCGCGGCCGGCATCGCGCTCGGGGCCCTTGGCGACCGCCATCAGCGAGACCTGGGTCAGGCCAAGATTCGCAAAAATCTCCCTGACGGCGTTGAGCTGGCCGCGGCCGCCGTCAATGATGACCAGGTCCGGCCATTGCGGTACCGAGTCCTCATCGGCTTTTGCTTTGGCGGCATCGCCCTCGGCGGGTTTCAGCAACCGCTTGAAGCGGCGTTCCAGCACTTCGCGCATCATGGCGTAGTCGTCGCCGGGCGTGAGCCCCTCCGATCTGATGTTGAACTTGCGGTACTGGTTCTTCACGAACCCATCCGGTCCCGCCACGATCATCGCGCCAACCGCGTTGGTGCCCTGGATGTGGCTGTTGTCGTAGACCTCGATCCGCTTCGGGACCTGCGGCAGCTGCAAGCTCGATGCGAGCCCCTCCAGCAGCCTGTTCTGCGTCGCGGTGTCGGCAAGCTTGCGGCCGAGCGCCTCGCGCGCATTGGTCAGCGCATGCGTGATCAATTCCTTCTTCTCGCCGCGCTGCGGCACCGACACGTCCACCTTGCGCCCGGCCTTGACCGAGAGCGCATCGGCGAGCAGCGCGCGCTCCTCGATCTCATGCGAGAGCAGGACGAGTTTCGGCGGCGGCTTGTCGTCGTAGAATTGCGCGAGGAACGAGGCCAGCACCTCTTCCGGCGTAAAAGTCTTTTCCGCGCGCGGAAAATAGGCGCGGTTGCCCCAGTTCTGTCCGGTGCGGAAGAAGAACACCTCGACGCAGGAATAGCCGCCCTCCTGGTGGATGGCGAACACATCCGCCTCTTCCACCGTGCGTGGATTGATGCCCTGCTGCGACTGGATCGCCGACAGCGCGGCGAGGCGGTCGCGGTAGGTCGCGGCGGTCTCGAATTCGAGCTCGTGCAGAGGCCCTTCTCCATCTCGCCGGCAAGCTGCTGCTTCACGGCATCGCTGCGGCCGGAGAGGAAATCGGTGGCCTCGCGCACCAGTTCGGTATAGCCGCCGAAATCGACCTCGCGGGTGCAGGGGCCGGCGCAGCGGCGGATCTGGTAGAGCAGGCAGGGGCGGGTGCGGCTTTCGAAGAAGCCGTCGGTGCAGGAGCGGATCAGGAACGCGCGCTGCAGCGCCGTGATGGTGCGGTTGACGGCGCCTGCCGAGGCGAACGGGCCGAAATAGCGACCCGGCCGGCTCTGCGCGCCCCGATGTTTGAGGATCTGCGGCGCCCAATGGTCGCCGGTGATCAGGATATAGGGAAACGACTTGTCGTCGCGCAGCTGCACGTTGAAGCGCGGACGCAGCTGTTTGATCAGATTGGCTTCGAGCAGCAGCGCCTCGGTCTCGGTCGTCGTCGAGATGATCTCGACGGTCACGGTGGCCGCGATCATCCGCAGGATGCGCGCGGGCAGAGGCGCGTTGGCGCGCGCATAGGAGGCGAGGCGCTTGCGGACGCTTTTCGCCTTGCCGACATAGAGCACGTCGCCGGTCGCATTCAGCATGCGGTAGACGCCGGGCGAGGTCGGCGCCAGCCTGACCGCATTCTCGATCGCGGCATGTCCCACCGCGAGCCGGCCTTCTGCCATCGCTTCCAGCGGTTCGTCGGCGAGTTCAGGCAGCCGTGCGTCTTCGTCCTCGTCGGACGGCAAGGTCGCCGGATCGATATCGGGGGTGTCCGGCATCTCCGCGCCGCCGGCAGCAGCCTTGGCCTTGGGCGGAGGAGCCGCAGTCTTCTCTGACGTCATGGGCGGAATTTAATGGCAGGGCGCGCCGATTTGAAGTTCCGTACGACGTAACACACAGGGGACCCGGCCCACTGCTGCCAAAAACCGCGCGATAAGGTTTCGTTAAGAACGTTAAGCGCGCGGTAACCCCGCTTAACAAGCCATTAACCCGAAAGTCCCGATAAATCTTAGTGAAAAAGCTGGAGTTCCGTAACCAAGCGGTTCGCCCGCGCCTGAGGTGGCGCTCGCGAATGGGGCTGGTCGCGGCGGTTGCGTCGGGAGTGGGGAATGATGCGGGTCGGTTTGGCCGCCATGGGGATGGCGCTGTTGGGCTTTGCGGCGAGCGCGGAGGCTGCCGATCTCTATGCGCCGCGCGCGCCCTATACGGTCAACCAGCCGCTCAATTCCTATAGCTGGGCCGGGCCCTATATCGGCGGCAATCTCGGCTACGAATGGGGCAGCGTCAGCAACAATCCGACCAAGCCGTCCGGTTTCGCCGGCGGCGTGCAGGCGGGCTACAACTGGCAGCGGGGGCCGTGGGTGTTCGGTGTCGAGGGCGACATCGAGGGGACCGCCGCGAACGATACTTTCGCGCCCTGGAAATTTTCAAATCCGTGGTTCGGCACGCTGCGCGGCCGCGCCGGCTATGCCATCAGCAATGTGCTGTTCTATGGCACCGGCGGTCTCGCCTTCGGCGAATTGACCGGCCAGACCTTTGGGTTTTCGGAGTCCCACACCACCGCCGGCTGGACCGTGGGTCTTGGCGCCGAGGTCGGGCTTGCGCCGAACTGGAGCGCGAAGATCGAATATCTTTATGTCGATCTCTCCTCTAGCCAGTTCGTCACGGTCACCAACACGTCGAACGGCTACCGCTTCGGCACCTTCCGTGCCGGCGTGAACTATCATTTCTGATAGCAACAAGAAGACGTCTACAATCAAAACTCCCGGCCGCGGCGGCGGCCGGGATTTTTTTATCTAGGATTGAATGACGAGATTGACCGCTTTCGGGCCCTTGCCCTTCTTGTCCGGCTCAACCTCGAACGCAATCCGTTGTCCTTCAGTCAGATCCTTCAATCCCGCCCGCTCGACCGCAGTGATATGCACGAACACGTCGCGCCCGCCGTCGTCAGGCTTGATGAAGCCGTAGCCCCGTTCTCCATTGAAGAACTTGACCGTCCCAGTCATGGCCATCGGGTCTCCTCCCCCGCAATGCTCCGCCGCGATGCGCGTGCCAGCGCCGCGGCGCGACCGGACATTCACTGCCGGAAAGCTTGGCCACCTTAACGGGCCGGCGCTTGGTCGCCGGTCCGCCTGGTATTCTTGAGGCCTTCATCACTCCGCCGCAACCATTCGCGGAAGCGGAACGTAAAGCCAGTCCCAACAGGACCGAGCATAATACGGTTCCATCCAAAATGAATACGGATTTTGCGCAATCCGGCGGGCTTACGGCTTCGGTGTTTCGAGCCGGAAACGGCCGGCGCCGCCCTGGCCGAGCGGTTTCTCCAACTCGGGGAGGATGGTCTTGAGCTCGCCCTGCAAGCGTCCAGGGCGGGTTGACGATCAGGAGCCCGGTGGTGGCAAGTGCGGAGCTTGCCGCCTGCGGCGCCACGCTGAACTCCAGCCGCAGGGTTTTTCCCGGTGGCTTCACCGATGCGGCTGACGCGGCAACGCTGTGCGTCAATTCGTCGGCGGCCCGCCTGCTCTTGGCCGGGTACCACAGCAGGTAGCTGCCGGTCGGCCATTTGGCGAAGGCGGCGGCGAAGCCGCTCGCGAGGCGCTCGAATTCATCCTTCCGCTCGAACGGCGGGTCGATCAGCACCAGCCCGCGCCGCTCATTGGGCGGCACGAAGGCCGGCAGCGCCGTCCAGCCGTCGAGGTCGACGACGCGGGCCTGGGTGTCGCGCCTGAGCTGCTCGATCAGCTGCTTGCGGGCGGACGGTTCGACCTCGCAGGCCGTCAGACGGTCCTGCGGTCGCAGCAGCGCTCGCGCGATCAGCGGCGATCCCGGATAGACGGAGAGAGCGGCGGGCGTCGGATTGAAGGCTCGTACGATATCAAGATAGGGCGTGATCAGTGCTGCGGCCTCTGCGGAGAAGCGCGCCTGGATGATCCGCGCAATCCCGGTCAGCCATTCGCCGCTGCGCCTGGCTTCATCGCTGGCGAGATCATAGCGGCCGGCGCCGGCATGGCTGTCGATGACGCGGAAGGCGGCCGGCTTCTCCTGCAGGTGAAGCAGGATGCGCACCAGCACGATGTGCTTGATGACATCGGCAAAGCCGCCGGCATGAAAGGCGTGACGGTAGTTCATGCCAGTGGGTTACGATATCGGGCGACGAACGCAACCCTCGTCATTACGAGGATGTAGCCCGGGTGAGCGAAGCGACACCCGGGTGACCCGCATATCGCTGCGCTCATGCGGGCTACGTACTTCGTCGCCGTCGCTCCTCGCAATGACGACGATCAGCCCCCGCGTACCGGCGGCATGGTGACAGAATCGAGCGGGCAGGCCTGGCGGTCGATCTCCGGGCAATCGCGGAATTCGAGATCCTTGCTCATGCAGATGCGCACCTCGCTGAGCCGCTTGCGGTTGCAGGTCACCGCGATGCCCGAGGTTTTCAATCCCGGATTGACCTTGACGAAGGCGGCCTCGACGTCATCAGGCGCAACGGTCTTTTCTTCCGACAATTGCAGGTAATCCTCGGGGATCTTCACCGCCGCGCGCGCTTTCCGGATGGTCTCGAAATAGCCGCGCTCGCCCAGCCCCGAGCAGGTGCCGTGCTTGTCCCATTCATTGTAGATCAGCCTCGGCGCCGGCATCAGGTCGAGCATCGAGGTCATGATGCCGCGCGCCAGAGGGGTCCGCCGCTGGCAATATTCGGGATAGCCCTTCTCATATTGCGGCCACAGCCCGTGCACCACGAAGGAGAACGGCCGGCCGCCACATTGGGCCTGCTGCGAGCGGCCACCACCGCCGCGCTCCTCGGTGCCTTCGCAAAAGGACGGCGACCACGACAGCGACAGCACGTAGAAGTCGAACTCGCCCGGCGTGTTCTGACGCCGATCCTGGGCCGCAGCCGTGCCGGAGGATGCGGCGAGCGCCGCAAGCGAAACCACAAGCAGCGGAAATCCGGACAAGCCTGAACATGACGCCTCCCTCACACCATCGAGCGGACAGCGTAGCAGCCAACGTGAACATTTCAAGAACAAAATTTGGGGTTGAGGCAAACTGTCCCAATACCGAGCGGCGGCACTAGGGAGCGGCGGCCTTGCAAAGCGGGTTGTAGGCCCAGTTGCGGTCGAGCCCAACGATGCAGAATTCGACGCCTTGGCCGAAGCCGGCAAAGCCGCCGTCCTCGATGATCGAATAGTTGATGGCGTGGACCTTGCCGTCGCTCAGCATCACGCTGCCGGAGCAATAGCGGCGCGGGATGTTGTCGGACTGCCACGGCCGGAAGGCGATCTCGTGGATGTCGCCATAGGACGTGATCTTGAGCCGTGAATTCCAGTACATGCTCTCCTTTTCCTGGAACTGCACGGTGATCATGCGAAGCGCTCCCTCGCAGACCTTGACCCGCCCGTCATAACCCGGACCGAACAGGCCGAAATTGAGCTCGAAGGGATTGGCCGCCTGTGCCGGTTGGGCGAGCGCCGAGAGCGCCAGCGTGGCGCCGGCAACGGCCAGGCCTTTCAACGAGGTAGCGAAGTCGCGCATGTCACATCCGCAAAGGGCAGGGCGCGGTCCTGGACCGCTGACGGACCGTGCCGCGAAGCCCTTTGGGGGTCAAGTGCAACGCGGCAACACTTCCGGGGAAGTCGACATCGGAGTGTCCCACCGTGCTTTTCATGGCGCGGCGCGGTCCCTACAATGAGGGGACGTGACATGGAGTTTCCGATGCGAAGGATGATGGCCGCCGCGCTGGCCGTGGCGGGAATGCTGGCCGCGCTGCCGGCGCAAGCCGACTGGGTCGGGAAGTTCAGGGGCAACGATACCGGCGGCATCATCGCCTATGATCTCGCGAGCCAGTATGACGCGCGCCAGGTCGCGGTGACGCATTGCGCCAAATACGGCAAGGTCGCGAAATTCCTGGCGATCGACCCGCAGCCCGGCGGCTACATTTCGTTTTCCTGCCGTTGGGTGCCTTACGGCAGCACCGAACGGCCGATCAGCTCCGCTTACTGAGTCCTTCTCCCGATCATTCCCGAGGAGCGCGCAACATGATGCGATGGCCTCTCGCATTCGGCTCGGGCGCCGCCCTGTTGGCGCTGTCGTCGGTTGCGTTCGCCGACGAATTGCCGACCCGCAAGGCCGGCCTCTGGGAGATGAAGATCGTCAGGACCGGCGGAGCGCTTCCGGAGATGACGATGCAGCATTGCACCGATCCGACCACCGACAAGGAGATGAACAATTCGGCCTCGCCGGTCGCCAAGCAGGTCTGCGCCAAGCAGGACATCCGGAAGACTGCGACCGGCTATGTCACCGATTCCGTGTGCACGGTGGCCGGCGTGTCGATGACGACGCATGCGGAGATCGTCGGCGATTTCAATTCCGGCTACACGGTGACCAGCACCTCGCATAGCGACAAGGGCGTGAACGGCAAGCCGCTCGACGCCACCACCAGGATCGAGGCGAAATGGGCCGGCGATTGCAAGCCCGGCCAAAAGCCCGGCGACATCGTCATGCCCGGCGGCTTCAAGATGAACGTCAAGGACGCCGAGAAGCTGAAGAACCTGATCCCGTCGCAGAACAAGTAACGGCTTACACCGGCACGCGCACGGTGGCGCGCAAGCCGCCCATCGGGCTGTCGCCGAGCATGATGTCGCCGCCATGCGAACGCGCGATGTCGCGGGCGATGGCAAGGCCGAGGCCGGTGCCGCCTTCATCCTGGTTGCGGGCATCATCGAGCCGCAGGAACGGCTTGAACACCTCCTCGCGCATCGCCAGCGGAATGCCCGGACCGTCGTCGTCGACGGTGACGGTCAGGTTGCGATGATCGCGATGGCCGGTGATGGCGATGGTGTTGGCGTGGCGCGCCGCATTGGAGACGAGGTTGGCGAGGCAGCGCTTGAACGAGGCCGGCTTCACCGTGACCACCGGCAGGCCGTGGAAGGCCACCGTCGCGGGATGGCCGTGGCGCTCGGCGTCGCTGCGCAATTCCTCCAGCGCCATCGCCATGTCGGTCGGCTGCGCGTTCTCGCCGGAATCGCCGCGCGCGAAAGCGAGGTAGTCCTCCAGCATCATCGCCATCTCGTCGACGTCCTTGCGCATGGCGTCGACCTCGGGGCTGTCGCCGATCAGCGCCAGTTCGAGCTTGAAGCGGGTCAGGATGGTGCGCAGGTCGTGGGACACGCCGGCCAGCATCGCGGTGCGCTGTTCGATCGAGCGCTCGATGCGCGATTTCATCTCCATGAAGGCTTGCGCCGCGCGCCGCACCTCGCGCGCCCCGCGGGGCCGGAAGTTCGGCGCTTCGCGGCCTTTGCCGAAGCTTTCGGCGGCGTCGGCCAGCCGCAGGATCGGCTTGATCTGGTTGCGCAGGAACAGCACCGCGACGATCAAGAGGATCGAGGAGGTGCCGACCATCCAGAACAGGAAGATTTCCGAGTTCGAGGCGTAGGCGGCATTGCGCTGCGCGAACACCCGCATCACGGCGTCGTCGAGCTGGATGCGGATTTCGACCAGGTTGGAATTGCCGACGGTGTCGATCCAGAACGGGCGGCCGATCTGGCGCCCGAGCTGGCGCGACAGCGTCTGGTCGAGCAGCGAGAAGAACGGTTTCGGCCCGGGCGGCGGCATGTCGCCCACGGGGAGGAAATCGACCACGAGGCCGAGCCGCTGCTGGGCGATGCGGCGGATCTCGGTGCGATCCTTGTCCTGGGGATAGCCCTTGTAGACGTCGATCACGGCGGCGATGTCCTGCACGACGGCTGCCGACAGATGCCGCGTCACCGTGTTCCAGTGCCGCTCCATGAACACGAAGGCGACCACCGACTGCAGCACCACCATCGGCACGATCATGATCAGCAGCGCACGGGCATAGAGGCCGGTCGGCATCCAGCTCTTGAAGGCGTTGCCGAGCCTGCCGTTCGCCGCCGAGACGCGGCCTGCCGCGCTGCGGATCAAAGTGAGGCCGGTGTCGAGCGTGCTCATGGGATGCTCAGGGCGACGCCACCAGGCGATAGCCGATGCCGCGCACCGCCTGCAGGAACAAGGGATTGGCGGGATCGCGCTCGATCTTGCGCCGCAGCCGGTTGATCTGCACGTCGACCGCGCGCTCGTTGACCGAGCCGTTGCCGGTCAGCGCGCCGCGCGGCACGGTCTCGCCAGGTGCTACCGCGAGGATGCGCAGCATGTCGCGCTCGCGGTCGGTGAGATGGATGACTTCCTCGCCCTGGCGCAACTCGCCGCGGCCGAGGTGATAGACGTAGGGCCCGAACGCGACCTGCTCGACCGTTTCCGCGGCCGGCGGCGGCGCCGCGCGGCGCAGGATGTTGTTGATGCGCAGCGCGAGCTCGCGCGGCTCGAACGGCTTGGCGACATAGTCGTCGGCGCCGATCTGCAAGCCCTCGATGCGCGCCTCCGCCTCGTGCCGCGCGGTCAGCATCACGATCGGTACGGTCGACGACTGGCGAATGAAGCGGGCGAGGTCGAAGCCGGTTTCGCCCGGCATCATCACGTCGAGGATCAGCAAATCGAAATGCAAACCGGCGAGCTTGGAGCGGGCATCGCTGGCGCTCATCGCGGTGGTGACGCGATAGCCCTCGGCGGCGAGGAAACGCGACAGCAGATCGCGGATGCGGCGGTCGTCGTCGACCAGCAGGATATGCGGCGCGTCGTCGGCCGGCTGCGCCGGGCGCCGTTGCGCGATGGAGGCAAGCGTCACGATCACTCCTTGGTCGGAGCGGTGCGGAAGATCGTCTCCAGCACCTTGTCCGGATCGTCGCGGTCGATCATCGCGCGCAGGAAGCGGCGCACGGTCTCGGCGTTCGCCGGCCCGATCTCCTCGAGCGCGCGGTTGATCCGCTTGGTCTGCAGGCTCGCGAGCTTGCCGACCAGCGCCTCGCCTTTCGGCGTCGCATAGAGCAGGCGCTGCCGGCGGTCGTTGTTGCCGGTCTTCTGCACGATGTAGCCTTCGTCCAGCAGCTGCTTGAGCACGCGCCCGAGCGACTGCTTGGTGATGCGCAGGACATCGAGCAGGTCGGCGACCTTCAGCCCGGGATAGCGGTAGACGAAATGCATCACCCGGTGATGCGCCCGGCCGAAGCCGAAGGCCTCCAGCTCATTGTCGGCGTCGCCGACGAAATCGCGGTAGGCGAAGAACAGCAACTCGATGATGTCCCAGCGCAAATCCGCCTCGCGCGGCGAGGGGCTGCGCGACTCGGCGGCGCTTGTGGAGGGACTTGAGAAATTTATGTCAGCCATATTGACGTATCTTCGGTTCAATGTTACAAAACGATCGACCACGACGAAATTTTAGATCGTTTCGTACGCGGTGACGTTTCAAAACGGCTTGAGGGCGCCTTACGCGTCGAGGGCCGCGCATCGAATGACCGTGCGATTGTCGAGCGGCACATCGGCAAACATACTGGACTTCCGCATTCGGCAAAAGCATGTCCTGCCGGTCAGGATTGCCTTCAAAGGCGGGTGCGGGACCGGTCCAAAGGGAGTAAACGGCGTTTTGGCTTTGGCTGGCCAGGCGCCTCAATCCGGGAGAGAGCCATGGCAGTTTCTTTGGCAGTTTCAGATAATGCGGCCCGAAAAATCACTCCGGCGCCGGAGAGCGTGGGAAGCATGACATTCGACATCCGGCCCGCGGCCAGTCCGACCTCGGACAAGGATCGCGCGGCCAAGCTGGTGGATCCCGGTTTCGGGCGGGTCTTCACCGATCACATGGCGATCATCCGCTACAGCCAGGCCAAGGGCTGGCACGACGCGCGGGTCGAATCGCGCGCCAATTTCCCGCTCGATCCGGCGCTGGCCGTGCTGCATTACGCGCAGGAGATATTCGAGGGACTGAAGGCCTACACGCGCGACGACGGCGGCGTGAACCTGTTCCGCCCCGACGCCAATGCGCGCCGCTTCCGGGACTCGGCCGACCGCATGGCGATGGCGAAGCTGCCTGAAGACGCCTTCATCGAGGCGGTCGAGCAACTCGTGCGCATCGACCGCGCCTGGATCCCCGGCGGCGAAGGCAGTCTCTATCTGCGTCCCTTCATGATCGCGAGCGAAGTGTTCCTCGGCGTCAAACCGTCGTCGGAATATATCTTCGCGGTGATCGCCTCGCCGGTCGGCTCCTATTTCAAGGGCGGCCCCGCGCCGGTCTCGATCTGGGTGTCGGAGAACTACACCCGCGCCGCGATCGGCGGCACCGGCGCCGTCAAATGCGGCGGCAATTACGCCGCGAGCCTGCGCGCGCAGGCCGAAGCCATCGAGCACGGCTGCGACCAGGTCGTGTTCCTCGATGCGGTCCAGCGCCGCTATGTCGAGGAACTCGGCGGCATGAACATCTTCTTCGCGTTCGACGACGGCTCGCTGTTGACGCCGCCGCTCGGCACCATCCTGCCCGGCATCACCCGCGACTCCATCATCGCGCTGGCCAAGGATGCCGGAAAACGCGTGCGCGAGGAGCCGTATTCGATCGAGCAGTGGCGCGCGGACGCCGCGAGCGGCAAGCTGAAAGAGGCTTTCGCCTGCGGCACCGCCGCCGTGATCTCGCCGATCGGCAAGGTGTGCTCGGTGAATGGCGACTTCATCATCTCGGGCGGCGCCGCCGGTCCGGTCGCCATGGGCCTGCGCAAGCAGCTGGTCGACATCCAGTACGGCCGCACCAACGATCCGCACAACTGGATCAAGAAGGTGTTTTGAGCGGCGGCTGAGGCTGTCGCGCGTACACTCTCTCAATTCGTCATGCCCGGCGCTTGACCGCCGGGCATCCACGACTTTCTTTGCTATGCAGCGAAGACGTGGATGGCCGGGCATAGGCGCAGCGGACGCGACGCCGTTCTTCGAACGGCTATGCCCGGCCATGACGAGCTCGAATTGACGCGGCGGCGCCAGAGCGGCGCGACAAAAAATTAAGCGTTGTGCTCTAGACAAAAGCGGGATCGCCAATGGCGGTCTCGCTTTTTGATTCGCGCCCGAAGCGCTGGTCGTTCATTCAAATTCTTGAACGCGTCGCCCTGCGAAGAACTGACAGTTCAATCACATTCTTGGTGTGAACGCGTTCGAGCGAATCGTCAGCTCGGAAAAGTCCTGGCGTTTCAGATTCGAAGCGCCAACTCCTCATCCGCGATCTCGCTCATTGTTGAATTCAGTCGAGCCGCGTGAAGCGTTGTAGTTCCGCAAGACTGGACGTTTAATGTACGCTCTTGTACCCGCCGGGCGGGTGTTGCGTACCGCCGCCGGCCTGAACGGCCCAGCGTGTTGGCCGCGACGAGGACCTTGGTTCAAGCGAGGGTCAACATGATGTTCGCACTCTGGAAGCGCTGTGCGGTGCTCGTTGCCGTGTTGGCGGTACTGGGCATTCCGGCGCAGGTCGCGAGAGCTGGTGATGATCCGCCGGTGATCGATATTCCCTCGGCGGATCCGGAGATGGCGGCCGCGATCGCAAAGGCGCGCGCGACGCTGCCCGTGTTCTGGGCATCCTACGCGGCGCCAAAGCCGTCCGAGGACGGCCATGCCCTCAAGGTGCGCTTTCCCACGAGCCTCACCAATGCCGAGCACATTTGGATGGTGGACGTGAAGAGACTCCCGAACGGCGGCTTTTCCGGGCGGTTCAGCAACGCGCCGCTGCGACTTGCCGGGCAAGCGAGAGGGCGACTTGGCTCAGTTCACGGAGGCAGACATCACGGACTGGATGTTCATGCGCAACGGCAAGATCGTCGGTTGTGAGACCACAAGGCCGCTGTTGAAGTCGATGCCGAAGGCCGACGCGGATGCCTTTCGTGCGATGTTGGAAACGCCCTGAGGCAATGGCGCGCTTGAGAACGGCGGTTGCCGCCATGCGCCTCGGCTGATACCACCCCGCCATGGCCGACAAACCCAAAAAACCCCAGAAGCTGAAGGCGCGCCTGCCGCGCGGGCTGGAAGATCGCGGCCCCGCCGCGATCAAGCCACGCGGCAGATGGTCGAGAAAATCCGCGCCGTCTACGAGCGCTACGGCTTCGAGCCGGTGGAGACGCCGGCGTTCGAATATACCGACGCGCTGGGAAAATTCCTGCCTGACCAGGACCGGCCGAACGAGGGCGTGTTCTCGTTCCAGGACGACGACGAGCAGTGGATCTCGCTGCGCTACGACCTCACCGCGCCGCTGGCGCGCTATGTCGCGGAGAATTTCGACACGCTGGCCAAGCCTTATCGCAGCTATCGCTTCGGCTGGGTGTTCCGCAACGAGAAGCCCGGCCCCGGCCGCTTCCGCCAGTTCATGCAGTTCGACGCCGACACGGTCGGCGCGCCGACGCCCGGCCGCCGACGCCGAGATGTGCATGATGGCGGCGGACACGATGGAGGCGCTGGGCATTCCCCGCGGCTCCTATGTGGTGAAGGTCAATAACCGCAAGGTGCTCGATGGGGTGATGGAGAGCATCGGGCTTGGCGGCGAGGAGAATGCGCGGGCGCAGGCTCACCGTGCTGCGCGCGATCGACAAGCTCGACCGGCTTCGGAGAGCAGGGCGTTCGCAAGTTACTTGGCGCCAGGGTCGCAAGGACGAAAGCGGCGACTTCACGAAGGGCGCCGGCCTTCGGACAGATCAGATTGAACCAATCGCTTGTTGAGCTCTGTCGCACCATCGGCTAGCAGCTCCGGCAAAGGTTATGCAGGCAACCGGGATGCCATTCGGCTCGGACAACCTCGCGCTAAAGATCGAGATGAGCCTGCAGTACAATCAAATGAGCTCGCCAGTGAGGGAATGGCAGAGCTTCGAGATCGATAGGTTCTGCGATTGTTGCCGGCTATCAGGTTACCGACCAGATCGAATTGCATCGATCCTTCCGTCGTGCGCGGCCTCGAATACTACACCGGCGCCGTCTACGAAGTTGAACTGCTGCTGGAGACCAAGGACGAGAAGGGCCGCCCCGTGCGGTTCGGCTCGGTCGGCGGCGGCGGACGCTATGACGGCCTCGTCTCGCGCTTCCGCGGCGAGCCGGTGCCGGCGACCGGCTTCTCCATCGGCGTGTCGCGGCTGCAGGCCGCGCTGACGATGCTGGGCAAGCTCGACAGCGGCAAGGAATACGGACCCGTCGTGGTCACCGTGTTCGGCGGCGACATCGCCGACTATCAGAAGATGGTCGCGGAGCTGCGCAACGCCAGACATCCGCGCCGAACTCTATCTCGGCAATCCCAAGCACAGCCTCGGCCAGCAGATGAAATATGCCGACCGCCGCAACAGTCCTTGCGCGATCGTGCAGGGCTCGGACGAGAAGGCAAAAGGCAAGGTGCAGATCAAGGATCTGATATCAGGCGCGGGCCTGACCGACATCAAGGACCGCGACGAATATCTGAAACGGCAGGGCGAGGCGCAGACCGAGGTCGATCAGGACGGGCTGGTCGAGGCCGTGAAGAAAATCCTCGCGCGCCATGACGTGAGGTGGGGATAGCCATTCACTCCGGACGTCGTGTCAGGCCTTGTGCCTGATATCCACGTCTTGTTTTATGCGGAAGAGACGTGGATGGCCGGGACAAGCCCGGCCATGACGAATAACCAACAGGGAGAACGCGATGCCTGAGATCACCATAAGCATGGCCGCCGGCCGCACCGAGGAGCAGAAGGCCGGCATGATGCGCGACATCACCAAGGCGCTGGTGACCAACCTCGGCGTCGACGCCGACGCCGTCGTGATCCAGATCAACGAGGCGCCGCTGCATCACAAGATGAAGGGCGGCAAGACCTTCGTCGAGCGCGCGGCGGCCGCGAAGAAGTAAACTTCGCTGTCGTCCCCGCCTAGCGCGCAATTGCGCGCGGGGAGCGGGGACCCATAACCACAGGCAGTTGTGTCTTGCGACGCTGGGGCCCCAGCCTCGCATCCCACTTGCATCGGTGGTTATGGGTCCCGGATCGCGCTCGCTTCCGCCTTCGCTCTTCGAGCTTCGGCGGACAAGCCGCTCGCTTGTCCGGGACGACATTGTGTAAGGGGCCGCCAATGCATCGCCGCACCTTCCTGGGCCTCGCCGCCGCGCTCGCCGCTGCGCGCATCATGCCTGCGCGCGCCCAATCGCTCGCGGGCAAGCAGATCAAGCTGGTGGTGCCGTTTCCGGCGGGCGGGCCGACCGACATCGTGGCGCGGCCGTTTGCGCAGATGCTGGGCGAGGCGTTGAAGGCAACCATCGTGGTCGACAATCGCGGCGGCGCCGGCGGCTCGATCGGCGCCGACGTGGTGGCGAAATCGCCGCCCGACGGCACCACGCTGCTGATCGGATCGGTCGGCACCAACGCGATCAATGCCGCGCTCTATGCCAGGCTGCCCTATGACGTCGTGGGCGACTTCACGCCGCTGGCGCTGATCGCGCAGGCGCCGGTCGCCGTGGTGGTGCATCCCTCGCAGCCGATGAAAACACTCGCCGATCTCGTCGCGCTCGCCAAACAGAATCCCGGCAAGCTCAACTTTGGCTCTGCCGGCCTCGGTACGCCCGGCCATCTCACCGGCGAAATGTTCCGCGCCGCCGCCGGCATCGACATCCAGCACGTGCCTTATAAAGGCAGCGCGCCGGCCGTCACCGATCTCGTCGGCGGCCAGATCCAGTTGATGTTCGATCCGCTGCAATCGGTGCTGTCGAATATCCAGGGCGGCAAGATCCGCGCGCTCGCGGTCTCGAGCCGGGCGCGCTCGCCCGTCGTGCCTGACGTGCCCGACCATTGCCGAGTCCGGTTATGCCGGCTTCGAGACCACGGCGTGGTGGGGCGTATTCGCGCCGGCCAAATTGCCGGATGCATTGACGGCGTCCCTCGTCGCCGAGATCGCGCGCATCACGGCGAGCGAAAGCTTCCGCAGCAAGCTCGAGCCGCTTGGTGTCATCGTCCCCACGATCAGCGGAGCGGCATTCGCAGACTATCAGAAGGCCGAGTTCGCCAAATGGGGCAAGGCGGTGAAAGACGCGGGCGTGAAAATCGAATGAAACTCAACGACGAAGAACAGGACATCCTGGCCGGCAAGGCCGGCCCGGTGCCGCAGCTCGCGCTGACACATCAGATCAAGGTCGGCGAGTTCTTCGACGCCGCCGACTTCGTAGCCGGTCACGCAGGCCCACATCATGGCCGACACCGAGAGTCTCGGCGAAGCCGGCGTGCAATGGCTGGAAAGCCTCGCCGCGACATCCGAAGGCCAGCGTAGGGTTCGCGTGCCCACGATCACCGATCCGCGCGGCACCGATTTCGCGCATGCGCATCTCTTGGGCCAGACTTCTGCGATGCTCGATCTCGAACGGCGCACCATCGCTGCCTTCGAGAGGCTCGGCGTCGCCATGACCAACACCTGCATCAACTACCAGACCATCCAGGCGCCGACCCGCAACGAGCACACCGCGTTCGGCGACACCGGCGTGGTGATCTATGCCAATTCGGTCTGCGGTGCGCGCTCCAATTTCGAGGGCGGCCCGTCGGCGTTGTCGGCGGGACTGACCGGCCGTACGCCGCGCTACGGTTTTCACCTTCCCGAGCAACGCCGCGGTACCTTGCGCATCCAGGTCGACCATACGCCGACGACCTTGAACGGCTGGGGCGCGCTGGGCGGCGTGATCGGGCGTCTCGCCGGCAATTACTGGGCGGTGCCTGTCATCGAAGGCATTCAAGGCGCTGCGCGATCCGACCAGCTGAAACATTTCGGCGCGTCGATGGCGAGTTTCGGCTCGGTCGCGCTGTATCACATCGTCGGCCTGACGCCGGAGGCGACGAAACTCTCCGACGTTGCGGCGGCTGACCTGCCGCTGCATCGCGTGACCAAAGCCGATGTCGAGGCGCTGCAGAAATCCTATCACACCGACGACTGAGGTCGACGTCGTCGTGTTCTCCGCGCCGCAGCTCTCGCTCTATGAGCTCGGCGATCTTGCCGCGCTCTGCGACGGCCGGAAATTTTCCGTGCCGCTGCTGGCGGTGACCAGCCCGCAGGTCAAGCCGGACTGCGACCGCATGGGCTACACCGCGCGGATCGAAGGCGCCGGCGGCCACGTGCTGTCCGGGATGTGCTTCTACCAGTCCTACGCGCGGGAGATTTCGGAGGCGCGCGGCTGGAAGCGGCTCGCCACCAACAGCGCCAAGCTGGTCAACATCCTCGGCGGCTACGGCTACCGCCCGATGCTGGCCTCGATGGAGGCCTGCGTCGACGCCGCGGTCAGCGGCAAGATGGTGCGGACATGAGCGCAAAGCTGTTTCAGGGCGCGCCACGCGATGGGACCTGTCGTGCGCGGGCCGGCGCTGGTTGCCGATGACGGCTTTTCCGCACGCTACGATCTCGACCGCATCAAGGGCACCTTCAGCCGTCCTGCGCACAAGCTCGCCGGACAATCCTATGTCGGCAAGATCCTGGTGCTCGACACCGCCAAGGGCGGGGTTGCCACCGCCTGGATGCTGCATGAGATGAAATCGCGCGGCATCGTGCCGCTGGCGATCGTGCTCAACACGGTCAATCCGATCCTGGCGCAGGGTGCGGCGCTCGGCGAGGTCGCGATGCTCGCGGGCTTCGACGAGAACATCACTGCCGCCGTTCCCAATGGCGCGGAGGTCGAGGTCAATCCGCAAGAGAAGTGGTTGAAGGTGCTTTAGATGGATGCGCGCGAGGTCATCAAGGTGGGCATGAGCGCCGAGCGCTCGCTGGTGGTGCCGGTGGAGCGCACGGTCGGGCATCTGCTGGCGGGCATGCCGATGGTGTTCGCCACCCCGATGATGATCCTGGAGATGGAGCTGACCTCGGGCGATGCCGTCCGCCATCATCTGGCAGCAGGCTGGATCACGGTCGGGACCGAGGTCGACATCAGGCATCTCGGCGCTTCCGCGATCGGCGCCACCGTGCGCACCACGGCCAAGGTGATCTCGGTCGAGCGCCGCGTGATCCGCTTCGAGGTCGAGTGCTGGGATGGCAGCCGCAAGATCGGCGAGGGCCGCCACGCCCGCGGGCTGGTCAATCTCGAGGCTTTCAACAAGCGGCTCGGGACGGGGTTGTAACGCGCCTCGTCATTGCGAGGAGCGAAGCGACGAAGCAATCCATAGCGCCGCAAGCGGATGCGTGGATTGCTTCGCTTCGCTCGCAATGACGACGTTATCTACTTCGCCAATTCCTTCGACCTTGCGGTCGCCGCCGCGATCGCGCGGATCATCAGCTGCGAGAGCCCGTCCTTGCCCATCAGCACGTCGAGCGCGGCCGCCGTGGTGCCGCCGGGCGAGGTGACATTCTGCCGCAGTGTGGCGGCGGGGACGTCGGAGCGATTGAGCAACTCTCCCGAGCCGGCGACGGTTTCGCGCGCCAGCCTGGTCGCCAGCGCTTCCGGCAGGCCGGCAGCGACGCCGGCGCGCGCCAGCTCTTCGGCGAGCAGGAAGATGTAGGCGGGCCCGGAGCCGGACACGGCGGTCACCGCGTCCATCAGCGCCTCGTCATCGACCCACTCGACCGAACCGGTCGCACGCAGCAGGGCATCGGCGGTGGCGCGCTGCGCGGCGCTGACATTTTTTGCGGGCACCGCAACCGTGATGCCGCGGCCGATCGCGGCCGGCGTGTTCGGCATCGCGCGCACCACCGCGCCACCGCACACCTCCCGCAGCGCGGCCATGGTCGTGCCGGCCATGATCGACACCACCAGTGTTGTCGGCGCGACCAGCGGACGCAGCGCCGGGCCGGCCTCGCGGAACGACTGCGGCTTCACCGCAATCACCAGCGTGTCGACGTGGCCTGCGTCCTTTGGATTGAGCCGGATGCCTTTGGCCGAAAGTGCGGTGATGTCAGGCGAGGGCGAGGGTTCGATCACGATGGCGCGTTTGGGATCGAGGCCGCCGGCCAGCCAGCCGGCCAGCATCGCGCCGCCCATCTTGCCCGCGCCGGCAAGCGCGATGGTGCCTGTGATGTTTTGCAATGTGCTCACGACATACTCTTCCGTCGTCCCGGCCAAGCGAAGCGCGAGCCGGGATCCATAACCACAGGCGGTTCTATGTATCAAGCATCGAGGGTGGGACAAGCGCCTTGCGTGAACGATGAGAATCACGCGGTATGGGCCCCCGCTCCCGTGCGCAATTGCGCGCTGCGGCGGGGGCGACAAGGGAGCAAGCGGAAGCGCCTACGCTTCCCCCTCGGTATCGAACATCGAGGCGCTCATCGCCTCTGCCGCCGTCTTGCCGGCCCACACCACGAACTGGAACGCCGGATAGTAGCGCTCGCAGGCATGGATCGCGCCGGTCAGCATGCTCTCGCATTGCGCGGTGGAGGCGCGCAGATTGCCGGGCAGCACCAGCGCCTGGCGGTGCATGATCATGCCGGTGTGGGTCCAGAGGTCGAAATGTCCGACCCACAATTGCTCGTTGATCGCCGCGACCAGCCGCTGCACCTCGGCGCGGCGCGCTTGCGGGATCTTCATATCGAACGCACAGGCCAGATGCAGCGCCTCGATCTCTCCCATCCAGGTGAAGGAGAGCTGATAATCGGTCCACTCGCCCCTGGAGACGATGGTGATCTCGTCGTCGCCGGAGCGCTCGAACGACCAGTTGTTGTCGGCAGCGATGTCCTCGACCGCCGCAAGCGGGTGGTTGTGGGAATCGACGACGCCTTCGAGCATGGACATTCCGTCTCGACCTCTGACTTCTCTTGTTCTTGATACGCACGCAGGCCCGGCGCGGGCGTTCGTCGCGTTGCCGCCGGGTGCAATCCCGATCGCGACCGGGCCTTGCCGGGATCAACTGATGTGATTTGCGGAATCCGCGCAACACCCCCGTCAGTCATTCCATGGGGACACTTTCGCGTCGTCCACAGCAGATCGAGGCGCGCCTGTTAACAAACGGAACAAACCGGAATCGGAAAGGCTCCGTTAGGAATTTGTTAACCTTTTCAGTGCGGCGGTTTGGTCGCGAAGCAGGCCTGCCGATTGCCGCATTTGTGCATGGGCATAATGCCGGTTCCCGCTTGCCCCGCTGTCGGCGTTTCGTCATATTTCCCTGAGGTTGGTTCATTCCGAACCAGCCGATGTTCTCAGGGCGGGGTGAAAGTCCCCACCGGCGGTAAGGGTCTCCCTTCAAAGGAAGCCCAAGCCCGCGAGCGCCTTCCTCTCCGAGCGCGAGCTCAGGGAAGAAGGGTCAGCAGATTCGGTGCAACTCCGAAGCCGACGGTTAAAGTCCGGATGAAAGAGAACGGCCGCGATGCCGGCGCTTCCCTTGGGAGGCGCGGGCTATCTCGTTCCGTGTGCCCTGATTCTGGTCTCGACAAGAGGAAAGCCATGAATCAGATGCTGCAAGATCCCCAAACTTCCGAAACCACAGACCCGCCCGTGCGGTCGCATCCGCGCTTCGCCAAGCCGCAACGGATCGCCTTCGTGCAATCCTCGTGGCACCGCGAGGTGGTGATGGAATGCCAGACCGCGTTCCTCACCGAAGCCGAAGCGCGGCACATCCCGCGCTCCGCAATCGACATCTTCGAGGTGCCGGGCTCGTTCGAAATCCCGCTGCATGCGCAGATCCTCGCCAAGACGCGGCGCTATACCGCGATCGTGGCGGCCGGCCTCGTGGTCGATGGCGGCATCTACCGCCACGAGTTCGTCGCCGACACCGTGATCAAGGCGCTGATGGACGTGCAGCTGCGCACCGAGGTGCCGGTGTTCTCGGCGGTGCTGACGCCGCAGCAATTCCACGAGAGCCAGGCGCATCTCGACTTCTTCCGCAGGCATTTTGCGGTCAAGGGCGTCGAGGTCGCGGAAGCCTGCGCGAACACGCTGCTTTCGCTGGAAGGATTGCGCGGCCAGGTCGCCGCGGGGATCGTGCAGAGCGCGTGAGAAGTGTAGCAAGGAAGCGTAGGGTGGGTTAGCGAAGCGTAACCCACCACTTCTCCATCCACGGCAACAGAAGAGGTGGGTTACGGCGCTTCGCGCCTAACCCACCCTACAAACCCAGCACGCGGGGGAAGCAAATGCCGCGCATTCTCGTTCTCGGAGCCGGCTTTGCCGGCCTGTGGGCCGCGCTCGGCGCCGCGCGCAAGCGCGAGGAGATCGGCGCGAAGGCCGACGATACCGAGATCCTCGTCATCGACCGCAATCCCTATCACAACATCCGCGTTCGCAATTACGAGGTCGAGCTCGATGACGCCGTCATTCCGCTGGCAAAGTTGCTCGACCCCGTCGGTGTGAAGCATCGCGTTGCGGACGTGCAGGCGATCGATGTCATCAGACAAGAGGTCGTCATCGCCGCCGACGGCCGCCGCGAGACGCTGAGCTACGACCGCCTGGTGCTGACGCTCGGCAGCGAGCTGGTGCGTCCGGCGATATCAGGCCTCGCCGCGCACACCTTCGACGTCGACACCTACCATGCCGCGTGCAAGCTCGACGCGCATCTTGCCGCGCTGGGCAAGCGCACTGCATCCGAGTCGCGCTCGACCGTTGTCGTGGTCGGCGCGGGCTTCACCGGCATCGAAGTCGCCGCCGAAATGCCGGCCAAGCTCGCCAGAGCGGGCATTACGGGCAAGCTGCGGATCGTCATCGTCGATCCCAACACGCCGCTCGGCGCCTCCATGGGCGCGCACGGCCAGCCCATCGTGGACGAGGCGCTGTCGGCGCTCGGCGTGGAGTCGCGCTGCGGCGTCAGGGTCGCCGCGGTCGATGCCGACGGCATCACGCTGTCGTCGGGCGAAGTCATTTCGGCGCAAACCGTGGTGTGGTGCGCGGGCATGCGTGCGAGCCCGCTGGCCTCGACGCTTTCACCCGAGTGCGACCGCACTGGCCGCCTGATGGTCGATGAATTCATGCGCGCGAAGAATCTCGCCAACGTCTTCGCGGCCGGCGACGTCGCCGCGGCGCAGTGCGACGGCGCGCATGCCACCGTGATGTCGTGCCAGTTCGCGCGTCCGATGGGCCGCTATGCCGGCCACAATGTAGTGGCCGATCTCTTTGGCGAGCCGATGCTGCCGCTGCACATCGACTGGTACGTCACCGTGCTCGATCTCGGCAGCTGGGGCGCGCTCTACACCGAAGGCTGGGACCGGCAGGTGAAAACATCAGGCGCCGCGGCCAAGGTGACGAAGCAGACCATCAATCGGCAGCGCATCTATCCGCCGCAGAGCGGCAGCCGCGCCGATCTGTTGGCCGCCGCAGCACCCTCGGTGCAGGCGCCGCCGCCGACCAAGGCACGAGCCGAGTGACGCACGAAAGCTGCGCAAGCACCACAATCGATTGATTGTCATTTCCGCGCGCCCGCCTATAACATCGCAACCTGGAGGTAGGCCGTCCGTGGAGACGGGCGGCCGAGACGATCATGTTCGAAGGACACGATCCCTGGCTCGTCGCGCTCTCGGTGGCGATCGCGATTCTGGGCGGCTATACCGGCTTCTCGCTGGCGGCGCGCGTGCGCGCGGCACCGGGCGGCGGACGCCGCGTCTTGCTGGCGGGTGCCGCGGCCTTTCTTGCCGTCGGCATCTGGACCATGCATTTCGTCGGCGTGCTGGCGGCGCCGATTCCGGCCGACGCCGTCTATCTGGTGCTGCCCACCATCATCTCGTTCCTGATTTGCGCGCTGGTGGTCGGCGTGTCGCTGTTTTTCGTCAGCGTGGGCGAGCCGACCTTGCCGCGCGTGGCATCGTCGGCGGTGCTGCTCGGGCTCGGCATCGTCAGCATGCATTACGCCGGCATTCATGGCCTCGCCGGGAATTTCGTCATCGAGCATGACTGGCCGATGGTGCTGCTCTCCGTCGTGGTCGCGATCGGCGCGGCCTATGGCGGCCTGCGCGCCTTCCTGGCGCGGCAGGACGGCGTCCGGCTGATCGCAAGCTCGATCGCCTTCGGCATCGCCGTCTCCGGCATGCATTACACCGCGATGCATGGCATGCATTTCGCGGCCGTGTCTGATGTCGCTCATCACCATATGGGCGGCGGGCTCGCCGCTTCGCCGCAAATCCTGTCGATCGTCGTGGCCGTACTTTGCTTCGTGATCGCGGCCGGCTTCCTGCTGTCGCTGGTGCCTGATCCGCGGCGGCAGGCCGCGGGCGTCGCTGAACCTGCTGCCGAGGCGGCGACGCCTGGCGCCGCTCCGGTCACCATGACCTCGCCGCGGTTGATGCCGGCGCCGCTCGGCGGGCTCGGCCAGCCGCCGCGGCCGCAACCCGTGCCGCGCCTGCCGGTCGAGGGCGCCAACGGCACCCATTTCATCGACGCCACCGAGGTGCGCAGCGTCCGCGCCGACGCGCATTACACGAGGGTTCACGACGGCACCCGCGAACGGATGTGCCCGTGGTCGATCTCGGAGGCCGAGGCCCAGCTCGATCCCGGCCTGTTCGTTCGCGTCCATCGCAGCCACATCGTGGCGATTCCCCACGTCTCCTTCGTCCGTTCAAGGAGGGCGAGGGCGCAGTCTCGCTGATCGGCCGCGCGCCAGAAGGATGGCCGGATCATAGCGATCCCTGCTCGACGGGCCGACGCCGCTATCGGGTTCCCGTCAGCCGCGCCAAGATCGCCGAGGTGAAGGCGTCTTCAGTGTGGGCTTGCGCGCTGATGTCCGGCACAAGGACAATGTAGCGGCGGCCCGGAATACTCCATTGCCCTTCCAACCTCGTCGACGCCGCTTGCGGGGAGAGGTGGCGATTGCATCGGTTAGATGCAATCGCGGGTGAGGGGGTAGCGAGGTTCCAACAGGTCTTTCGCGAATCAGCCCGCAAGACAGTCTGCCCGCTCACTCCATACCCTCTCCCCGCTAAGAACGGGGAGCTCACCAGGGAGAACTTGCCTTAGCCAGCGTCACTCTGATTAGGTCTCGCTCCCTGACGCAATTCGTGCGCGGCTTTCCGCAATTGGTGCGAATTCCGACCCTCCGTGAGCCTCCCAAGGGCACCGCCTTGCGCGCGCAAGAGTCCGGGCGGAGCCTCCCGCCAACGTCCGTATCCCCCGTAAGGGGACGCAAGAGGACGGATGGGAGGACACGATGATTCCTGGCTCATTCAGCTACCATCGGCCCGCGACCGTGGCCGATGCGGTCAAACTGCTCGCCGATCTCGGCGACGACGCCCGCGCGCTCGCCGGCGGCCACAGCCTGGTTCCGATGATGAAGCTCAGGCTGGCCACCCCCAGCCATCTGATCGATCTGCATGCGGTCGCGGGCCTGAAAGGCATCCGCCGCGACGGCAACAAGGTGGTGATCGGGGCGATGACCACCCAGCACGAGCTGCTTGGCCTCCGATGAGATCGCCACATCGCTGCCGATCCTGCACGAGACCGCGCTTGTGATCGCCGATCCCCAGGTGCGCTATCGCGGCACCATCGGCGGCAACGTCGCTAACGGCGATCCCGGCAACGACATGCCCGCGCTGATGATGACGCTCGGCGCAAGCTACCAGCTGCAGGGGCCGAGCGGCGCGCGCGACGTGGTCGCAACCGAGTTCTATCAAGGCGCCTATTTCACCGCGCTCGAACCCGGCGAGCTCATGACCTCGGTCACGATTCCCGTGCCGGCGGCCGGTCACGGCTACGCCTATGAGAAGCTGAAGCGCAAGATCGGCGATTACGCCACCGCCGCCGCTGCGGTCGTGCTCACCATGTCCGGCGGCAAAGTCACGAGCTGCGCGATCGGGCTCACCAACCTGCATGAGACGCCGCTGCTCGCCACCGACGCGGCGAAGGCCGTGATCGGCACCAGCCTGGATGCGGCGTCGCTGAAGAAAGCCGCCGACGCGGCAGTGGCGATCATGTCGCCGGCCGCGGATGCGCGCGGTCCGGTCGAATACCGCAAGCATGTCGGCGGCATCATGGTGACGCGCGCGCTGCAGCGTGCCGCAAGCCGCGCCAAGTGAGGAGGGGATAATGGCAAAAACCCATGTGACCATGAAGGTCAACGGCGCCGAGGTCGAAGGGCTTGTTGAGCCGAGAACGCTGCTGGTGCATTTCATCCGCGAGAATTTGCAGCTGACCGGCACCCATATCGGCTGCGAGACCACCCATTGCGGCGCCTGCACCGTCGATATCGACGGCATGTCGGTAAAATCCTGCACCATGTTCGCGGTGCAGGCCCAGGGAACCGACATCATGACCATCGAGGGCGTCGCCAATGCCGACGGCTCGCTGTCGGCGCTGCAGGAAGGCTTCCGCATGATGCACGGCCTGCAATGCGGCTTCTGCACGCCCGGCATGATTCTGCGCGCGCAACGGCTGCTGCAGGAAAATCCGTCGCCGACCGAGCAGGAAATCCGGATGGGCATATCAGGCAATATCTGCCGCTGCACCGGCTACCAGAACATCGTCAAAGCAATCCAGTACGCCGCCGCCAAGATCAACGGCGTTGAATTCAAGGAGGCCGCGGAATGAACGATCTCACTCCCACGCGGGAACAACGCACCGCCGCCCTCGAAGGCATGGGCTGCAAGCGCAAGCGCGTCGAAGACGTCCGCTTCACGCAGGGCAAGGGCAATTATGTCGACGACCTGAAGCTGCCGGGCATGCTGCACGGCGACTTCGTGCGCTCGCCGCATGCCCATGCGCGGGTCAAATCGATCAACAGCGAGGAGGCGCTGAAAGTGCCGGGCGTGCTCGCGGTCATCACCGCCGAGACGCTGAAGACCGTCAATCTCGCCTGGATGCCGACCCTGGCCGGCGACGTGCAGATGGTGCTGGCCGACGGCAAGGTGCTGTTCCAGAATCAGGAAGTCGCCTTCGTGGTCGCGACCGACCGTTATGCCGCCGACGACGGCGTCAACAAGGTCGTGGTCGAATACGAGGCGCTGCCTGTGGTCATCGACCCCTTCAAGGCGATGGACAAGGATGCGCCGGTCTTGCGCGAGGACCTCGCCGGCAAGACCAGTGGCGCGCACGGCCCGCGCAAGCATCACAACCACGTCTTCGAATGGGGCGTCGGCGACAAGGATCTGACCGATGCCGCCTTCAAGAAGGCGGACGTGACGATCAAGGAGATGCTCAGCTATCACCGCGTCCATCCGTCGCCGCTGGAGACCTGCCAGTGCGTCTGCTCCTTCGACAAGATCAGGGGCGAGCTGACGATCTGGGGCACCTTCCAGGCGCCGCATGTGATCCGCACCGTGGTGTCGCTGATCGCCAAATTGCCGGAGCATAAGATCCATGTGATCTCGCCCGACATCGGCGGCGGCTTCGGCAACAAGGTCGGCGCCTATCCCGGCTACATCTGTGCCGCGGTCGCCTCCATCGTCACCGGCAAGCCGGTGAAATGGGTCGAGGACCGCATCGAGAACCTGACCGCGACCTCGTTCGCGCGCGACTACCACATGACGACGGAAATCGCCGCGACCAAGGAGGGCAAGGTCACCGGCCTGCGGGTGCATGTGCTGGCCGACCACGGCGCATTCGACGCCTGCGCCGACCCGTCGAAATGGCCGGCCGGCTTCTTCAACATCGTCACGGGTTCATATGATTTCCCGGTGGCGCATCTCGTCGTCGACGGCATCTACACCAACAAGGCGCCCGGCGGCGTCGCCTACCGTTGCTCGTTCCGCGTCACGGAGGCGGCCTATTGCATCGAGCGCGGGATGGACATCCTCGCGCAGAAGCTCGGCATGGACCCGGCGGAGCTGCGGCTGAAGAACTTCATCAAGCGCGAGCAATTCCCGTATCACTCGGCGCTGGGCTGGGAATACGATTCCGGCGACTACCACACCGCGATGCAGAAGATGATGGAGACGACGGACTACGCCGCGCTTCGCAAGGAGCAGGCGGACAAGCGCGCGGCGTTCAAGCGCGGCGAGACCCGCGAGATCATGGGCCTCGGCGTCTCCTTCTTCACCGAGATCGTCGGCGCAGGTCCCTCGAAGAACTGCGACATCCTCGGCATCGCGATGTTCGACTCCTGCGAGATCCGCATGCACCCGACCGGTGCAGGCATCGCGCGCGTCGGCTCCAAGAGCCAGGGCCAGGGCCACGAGACCACCTGGGCGCAGATCATCGCCACCGAGATCGGCATTCCCGCCGACAACATCATGGTGGAAGAGGGCAACACCGACACCGCGCCCTACGGGCTCGGCACCTACGGCTCGCGCTCGACGCCGGTGGCTGGCGCCGCCATTGCCATGGCCGCGCGGAAAATCAAGGCCAAGGCGCAGATGATCGCGGCCTACAAGCTCGAGGTTCACGAGGACGACCTCGAATGGGACATCGACGGCTTCCGCGTCAAGGGCCTGCCGGAGAAGTCGATCACGATGAAGGACCTGTGCTGGGCGGCCTACAATTCGGTGCCGCCGGGCATGGAGCCGGGACTGGAGGCGGTCAGCTATTACGATCCGCCCAACATGACCTATCCGTTCGGCGCCTATCTCTGCGTGATGGACATCGACGTCGATACCGGCGTGTACAAGGTCCGGCGCTTCTATGCGCTGGATGATTGCGGCACCCGCATCAACCCGATGATCATCGAGGGCCAGGTGCATGGCGGCCTCACCGAAGCGTTTGCCATCGCGATGGGCCAGGAAATCCGCTATGACGAGGCTGGCAATGTCGTGACCGGCTCGTTCATGGATTTCTTCATGCCGACCGCGGTGGAAACGCCGCATTGGGAAACCGACTTCACCGTCACCCCGTCGCCGCATCATCCGATCGGCGCCAAGGGCGTCGGCGAAAGCCCGAATGTCGGCGGCGTGCCGGCGTTCTCCAATGCCGTCAACGACGCGTTCTCGTTCCTTGGGAGCACGCACATCCAGATGCCGCATGACTACTGGCGCAACTGGAAGGCGGCGAAGGATTTGGGGGCGGTGGCCTGATAGGATCGTCATTGCGAGCGAAGCGAGAGCAATCCATTTATCCGCTTGTTGCGCCATGGATTGCTTCGTCGCTTCGCTCCTCGCAATGACGAGGCATGTTGAAATGAAAGACCGCAACCAAATCGCAGAAGCTCTCGCCAAGTCCGGCTACATCGCCGACGGCGAGCTTGCGACCGCGATCGCGCTGATGCAGCGGCTGCGGCGGCCGCTGCTGCTGGAAGGCGAGGCCGGCGTCGGCAAGACCGAGGTCGCCAAGGCGCTCGCTTCCGTGCATGCGACCGAGCTGATCCGCCTGCAATGCTATGAGGGGCTGGACCAGTCCTCATCGCTCTATGAGTGGAATTACCAGCGGCAGTTGCTGGCGATCCAGGCGCATCGCGGCGACGCCGGATAGATCGAAGACCAGATCTTCTCCGAGAAATATCTGCTTGAACGCCCGCTGCTCGCTGCGATCCGCCGCGACAAGCCGCCGGTGCTGCTGATCGACGAGATCGACCGCGCCGACGACGAGTTCGAAGCGTTCCTGCTGGAGCTGTTGTCGGACTTCCAGGTCTCGATTCCCGAGCTCGGCACCGTCAAGGCGACCAGCATCCCGCATGTGGTGCTGACCTCGAACGGCACCCGCGAGCTCTCCGACGCGCTGCGGCGGCGTTGCCTTTATCACTACGTCGACTATCCCGACGTCGAGCGCGAGGCGCGCATCATCATGACGCGGATCGACGGCGCCAGTGCTTCACTGTCGCTGCAGATCGCGCGGATGGTCGAGGGCATAAGGAAAGAGGAGCTGCGCAAGGTGCCCGGCGTCGCGGAGACGCTGGACTGGGCTGCCGCGCTGGTCGGCCTCGAGGTGCGCGACCTGCATGACGATCCCGAGACCGTGCACGACACCATGATGTGCCTGGTCAAGACGCAGGAGGACAAGTCGCGCGTCACGCGCGAAGTGACGAGCCGAATCCTGGGGAAGGTGGCATGAGCTGCTGCGGACCAGCGCCGTCATTGGAGGAGATGGACGAGGTCTCGCGCCTGGTCTCGACAAAACTCGCGGCGTTCCTGCGCACCTTGCGCGACAACGGTTTTGCCGTCGGCCTTGCCGAAGGGCGCGATGCGGCCGCGCTGATGGCGTCAGGTTATGCGGCGAAGCCGGGCCTTTTGCGCTCGGCGCTGAAACATCTGTTCTCGGCGCGCAAGTCCGACTGGGACAAGTTCGATGGCATCTTCGAAGCGTTCTGGCTCGGAAAGCGGGTACGCTCGCGGTCGATGGCGGTGGGCTCGTCGAAGGCGGCGAACAATCCATCGCTGAAAAGCCTGCAGGATGCCGGCGCGCGCGGTGACGGCAATCAATCTGCCACCGATCAAATCCCGTCATCCGACGACGCTGCACCAGCAAGCGGGGAAGGGCGGATGGAAGGCGCCTCGCGCGCCGAAAATATCGCCGAGGTCGATTTCCGCAAATTGGCCGACCCCGAGCAGGTGGCGCAGGCGCATGACGCCGCGGCGCGGCTGGCGCGGATGATGCGCACGCGGCTGACCCGGCGCGATCTCGCGCGCCGCCGCGGCTATCGGCTCGACCTGCGCCGGACGATCCATCGCAACATCAGCCATGGCGGCGTACCGATTGCGCTCGTGAAGCGGCAACGCAAGGACAAGCCGCTGCGGCTGGTGGTGCTGCTCGACGCCTCCGGCTCGATGAGCATGTACACATCGGTGTTCCTGCGCTTCATCCACGGCGTGCTCGACGAATTCCGCGAGGCCGAGGCGTTCCTGTTCCACACGCGCCTCGCCCATGTCTCCGGCGCCATGAAGGAAAAGGATGCCGCGCGGGCGCTCGATCGGCTGTCGCTGCTGGCGCAGGGCGCAGGCGGCGGCACGAAAATCGGCGAGTCCTTGCAGACCTTCAATCGCTGGCATGCGGCGCGCGTGATCCATTCGCGCACGGTGGTGATGATCGTCTCCGACGGTTACGAGACCGGCGACGCAGCTTTGCTCGGACGTGAAATGGCGGCGCTCGCCAAACGCTGCCGCCGCATCGTCTGGCTCAATCCGATGATGGCGTGGGAGGGCTATTCGCCGGAGGCGAGGGGCATCAAGGCCGCGCTGCCCTTTGTCGATCTCTACGCGCCGGCGAATACGCTGGCGAGTCTCACCGCGCTCGAACCGTATCTGGCGAGGTTGTGAGATGAGTGTATTGGACCTCGCTGCTCGCCCGAACCGAGGTGTGTTCACCTCTCCCCGCTTGCGGGGAGAGGCGGCGCGTAGCGCCGGGTGAGGGGCAGTCCACGAGCACGGTTCTTGGAGTGCCCCTCACCATGCCTATGCTTCGCATCGGCGTTCTTCTAATCAAAACGGCGGCGAAGGCGCCTGCGACCTCTCCCCGCAGGCGGGGAGAGGTGGACGAGTTCGCGGATGGAGCAATCACCCATGACCGCGCACGCCGAAGTCATGGACCTCGTCGCGCAGATGAAGGCCGCCGAAGAAGCCTTCGTGCTCGCCACCGTGGTGCGCACGGTGTCGGTGACCGCGGCGAAGGCCGGCGCCAAGGCGATCATCCGTCCCGACGGCAGCATCGTCGCGGGCTGGATCGGCGGCGGCTGCGCCAGGGGCGCGGTGCTGAAAGCTGCGCGCGACGCGCTCGCCGACGGCGAGCCGCGCATGGTCTCGGTACAGCCGGAAAATCTGCTGGCCGAACTCGGCGTCAAGCCGGGCGAAACCCGCGAGGGCGTGCGCTTTGCCTCCAACATGTGCCCGAGCAAAGGCACCATGGACATTTTCGTCGAGCCGGTGCTGCCGCATCCCTCGCTGGTGATCCTCGGCGCCAGCCCGGTCGCGCTGTCGCTGGCCGCGCAAGCGCGCCCGCTCGGCTATCACGTCACCTTGGCCGCGCCCGCCGCCGATCTGCTGTCGCCGCCGCAAGCCGACATGCTGATCGACGGGTTCGCGCTTGGCGAGTTGCATGAGGCCAAACGCTTTGTCGTGGTGTCCACCCAGGGCAAGGGCGACGAGGCGGCGTTGCGCGCCGCGATCGCCACGGAAGCCGCCTGGCACGCCTTTGTCGGCAGCCGCCGCAAGATGGCGGCGCTGCGTGCCAAGTTGATTGCCGAAGGCGCGGACGCTGCCGCCATCGATCGCGTCAAGGCGCCGGCCGGGCTCGACCTCGGCGCCATCACGCCGGAAGAGATCGCGATGTCGATTCTCGCCGAGATCACCGTGGAACGGCGAAGGGGGCAGCGCGGCACCAAGCCGGCCTGATGCCCGTCAGTCGCCGTTGAACACGGTTCGTCAGTGCAGAATGATGTCGGCCCGGTACGGAAGGACGGGACGTCCGGTACAGATATTGTCGCGCGCCTTCACCGCATCGCGGTGATATTTCTCGATGTCGTCCAGCGTCGTAAGCGAGATATCGCAGGCCTCGCGATGGTCGCTGGCGTATTTGGCGACGTCGTTCCATGCGATGGAAGTCCGGATGTAGCTCTCGCAGCGGCCCAGCGCCGGAGCGCCGCGGGTTGGCTTTGCTGCCGCCACTGCCTCGGCGCGTAGCCGGGTCAATTCCGGGCATTGCGTTTGCGCGCTTGCCGGACTGGACAATCCGACGAGGATCAACAGTACGAGCGATGTCCCATGCTTCCACATCGAAGTGCTCCTCCGCATGCGATCATCGCGCATGCTGATGGCGGAAATGGGCTAAATCGCGACATCGGATCGCTATTCGCCGCCGGAGAACGACAATATTGCGAATCCTGTTTTCGCGTTCTTGACCGAACATTCTGTCTGATTTGTTTCCACGTGCCGCGTTGCATCGTTGGTGCGGCCGTGACCGCAAGTCGATGGCGACTCTTACCGGCCCCTGGGGAAACGGCTATATTGGCGTTGGGCGACCGATCAAATAGGAGCCGCGTATGAGCCAGGTACAAGTCGAGCAGAAAACCTATCAGATGCCGCCGCAAGATGGGTTTACCATCGCACATTTTCTCACCGTCGCCGACGTCGAGCGATCGCTTCGATTTTACGAAACGGTCTTCGGAGGTCGCATTCTGAGCAGAGGCGACGGCAGCGGCGCGCCGGGGTACATCCAGATCGCGAACACTTGGCTCCTTGTTAACCCGGGGGGCGGTCCGACACCCGACAAACCGTCGGTAACGCTCAGCGTCCCCGCCAATCCCAATTCAGTCAGCAGCTTCATGAATATCCGCGTTGCAGATATTCAAGCGTGTTACAAACTTTGGCGAAGTCGAGGGGCCGAGTTCATCACGGAGCCAAAACCCAAGTACGGCGAGACGCGCTGCTATATTCGCGATCCCGATGGCTATATTATAGAAGTTGGGCAAAGCAACCCGGGCGTTGCTTACGGCTAAGCAGCAGACGCGTGAAGGCATCTGTGGTGACCTGCGTACACTCTTAGTGGACTGATCCTATGAAGTCTGAGAGGGATGGCATCAACCCCGCAGCCAAGCCAAGCGGAACGGGTTGCGTCGAATGCTCGGCTGTGGGCGGGTGGTGGCTGCACCTTCGCAGATGTGTCGAATGCGGGCACATCGGCTGCTGCGATACTTCACCAAATCAGCATGCATCGAAACATAACGCGACTACCGGTCACCCGATAATCACGAGCTTCGAGCCGGGCGAGCGATGGTTTTACGACTATCGTACTGGAGAGTTCTTCGCCGGCCCGAAGCTTCATGCCCCTCACTCGCACCCGTTGGATCAACCGGTGCCCGGACCCACCGAAGCGGTGCCTTCAAACTGGCAAACGCTGCTTCACGAATAGGGACGGCTCTTTGGTGTTGATGTCCGCTACTGGCGTGATGCGGACATCGCCAACTCCATCAGCGCGGACCTAGCACCACATCCAGGTGCAGCCGATGAAACGATAGCGGCGGATGATAATGGCGTGCGGCCGGCTGGATGCGGTATGGCGCACCGGTGTTGCGACCGCCGCCGGCACGTCGGGGTTCTGGCTGTCGGGATCGACCATCTGCGCGCGGGCTCGCAGCGCGCCGGCCTTTTCGAGATCCTTGGGGCCGAGCAGGCCGCGTTCTTGCATAATGGCGAGGTATTTCAGCGCGTAGCCGTCGTCGAGATCGGCGGCCTGCTGGAAATATTCGGCAGCCGCATGGTAGTCGCGCTCGACGCCCTTGCCGGCGAAATACATCACGCCGATCTGGTTGAGTGCAAAGGAATTGCCGGCCTCGACGGCCTTCTCGTAATAGTCGAGCGCCTTGGGAAAGTCCTGCTTCACGAACATGGCGTTGCTGTACATCGAGCCGAGGTTGGAAATACTGCTGGCGTTGCCGAGCGCTGCCGCCTTGCTGAACAGCTCGAAAGCACGTTGCGGGTTTTTCACCACGCCGCGGCCGGTCGCGAAGTAGAAGCCGAGCGAATCCATCGCGTCCGCGTCGCCGGCCTCGGCCGCCATCTTGACGCGGCGCAGTGCCTCCACCGTGTTGTTGGTCTTGTCGAGCGCCAGCCCGTAATAATATTGCATGCGCATGTTGCCGGGCTGCTCGGCGACCACGGCGGCGCAGGCTGCTGCCGCGGCCGGCCAGTTCACATGCTTCGCGCGCTTGAGTTGCTCGGGCGTCGAAAACGGCGGAGCGAAGGCGACCAGGCGGTCACATTCGTTCTGAGGCGGCGGCGCGGGCGTTGGCGCTGCCGGCAATGCCGGTGGTGGCGCAGCCGGCATCGCGGCGACTTGCTCCTTGGCGCGGGAGGAGTCGGACGCATTGCCGGTGTTCGCGGCCGGCGCGGGCGGCAGGGTCGGTGCAACGGCGGCGACGTCGGACGGCGATGCCGGCGCGCCGGCGAGATAGACGTCGCCCGTGAGCGAGGAACTGTCCCATGGCGTCTGCCGCCGCTCCGTTGCCGAGAGCACGTCGCCGCGCACCCGCGACAGCATCTGGCGCACTTCGATCCCCGGCGTGATGACGTGTTTCAAGAGCGCAGCCGTGAACGGCGAGTTGCGTCCGGCGCCGTCGAGCGCGACGTTGTTGGGCTGCGTCGAATAGACGATCAGCGAGCCTTCGCCGGCGGCGTCGATCCGCCCGAGCCCGCGCGAGGGCGCCGCGCGGCCGCTCTGGGCGAGCCGGTCGGCGAACGGATTGTTGCGGCAGGCGTCGAGAATGATGATGTTGACGCGCCCGCTTCCTTCCATCTCCTGCTGGATGTCGGTGAGATTGACGGTGTTGAAGCGCACGTCCGCGGGCGTCTGGATGTCGGCGTCGACGGGCAACAGATAGTTCTCGCCGCTCATCTGCATGCCGTGGCCGGCATAGAAGAACAGCGCCATGTCGGTGCCGCGAAGCCGGCTCGAAAACGCGCGCACCGCCTTGGTCATGGATTCGCGCGAGGCGTCCTGCTGCTCGATGACTTCGAAGCCGACGTTGCGCAATGCCGCGGCGAGATCGGCCGAGTCGTTGGCGGGATTCTCGAGCTTCGGTGCGTTGGCGTATTTGCCGTTGCCGATCACGAGCGCGAGGCGGGTGCCGGCGCCGGCCGGGGTTGCCGCGAAGGCCATCAGGGTGAACGTCAGGACCGTAGCGAGCCAGCAGCGGCGCATGCGTGAACTCCCTTGAAAAACCGGACGACGTTTCTCTGAAATCGCCGCGCGAAAGCTCCGTCCGATCCGCGCGCAAGCTTTTGACGAAACGGCGGGGAAAGCAATCGGCGGCGTCACACCGCGGCCGGCGGGATGATCACTATTTCGCTAGGGCAAACGTACGGCCTTCGGTCAATTCATGGATGGGACCACCCGATCCGCAGGAACCGCCCGAGGTCGTCGTCCAGCGACACTTCCTTAGCGTTGAATGCCAGTCGCTCCATCTGGAACGTCATAGAAAGCCAGCGTCATCGCGACGCTCGAGTAGTGCCCCATCAGTGTGATCACGTCGGTAACTCCGACGTGGCCGAGGGCATCGACCGCCCGCTGGTATAGCCCGCGCGGCACCCATCGAGCGCCGGCCAGCACTGTCGCCATCTCGTAGACGATCTGTTCGCGTGCGTCGTCGAACGCGGTCGGCATTCCCGAGATCATCGCCTCGACTGCGGCGGCCGGTAGTCCGACTTCCTTTGCCCGGCGCTCGTGCGCGGCGGTCGGGTAAGCCGAATGCCAGTGGCTTGTGATGATACAGACCGCGATCTCCCGCTCGCGCTCGGTCAGCGAGTAGCCGCCGGGTTGAAAATGAACGCCGAAAGCGCTGACGACCTTTGCGAGCTTTGGATTATGGATCCAGATCTTGACTGGGCCCGGCAAGCGCCCGCGCGCCTCAATGATGGTGTCATAGGCATCCTTCTGTTCTGATGTCATCTGGTCGTAGGGGATCTCGGCGTAGCGTCCGAAGGTTGCGGTTTCCGATGTCACTGTTTGCTCCCGTTTTTCGTTGTTTGCGCTGATCGCACATTTCATCACCTGAGCCGCGACAAAGCTACCCTGGCGGCAGAGTGGCTCCTGACATTGCAGCTGGCCGAAAGACCCGCGCAATTGGTCGAGAGCCATTACGGACCGTCATGGCACTCCTCATGGATTTTGCTACCGCAAGTCGCCCCACCGCTCATACTAGTGCCGCCGATCTGAAGTCCCTGACTACTTGCGGCAAGATCGGGTTCAGGGACTTCAGATCGAAAGCGGCACTAAAATCATGGATTTGCTAGTGCCCATGACTTTCCGAAGTTCGTGAACGGTAGCGCGGCAATGGAGCACGAACTTCGGAAAGTGGGCACTCGATCATCCCATTCCGCCCATCCGGAGCGCGACCATGGACAAGGCCCTCGCAGGCATCCGCATCATCGACATGACGCACAACCAGGCGGGACCTGCCTGCACGCAGATTCTCGGCTTCCTCGGTGCCGACGTGATCAAGCTCGAGGAGCCCACCGGCGGCGACATCGCGCGGGTGAACATGCGCGACCACAAGAACAGTGACAGCCTGTTCTTCCTGATCCTCAATGCCAACAAGCGCAGCCTGACGCTCAATCTCAAGACCGACGCCGGCAAGGATCTGTTCCGGAAGGTCATCGCCGAGTCGGACGTGCTGGTGGAGAATTTCGGGCCGGGCGCGCTCGATCGCCTCGGGTTCGGCTACGCAGCGCTGGCAAAGGTCAACCCGCAACTCATTTACGCCACCATCAAGGGCTTCGGCACCTACGGACCCTACAGCGGATTCAAGAGCTTCGAGCCGATCGCACAGGCCATGGGCGGGGCGATGAGCGTCACCGGCTTCCCCGAAAATCCGCCGACCTACATCTATCCGGCGATCGGGGATTCCGGCACCGGCATGCACATGGCGATCGGCATTTTGGCCGCGCTGCAGCAGCGCCATGCCACCGGCCGCGGCCAGCAGGTCGAGGTGTCCATGCAGGACGCGGTCGTCAACCTGGTGCGGGTGAGCCTGCGCGACCACCAGCGCTACGGCCATGCCATGCCGCGCAACGGCAATCAACTCGGGCGCAACGTGCCTGGCACGACCTACCCCTGCGCGCCGGGCGGCCCGAATGACTACGTCTTCCTCTACGCGCAGCAGCAGATGTGGCCGGCGGTGGCGAAGGTGCTGGGGCAGCCGGAATTGACCGAGGACGCGCGCTTCAAAACCGTGGAAGCGCGCTGGGATAACCGGGCGGAGCTCAATGCCATCATCGAGGCGTGGACGCGCCAGCGCAGCAAGCACGACGTCATGCGCCTGATGGGGGATGCGGGCGTTCCCTGCGGCGCCTGCCAGGACACCGGCGAGGTGCTGGCCGATCCGCATCTCAGGGAGCGCGAGATGATCGTCGACGTGGACTACCCGACCCGCGGTACCTATCAGACGGTCGGCTGCCCGATCAAATTGTCGGATTCACCCGTCGCGGTCAGTCGTCCGCCCCTGCTGGGCGAGCACACCGACGCGCTGCTGGAATCCCTGTGCGGGGTCGAGCCCGACGAAGCGAAACGCCTGCGCCAGGAGGGGGTCGTCTAGCGCGTTCCGGGATAACGCGGAGCGACCTCCTGCCACATCCTTTCTTGTAACATAGTTTGTCGTTCTGTCGGTCCGACATAGAAAATTTCAAACTGGTCACACGCGGAATTTCGCGAGACACGTTGGACACTTCCAGCGATGCTTCACTTGCTTTCGAGAAAGCGATATCGATGGACCCGGACAACGACATGCTCTGGAGGACAGCGCTATGAGGTTTTCCTCAGTCTTCATTGCGAGTCTCATGTGCGGCCTCAGCGGCACGGCAATGTCACAAACTCAATCCCCTACGGGCGGCGGCACTCAGCTTCCCAGCGTCGTAGTCGGAGCGCCCAGGCAATCGGTCAGTCAACCGAAGCGGGTGCCGCGCGCCGTTGTCCACAGTGCGGCGCACCTTCGGACATCGATTGCATCCGCAAGCGATGCACCGGTATTCGGCCGCGATACTCTCGCCACCACGACTGGCAACTGCTCGACGACGACGTGGCCCGTCGTGTCGTCGGTTCAGTGTACAAAACCTTATGCCCACAACTACGTCGAATGCACCGAAATGGTAGCGAAAAATGGTTCGAGATCCAGCGATGCCTGGTGGTGGTGCAGCAATCAAGGTTTCAAGAACTGAACAGTTTGCATCGGAAATCAGCAAAGGCCGCCTCGTTGGACGCTTTCTCAGAGCGCTGACGTAGCTACACAGCGCCCGCGTGACGAAGTTACCGTCATGTGCGCAACTGTCGCGGTTGTACCGCGACGCTGATGTGAGAGCCCGTCGGCCAAACCCGGCTTTTTCTACTGAGCGGTATAGGCGTCAAACGCGTGTGCGAGAAAGACGGCCACGCTGCAGCAAACCAGAAACGTAACAACGATCGTCACGGACGCTACTCCCGGGTGAACGCGCTTAGCGTAGGCGCGATTTTGTTTCGGGATCGCTTCGTGGGGCCACGGAAAAGGCTTCGTCAGCCAGCATGCCGATCGGTTGATCCGGTTCCGCAATGCCTACTCTTTTACTATCGGGCCGCCCAAATCTGGCGGCCCACCGTCGTTCGTACCTTCTTTGGACGTCCAGGGGGATGATGTTCATGGCAATTCCGGGTTTGGCGGCGCGCTTGATCACCGCCAGCTTCCCGGAGCCGTGCGAATTGCGAGGGGCGCAAGTGTGTTCCGAATATGGGGAGAGTTGATTTTCTGGCAGGTGTTGAAATTTGATCACACCTATCGGTGGTGCACGGCACACGTCAGAAAAACCTGGACTGGGAACGAGGCCGTGGGTCGCAACAGCACACTGCGCAAGCGCGCGATCGACTACCAATAAATTCCGTGCCTGTGCAGTTCGCGAACAAGTTGGGCCTCTCTTTTGGACAGGTGCTTGATCGCGATCGGTGGAGACGTCTGTGTTGCCGGCGTCGAGCGTTGACCTTCTGAACTTTCCGCGGAGGCCACGTTAACAGCGCCGCCAGGCTCGGCCTGCGCACCCGTTGAGACGAAGAGGACACCGGCAAAAAATAGCCCGACGTAGTGCGAAAAAATGAGGTTGAGAATCTTGGACATGATCAACTCCAACAATGATCAATGTTCGGATGCTGCGCCGTGATCGTTTCAAGCTGTTGTCGCGGGTCAGGAAAATGGTTTCTGGAATGCATTGGCACTTGGGATTCCAGCGATAAGGCCCGTGGGAACCGAGGGCAGACGAAAATTGATGGTCGCCTGGCACCGTGCTTGGTCCAAAAAACTACGCCGTCGGGCTCGAAATCTCGTGTCCCGGCGGCGCCTGCTGTCGGGCCCCTGAAATCCCCAACGAAACGACGCTAGCAGGCCGCACACCAAGCAACTGTGAACCAGTTCACAGTTGCGTTCCGTTTTTGGATACACGGCGCGGCATTTTCGACACAAGTTCCCAAGCGGAAAGATAGCCGTCATGATGCCTGATCCGGTCGGATCGGATTCCAGCCCCCTGTCCCGATCGAGGTAAGGCCCGGCACATCCGGTGTGTGCCGGGCCTCTTTCCGAATGTTCCCCAGGCCACCAAGCGAGCTGCAGAATCTATCCTGCACCCAGGCAGTGCCGCGGAAAGGGCGCTATCGCTCCGCAGAGCAGTGCCCGCTCCACTCCTCCTCGGCTTCCCGCCTCACTCCGCCGCTGAAGCGATCTTCGCCGGGCGGAAGGCGGGCATGACCTCCTTGGCGAATCGATCCAGGTCTTCCAGCTGAACCTCGAGGGGGGTCCCCAGCGGCGTGGCGCACACCACCCGGTCGACGCCCGGATAGCGCTTTTCAACGGCCTTCAATTGCTCGATGATGTCGGCGGGCGTACCGGTCAGGAAGCCGCCGGCCTTCACCGCGTCCTCGATATCAGGCAATTTCGTCTTGGCGGCGAGCCGCGGATCGCGCATCGCGGCGATCTGCTCGTCGGTTAGCGCCCGCACGAGGCGCAACTCGCCAAACATCTTCATGTTCTCCTCGTAGTGTTTGGCCGCCTCGCGCATGCCGTCTTCGCGGCTCTTTGCGATGTGAAACTGGAAGCCGAGCGCAAGCCGCTCGCCGAGTCCGAGTTCGATGCCGCGGCGCGCATAGGCGGCCTGGAAGCCGATCATGTGCCGCTCGACGGCGCCGCCCTCGGCAGAGCCGCCGCCGATGATGCCGGAGATCCCGTGCTTGGCCATGAAGTCGAAGGCCTGCTCGGAGCCGCTCTGGATCGGCTGCCAGCATTCGACCGGCAGGCGCTCCGGCGCCGGCACCAGCGTGATCTCCTTGAGCGTATAGCCGCGATACGGCACCTCCGGCGGGATCGTATAGTACTTGCCCTTGTGCGAGAACGGCTTGCCCTCGAACGCCTTGAACAGGATGTCGACGCCTTCCTCGAACAATTCGCGGTTGGCCTTCTGGTCGAGCAGCGGCGCACCGAACGTCTCGACCTCGCGGGTGTGATAGCCGCGCGCGATGCCGAAGATCACCCGGCCACCGGTCAGGATGTCGGCCATCGCATAGTCTTCCGCGAGGCGCAGCGGGTGCCACATCGGCACGACATTGAAGCCGCAGCCGAAGCGCAGGTTCTTCGTCACCCCGCACAGGTGCATCGCCATCATCAGCAGATTCGGGATCAGCTCCGTGCCTTCCGGCTGGAAATGGTGCTCGGCCATCCAGAACGTATCGTAGCCGCGCTCATCCATCCACTTGGCGTACTCGACGACCTTGTGCAGCGCGCCGCCCAATTCCGCTTGCGAATAGCTGCGCTCGTTGATCGGGGTCCCGGCGTACCCCAGATTCTCCATCTCGACTGTGCCGTAATAGGAGCTATCGAATTTCGTGATCATCGTGTTGCCCTCGGCAGATATCGGCGTCGACTGTCACCCGCGTCGGCGGTTTCGTCTAGCGGAAATCTCACGTACCGGCCCTGGCGGGACCTATTCACCGCCGAAGTAAAGCTTGCGCGCCGTCTCGCCGAAAATCTTCGCCCGCGCTGCAGCGTCAGGCACGGCGTCGACCAGCCAATCCATCGTGGCCGAATAGGGAAACTCGCCCTCGCGGCCGACGAACGGGCAGTCGCTGGCCCAGACCAGGCGATCGGGACCGGCGACGCGCACCAGCTCGCGCGCATAATCCTTGGCCTGCGGCCCGAGCCGGTAACCGCCGGATATCTTGACCCAGGTGCGGCCCTTGTCGATCGACTGCAACAGCCGCTTGAAGCCCTCGCTGTGGATGCCGTCCTTCGGGTCGGGCCGGCCGAGATGGTCGACCACGATCTTGACGCCGGACGCTTCCAGGACGGGGAGGATCTTCGGCAAATCCTCGCCGTCGACATGGGGATGCACATGCCAGTCGAGATCGGCCAGCCGCCGGAACAGCGCGCGATATTCGAAGCCGGTGATGTCGGGGAGATCAGGCAGGCCGATAAAGGGCAGTCGGATGCCGACAAAGCCGTCGCGGCTCATCGCCTCAAGCGCCGAGCGTTCCATCGGGTGCTTGAAGATCGCCGTGCCGCGCAGGCGCTTCTTGTGCGCGCGCAGCGCCGTCCAGGTGTAGTCGTTATAGTCGCCCCACGGGACTCGCGGCGGCGATCACCGCGCGCTCGACGCCGTTGGCGTCCAGCGTCGCGATCAGCTCTTCATGGGTGAAGCTGTATGTCGGCGCATGACGCGGATTGTCGATCAGCGGCATGTCCGTGGTGAAGACATGGACATGCGCGTCGATCTTGAAGGTGGGAGGATTTGACATTCGCCTCTCTTGTTTTTCGACTTTGGTTTCCACTCACGCCGACCCGCGCACCACAAGGACCACCGCGATGGCGGCCGCGAGGCCGAACAGCCCGTAAGCGATCTTGCGCGAGCGCGGGCTGTCGCCCGCGTACCATTGCGCGATCGCCAGCATCAAGATTCCGAGAATGGTGAGTTCGCCCTTCATGAGCGATCAAGCGACCTTCAGGCGCGGCACGAGACGCGACGCGTTGTCGCGATCGATCGCCTTGAGGTCATCGGGCTTGAAGAAGTCGGCCAGCGGCTTGGTGTATTCCGCGGCACGGCGATAGGGGAAGTCGGTGCCGTAGAGAATTTGCGAGACCGGCACCATTTTTGCGAGCGCCGACAGCGTGACGTCGTTCGGAATCGCTGCGGTGTCGTAATAGAACCGCCGGATCTGGGCTTCGACCCGATCGCGCGTGAACTTGTCCTTGTAGGGCGGCCGCATCAGCGCCTGCACCGTGAACCGCTCGTAGAAAGCGGTGATCGAACCGCCGCCATGCGACCAGATCCAGTTGATATCAGGGTATTTCTCGGCGAAGCCCGAGAAGATCATCGAAAAGATCGATCGCGTCGTGTCGGTGCCGAATTCGACATAGGCTTCGTCCACGCCGCGAACCAGGTTGACGCAGCAATTTGCTCCCGTCGGATGGGTGTAGACGATGGCCTTGCGCCGGTTCAGCTCCTGCCAGACCGGCTCGAACTCCTGATAGCCGAGCCACTTGTCGCCATAGCTCGTCATGATGCCGACGCCGTCGACCTTGAGCGTGTCGAAGGCGTATTCGATCGCCTTGAGGCTTTCATCGATGTAGGGGAGCGGCAGCATCGCCCAGGTGCCGAACCGGCCGGGGTGATCGGCTTCCAGCTTCTTGGCGTATTCGTTCGACTCCCTGGCAATGCGGGCCGCGGTCGCGGCATCCATTCCCGCAAGCTGCGGTGTCGTCGGCGATGTCATCGCCACCGCCACGCCGCCTGCGTCCATGTCCTCGATGGTTTTCTGCACCGACCAGTTCACGAGCGGCGGGCTGTCCGTCTTCATCTTCTTCAGCTCATCGATCCAGCTCGGCGGCGAGATGTGATGATGCACGTCGATGCGGTGCGACTGGGCCTGCGCCGCCGCTTTCGGCACGAACCCCGGGGCCGCCGCGCCGAATGCCAGCGTCGCGGCACCGCCAATCAGAAGCTCGCGGCGATTGAGGCGCGGCTCGTGGATGAGGCCGCAATTGCAAAGCGATAACCAGCGGCGTGACGGCGTGGCGGTCATGGTTTCCTCCATTCTCAGTTCGGTTCGAGGCCGGCCTTCTTGACCACGCCGGCCCACATGGCGACATCGGATTTCAGCCGCGCGTCGAGCTCTTCGGGTGAGCAGGCCGCGGGCTCACCGCCGAGCTCGATCATGCGCGTCCTGAAATCGGTGTCGTTGATGATGGCGCGGAGTTCGCCGTTGAGGAAGGCGATGATCTCCTTCGGCGTGCCTGATGGTGCCACCAGCGAATTCCAGCCGTCGACCGTGGCGTCGAGCCCGAGTTCGCGCATGGTCGGTACATCAGGCTGCAAGGCTGAGCGCTTGCTGCCGGACGAGGCGATGGCACGGATATTTTTGGCGTCGATCGCCGATTTCAGCGCGGCATAGGAATCGATGCCGATCTGGACGTCGCCACGCAGCAGCGAGTCAGGACATCAGCCGAAGTGCGATGCGGCACGATGGTCATGGCGATGCCGGTCGTCGAGCGCAGCAGCTCGCCGGTCACGTTCTGGGTGCTGCCGGGACTGATGGTGCCGACGTTGAATTTTTGCGGATCGCCACGGGCGGCTCCAGCGCGTCCTTGCAGCGTGTGGATCGGCGAGTCGTCCTTCACGAGCAGCAGCAGGTCGAACAACGCCATCGTCGAGATCGGGGCGAATGCCGTCGCGGGATCGAACGGCATCGATTTGAGCAGCGACTTCGACAGCGCAATCCCGCTGGAGAACAGAAACAGCGTATAGCCGTCCGGTGGCGATGGTATCACCGAATTGGCGGCGACGATGCCGCCGGCGCCGGGCCGGTTCTCGATCACCACCTGCGCGCCCGTGCGTTCGGTCAGTTTCTGCCCGAGCAGGCGCACCGTGATGTCGGCGAAGCCGCCCGGGCCGAACGGCACCACGATGCGGATGGGATGGCTGGGATAGGGCGCCTGCGCGCTGGCCGGAAGGATCGATGCAAGGCCGATCGCGCATGCGACCAGGAGGCTCGCCAGTCTCTGCAGCAATGGGCACTCCAGCGTTTGTCTTGCGCTTTTTTCGCCATCACTATCCGACATATCGGCGCTTGAAGCGACCGATATGTGACGCCATCACGACGAAAGGCGGGCGGCTCATACTGCATCGCCGAAAAGACTTGAGCGAAAGTCGCGGTGCGCGCCGTGTTGCCGGACCGGCCGAAGGCATGTAGTCTTGCTGTCGCGGTTGGGGGATCGCGCATCGGAAAGCAAGGAATACGATCATGTCGCTCCTGACACTGAAAGTGATGGCCGGTCTGCTCCAGCTGCAGGGGACCGGGGCGCAAATCCAGAGCGATCACCAGGGCCTCAACGCACTGCTCGACGACATGCAGGCGCCGCCGAACAAGCAGGCGCAAGCCCGGCCGGCCGAGGAAGACAGCGTCCTTGCCGACAAGCCGGCCGTTGAGCAGGTGTACTTCCGCCGCGGCTTCGTCCGCGCACCCTATGTCGGCGGCGCCTTCCGCAGGGGCTATGCGCCGGGCTTCCGCCGGGGTTTTGGCCGCGCCTACTAGAACCGTCATCTTCCCTGTTGCGGGTTCAACATGTCGGCTGATGGCGACGAGCGCGTCGAATTCCAGCATCAGCCGATCTCGCAGCTGCTGGTCAAGGTCGCGACCCGCTGCAACATCGACTGTTCCTATTGCTACTGGTTTCGCGACGCCTCGGTCTATGACAAGCCGAAGCTGATGAGCGAGCGCATTGCGCAGCAGCTTCTGCTGCGCATCGAGCAGCATATCGTCACGCACGGCCTCGCCGATCTTCCGATCGTGCTGCATGGCGGCGAGCCGCTGCTCTGGGGCGTCGAGAATTTTCACCGCTTCGCCGAAGACTGCGAGGCGATCATGGCGCGCACCGGCGCCAACATCCCGATCGCGATCACCACCAACGGCGTGCTGGTCGACGACAAGTGGATGGATTGCTTCGAGGCGCACGACATGTCGGTCGCGATCAGCCTCGACGGGCCCGAGCACATCCACGACATTCACCGCCGCACCTTCCAGGGCACCGGCACCCATGCCGCGGTGGAGCGCGCCGCGCGCATGCTGGTCGACCGCAACATCCGCGTCAGCGCGCTGTCGGTCTGCAATCCGGCCTTTCCGCCGCAGCAATATGTCGACTTCTTTGCGTCCTGCGGCCTCGACCATTACGACATCATGATTCCCGACGCGACGGTCGACGAGACACCGGTGCAGATCGCCGCCTTCTACAACGGCCTGTTCGATGCCTGGCTTCAGACCAATCGTGACAAGCCGCGCGTCGAGATCCGGATCGTCTCGGACATGATCACCGCGCTGCTCGCCAACAACGCGCCGACCGAAGGCGTCGGCTACCAGCCGGTCGAGCTCTGCACGGTCATGACGGACGGCACGGTCGAGCCGCATGACGTGCTGCGCATCGCCGGCAACGGCGTCACGCAGACCAAGTTCAACCTGTTCGACCACGCGCTCGATGACGTGAGACAAGAGCCGCGCTGGATCGCCGCGCGCGACGCCTCGATCAATCTGTCGGCGAAGTGCAAAGCCTGCAAATTCATGAACGCCTGCGGCGGCGGCTACCTGCCGCATCGCTTCTCGAAGCATAACGGCTACGACAATCCGTCGGTCTATTGCGACGACCTCTATGCCATGTTCGAGAACATGGAGTCCGTGCTGGAGAGCCAGCTCTATGTGGCCAAGCCCGGCGGCGAGCGCATCGCGCTCAGGGATGCGCTGCCGCGGGCGAACGCCGGAATGTCCGGCTTCGAGGGTTGAGCAGGCTGCGACAGCCTGGGCTCCCTGGTCTTCATTCTGGAGGTCGAATGCACGTGCAGCGGATTGCCGCCTTTTCGCAAGGAACGAGCGGCGGCAACCCTGCCGGTGTCGTGCTCTGCGAAGCGCTCCCTCCTGCCGACCGGATGCTGGCGATCGCGGCAGAGGTCGGGTATTCGGAAACGGTTTTCGCCGCACCGTGTGACGATGGCTGGCGAGTCCGTTACTTCGCACCTGAGATCGAGGTGCCGTTCTGCGGCCACGCAACAATCGCGCTCGGGGCCGCGCTTGCGCTTGCCCATGGCGACGGCACCTTCGCGCTCCAGCTCAACGACACGCGGATCGCGGTAACGGGATGGCGAAATCCCGCGCTCATGGCGGCGTTGCAGTCACCGCGCACGCGCAGCGAACAGGCGCCGAAGCAGTTGGTCGAGACCGCGCTCGGCCTTTTCTCGTACGCCCTTCGCCGATCTCGACCGACGTCTGCCTCCGGCAATCATCGAGGCCGGTGCCCGGCATCTTGTCCTGGCTCTGACGAGCCGCGAGAGGCTGGCCGCGATGCGCTATGACCTGGAGCAGGGGCGGCGGTTCATGACGGCAAACGGGATCGTCACCATCAGTCTCGTCCATGCGGAAACCAGCACGCTTTTCCATGCCCGTAATCCATTCGCAGCGGGCGGCGTCTACGAAGACGCTGCGACGGGAGCCGCGGCGGCGGCGCTTGCGGGATATCTGCGCGATCTTGGATGGCCTCATGGCGGTATGATCGAGATCGTTCAGGGGGAGGACATGGGTGTGCCGTCACGGCTGCGAGCTGAGATCACCTCTGAATCCGGTGCGAGCATCCGGGTGTCAGGACAAGCTCGGCAGATGAGTGACGAAGCAATGACGCAAAGGCGCGCTAGCGACCTGGTGCCGCACCGGTCATCCGGCAATCGAATGCCGATCGCGCTTCCTGTGCTTCGTGGGCAGCGCAATATCGAAGTCCTGGTCTGCTTTGCCCACCCCACAGCTACGGCACTATTCCGCCTTCTCGCCGACAAATCTTCCGCCGCCGAGCTGCGCGGCGTTCACCAGATCGACGAACCTGACATAGCTTTCATAGAAGGCGTCGTGACCGGCGGGCGTGCCGGCGGCGAGCGTCTCCTCGCGCAGCTTGCGATACATCGCGAGCCGCTGCGTCAGGATCTTGCCCCATTCGCCGGTCAAATCTTCAACCGAGGTGATGATGAAGCCGGCCTCGCGAACGAGGTCTGCGTAGACGGGCAGGGTGTAGAGCTCCGTCACCGCCATGCCCTGCCACATCAGTTCGCGGTCAGCCGCGGACAGCGGACGGTGCGCCACCCAGTCGGTGAAGGCGATGCGTCCGCCGGGTTTGAGAATGCGAAAGGCTTCCGTCAGCGCGCGCTTCTTGTCCGGTACGTGAAGCAGCGCCTCCTGGCTGACCACGGCGTCCATGCTGTCATCGCTCAGCGGCACCTGCATCACATTGCCTTCGATGATGCGCACCCTGTCTTGCAGGCCGACACGCCGGGTCAGCACCTCGGCGCCCTCGACGCGCGCCGGCGTCAGCTCGATACCGGTGACGTCGGCGCCATGGCGGTGGGCAAGATAGCGGGCGGGGCCACCGAGCCCGGCGCAGAAATCTGCAACGCGCGTGCCCTTGCAGATAGCGGCGCGCGCCGCCAGCGCATCGTTGGCGGCGAGTCCGCCATAATGATCCTGGTCGTGCGGGAACAGGTCCTCCGGCGTGAGACCGTCGAGATGACCGCGGCTGGCCTTGAGCCTGGCGAGAATGATCTCGCAGGAAATCGGATGGCGCTCGTAGAAGTCGATGGCGGAGCGGATGTCGGGGTTCATGGCGGCGCCCTCGATACCGTCATCAGGCTGCAGACTTCGTGAAGATCGGTGGCGATATGAACGCAGAATTGCGTCATCTCCGGCGTCGGGATCATGAGATCCGGCACCATGATGGTCATCATCCCCGCGGCCGCGGCGGCGCGCACGCCGTGCCAGGAATCTTCCAGCGCGAGACATTGTATGGGCTCGACCCCGAGCCGTTCGGCGGCTTTCAGAAAAGGGTCGGGATGCGGCTTGCCGCGGACGTAATCGCCATGGGCGATGACGGCATGGAAGCGATCGGAGAGGCCGAAAGCCCCGAGATGGTGTCGCGCATGCTCGTGGTACGACGACGTGGCGATGGCGCGCGGCAAGGCGAGATCGTCCAGCAGCGCGAGCAATTCGACCACGCCGGCCTTGAGACGGAGTTCTGTTTCGACGGCCGTGCCGTAGCGCTGCAGGGCCTTGGCCCAGAAAGCGTCGAAGTCGAAACCGGCGCCATAGCGCTGGACGAAAGCCTCGCGTGTTCCCTGCAGGGGAGTCCCGACCGTCGAGAGATAGAAATCGAGCGGCACATCATGGCCGGCTTCGAGTGCGGTGGCGATCACCACGTCCCGGTAGAGCACCTCGGTATCGAACAGCAGGCCGTCCATGTCGAAGATGACGGCGTGGACTTTGCGGGGGAGAACCATTTGCGGCAGCGTAATCGTGGAAGCCGCGGTTGGAAAGCGCGCTCACTCGCCGTCATGTCCCGCGAAGGCGGGGCATCCAGTACGCCGCGGCCGTTCAGCTCTAGCGCCACTGTCTCTGGAATACTGGATCGCCCGATCAAGTCGGGCGATGACACTGAACGCTTGAAGGCGGCTGTTTGACATTCAAATCCGCTGTTGATCTTCTTGAGGTTACAAGAACAAAAAGCCGGGGACTCCCATGACCGACCAACTTTCATCCGACTGGCTGGGCCTCGCCGGCCGCGTCTGCGTGGTGACCGGCGCGGGCGGCGGCATCGGCCGCTCGGTGGCGGTCAATCTGGCGAAGGCCGGCGCGCAGGTCGCGGCGCTGGATCGCGACGAGCAGGGGCTGGAGAAAACCCGCGCGGAGCTCGCAGGCAACCGCCATGTGATCGTGCCCTGTGACGTCACCCATGCCGACAGCATCGCCGCCGCCGCCGCGACGGTCGAGAAAGCGCTCGGTCCCGCGCAAGTGCTGGTCAATGCCGCGGCGATCCTGAGGCCCGGGGCGCTCGACACGCTGTCGCTCGCCGAATGGAATCTGGTGCTGTCGATCAACCTCACCGGCTATTTCCTTTGCGCGCAGACGTTTGGCGCGCAGATGCGCAAGGTAAAGCGCGGCAGCCTGGTTCATGTCGCCTCGATCGCCGCGAGCAACGCGCAGGGCAAGAGCGGCGCCTACAGCGTCAGCAAGGCCGGCGTCGTCATGCTGTCGCGGCAGCTCGCCGAGCGAATGGGGACCGGACGGCATCCGCAGCAATGTGGTCAGCCCCGGCATGGTGATCACGCCGATGAGCCAGGCGTTCTACGATACGCCGGGGGTCACCGAGCGCCGCTCGGCGGTGACGCCGATGCGCCGCATCGCCATGCCGCAGGACATTGCGGATGCCGTGATGTTCCTCGCCAGCGACCGCGCCTCCTACGTCACCGGCGACGAGATCATCGTCGACGGCGGCTTTACGCGCACCATCATGAATTTGGTGCCGCGCCCGGGGCACGATTGAGGGATGTCGTAGCTCCGCATGGAGCGCAGCGATATGCGGGACCGTCCCGGGTATCGCTTCGCTCACCCGGGCGTAACGAGCAGCAGCGGTTGTCGAGATCAGTCGAACAGGCTCGACACCGACTCTTCTGCCGCCGTGCGATTGATCGCTTCCGCGATCAGGCCGGCAATCGAGAGCGAACGGATATTGGTGGCCTTGCGCACCGCTTCCGTCGGCTGGATCGAGTCGGTGATGACGAGCTCTTTCAGCTTCGACGAGGCGATGCGCGTCACCGCGCCGCCCGAGAGCACGCCGTGGGTGATGTAGGCGTAGACTTCCTTGGCGCCGTGGGCGAGCAGCGCGTCGGCTGCGTTCACCAGCGTGCCGCCGGAATCCACGATGTCGTCGACCAGGATGCAGGTGTAGCCGGCGCACTCGCCGATCACGTTCATCACCTCGGATTCGCCGGCCCGCTCGCGGCGCTTGTCGACGATGGCGAGCGGGGTGTTGATGCGCTTGGCAAGGCCACGGGCGCGCGCCACGCCGCCGACGTCGGGCGAAACGACCATGACGTTGGAAACGTCGAGGCGTTCCTTGATGTCGCGCACCATCAGGGGTGAGGCGAACAGATTGTCGGTCGGAATGTCGAAGAAGCCCTGGATCTGGGCGGCGTGCAGGTCGAGCGTCATGACACGGTCGACGCCGGCTTGCGTGATCAGATTGGCGACCAGCTTGGCCGAGACCGGGGTGCGCGAGCCGGAGCGGCGATCCTGCCGGGCGTAGCCGAAATAGGGAATCACCGCCGTGATGCGGCGCGCCGAGGAGCGGCGCAACGCGTCGGTGATGATCAGCAACTCCATCAGATGGTCGTTGGCGGGATAGGAGGTCGACTGCAGGACGTAGGCGTCGGAGCCGCGCACGTTTTCCTGGATCTCGACGAAGATTTCCATGTCGGCGAAGCGCCGGACCACGCCCTTGGTCAAGGGCAACCCGATGCCGTCGGCGACCGCCTGGGCCAGTGCCGGGTTGGAATTGCCCGCGATCAGCTTGATCGAGCCGTTCTTGGCCGACATCGAGGCCTGTTCCCGTTGGTTGCTGGAGACCTTTTTCAGCATATCGGGTTTTCCCTGCAACCGGCTGGTTTCGACCAGCGAGGGAATATCAGGGAGGAGACGCCAAAGGCAACCCGGCCTACGCGATTTCCTGGGCAAAAATGGCAGTAGCTGCCGGGATTTGGCTAACGGTCGGTGTAGCCAAGAGCCGCAAAACTACGGCCTGGCGAGGCAGGCTCGCCGGCGCTCGCGATCGCGGGACCGCGCCTGCCCGCAGGCGTCGCCGGCTCCGGCGCGCCGTTGATCATGCCGGTCAGCCCGCTCAAGCCGGCCTGCGCGATCTTGCGCAGCACGAGGTCGTCGGCGGCCGACCACGGATCGCGGCCGGCCTTGGCTCCAAGCTCATGGCCGGAGAGGCGCAGCGCGCGCTGCTGGTCGCGATCATAGACGTCCCATACCCAGGCGATCACCGTCTTGCCGCGGATCACCTGCGCCGAGAGATAGGAGCGGACGCGATAGGCGGCCGAGCCGTCGCGCGAGACGATCGAGAGATTGCGCAGCTTGGTTTCGCTGTCGATCACGCTCACCATGCGGTCGAACACGGCCGGCGGCGGACCGTCGATCGATTCGAAGGCGACGGTCGGACCATCACTGGCCATGGCGAATGAGGCGCCCGGCGCGCCGCCGCTGGCGCAGCCGCCGAGGGCGCCCGCAGCCGCAAGCAACAGCGCCACGCAGCCGGCGCGCAGCAGCGCCCGGCCCGTCAAGAGCGGAGAAAAGGTTGACGCGTCCCTCATTGTTAATGCGGCGTTAACGCCAAAACCGGGGGCCGTCTAGGGCTGCGGCGACACAGGCGCGGGGCAAAATCGGGCGAAAATCTGGTCCAATTTGGAACGGGCCAACGGCTAACCCGGCTCCAGCGCAATCGCATGCACATGCCGGCCGTAGTCCGTCTCCTTGCGATGCACCGATCGGCGATAGCTGTAGCAGCGATCGTCGGAATAGGTGTCGACGCCGAGATCGTCGATCATCAGCACGCCGGCAGTCTCCAGCCGCCTGCGGATATAGCCGGCGAGGTCGAACATCGCGTGGCCGTCGCGCTCTCCCGGCAGGAAGAACATTGCGTTCTCCGCGTCGGCCTCGATGAAGCGTTCGACGAACTCGCTGCCGACCTCGTAGCTCGGCTGGCGGATCAAAGGGCCGATCGCGGCCACCATGCCGCTTCGCTCGGCGCCGAGTTTCTCCATGGCGTCGATGGTCGATTCCAGGATGCCGGTCAGCGCGCCCTTCCAGCCGGCATGCGCCGCGCCGATCACGCGCGCTCTTGCGTCGGCGAACAGCACCGGCGCGCAATCGGCGGTCGTCACGCCGAGCGCAAGTCTCTCGTCTTTCGTGACCATGGCGTCCGCCTTGGGCCGCGCGGGGCCGGGCCACGGCCCGGTCGCGACGATCGCATCCGGCGAATGGGTCTGGTGCACGCTGAGGAAATTCTCAGGCCGCACGCCGAGCTGTTCCGCCATGCGGCGGCGGTTTTCCCTGACAGCGGCAGGATCGTCACGCGAGCCGAGTCCGCCATTCAGCCCGGCATAGACCCCGCCGGACACGCCGCCCTCACGGGTGAAGAAGGCATGGCGAAGTCCGGGGATCGCCGACAGGAGAGGCGAGGCGAGCATCACTCGCTTTCCACCGGCGTGTCGCTGAGGCCCGGCAATTCCTCGATATGCGGCTCGGAGACGCCGAGCACCTTGAACATCGAGCCCATGCCGCCGCGGCCGCCGCCGGTCAGCCGCTTCAGCGCGCCGTCGATATCGCCGGACACCTCGGGCGTCGCCTTGGCCATCAGCGTCGCGGCGCGCTGCTCGATGCCGATCCGGTGCAGGAAGTCGCCCTGTGTCACCGGCCCATGCACCCTGGCGCCGAGATCTTCCGCCGCACGGGCCAGCGCCTGAAAATCGACATGCGCGGTCACGTCGGCCTGTCCCGGCGCCTTCAACGGATCGGTGAAGCTGTGGCGCGCGATCGCCTGGAAGGTGTCGCCGGCGTCGCTGCGCAGATGGCCGTAATCGATGATCAGCGCAGCACCATCCTGGTCGCGCACGCGGCTGGCGATCTTCATGATCTCGGCGTCAGGCCGCCATTCGAACACCGCGCCGACGGGCGCTGCGCGCACCAGCGGCGGCAGCAGCACCTCGAAACGCGGGATGGGTTCGGCCGCGGCAGCGAACGCCAGCTTGCCGGAGGCGTCCATGTCGACCACGCGCTCGTGCCAGCCGTTGGCCTGCTTCACAGCCTGATGGATCGGCAGCACGTCGAAATATTCATTGGCGAGGATGATGCTTGGGCCTTCCGGCACCTCGTCGATATGGTCGTGCCAGCTGATATTGCGCACGCCTGACAGCGTCGACCGCTGCTTTTCGCGCAGCACCGGATTGATCTCGACCAGGTGCACGCTCAGGCTCTGATAGAGCGGCGGCAGCACGCGAAGCGCGCGCAGCGCATCCCCGATCATGGTGCCGCGGCCGGGCCCGAGCTCGACCAGCCGCAGCAGCGGCGGCGAGCCGATCGAGTTCCACACTGCGGCCGCCCACAGGCCGATCAATTCGCCGAACATCTGGCTGACCTCGGGCGAGGTGGTGAAATCGCCCTCGCGGCCGAGCGGATCGCGCGATACGTAATAGCCGTACTGCGGATGCAGCAGGCACAGCTCCATATAGCGCCAGACCGGCATCGGGCCGGACGACTTGATCAGCTTCTTGATCTCGGACTGCAGCGGCGAAAATTCAGTCACGGTCTGCCTTGGGTGAAATTAATGAGGCGCGTCAGCTTTGCGTCGCCACGCCGCTACAATAATGATCGCGCCCGCAATTACCATCGGGACCGACAGCAACATACCCATGGTGAGCCCGCCCCACAAAAAGCCGAGCTGCGGGTCCGGCTCGCGGAAGTGCTCGCCGGTGATGCGGGCAAGGGCATAAAGCGCAATGAAACTGCCGAGGATCAGGCCCGGCCGCTTCAGCGCGCCGAGACGGATCATCACCGCCAGCACCGTGAACAGCAGAATACCTTCGAGCCCGGCTTCATAGAGCTGGCTCGGATGCCGCGGCAGCGGACCGCCGTTCGGAAAGATCATCGCCCAGGGCAGGTCGGGATCGGCGGGCCGGCCCCACAACTCGCTGTTGATGAAATTGGCGATGCGCCCGAGGAACAGGCCGATCGGCCCGACCGCGGTGGTGATATCGCCGAGTGAGAGAATGGAAATGCCGTTCTTGCGCGCGAACCACATCACGGCGACGACGCAGCCCATGAAGCCGCCGTGGAAGGACATGCCGCCCTTCCACAATTCGAGGATTTCCGCCGGATGCTGGATGAAGAACGGCAGGTTGTAGAACAGCACATAACCGGTGCGGCCGCCGAGGATGATGCCGACGGTGACCCAGAGGATGAAGTCGTCGAGCTGCGCCAGCGTCATCGCCGCCGGTCCGCCCCACAGCTTCTCGTTCTTGACCAGTGCGCGCGCATAGATCCAGCCCAGCACGATGCCGCCGATATAGGCGAGCGCGTACCAGCGGATCACGATCGGCCCGATCGCGATCGCGACCGGGTCGAACACGGGAAAGGCGATCAGCAGCGGCAGCATCTAGACGAGGTTGCGCTTGTAGAGCGCGAGCAGGCGTTCCCAATGCCGCTCGGCGGCGTCGCGGTCGTAGACCGGGCGCTTGGGGAAGGCGAAGCCGTGATGCGTGCCGGGATAGACCTCGACCTCGTTTTTCGTGCCCTTCATTCCCAAGGTCACCTTGTCGATCACCTCCTGCGGCGCATAGACGTCGGTCTCGGCGCACGCGAAGTAGAGCTCGGCCTTGGTTTTATCAGCGGCAAGATGCGGGCTGTCGGGCTGGTCGGTCGCAAGCTGCACGCCATAGACCGAGGCGGCGGCCTTGACGCGATCGGAAAAATGCGTGGCGGCGTTCACCGCGTAGCGGCCGCTCATGCAATAGCCGACGGTGCCGACGATCTTCGTGTTCGCGGCTTTCTGCGTCTCGGCATAGGCGAGCAGCGCCTTGGTGTCGTCCATCACGAGGGGAATGCTGAGCGAATGCATCAGGCTGAACATCTTCTTGCGTTCCGGCGATTCCGGATCGGGGTTGAGCGGGCCGAGCTCCATCACGCCGGCGCGGTAGTACATGTTCGGCAGCATGACGTAGTAACCTGACGTGCCGAGCCGCCGCGCCATGTCACGCAGTTCCTCACGAATTGCCGGCGCGTCCATGTAGAAGATGACGACCGGGAACGGTCCGCCGCGCTCGGGATGGGTGATGAAGGTGGTGGTCTTGCCGTCCTTGGTCGCGATATCAACCTGGCTGTCGATCATGGGCGTTGCTTCGCTCTCTGATTCTGGGTTTTCCTTGGGTGCTGAGTACGATTGCAAGGAAAGGGCAGTGTGACAAGGTCGCCCGGCCCTTGAACGCGGGCTGCAGGAACGCCATTGTCAGGTAACAGTGTGCACGGAGACCTCGGATGACCCAGACCAACAACCGGTTTTTCGACGAGATCGGCCGCCTGATGAACGACGCCGCGGGCGCCGCGCAGGGCGTCAAGCGGGAGGTCGATGCCGTCGTGCGCAACCAGGCCGAAAAAATCCTGCGCGACCTCGATATCGTCAAGCGCGAGGAGTTCGAGGCGGTCAAGGACATGGCGCGGCTGGCGCGCGAGGAGAACGAGGCGCTGAAGGCGCGGATCGTGGCGCTCGAGGCCAAGCTCGGCGGCTCGACAGGCAGCTGATCGCAGTCGTTTGCGGCAATGGCAAAGCTCAGGCGCGATTTGCCCATTGTCGCGTTCAAATCCCAGCAGGCTTTTGATGCGTGGCTGACGTCGCAGCGTGCGGATTCACGCGGCCTGTGGCTGAAAATCGCCAGGAAATCTTCCGGGATTGCCAGTGTTTCCAGAGATGAGGCGGTCGATACCGCACTCTGTCATGGCTGGATCGACGGCCAGCTCGACAGCTTCGACGGCGACTACTGGCTGATCAGCTTCACGCCGCGTCAGTCCACCAGCATCTGGTCCGAGAAGAATCGCGCCCGCGCGCTGGAGCTTGTGAAATTGGGCGTGATGCGCGCGTCGGGATTGCGCGAGATCGACCGCGCCAAGGCCGATGGCCGCTGGGAGCGTGCCTATGCCGCGGCGAGCACGGCCAAGGTACCCGACGATTTGCGCGCCGCGCTCGCCAGGAACAAGAAAGCCGCGGCCTTCTTCGAGACCCTCGATGCCAGGAATCGCTACGCCATCCTTTACCGCACCCATAACGCCAAAAAGGCCGAGACCCGGGCCGCCAGGATCGCAAAATTCATTGCGATGCTGGCCGCGGGCGAAACGATCCACCCGCAAAAGGCCAAGGCGCCGAAGCGGGTCAAGAAATAAGGGTGCAGGCCGCGAGAAGCGGAAAAAATCCCTCCATTTCCTTGTCATTCCGCACTTTGGGGCTACAAGCCCGGCACGTTCGCGACCCCCGCACCCCTGGAGGCTTGCCGCGAGCTGACAACCGGGCCGCGCTGCGGCCTTTCTCTTTTGAAAACAAGGACTTAAGACAATGGCGACGACCGTCAAGGAATTGAAGGCGACCGCACGTCCGTCAGTCGGCAAGGGGGCCGCACGGGCAGAGCGTCGCGCCGGGAGAGTGCCCGGAGTGATCTATGGCAACAACCAGCCCCCGCTGCCGATCTCGGTCGATGACCGCGAGCTGCGCCAGCGCATCCTGGCGGGCCGGTTCCTCACCACGCTTTACGACATCGAGCTCGAGGGCAAGAAGCACCGCGTGATCCCGCGCGACTTCCACCTCGATCCCATCCGCGACTTCCCGCTGCATGTCGACTTCATGCGGCTCGGCGAGGGCGCAACCATCCGCATCAGCGTGCCCCTGCATGTGCAGAAGGCGGAAGCCTCGCCGGGCGTGAAGCGCGGCGGCACGGTCAACATCGTCACCCACACCATCGACATCGAATGCTCGGTCGACAACATCCCGCAATATATCGAGGTCGATGTCGGTACGCTGGAGATCGGCCACTCGCTGCATCTCGACGACGTGACGCTGCCGTCCGGCGTCAAGCCGATGCGCACGGACCTCACGCTGGTCACCATCGTGCCGCCCTCGGGTTACGCCGAAGAGCAGAAGGCGGCTGCGGCTGCCGCGGCTGCCGCGGCGGAAGGTGCCGTGGCTGGTGCGGCTGCACCCGCAGCCGGTGCTGCGGCTCCCGCACCTGGTGCTGCGCCCGCGGCTGGCGCTGCGCCCGCGGCCGGTGCTGCTGCGCCCGCGGCTGGTGCGAAGGCGCCTGCTGCCGGTGCCAAGGCGCCTGCTGCCGGTGGCGGCGACAAGAAGAAGTAACGGGACGCGGGATGCCGCGTCATGCTGCTCTTTGTCGGCCTCGGCAATCCCGGTGCGAAATACGCGCGTAACCGGCACAATATCGGCTTCATGGCCGTCGACGAAATTGCGCGGCGTCATGGTTTCGCACCATGGCGCCGCCGCTTTCAGGGCGAGACCGCGGAGGGCACGATCGAGCGCGAGCGCGTGATCCTGCTCAAGCCCACGACCTGGATGAACGACTCCGGCCGCGCGGTGCAGGAAGCCGCGAACTTCTTCAAGCTCGGGGCTGGCGAGATCACCGTGTTCCAGGACGAGCTCGAGCTGCCGCCGGCGAAAGTGCGGGTCAAGGTCGGCGGCGGCATCGCCGGTCACAACGGCCTGCGCTCGATCAGCTCGCATATCGGCAACGACTATCGCCGGGTGCGGCTCGGCATCGGTCACCCCGGCGTCAAGGAGTTCGTGCATCACCACGTGCTCTCTGATTTTGCCAAGGACGATGGCGCGTGGGTGACGGCGCTGTGCGAGGCGGTGGCCGACAGCGCGGGCCTGCTCGCCGCCGGCCAGGACGCCTCGTTCCAGAACAAGGTGCATCTGGTGATGCAGGGCAAGGGATTTTTCGAGAAGGAAGATGACGGAGAGCAGCAGGGCTGATTCTCCATCGTCATGGCCGGGCTTGTCCCGGCCATCCACGTCTTGGCTTCAGCAAACAAGAAAGACGTGGATGCCCGCGCCAAGCGCGGGCATGACGAAAATGGATAGAGGATGTCATGGGATTCAAATGCGGTATCGTCGGATTGCCCAATGTCGGCAAGTCGACGCTGTTCAACGCGCTGACGGAGACCGCGGCGGCGCAGGCGGCCAACTATCCGTTCTGCACCATCGAGCCGAATGTCGGCGAGGTCGCGGTGCCCGATCCCAGGCTCGACAAGCTGTCGGAAATCGCGGAATCGGCGCAGATCATTCCGACCCGGCTGACCTTCGTCGACATCGCGGGCCTGGTGCGCGGCGCATCCAAGGGCGAGGGCCTCGGCAACCAGTTCCTCGCCACGATCCGCGAGGTCGACGCGATCGCGCATGTGGTGCGCTGCTTCGAGGATAGCGACATCACCCATGTCGAGGGCAAGATCGCCCCGCTTTCCGACATCGAGACCATCGAGACCGAGCTGATGCTCGCCGATCTCGACAGCCTGGAGAAGCGCGTCGACAATCTGTCGAAGAAAGCCAAGGGCAACGACAAGGAGGCCAAGGAGCAGCTCGACCTCGTCAACCGTGCGCTGGTGCTGCTGCGCGAGGGCAAGCCTGCGCGTTTCGTCGAGCGCAAGGCGGAGGAGGAGCGTGCCTTCGGCATGCTCGGGCTCATGACCGCAAAGCCCGTGCTTTATGTCTGCAATGTCGAGGAGGCCTCGGCAAAGGACGGCAACAGTTTCTCGGCCGAAGTGTTCAAGCGCGCCAAGGAAGAGGGCGCGGTCGCGGTGGTGATCTCGGCCAAGATCGAGTCTGAAATTGCGACGCTGTCGCGCGAAGAACGCAAGGAATTCCTCGATACGCTCGGGCTGGAAGAGGCCGGTCTCGACCGGCTGATCCGCGCCGGCTATCAGCTCTTGGATCTCATCACCTATTTCACCGCGGGTCCAAAGGAGGCGCGCGCCTGGACCATCCATCGCGGCACGCGGGCGCCGGCCGCGGCCGGGGTGATCCACACCGATTTCGAGAAGGGATTCATTCGCGCCGAGACCATCGCCTATGCCGACTATGTCGCGCTCAACGGCGAAGCCGGCGCGCGCGACGCCGGCAAGCTCCGGCTCGAAGGCAAGGAGTACGTCGTCGCCGACGGCGACGTCATGCATTTCCGGTTTGCGAAT
>CAWCHW010000029.1:0-112906 GCA_963795365.1 uncultured Alphaproteobacteria bacterium
AGCTGCTCGCCGAGTTCGAAAAGCTCTCCTCGGGCGCGACCCAGCCGGAGGCCGCGGGCTTCTTCACCAAGGTCAAGGACTTCTTCGGCACCCGCGCCGGCTAGGCCTCTGACCGAGGGAAAAACTCAGCCAACGCTTGGCGTTATGCCAAATTCGCCGATGCGGTGCAGCGTCGCTGAACCCCCTGTTCGGCTTGACCGTTCTCTCTGCGACCTATACCTCTTTGTGACCGTTTTCTGACATCCACCGCTTAATCGGCGGTCCCGTCTGGTACTGACATGCCTTTGCAATCGTCCGTGCGTGCGTTGAAGAAACCTCCTCGTCTCGACGATGAGGTTCGTTTTCTGCGGTCATGGATTGAGAAGCCGCTGCATATGGGCGCGGTGATGCCGTCGGGACGTCCGCTCGCCCGGACCATGGCGCAATATGTCGATATCGATTCCAACGATCCGGTGATCGAGCTCGGCCCGGGCACCGGTGCGATCACGAGCGCCCTGCTCCATCGCGGAGTCGACCAGAAGCGTCTCGTGCTGGTCGAATACAATCCCGGTTTCTGCGCGCTGCTGCGTGACCGTTATCCGCAGGCCAAGGTCGTGCAAGGCGATGCCTATTCGCTGCGCGACACGCTTTGGAACGTGCTGGGTGCGCCGGCCGCCGCCATCGTCTCCGGCCTGCCGCTGGTCACCAAGCCGATGTCGACACGCCTGAAGCTGATCCGCGATGCCTTTGCGGCGCTCGCGCCCGGCGCGCCTTTCGTGCAGTTCACCTATTCGGTCGCGCCGCCGATTCCGAAGTCGCTGCCCGGCGTGTCCACAGAGGCCTCCGAGCGGATCTGGATGAACCTTCCGCCCGCCCGTGTCTGGGTGTATCGCAAAGGCTGATACCGCGTGCGCTTGCGCGGTGATCCCGACCGCAAGCTGATTTATGGCCGCACCGAAAATCCTCATCATCCCGGGCTCACTGCGATCGGGCTCGCATAATGCGAAGCTGGCGATGGCCGCGGCCGATGAATTCGTGCGCGCCGATGCCGAGGTCACGCGGATTTCTCTCGGCGATTTCCCGCTGCCGATCTATGACGGCGACCTGCAGGCGCGATCCGGCGTGCCCATCAACGCGGTCAATCTCAAGCGGATGATCGGTGCGCATCAGGGCGTGCTGATCGTGACGCCCGAATACAACTCCTCCATCCCGGCGCTGGTGAAGAACACCGTCGACTGGATCACGCGGGTGCAGGATCCGCACGAGGCGCGCGGACAGGTATTCCGCGAAAAGCCCTTTGCCATCGCGGCGGCCTCGCAAAACCGGCTTGGCGGGACCCGCGCTCTGGCCGCGTTGCGGCTGATCCTGTCGGCCTGCCATGCCACGGTCATTCCCAATCAGCTCGCCCTGTCGTTTGCCGACGAGGCTTATGACGATATGGACAGATTGAAAAATCAGGCCGATATCGATGCGTTGAAGGGTTTGGTGCGGCAGTTGATCGAAGTTTCGCAACGGATGATGTGAGGTGACCATGCAGCCAGCCGACATCGCGCCCCGCGACCGCGTGATTGTGCCGCTCGACCTGCCGAGTGTCGAGGCGGCGGAGGCGATGGTTGCGCGGCTGGGCGACAGCGTGACGTTTTACAAGATCGGCTATCAGCTCGCTTATGCCGGAGGATTGCCGCTGGTGAGCAAGCTCGCCGATCAGGGCAAAAAGGTCTTTCTCGATCTCAAGCTGCACGACATCGGCAACACGGTGGCGCGTGGCGTGGAGAGCGTCGCAAAACTCGGTGCAACCTTCCTCACGGTGCACGCTTATCCGCAAACGTTGAAAGCCGCCGTCGAAGGACGCGCAGGGTCGAACCTGAAACTGCTCGCGGTGACCGTGCTCACGTCTTACGACGACGGCGACCTCCACGCCGCGGGTTATCGATTGTCGGTGTCCGATCTGGTCGAGGCGCGCGCGCAGCAGGCGCAGGTGCTCGGCCTCGACGGCATCGTCTGCTCACCTGAGGAAGCCGCCGCGCTGCGCAAGCTCGTCGGTCACCAGATGACGCTGGTGACGCCGGGCATCCGTCCTGCCGGCGCCGCGGTCGGCGACCAAAAGCGCGTCATGACTCCTGCGCGCGCGATCGCAGCCGGCGCGGATTATCTGGTGGTCGGACGCCCGATCACCGGCGCCGCAGATCCCAAGGCGGCGGCGGAAGCCGTCCACGCGGAGATTGCGCCGCGGCTGGTTGCATAAAGGAAGGAAAACACGAATGGCAAAAGGCTACTGGATCGCGCGCGTCGACGTGCACAACGACGACGGCTACAAGCCCTACGCATTGGCCAACCCCGCCATCTTCAAGAAATTCGGCGGACGCTTCGTGGTGCGGGGCGGCAAGTTCGAAGGACCCGAGGGCAACAGCCGCTCGCGCAATGTCGTGATCGAATTTCCGGATTATGCGACCGCGCTCGCCTGCTACAATTCGCCGGAATACCAGGCCAACATCAAGGTGCGGCAGCCGCATGCGGTCGCCGACCTCGTCATCATCGAAGGCTACGACGGCCCGCAGCCGTAGCATTTGTCGCTGCGCTCCTCGCAATGACGAGGGGCTGGTTGCCGGAACAGCCTCCGCCCGCTAATAGGACGGCAAGAGGTAGACCATGGCGGATATGCGCTTGATCGTTGCGGGAGCCGGCGGCCGGATGGGCCGGGCATTGACCCGTGTCATTTCGGAAACGCCGGGTGCGGTGCTGGCCGGTGCGCTGGAAGCGCCGGGCTCGGAGCTCCTGGGCAAGGACGCCGGCGTGCTTGCGGGCCTGCCCGCCAATGGCATCAAGTTGTCCGGCGATCTCTGGGCGCTGTCGGCGGAGGCCGACGGCATTCTCGACTTCACCGTGCCGGGCGCGACCATCGCCAATGTCGCGATCGCGGCGCAGCGCGGCATCGTTCATGTCATCGGCACCACGGGGCTGTCGGCTTCGGACGAGGCGGTGATCCGCAGCGTCACCTCGCGCGCGATCGTGGTGAAGTCGGGCAATATGAGCCTCGGGGTCAATCTGCTTGCGGCCCTGGTCAAGCGCGTGGCGCAGTCGCTCGACGAGAACTTCGATATCGAAATCCTGGAAATGCACCACAAGGCGAAGATCGACGCGCCCTCGGGCACCGCGATGATGCTGGGCGAAGCCGCCGCTGCGGGCAGGCAGGTTTCGCTCGATCAACGTTCGGCGCGCGGACGCGACGGCGTCACCGGCGCGCGGCGTTCCGGCGACATCGGATTTGCGTCCTTGCGCGGCGGCACCGCGGCCGGCGATCACAGCGTGATCTTTGCCGGACCCTATGAGCGACTCACGCTGTCGCATCACGCCGAGGATCGGCTGATCTTCGCTCACGGTGCTTTGAAAGCGGCGATGTGGGCGAACGGCAAGAAGCCGGGCTTCTACACCATGGCCGACGTGCTCGGCCTCGGCGAAAGCTGAAGTAAAACGAAGAGCGGAATGGACCAACGAAATGAGCGACCGACTTCTCGTGCTCGTGCGCCACGGCCAGAGCGATTGGAACCTGAAGAACCTCTTCACCGGCTGGAAGGACCCTGATCTCACCGAGCAGGGCATCAAGGAAGCCAGGGACGCCGGCCGCAAGCTGAAGGCGCAGGGCTTCAAATTCGATATCGCCTTCACCTCGGTCTTGAAGCGGGCGCAGCACACGCTCGACCTGATGCTGGCCGAGATCGGCCAGACCGGCCTGCAGACCAGGAAAAATCTTGCGCTGAACGAGCGCGACTATGGCGATCTCTCCGGCCTCAACAAGGACGACGCCCGCAAGAAATGGGGCGAGGAGCAGGTGCTGATCTGGCGCCGCTCCTATGACGTGCCGCCACCCGGCGGCGAAAGCCTGAAGGACACCCTGGCGCGCACGCTGCCCTATTACGTGCAGGAGATCCTGCCCTGCGTCTTGCGCGGCGAGCGCGTGCTGGTGGCGGCTCACGGCAACTCGCTGCGCGCGCTGATCATGGTGCTGGAGAAACTGACGCCGGAAAACATCCTGAAGCGCGAGCTCGGCACCGGCGTGCCGATCATCTATCGCCTCAATGAGGACGCCACGGTGGCTTCCAAGCTCGACCTGGCGGCGTGAAACGATTCACGCCGCCTTGCCGCCGATCTGTCCCGCTTCCCAGCCGAGCATGGCCTGCTTGCGCGTGATGCCCCAGTGATAGCCGGTCAGCTTGCCGTCCTTGCCGAGCGCGCGATGGCAGGGCACCACGAACGACACCGGGTTTCTGCCGATCGCGGCGCCAACCGCACGCGATGCCTTCGGATTGTCGATGTTGCACGCAATGTCGGAATAGGAGACCGCGCGTCCCATCGGAATCTTCAACAGCGTCTGCCACACGCGCACCTCGAAGTCGGTGCCGATCAGCACGACGCGCAAGGGCTGGTCCGGCCGCCACAGTTTCTTGTCAAAGATGCGCAGCGCCAGCGGCGCCGTGCTCAGATAATCCTCGACATAGACGGCGTTCGGCCAGCGCCCTTTCATGTCCGATAGCGCCGCCTGCTCCTCGCCGGGATCGGCGAACGCAACGCCGGCAAGCCCACGGGTCGTCGCCATCAGAAGCGCGGTGCCGAATGGTGACGGGTGGAAGCCGTAGCGCAAGGTCAGCCCCGTGCCGCCGTGCTTCCATTCGCCGGGCGACATCGCCTCATGGGTGACGAACAGATCGTGCAGCCGACCCGGACCTGACAGACCGGAGTCGAGCGCGGCGTCGAGCACGCTTGCGGAGTCGCGCAGCAAGCCCTTGGCGTGGTCGAGCGTCAGCGCCTGCATGAAATCCTTTGGCGTCAGCCCCGCCCAGCGGCGAAACAGATGGTGCAGCTCGTCCGGCGTGACGCCGGCTGAATCGGCCATCGCCTCGATGGTCGGCTGCGTTCGCCAGTGTTCGCTGATGAAAGCAATCGCGCGGCGCACGCTGTCATAGTCGCGGAGCGCGGCGTTCTGGGAGCCCGGCTTGGCCAGCTGCAAATCATGAATGGCGAGTGTGATCATGGGTGATGATGTAAGACGACGCGGCATCGCAAACCACCCGATTTCCGATCTCTGTCTAGCTCACCGGATTATAAGTCGGCCCGCGCTTCGCAGCCACCAAGCCTGCCCGTAAGGCTTTGGCAAAACTTGCTTTTTCCTCTGCCCCGAGGAAATTACCGACCGACAGGCGCCGGCCGCGCGAAATCAGATAAATCCGCTCGGTGCCGAACTCCTCATGGACGACTTCGTCGAGGCGGACCCAGAGCGGATTGAACGTCCATTCGACGACGTGGCCGCGATGACTGACCCGGCGTATCCGCAATTCCGACGGCGTCACCGTGATTTCCTCGCGTGCCCGCGCGCGGCCGAAATTGATCTTGAAGGCGATATAGATCGCGAGCACGTCGAGGCCGAGAAAGCCGAACACCGGCCACGCGCCCATCATCAGGAATGCGACACCGGTCGCAAAGCTGATCACGCTCAGAAACGTCATCACCAGCACAAAGCCGGTGCGGTTGAGCGAGCGATGCGGCGTCAGCCGTACCGAGAACAGCACCGGTTCGGCGTCGCCGGAGTCATAGCCATTGCCTGCGGTCATTGCTTGTCAGTATATCCGCTTCATGGCGAAAATCATCAAAACCCAACGCGCAAAATCCGCTTCCGTTCGATCGCGGAAGAAGTCGGCCAAAAAGGCAAGGGCCGCGCGCGTCGTCCGGAAATTGCCTGCCAAGCCCAAAGCTTCCAAAGCCAAGGCGTCAAAACCCTGGACGCCGGCGGAGGTCCGCGACTGCTTCGAACGCTTCCGCAAGGCCAATCCGGAGCCGCGCGGCGAGTTGGAGCATCTCAACCCCTATACCCTGCTCGTTGCCGTCGTGCTGTCGGCACAGGCGACCGACGCCGGCGTCAACAAGGCGACGCGGGAATTGTTCAAGGTTGCCGATACGCCGCAAAAGATGATCGAGCTCGGTGAGGATCGGCTGCGCGATTACATCAAGACCATCGGGCTCTATCGCAACAAGGCGAAGAACGTCATCGCGCTGTCGGAGAAACTGATCCGTGAGTTCAGCGGCGAAGTGCCGCGTACCCGCGCCGAGATCGAATCGCTGCCCGGCGCCGGCCGCAAGACCGCCAATGTCGTGCTCAATATGGCCTATGGCGAGCACACGATGGCGGTCGACACCCACGTGTTTCGCGTCGGCAATCGCACCGGGCTGGCTCCGGGCAAGACGCCGCTCGAGGTCGAGCTCGGCCTTGAGAAAGTGATCCCGTCCGAGTTCATGCTGCACGCCCATCACTGGCTGATCCTGCACGGCCGCTACACCTGCCTCGCCCGCAAGCCGCGCTGCGAGGTATGCCTGATCAACGATCTTTGCCGCTGGCCGGAAAAGACGGTCTGAGCCAGAATGGGCGCGCTCGTTTGGGCAAAGCCGATTGGGAAGGATGTCGATTGAGTAATCAGGATCAAGCCGTCCCGACTTCAGCGCCGACTACGCCGCCCGCGAAATCATCGCCCGCTGCGTCCGGCCACTGGAACCGGCTTGCGATTCCCTTGTTCGCGGTGCTCGTGGCGTTCGCTTTCATCGCTGTGGCGACGCTGCAATGGAACGAGTGGACCGGCAATGCCGTGATCCAGACCACCAACGATGCCTATGTGCGCGCCGATCTCACGCGGCTGAGCAGCCGGGTCGCGGGCGAGATCCTGACCGTGGCGGTCCAGGATTTCCAGCGTGTGAAGTCCGGCGATCTCCTGGTCCAGATCGATCCCGCCGATTATCAGGCGCTGACCGATCAGGCCGACGCCAGTGTCGGCGCGGCACAGGCCGCGCTCGACAATCTCGCCAATCAAATCGAGCTGCAATATGCGACCATCGCGCAAGCCGAGGCGGCGCGCGTGTCGGCCGAAGCGCTCGAAGTGGAGGCGCGCCAGGAGGAGGAGCGCCAGCAATCGCTGTCGCAGACAGATGCCGGCACACGGCAGCGCTTCGAACAGGCGACGGCGGCCTATGCCAAGGCACAGGCCGATGTTCGCGCCAGCCGTGCCGTCATCGCCGCGCAACGCCATCAGCTCGACGTGCTGCAGGGTACCAAGAAACAGCGCGCCGCCGATCTCGAAGGCGCAAAGGCGACGCTTGCCGCCGCAAAGCTCAAGCTCGGCTACACCAGAGTCGTGGCGCCGTTCGACGGCGTCACCGGTGAGCGGCAGGTGCAGCCCGGCGACTACGTCAACATCGGCACCAATCTGGTCAATGTGGTGCCGCTGCCGAATGTTTATGTGATCGCCAATTACAAGGAGACCCAGCTCACCCATGTGAAGCCGGGCCAGCCCGTCGAGGTCACGGTCGACAGCTTCCCTAACCAGACGCTGCATGGAAGCGTCGAGCGCATCGCGCCGGCGAGCGGATCGCAATTCGCGCTGCTGCCGCCCGACAATGCCACCGGCAATTTCACCAAGGTGGTCCAGCGTATTCCGGTGCGCATTGCCCTCGACAAGAACCAGCCGCTGCTGGAGCGGCTGCTGCCCGGCATGTCGGTCGTCGCCAACATCAACACCGCCGATGACAGAAAATAGCGACGATCGCGGGCCGGTCTCGCGCGGCGGTATCTGTCCGCGGCCGCTGTTCGCCGTGACCGCCGTGCTGCTCGCCGCATTTCTCGCCAATTTTGACAGCCGCCTCATTGCCGTTGGCCTGCCCGACCTGCGCGGCATGTTCGGGCTCAGCTTCGACGAGGGCGCCTGGTTCTCGACGTCCAGCATCGGCTCGCAAATCTTCATCGCGCCGTCAGTCGCCTGGCTTGCGACCGTGTTCGGCCTGCGCCGCGTGCTCGGCATTCCAAGCCTGATCTTTGCGCTGGTCTCGCTCGTGATCCCGTTCGTCCACGACTATACCACGCTGATGACGCTCAGCATCGTCCACGGGATGCTGCTGGGTACCTTCGTGCCGGCGACTTTCATGATCGTCTTCCGTAACCTCCCGATCCGGTGGTGGCTGCCGGCGATCGCGCTCTACGCCATCAGGGTCGGCTTTTCGCTGGACAGCAGCACGTCATTGGTCGGCTTCTATGTCGATCACGGGGGCTTGTCCTGGCTGTACTGGCAAGGCGCGGTGATCGCGCCCTTGCTGGGCGTGATGGTTTATCTCGGCACGCCGGCCGAGCCGGTCAATCGCGAGCTGCTGCGGGATGCCGATTGGGGCGGCATGCTGTTGTTGGGTTCGGCCGTCTCGATGATCTATGCCGGGCTTGACCAAGGCAACCGTCTCGACTGGCTGGGATCAGGCACAGTCGTGGCGCTGCTGCTCGGCGGCAGTGCGCTATTCGTCGCTTTCCTCGTCAACGAGCACTTTGCCCGGCAACCCTGGGCGCATGTCCGCATCCTGTTTAGCCGCAATATCGGCCTCGCACTGGTCGCCATTGTTCTGTACGCGCTGAGCAGCCTGACAAATTCGTCGCTGGTGCCGAATTTCCTCAGCACCGTGACAGAGTTGCGGCCCGAACAGGCCGGCGCGGTGCTGTTCAAGTACGGCGCGCTGCCGATGTTCCTGCTGGTTCCGGTGGCGATTTTCCTGGTGCGGCATTTCGATGCCCGCGCCGTGCTTGTTGTCGGACTGTCTGCGTTCGCGACAGCGAGCTTGCTCGGCACCCGGCTCAGTCATGACTGGGCCGGTGAAGATTTCATCCCGATTGTCGTCCTGCTGTCGATCGGTCAGGCGTTCACGCTGCTGCCGGTCATTATCATCGCGCTGTCCAATTCCGATCCGACGCGGGCCACGTCCTTTGTCGCCTATATCCAGATCATGCGGCTCGGCGGCGCGGAGATCGGTATTTCGCTGATGGGAACGTGGCTGCGCGTCCGCGAGCAGATCCATTCCAATTATCCTTGGGCAGCATGTCGAAAACGGCGCCGCCGAAGTCACGCGCATGCTCAAGCAGCTGCGCGGATATTTTCGCCGCGCATGGCGTCTCGCTCGCGCCCGCACGCGCGCTCGGCACGCTGGCAGCGCTGGTGCAACGCGAGGCCAATGTGCTCGCCTATATCGACGGTTTCTGGCTCTGCTTCTGGCTTGCGATCGTGGCCTTGTTCGTCGTCAGCCTGATGACCCGCGCGCCATCGGGGCCGTTCGCGCCCGAGCCGTTCGGCGCGGCGAAAGCTGTCCTGCGCAAATGCAACCAAGCCATTGGGCGCGCGCCCACCTGATTTACGCATCGCAATGCAACCGGCGAAGGCGCGCCGGCTTGTCTGCGCTCGCGCGCGGGCTTACGCTTGAGCCCAAGGTCCGTGACAAGGACCGAAAAGGGGGAGACGCGCCGTGCGATCGCAGTCGGTACTGGCTTCGGTTTTCGTGATTCTGTTGCTCGGCGCGTCCAGCGCAGCCGCGCAAATCTCCGACAACGTCGTCAGGATCGGCGTGATGAACGACCAATCCGGCCTCTACGCCGATCTGGGCGGGCCCGGGTCGGTCATCGCAGCGCGCATGGCGGTCGAGGATGCCGGCGGTACGGTGCTCGGCAAGCCGATCGACATCGTGGTGGCCGATCACCAGAACAAGGCCGATGTCGGCGTCGCCATTGCGCGGCGCTGGTTCGAGAGCGAAGGCGTCGACCTCGCCATCGGGTTCGACCATTCCGCGGTGGCGCTCGGCGTCGAGCAACTCGCCGCGCAATACAACCGGATTGCGATTGCCGGCGCTGTCGGCAGCACCGCCTTCACGGGGAAGAATTGCACGCCCAACGAAGCCTCCTGGATTTACGACAGCTACGCGCTGACCACGAGCCTGGCCAAATCGACGGTCGCGGAAGGCCGCGACACCTGGTTCTTCATCACCGTCGATTATACGTTCGGTCATTCGCTGGAGGCCGACGCCACGGCCGCTGTCCTGGCGGCGGGCGGAAAGGTGCTCGGCAGCGTCCGTCATCCGCTCAACACATCCGACTTCAGCTCCTATCTGCTGCAGGCACAGGCCTCGGGCGCCAAGGTCGTTGCTTTCGCCAACGGCGGCGGCGACATGGTCAATGCGGTGAAGCAGGCCAATGAATTCGGCCTGACAAAGAAGCAGAGCATGGTGTCGCTGCTGGTGTTTATTTCCGATGTGCACAGCATGCAGCTGCAGGCTGCGCAGGGCCTGAAATTCGTCACCGCGTTCTATTGGGATCGCGATGACGAGACCCGCGCCTGGTCGAAGCGCTTCTTCGACAGGCACGGCCGTATGCCGACCATGCCGCAGGCCGCCGTCTATTCCGCGGTACGCCATTACATCGCGTCGATCGAGGCGGCCCGCACCGATGAGGCCAAGGCGGTGATGGCCAAGATGCGCGAGCTGCCGGTGAACGATTTTTACGTCAGAGGCGGCCATGTGCGCGAAGACGGTCGTCTGGTGCACGACATGCTGTTCGCGCAGGTGAAGACGCCGGCGGAATCCACCAAGCCGTGGGACTATTACAAGATCCTCGCGACCATCCCCGGCGATCAGGCGTTCCGTCCGCTCAGCGAGGCCGGCTGTCCGCTGGTCGCGCACTGACGCACCATTCAACTTGACGTGACCGGGGCGCGTGCGGTGGCGGCTGCCGAAATATTCGCGCGATTGGGCGGTTTCCATAGCTTGGGATCACTCAGGCGGGGGACAGCCACATGAACGACACGGCCGCGCTGCTCTCGCTCGCCACCTCGGTGCCACCCCACCAGTTTCATCAGCAGCAAATCCTCACGGCGGCGAGCGGCCTGATGGCCGATCGCTATCCGGAATTCGCGACGCTTGCGAGCCTGTTCGCCAACACCGGCATCCGCCATCGCTACGGCGTCAAACCGATGGAATGGTATCTCGAGCCCCGCGGCTGGCCGGATCGCACACAGGCATTTCTGGAGGGTGCCGAGGCGCTGTTCGTCGACGTCGCGGAGAAGGCGCTGGCGCGCGCTGATCTCCGAGCCGAAGACATCGATACCGTGGTCACGGTGTGCTCGACCGGGATTGCGACGCCGACGCTGGAAGCGCGCGTCGCCGGCCGGATGGGATTTCGAAGCGACGTCTCGCGTGTGCCGGTGTTCGGCCTGGGCTGCGCGGGCGGTGTATCCGGCCTGTCGATCGCGGCCCGTCTCGCGCAATCGCGGCCCGGCGGCAATGTGCTGATGGTCGCGCTCGAGCTCTGCACGCTTGCGGTCCGCCACGACGAACTGAGCAAGGCCAATATCGTCGCCGCCAGCCTGTTCGGCGATGGCGCCGCTGCCGTGGTTTTGCGTGCAGGCGACGGCGGTGCCACGCGGGTCGAGGCGTCAGGCGAAAAGCTCTGGCCGGATACGCTCGACATCATGGGATGGCGGGTCGATCCGCAAGGGTTCGGCGTGGTGTTCCAGCGCACCATTCCGGATTTCGTGTGCGAGCAGATGGGCCCGGCGGTTGCCGAAATCCTGTCGCGGATGGCGCTGTCAACTGCCGACATCGATCGCTTCATCTGCCATCCCGGAGGCACAAAAGTCATCGCGGCGCTGGAGCGCGCGCTCGCGCTCGACCAGGGCACACTGGATCACGAGCGCGACGTCATCGCCGACTACGGCAACATGTCGGCACCAACGGTGCTGTTCGTATTGGAACGGGCATGCGCAAGCGGCTTGCCGCGGCGCTCGCTGCTGACGGCGCTTGGGCCTGGCTTCACCGCAAGCTGCGTCGCGCTGCGGCACGCCGCGTGAGCCTCGCCACGATCATCCTCGCACTGGTGACGCTGCAGCGGTTGGGCGAGCTCGTCCTTGCCCGCCACAACACCAGTGCGTTGCTCGCGCGCGGTGGAATCGAAATGGGTGCGCGGCATTATCCCTTGATCGTCGCGGTTCATGCAGCGTGGCTGATCGCGCTCTGGATTTTCGGACGGGATCAGGACGTCAATCTTCTCGCGTTGTCGCTGTTTGTCGCGCTGCAGGGGTTCCGCGTGTGGATTCTCGCCACGCTTGGCGAGCGCTGGACCACCCGCATCATTGTCCTGCCGAACGCAAAGCTGGTCGCCACCGGGCCCTATCGCTATCTGTCGCACCCGAATTACGCCGTCGTGGCCGGCGAGATCGCGGTTCTGCCGCTGGCGCTGCATCTGCCTGTTGTCGCCGTGGTGTTCACCATCCTCAACGCCGCTGTGCTGACCATTCGCATCCGCGCCGAGACGCGTGCGTTAGCCGCCGTGAACGCGCAGTGACCAAGCCGACCGACACGCCGAGCCCGGCCGTGTGGGCCGCCTTCCTGCTGATGTGTCTCGGCATGTTCATGGCGATCCTCGACATCCAGGTGGTGGCGACGTCGTTGCCGACCATTCAGCAGGCGCTCGGGATCTCGCAGGACGCGATGAGCTGGATCCAGACCACCTATCTGATCGCGGAAGTGATCGCGATCCCCCTGACGGGATTGCTCACGCGGGTGTTGACGCTGCGCTGGCTGTTCGTCGGCGCGGTCAGCCTGTTCACGATCGCCTCGATCGGCTGCGCCTTCAGCGAGACCTTCGCGCGGCTGCTGTTGTTTCGAGCAGTCCAGGGATTTTCCGGCGGCGTGTTGATTCCCGCCGTATTCTCGGCGGTGTTCCTGCTGTTTCCGCCGCGCCTTCACGCGGTCGCGACCACGATCGGCGGCGTGGTCGCGGTGCTGGCGCCGACCGTCGGTCCCGTGGTCGGCGGGTTCATCACTGCGACCTGGTCGTGGCCGTGGTTGTTCCTGATCAATGTCATTCCCGGACTATTGGCGGCCTCCGTCACGCCTTTCCTCCTGCCGCGACATGCAACCGATTTCGATGAATTGAGGAAGCTGGACGTGATCTCGCTGCTCTTGATGGCGGCGGCCCTCACTGCGCTCGAGATCGGCCTGAAGCAAGCGCCACAAGGCGGCTGGCTGTCGCTGTCCTGCGCTGGTCCGCTGCTGGCCAGCGCGATCGGACTTGGCATTTTCCTGTTGCGCACGGCGCGCGCCACGCATCCGGTGTTGCGGCTTGCCGCGCTCAAACGGCGATCCTTTGCGCTCGGTTGTGTCTTGAGCTTCTGTCTCGGTGTCGGCCTGTTCGGCTCGGTCTATTTGATGCCGGTGTTTCTCGGCTTTGTGCGCGGCCATGACGCGTTCGAAATCGGCATCGTCATGCTGGTGACGGGTGCCACGCAGCTTGTTGCCGCGCCGGTCGCGGCGATCCTGGAGAGTCGTCTCGGCGCCCGGTTCCTGACCTCCGTTGGCTTTGTGCTGTTCGCGATCGGTCTTGGTCTGTCTTATTGGCAGCCGCGCACCGCGGATTTCGACGCGATGTTCTGGCCGCAGATCGTGCGCGGCGTCGCCATCATGTTCTGTCTGTTGCCGCCGACCCGTATTGCGCTTGGCGATCTGCCGGAAAGCGAGGTCGCCGACGCCAGCGGCTTGTTCAACCTGATGCGCAATCTCGGCGGCGCCATCGGCATCGCCCTGGTCGACACGATCCTCTACGGACGTGTTGTGATTTATGCCCAGCACTTCCGGGATCGGCTGCTGGCCGGCGATCTCACTGCCGCCACCGCGATCGGGCTCGATCCAAAACTGTTGCTGGAGCGTGCGTCGCGCCCGCCGACCGATGCCGAGATAGACTACGTCCGTCCGCTGGTTGAAAAGGCCTCGCTGGCGCTGTGCGTCAACGAAGCCTGGATGATGCTGGCGGGCTTTGCGATCATCGGTTTGTTGATCGCGCCATTCGCGCGCGACACGCAAACAATCAAGCCGTAGGCACGCTGTTGCGCCGTCCCGGCTCGATCAATTCGGGCCGCGAGCCCGACAATCGCTTGTGCATGTGGACCATGAAGGCCATGCCGAACAGCGGGGTCGCCAGGTTGACGATCGGGATCGACACGAAGGCCGCGATGAACAGACCTGCGGTGAACACAGTTGCCGCATGATGCTTGCGCATCGCCTTGGCTTCCGCGGGTGGCCGAAAGCGCATCGCCGCGAGTTCGAAATACTGTTTCCCCTGCAGCCAGGCTGTCGCGATGAAGAAGATCAGGAAGCCCGCGCCGGCCAACAGCACGAAGGGCAGCGCGACCAGATAGACCAGGATCGTCAGCAGCGCGATCTTGATGCCCTCGATGGTTGCGACTGACAGCGGCAGCGCCACGCCGGGCTGCTCGGCCGGATAATATTCGCGCTCGACGAGGTCGCCGATGTCGTCGACGAAGAAACCGGCCACGAGCGAGGTGACCGCGGGCATCAGGAAGATGCCGCCGAGCACGACGCCGAGCGCGGCCGCGATCGAGACGAGCCAGGCCAGCGCATTGAGCGGTGTATGGGCGCCAGGGCCCAGCATCGCCTCGGCCCAGCCCCCGCCATAAGTCGCAAACCAGCTCAGCAGACGCTGCAGCCCGATCGCAAGCACGGTGATCAGCACCAGAGCGAAGGCGATCGATCGCCACAGGATCGACCGCATCGGCGGCGACAGGATTTGCGATAACGCCTTGGCGGCGGCATCCAGCATGATGTCTTTACCTCTCGAATCTGTCCGAGAGTTAGACATGCACGCACGCTTGGGCAAGGGCGGCGCGGCGGCGGTTTGACGCGGCCTACGCGGTTGGCTTTCTCGCATTTGCGTTATGCAGCCGCGCGTGCGCTGATACCAAGATTGTATTTTCCAGACGGTGGCTGAACGCCTAGTGTGGCAGCGCGAATACGGGAGAAACGCATGGCTGAAACCGGGCTGCCGCTCGAGGGCGTGAGGGTCATCGAGATGACCCACATGGTGATGGGCCCGACCTGCGGCATGATCCTCGCCCAGCTTGGCGCCGAGGTGATCAAGGTCGAGCCGCCCGCGGGCGACAAGACGCGCTCGCTCGGCGGCATGGGAACCTCGTTCTTCCCGTTGTTCAACCGCGGCAAGCGCAGCGTCGTGCTCGACCTCGCTAGGCCAGAGGATCGCGAGACGATGCACCGGCTGCTGGAAACCGCCGACGTGTTCCTGGAGAATTTCCGCGACGGCCAACTCGACAAGCAAGGGCTCGGCGCCGGCGAACTGCGCGAGAAATATCCACATCTGATCGTCGCCGGCCATAAAGGATTTTTGTCCGGCCCCTATGAGCATCGGCCGGCGCTGGACGAAGTCGTGCAGATGATGTCCGGTCTTGCCGCCATGACCGGCACGAAGGAGAAGCCGCAGCGGGTCGGTTCATCAGCCAATGACATCATGGGCGGCATGTTCGGCGTCATCTCGATCCTCGCCGCGCTCTACCAGAAGAAAAGCGGCAACGCAGACGGCGCCAATATCCGCATCGGCCTGTTCGAGAACTGCCTGTTCCTGGTCGCCCAGCACATGGTCGAATTCGAGATGACCGGCAACAGGCCGCGCTCGATGCCCGAGCGCGAGCATGCCTGGCCGATCTACGACATCTTCGATGCCGCGAACGGCAACCGCATTTTCATCGGCGTCGTCACCGAGGGACACTGGCAGAGTTTTTGCACGGAGTTCGGCCTGCGGGAATTTCTTGACGATCCGACCTTGCGGACCACCACCGACCGCATCATGGCGCGCGCCAGGATCATTCCGCGCGTCGCCGAAGTGATCAAAGGCTGGGACGTCAAGGATCTCTCCGACAAGCTCGACCGGCTCAACATCTGTTTCTCGCCGATCAACCGTCCCGAGGATCTGTTTAGCGATCCCCACGTGTTGCGGCCGGGCGGCCTCGTCAATAATTTCAATGCCGATGGCGCGGCGTTCCGCGTGCCGGCGCTGCCGATCGAATGGAACGGTGCCAATATCGGTGAGGGCATCAAAGTGCCGCCGCTTGGCGGCGACACGGATGCGATCCGTGCCGAGCTTGCGGCAAAGAATGCAACGATGAGGAAGCGTGCATGACCGACGTTCAGAAAATCTATCCCGATGGCCGCGTGATCCTGCGCGAAGTTGGCTTGCGCGATGGTCTCCAGCTGGTGAAGACGTTTCCCTCGACGCCGGCAAAGCAGCGCTGGATCCGTGATGAATATGCGGCCGGTGTCCGCTGTTTCGAGGTCGGCTCGTTCCTGCCCGCCAAGACGTTTCCGCAATTCGTCGACGTCCGCGACATCGTGCAGACCATCGCTTCGTTGCCGGGCGCGCATGGCATTGGGCTGGCGCTGAACGAGCGCGGCGTCAACGAGGCGCTCGCCTCCGGCGTTGCCGAAATCGCGACGGTGGTCTCGGCGACCGAAGAGCACAGCCAGGCCAATGCGCATCGCTCGCGCAACTCCGCGATCGCCAATGTCAAACGGATGTGCGAATTGCGCGATGCCAGCGCGCACAAGCCGATCATGCATGCCGCGATCTCGGTGGCGCTGGGCTGCTCGATCGCAGGTCCCGTCGATCCCAACGAGGTGATTCGACTCGTTGAAAAATGCCTCGAGGCCGGTGTCGATGCGGTCGGGATCGCCGACACCGTCGGCTATGCCGGACCGAAGGCGGTTGGCGAGCTGACCAGGGCCGCGGTCAAAATCGCAGGCAAGACGCCGATCTGCGTGCACCTGCACGACACCCGCGGCATGGGCATTGCGAATGCGGCGGCAGCCCTCGACCAGGGCGCGCGCATTCTCGACGGTTCGCTCGCTGGCCTCGGCGGCTGCCCGTTTGCGCCCGGCGCGACCGGCAATGTCGTGTTCGAGGATCTGGTGTTCCTGTGCGAGAGCAAGGGATTTGCCACCGGCATCGACATCGAGAAACTGGTCGCGGTGCGCGCCATCCTGCGCGAGGCGATGCCGAACGAGCCGATGTATGGCGGGCTCGCACGCGCCGGCCTGCCCTGCGCGACCGCGGCGAAGGCGGCCTAGCGCATGATCCGGAAAAGTGTGCAGCGGTTTTTCGAAAGGATCATGCACCAAAAATAAATTTAGTAATTCAAGGTCGTTCCGGCGATCCGGAACACCACGAAGAACCACGCGATCATGACGCTGCTCGCCGCCAGCAGCGTGTGATGGATGCGCGACCGTCGGCTGCCGACGCCGTTGCGCCAGAATCTCGCGGCGAGGCCCACACGACAGCGATCGCACCGAGAACGCCGATCCATGCTGCGATGTAAAGCGCAATCAGTTTGGGATCCTGCGCGTCGTTCAGAATGGTCAGGTTGGCGATCGCCAGTGAGTACAGGGTTATGACGGCAAGAACGACGATGATGTCGAGCAGAAGGACGAGCCGCACCGCGCGATGCATGCGCCGGTCAACGCGCACCTCGCTGAAGCGCTTCTTGCGCCAGCGCCGCCACAGCGCGGCAAACGGCCAGCCCAACAAGGTCAGCAACATGACTGCAATGCTCGCGGCGAGAGCCGGCAATATCCACCGCGCATCGAGATAGAACGGAAGATGCTGCAGTTGTGCAGCGGGCGTTGCGATATACGATCCGGATTCGCCTTCGACATAGGCTATGCGCTCCGGCCCCGCATACAGGTTTTTGCCGATATGCCTGAACAGCGTGCCGTCTCCGAACGGCCAGATCGACGGAAGCAGCCTCGCATTGCCGTCGCCGTCGATCCTGACGACGCGCTCTGAAACCAGGTCGCGCAGCCGGACGAACGACAATTCCGCGCGGCGGCTTGGATGGTAGATGCCGGCAATGCCTGCCTCGTCTGCAGAGGCGGCTGGCCGCGGGCCTGCCGTGTCCGGTCGCTCACTCAGGAAGCGCCTCGCGACTGCTACCGCGATATTGGGTATCTCCCGCCCCGACTTGATCTCGCCGATGCCATCGCGCGACACGAAGATTCCGATGCCGTCTGCCGGGAAAAATTCGAGGTCGCTGAAGAACGCCATCGTCTCGCCATTGTGCCAGATCGCTTCGCGGCCGGCGATCTTCTTTCCGATGAACACCAGGCCCATATGGCCCGCCGGGCTCGAGGATTGAGGCGCCACCATCTCATCGAGCCGCGCCTTCGGCAGGATGCGAACGCCGTCGAGCTCGCCGCCGTTCATCAGCGCACGGAGAAAGCGGCTCATGTCGTCGGCAGTCGCCGACAGCGCGCCGGCCGGTGCGAGAATGGTCTCGAACGGAGCGATCGGCGGCTGATCCGACCTGCGATAGGACTTTGCCATCAGGGCTGCGAGCTCGGCCGGCAACGGCTGTTGAAAGGTCGAGTGGGTCATGCCGAGCGGCGCGATGATGTGCTGCTGAATGTAGGACGCGAACGACTCGCCCGAAGCACGTTCGACGACATAGCCGGCGAGCGTGAAGCCATAGTTGGAATAGGCTTCGACGTCACCCTTGGGAAACAGCCGGTGCGGCAAATTGCCCGCAAGCCATTTGCCGAGCGGCACCGGTGGATCGCGCGAGAACAGCCCCTTGAAATGCTCCTCGAAGCCGGCGCGATGGGTCAGCAGGCGGCGCAGCGTGACGGGCACGCCGCCGTCCGCTGTCGGAATGTTGAAGTCGATGTAGTCGTTGACGTCGCGGTCGAGATCGAGCTTGCCGGCGTCGACCAGCTGCATCACGGCGATGCCGGTGAAAAGCTTGGAGATCGATCCCGGTCGCACCAGCGTCGCATCCGTGGTGAACGGCCGCTTCGCTTCGATGTCCGCCAGCCCATAACCCCTGGCAAAGATCGTGGCGTCGCGTGTCACCACCACAACGACGGCGCCCGGGCCTTTGTGCTGGTCGACCCATGCCGTCATCAAGGGATCGATGACACGGGCAAGGTTTTCAGCCGTGAGGTCGAGGTGTCCGCCCGGCGCCGCTGTCTGCGCGGCGGCGGCAAACGCCATCATGCCAAGTGCGATCGGAAGTGCGAACCGTATCAACCGCGCACTGCGAATAATGCTCACCAAAAGTCCCCGGGGAGCGCCTCGATGGGCTCAGCCTATCATTCCCCAAGCCGCGTTGCACGCAGCCGCAACGCGTTGCCGATCACGCTGACCGACGACAGCGCCATCGCGGCGGCTGCAATGATCGGCGACAGCACGATGCCGAACGTGGGATAGAGGATTCCCGCGGCGATCGGGATTCCCGCGGCGTTGTAAATGAAAGCGAAAAACAGGTTCTGGCGGATGTTTGCCATCGTCGCCAGCGATAGCGCGCGCGCGCGGACGATGCCGGTGAGATCGCCCTTGAGCAGCGTGATGCCGGCGCTTTCCATGGCGACGTCGGTGCCGGTCCCCATCGCGATGCCGACATCGGCCGCGGCAAGCGCGGGCGCGTCATTGACGCCGTCGCCCGCCATCGCGACGACACGGCCCGCCTGTCGCAGTCGCGCGACCACGGCGCTCTTCTGATCCGGCAGCACGTCCGCTTCGACGTCGGCGATTCCGAGCCGGCGCGCGACCGCGTCGGCCGTGATCCTGTTGTCGCCGGTCAGCATGATCACCTTGATGCCGTCAGCGGCGAGCGCCTTCAGGGCTTCCGGTGTCGAGGGCTTTACGGGGTCGGCGATCGCAAAGAGGCCCGCGAGCTTGCCGTCGATGGCGACGTTGACCACGGTTGCGCCATCGGCGCGCAGGCGCCCGGCTTCCTGCTCCAGCGAAGCCGTTTCGATCCCGATCGAGGACAGATATCCGGAATTGCCGATGGTGACGGATGTTCCGTCCACCTTGCCGGTCGCGCCCTTCCCGGTCGGAGAATCGAAACCATCAACCGTGCCGAGCGCAATCCCGCGTCCTATCGCGGCGCGCACGATTGCATCCGCCAGCGGATGTTCGCTGGCGCGCTCGACGCTTGCCGCAAGCTTCAGGATTTGATCCTCATCGAACCCCGACGCCGGCACGATTGCGGTGACCTCGGGCCTGCCCTCGGTCAGCGTGCCCGTCTTGTCGATCACCAGCGTGTCGACCTTCTCCATCCGCTCCAGCGCGTCCGCGTTCTTGATCAGCACGCCGGCGTGCGCGCCACGGCCGACGCCGACCATGATCGACATTGGCGTCGCGAGCCCAAGCGCGCAGGGGCAGGCGATGATCAGCACGCTGACGGCGGCAACCAGGCCGAAGGCCAGCCTCGGTTCGGGCCCGAACGTCGCCCAGGCCGCAAATGCCACGATGGCCGCGATGATCACGGCGGGTACGAACCACCCGGCGACCCGATCGGCGAGCCGCTGGATCGGCGCACGCGATCGCTGCGCGTCGGCGACCATCTGCACGATCTGCGCCAGCAGCGTCTCGCGGCCGACCTTGTCGGCGCGCATGATGAAGCTGCCGGATTGATTGAGCGTGCCTGCAATGACTTGCGCGCCTTGCTCCTTGGTGACCGGCAGGGATTCACCCGTCACCAGGGACTCGTCGAGAGCCGAACGGCCTTCGAGGATCGTGCCGTCGACCGGCACCTTCTCGCCCGGGCGCACCCGCAATCTGTCGCCGGCCCTGAGTGCATCGATTTCGACGTCTTCGTCGTTGCCGTCGTCACCGACACGGCGCGCGGTCTTCGGCGCAAGCCGCAAGAGCGCCTTGATCGCGCCCGAGGTTGCTTCGCGCGCCCGAAGTTCCAGCACCTGGCCGAGCAGCACCAGCACGGTGATGACAGCGGCGGACTCGAAATAGACGGCGACAGCGCCATCATGGCCGCGGAAATTGGACGGAAAGGCCTGCGGGACAACGGTCCCGATCAGGCTATAGAGGTAGGCCACGCCGGTGCCGATGGCGATCAGGGTGAACATGTTGAGATTGCGCGTGACCAGCGACTGCCAGCCGCGAACGAAGAACGGCCAGCCCGCCCACAACACGACCGGCGTTGCGAAGGCGAGCTGAATCCAGTTCGAGAGCGTCTGATCGATCAGGCCATGGCCACCAACGAGGTGGCCGCCCATCTCGAGCACGATCGCTGGCGCCGACAGGACAGCGCCGATCCAGAAGCGACGGGTCATGTCGGCAAGCTCGGGATTGGCGGCCGCATCGAGGCTGACGACGTCGGGCTCGAGCGCCATGCCGCAAATCGGGCAGCTCCCGGGACCGACTTGCCGGATTTCCGGATGCATCGGGCACGTGTAGGTCGTGCCCTCGGGAACGGGCGCGCGATCCTGCGGCTTGTTGGTATCGAGATATTTTTCCGGATCGGCGGCGAATTTGCCGCGGCAGCCGGCACAGCAGAAATGGAAGGTCTCGCCGCGATACGCGAAACGATGCTGCGACGTCGCGGGATTGACCGTCATGCCGCAAACGGGATCGCGCGCGACGGGCTCGCCGTGTGCGCCGTCACAAGGGGACTTCGCCTGGTTCGAATGCCCGTGTTGTGCGTGATCCATCCGGCGCTCTTGAAACATATACCCTAGGGGGGTATATAGGCGGCATGCGCAAGGACATCAAGTCATCTGTCCAGAAGCGGCTCGGCCGGATCGAGGGGCAGGTCCGCGGCCTGTCGAAAATGGTCGACGAGGACCGCTACTGCATCGATATCGTGACGCAGATTTCGGCCGTGCGGGCCGCGCTTCGGCGCGTCGAGGAGGAAGTGCTGCGCGATCACGTGGCGCATTGCGTCGAGCATGCCATTGCCAGCGGCAACAAGGCCGATCAGCGCGAGAAGATCACGGAATTGATGGCGGTGATCGGCCGGTCGGACCGGTGACCATTAAGCCGCCGCGCTCTCGTCGCGGCGCTCGGGCAGCCCTGCCGGAATATATTCGACGCGCAGGAAGTGCTCTTCCACGGTGACGCGCTCGACCAGCGTCCCGGCTTCGGTCTCGACCGTCACTTCCTCAATCGAAACTTCGAGCGTCGCCTCTTCGTCAATCTCTTCAGGAACAAGCGACGGCGACTCGAGGTCTCCTTCCGGAAACACACCGAATTCGCCCGCTACCTCCCGGAGCGGCTTTTGCTTGTCGGCCCAGTGCAGCGTGGTGTAGTCGAACCCGCGCACGATGGTGGGTTTGACGATTTCGAAATAGGGCGAGATGTCGAAATCGCGCGGCATGTAAAGCGAGGAATCGCGGATGTGCAGGATTTCGCGGCGCGCCTGCCGCGAGCCCGCGCGGGTGATCTTGGGCAGGATCGGGTAGCGCACGGCGTCGAACGCCTGCGCGATCAGTGCGGAACAGATCATCTTGGTCGGATCGCCGGAACCGAGCGCGATCAGGCGCCGTCGCCAGCGCTGCGGCACCGGCATCGGGATCAGGTAGCGCATCAGATCGAGGATGTTCTTGGTGTCGTAGCCGAAGCCGATCCGGTTGATGGCATAGCGGCACACCGTGGTGCGGTCCTCATAGGACAGGCCGATCGGCCGGCACATGCGGGTGTGATAGCTGAAATACTTCGAGAGCGGCGCCGTGATCACGCCGTCGCCGACATAGGCCTCGATCAGGACATGCGGCTCGCCGTCGGACTCCTCCGCGCCGTCGATTGGACCGACGTAAAGCGCGGCATGCGACCAGGTCGATTGGGTGAGATATTTGATGATGCCGGAGATGCGGTTGTTGCCTTCGACCAGCAGCACGTCGCCCGGCTCGATCACGCTGCGCAACAGGTCAGGGTCGCTCGGCGTGAACGGCTCGTAGCCGTGCACTTCCTGCTGCAGGTAGTCGGCAAGCCATTTGCCGATGGTGTCAAGAATGACGCCCATGAACCCAAATCCCCCCGAAGGCTTTTACAGCCTATTTTTCCCTTCTCTTATCATGCGTGAAAGGCGTTGCAATTCGGTTCATGTCCGGCGTCCATCAATCATGATTGATTCACCATCAAGGTTGCCGTTGGGCATCAGATGCGGCAAGGTTCGCTAGCTGTTCCCCAATTTTCAAGTCTCCGGAAACCATGACATGACAATAACCCGCCGCGGCTTTCTTTCGGCGTCCGCGGCCTTCGCAGCGATACCGGTCATCGGCGGCCGCGCATGGGGCGCCCCGCTGCCGCGCGAGGCGGACATTGTGGTGATCGGCGCCGGGGCCGCCGGCATCGCTGCGGCGCGGCGCATCGTGGCGGCGAACCGCAAGGTGCTCGTGATCGAGGCGGCCAACCAGATCGGCGGCCGTTGCATCACCGACAGTTCCTCGTTCGACGTGCCGTTCGACCGCGGCGCGCGCTGGATGCACAATCCTGACGCCAATCCGATGCTCAAGCTCGCGCGCGGCGTGGGTTTGGAGGTCGTGTCCGCGCCCTCCGGGCAGAAAATCCGGATCGGCCGCCGCAACGCACGGGCTGGCGAGACCGAGGAGTTCCTGGCGACGCTGGTTCGGACCAACCGCGCCATCGACGAGGCCTCGCGCAAGTTCGATGCCTCCTGCGCAGCGGCGCTGCCAAAGGATCTCGGCGACTGGGCCGGCACGATCGAGTTCACGCTTGGCGCCAGTTTCGCCGGCAAGGACCTGAAGGATTTTTCGACTGTCGACAAGGTTCGCGCGCAGGACCGCAGCGTCGTTTTCGCCTGTCGGCAGGGCATGGGAAGCCTGATCGCAAAGCTCGCCGAAGGAATTCCTGTCGCGCTGTCGACGCCTGCCACCCGGCTGGATTACGGAAATCGCGATGTCACGGTTGACACGCCCTCGGGGCGGATCACTGCGCGTGCCGCCATCATCACCGTATCGACCAATGTGCTGGCGTCCGGCAACATCAAGTTTGCCACTGAAATCCCCAGGCGCGTGGTCGATGCCGCCACAAAACTCAGCCTCGGCAGCTATGATCACATCGCGCTGCAATTGCCGGGCAATCCGCTCGGGCTCGGGCGCGACGATGTCCTGATCGAGCAAAGCAGTTCGACGCGCACTGCCCTGCTCTACGCCAATATCGGCGGCTCGTCGCTGTGCACCATCGACGTCGCGGGCTCGTTCGGGCGCGATCTCTCAGGCCAGGGCGAGGCGGCCATGGTCGCCTTCGCCAGGGACTGGTTGGGCAAACTGTTCGGCAGCGACATGGCCAATGCCGTGAAAAAGACCAGTGCGACGCGCTGGAACGCCTCTCCTTATGTGCTTGGCGCGATGTCGGCGGCTTCTCCCGGCGGCGCGGCCTCACGCAGGGCGCTGATCGATCCGATCGGCTGCATGTATCTCGCGGGCGAAGCCACGCACGAGACGCTGTGGGGAACGGTCGACGGCGCCTGGGAGAGTGGCGAACGCGCCGCCGATGCCGCGTTGCGCCGGATCGGAGCGATCAAGGACAACACGCCGATTGCGGCACCCGCCGCGCGGCCGCAGCGGCGCCGTCAGGCGGCTCCGGCGCGCTCTGCTTATCCCTCGTCATCGCCATTCAATTAACGGCTCAGCCCGCGCGCAGCACGCCGTCGAGAAGCGGCAAGCCAAAGAGGACGGCCGCCGCGATCAGGGTGTAGCAAATGCCGCGAAACACCGCTTCGCTGGCACGGCCGAACAGCAAGGTGCCGCAGCCGATGCCGACGGCATAGATCGGGCCGACGAGCAGCGAGAATGCGATCGCCTCGCGATTGATCAGGCCGCTGGCCGCATAGCTCACGACCGAGAAGAAATCGGAGGCGGCGAAGAACAGCACGATGTTGGCACGGGCGATCTGCGAGGGGACCGGCCGTCCCAACCAATAGCCGACGATAGGCGGCCCGCCGGTCTGCGCCAGGCCTGAGCAGAAGCCCGACAGCGCACCGATGCCGACCGACAGCGCGACATGGTCTTTGCCGCGATAGCGCCAGCCCGACAGCAGCAACAACAGCAGCGCGGCCACGAAGCCGGAGATGATCCAGCGCGTCGTCACGGGGTCGAGCCGGGTCAGCAACCAGGTTCCGACGGGGACGCCGACCAGCGCACCGAGCACGATGACCGCCGTGGCCTTGCGGTCGGCGTGGCGCCATCCATCGGGGAGCATCGGTAGCGCGCCGACGAAATCGATGATCAGCAGCAGCGTTGCGACCAGCCGCGGCGCGGCCATGCTGCTCGCGAGCGGCATGAAGATCAGCGCCGAGCCGAAGCCGGAAAATCCGCGCGCGGTGGCCGAGATGAAAGCGATGACACAGATGGCCACCGCAGCGTTGGAGCTGATGTCCGTTGGAATGAGCTCGGACAAGCTCATCCGCGGAGTGTTCCCCCGGTCTTCTTCTCGACCTCGGCGACGATCTTGGCCGCCACGGCGTCGATCTCCTGATCCGTCATGGTCTTCTCGCGCGGCTGCATGGTCACGGCGATCGCGAGCGACTTCTTGGTCGGATCGATGCCCTTGCCCTCATAGACGTCGAACACGGTGACGTCGGTGATCAGCTTCTTGTCGACGCCCTGCGCGGCGCGCACCATGTCGCCGGCCTTGACCGTGCGGTCGACGATGAAGGCGAAATCGCGCGACACCGGCTGGAAGGCCGAGAGCTCGAGCACCGGCTTGGCGCGGGTCGGCTTCTGCTTCGCCGCCGGAATACGATCGAGGATCACCTCAAAGGCCATCAGCGGGCCGTCGGCGCGCAGCGCTTCCAGCGTGCGCGGATGCAGCTCACCGAAGTATCCGAGGACGTTCTGCGGACCGATCTGGATCGTGCCGGAGCGTCCCGGATGCAGCCAGCCTGCGCCGCCCGGCACGATCTGCAAGGCCTGCATCGGCGCGCCGGCCGCGGCGAGCACCGCGAGTGCATCGCCCTTGGCGTCGAACGCATCGGCCGCGGCCGATCCGGACCAATGGCGCCCAATTCCCTTCGATGATGCGAAACCGCGGCGGACGCCTGCGGCCGCGATGAACTGGTCCTCGGGACGATCGCCTTTGAAAATCTGGCCGACCTCGAACAGCGCGACATCGGCAAAGCCACGATCGCCATTGGCCTGCACGGACGCGATCAGGCCGGGCAGCAGGCTCGGCCGCATGTCGGTGAGGTCGGCGGCGATCGGATTGGCGAGCACCAGCTCGCTCTTGCCGCCGCCGAACAGCTCGGCCGCCTGTTTGGTGATGAACGAATACGTCACCGCCTCGATCATGCCGCGGGCGGCCAGCGCACGCTTGGCGCGGCGGGTGCGCAGCTGGATCGGCGTCAGCACCGCCTTGCGCGGCGCCTCGCCGCGGTCGAACGGCGTCATCGGCACCTTGTCGACGCCGACGATGCGCACGACCTCCTCGACGATGTCGGCCTTGCCCTGCACGTCGGTGCGCCACGGCGGGATCGCAACCTTCACGACCGGACCGCTGCCGGCCACGACGAAGCCGAGCCGATTGAGGATGCCGCGCATCTGCGGCAGCGGCACCTCGATGCCGGCGAGCCGCTTGACCTCGGTAAGCGGAAAATCGATGACGCGATCGTCGCCGTAACGCGTTGCCGACCACCACGTTCTCCGACGGCGAGCCGCCGCAGATCTCCATCACCATGCGCGTGGCCATCTCGAGCCCGGGCACCATGAAGGCGGGATCGACGCCGCGCTCGAAGCGGTAGCGCGCGTCGGAGTTGATGCCGAGCTTGCGGCCGGACTGCGCAATGTTGATCTCGTTCCACAGCGCCGACTCGATCAGCACGTCGGTGGTGTTCTCGTCGCAGCCCGAAGCCTCGCCGCCCATGATGCCCGCAAGCAACTCGACGCCGTGGTCGTCGGCGATGACGCAGACGCCGGTGTCGAGCGTGTAGGTGCGGCCGTCGAGCGCGAGCAGCGTCTCGCCATCGCGGGCGCGGCGCACGGTGAGGTGGCCCTTCACTTTCTTCGCGTCGAACACATGCAGCGGCCGCGCGCGGTCATAGGTCATGAAGTTGGTGATATCGACCAGCGCGTTGATCGGACGCAGCCCGATCGAGGTCAGGCGCTTCTGCAGCCACTCCGGCGAGGGACCATTCTTGACGCCACGCACCAGCCGCAGCGCAAAGCCCGGGCACAGGCTCCGCATCTTCCACCGTCACGTTCACCGGGCACGGGAATTCGCCCTTGACCGGCTTGATAGCTGGATCCTTGAACTTGCCCATGTCGGCGGCGGAGAGATCGCGCGCGATGCCATGCACGCCGGTGCAGTCCTGCCGGTTCGGCGTCAGGTTGATCTCGAATACGGGATCGCCAAGGCCCGCCCATTCGGCATAGCCCTTGCCAATGGGCGCATCGGCCGGCAGCTCCATGATGCCGTCGTGATCGTCGGAGATCTGTAGCTCGGCGGCCGAGCACAGCATGCCGCGGCTCTCGACGCCTCTGATCGTGCCGACGCCGAGCGTGATGTTCTTGCCGGGGATGAATGTCCCGGGGGCTGAGAACACGCTGAGCATGCCGGTGCGCGCATTCGGCGCGCCGCACACGACCTGCACCGGCGCGCTACCATTGCCGGGGTCGACCATGCAGACGCGCAGCCGGTCGGCATTGGGATGCTGCTCGGCCGAGATCACGCGCGCGATGGTGAAGGGCGCCAGCGCCTTGGCCTTGTCCTCGAGGTTTTCGACCTCGAGCCCGATCATGGTGAGGCGGTCGGCGAGCGTCTCGACCGTCTCGTCGGTGTCGAGATGGTCCTTCAGCCAGGAGAGGGTGAACTTCATTTGGATTTCCCGGCGAGCTGTTCCCTCCCGCGCCCCCGCAAGCGGGGGAGGGAGTTCTACCTTCCGCGTGGATAGAAAAACGCCAGCCAACGACTTCACGTGCTCAGCCCTCCCGCCAGGCTCGGGACATCGAGCGGCTTGAAGCCGTAATGCGACAGGAAGCGCACGTCGCCTTCGAACAACTGCCGCAGGTCCGAGATGCCGTATTTCAGCATCGCGATGCGGTCGATGCCCATGCCCCAGGCAAAGCCCTGGTACTCGTCGGGATCGAGGCCGCAGGCGCGCAACACGTTCGGATGCACCATGCCGCAGCCGAGAATCTCCAGCCAGTCCTCGCCCTCGCCGAAGCGGATTTCGCCCTTGTCGCGGCGGCACTGGATGTCGACCTCGAGCGACGGCTCGGTGAACGGGAAGAACGACGGCCGGAAACGCATGTTGATGTGGTCGACCTCGAAGAACGCCTTGCAGAACTCGTGCAGGATCCATTTGAGGTGGCCGAGATGCGAACCCTTGTCGATGACGAGGCCCTCGACCTGATGGAATTGCGGCGTATGCGTCGCATCCGAATCGATGCGGTAGGTGCGGCCCGGGCAGACCACGCGGATCGGCGGCTTCTGGGTCAGCATGGTGCGCACCTGCACCGGCGACGTATGCGTGCGCAACAGCATGCGCGAGCCATCTTCCTTCGGATTGAAGAAGAAGGTGTCGTGCATCTCGCGCGCGGGATGGCCGATCGGGAAATTCAGCTTGGTGAAGTTATAGTCGTCGGTCTCGATGTCCGGCCCCTCGGCGATCGAGAAGCCCATATCGGCGAAGATCGCGGTGAGTTCATCCCAGACCTGGCTCAGCGGATGGATGCGGCCGACTTCCGCGGCGGTCTCCCGCAGCGGCAGCGTGACATCGATGGTCTCGCTCGCCAGCCGCGCATCGAGCGCAGCCGACTTCAGCACGTCGCGGCGCGCGGCCAGCGCCTGCGTAACCTTGTCCTTGGCGAGGTTGATGGCCGCGCCTTGCGTCTTGCGTTCGTCCGGCGACATCTTGCCGAGCGTCGCCAGCAGCGCGGAGATCGATCCCTTCTTGCCCAGCGCTCCGACGCGCACGGCTTCGAGAGCGGTCTCATCGCCGGCGGCGACGACGTCTGCGAGGATTGTTTGTTCGAGTGCTGCGAGGTCGGTCATGACGACGGTCACCTGTGGGAAGTGTGCGCTCGCCATCTGGCACGAGAGGCCGTCATCACCCGCGAAAGCGGATGATCCAGTAACCCCGAGGGTCATCATGTTGGTCGGCGGTTACTGGATGCCCCGCTTCCGCGGGGCATGACACCGGACGCGCCAGAGGTTGGAGCGATTTCGTACTTAAGCCGCGAGCGCGGCCTTGGCCTTCTCGGCAATCGCCTGGAACACCGCCGGCTCGTGGATCGCGAGATCCGAAAGCACCTTGCGGTCGACCATCACGCCCGACTTGGAGAGGCCGTCGATAAATCGGCTGTAGGTGAGGCCGAATGGACGCACTGCGGCGTTCAGCCGCTGGATCCACAGCGCGCGGAACGTGCGTTTCTTGCGCTTGCGGTCGCGGAAGGCATATTGCCCGGCCTTCTCGACGGCCTGCTTGGCGGTGCGGATGGTGTTCTTGCGGCGGCCGTAGAAACCCTTGGCGGCCTTGTAGACTTTCTTGTGCTTGGCGTGAGAGGTCACACCGCGTTTGACGCGAGACATGACGGATATCCTTGGATCTGAAAATTCGGTGACGGGATGGCCGCGCGAGCGCGGCCCGGCTGAGATGGACGATCAGGCGTTCGGCAAGAAGTACTTCTTGACGTTGTCGCCGTCGGTCTTGAACAGCACGCGGGTGCCACGGAGCTGACGAATCTGCTTCTTCGTCCGCTTGATCATGCCGTGACGCTTGCCGCGCTGGGCATGCATCACCTTGCCGGTGGCAGTCACCTTGAAGCGCTTTTTGGCGCCCGATTTGGTCTTCAGCTTGGGCATTTGGCTCTCCTATGGCCGCAACAAGACGCGCCCCAAGGGGCGCTTCTGCGGCGAAAATGCTCGTTAGAGCGTTGAAAGTGCTCAGGTTTCTCCTACGAAAGGAGAAAACCGCACTGGGCATCGCCACGGCAGCCCTAAATCAGCCGGGCGGTGAAGCGTGCGCTTATAAAAGAGCAATACGGTTCTGGCAATAATGAACCGTCGACGCTTCTATAATGACTTATTGGTCGATTCCTTCCGTAAGCATCACCGCAAGCAGGTTCAAAATGCCGAAATTTCAAGACAATTGCCCCCTCCCGTCTGCGCTGGATCGCGGCTGTCGCCGCCCTTGCCGCTATCTCCGTCCCCGGCGCTGCCGATGCCCGTGTCGCGCGAGGCGGTGCCTATGACGGCACCTGGAACGTGGTGTTTGCCACCAAGCGTGGCACCTGCAGTTCCGGCTACAGCGTTCCCTTCACGGTGGTGGGCACGCGCGTCACGTCGGCCGGCGGCGGCCGGGTCTCCGGCTCGGTCAGTCGCGGCGGCGGTGTCGCGGTGCAGGTCTCGGTCGGTTCATCCCGTGCCGTCGGCGGCGGCCGGCTCGCCGGTGTGAGCGGAGCAGGCTCCTGGAACGGCATCATCCAGGGCGACCACTGCAGCGGCACCTGGCAAGCCTCGCGCACCTGAGCAATCCCTCATCAATAAAAACGGCCCGCCAACCGGCGGGCCGTTTTCATTTCCGAACGGCGAATACGATCTAGCGCGGCGCCAGCACCATCACGACCTGGCGGCCTTCGAATCTCGCGTCCTGCTCGACCTTGGCGAACTGGGCGACGTCGGCCTTGACCTTGTCGAGCAGCTTGGTGCCGATCTCCTGGTGGGCCATCTCACGGCCGCGATAGCGCAAGGTGATCTTGACCTTGTCGCCTTCCTCGAAGAAGCGCTGCATGGCGCGCATTTTCACGTCGTAGTCGTGATCGTCGATCATCGGCCGCAGCTTGATCTCCTTGATCTCGACGACTTTCTGCTTCTTGCGGGCTTCCGCGGCCTTCTTCTGCGCCGAGTATTTGTACTTCCCGTAGTCCATGATCTTGCAGACGGGAGGGACGACGTTCGGCGAAATTTCCACGAGATCCATGCCTGCGTCGGCGGCCATCTTGATCGCGACCACGGTCTCGACCGTACCGCGGTTCAGACCGGTATGATCGATGAGCTGGATTTGCGCATTGCGGATATCGTCATTGACGCGCGGCCCGTCTTTGGTGGCAGCGGGCGGAGCTCTGTTCGGACGGCGAATGGGTAGTTCTCCAAAGTTGTGAACGAAGGGCGTATTTTGAAGCAATACAAGGCAACGGGCAAGCGAACTCGGAAGTTGCACTGGCAAAACCGACAAATGCGAGGCATTTCGGTCACGGTCAGCGACATAGACACCGAAGCCTGCTTCCGCAAGCGTGCAGAATACCTTAGGCGGTGAGGCCTGTTGATTGGGTGGATGGAGCCATCATGAACGACACCCTGGGCGCTGAAACCGCACCCGTTGTCATCGAGGTCGGCAGCGGCAATTCGGCGCGGCGGATCGCGGTGCGCGCCCGCAAGGGTGGGCAGCCCGGGCTATTCTGGCTCGGCGGTTTCAATTCCGACATGAAGGGCACCAAGGCGCTCGCGCTCGATGCGTGGGCGGCCGACCACGGCCGTGGCTGTGTCCGGTTCGACTATTCCGGGCATGGTGAATCCGGCGGGGCGTTCGCCGATGGAACCATCGGCCGCTGGCTGGAGGAGAGCGTCGCGGTGTTCGCGCAGTTCTGCCGCGGACCGACGGTGGTGATCGGCTCGTCAATGGGTGGCTGGATGGCGCTCTTGCTCGCACGCGAGGTTGCCAGGCGCAGCACGGAAGCGTCGCTGGCGGGCCTGGTGCTGATCGCACCCGCTCCTGACTTCACGGAAGAGCTGATGTGGAAGGGCTTTTCGCCGGAGATCCGTCGCGAGATCGAGACCAAAGGCGTCTGGCTGCGGCCGTCGGACTATGGCGACGGCACGCCCTACCCCATCACGCGCGCGCTGATCGAGGAAGGCCGCAACCACCTGTTGCTCGGCAGTTCGATCGATGTCGGCTGTCCCGTGCGCATCCTGCAGGGTGCGCAGGACCCGGACGTGCCCTGGAAACACGCTTTCACCCTCGCCCAGCGGCTGCCGGCCGAGGACGTGGTGCTGACCGTGATCCAGGACGGCGACCATCGGCTGTCACGGCCGCAGGACATCGCGCGCATCATGGCCGCGGTCGCGGAGATGGAGTGAGATTGAATACGGGAGGGTCACCATGAATGTCACCGCGATGTTGCGCACCTTCTGCGATGCCGTCGAACGGCGCGACGGAAAAGCGTTTGCGGCGCTGTTCACCGAGGATGGCGTCTATCACGACGTGTTCTATGGCGCGTTCGAGGGCCGCGCGAAGATCGCCGCGATGATCGACGACTGGTTCTATCGCACCGCGACCGATTTCCGCTGGGACATGCATGCGCCGGTCTCCGACGGCGCCACGCTCTATGCGCGCTACACGTTCAGCTATCGTTCGACACTGCCTGAAGCCAAAGGCGCGCGGGCGATGTTCGAGGGCGTCGCGATCATGACGCTCAAGCGACGGATTGATCGCGGAATATCACGAGGTCGCCAACACAGCGACCGGCTTCGTCGACATGAATTTCGCAGCCGAACGGATTGCGAAGATCATGGCAAAGCAGGGCGCGGCGCTGAAGGCGCGACCGGAGATGGCAAGGCATTTGAAAGACTGATTCGTCATTGCGAGCGAAGCGAAGCAATCCAGTCGTTTCCGCGAGATAAGTCTGGATTGCTTCGTCGCTTCGCTCCTCGCAATGACGATGGTGCTAAGGCGGCGGTACGTTCGTCATCGGCTTGCGTTGCGCCAGCGCTGCGACCGTCGACGTCCCGATCGGACCCTCCTCGTCATAGAGCCAGCATTCGCCGATCGCGACGCCGGCGGTGGCCCGATGGTTCACCACGTCGAAGCCGATCCATTTCGTCACCGGCAGGCGGTGCAGGTACAGCGTGACGTCGCTGTTGATGAAGCCGAGCCCCTTCTCGCCGGCATTGGCAAACGGACTGGCGAAATCCGCGGCGAGTGCGACAGAATCGAACGGCGTCAGCGGCGTGCCCTCGACCAGCTCGCGCACCTCGCTCATCCACAGCCGGCGCTGGCCGAGCGAACCCATGCGGCCCGCGATCGGCCGCGTGGTCCATTTGCCGTTCATGCCGAGCCGCGGATCGGTCGGCGCCGGAATGTCGGCAGGCTTCGGTACCTCCCAGTTCGGCGGTGTCCACACCGCGCCTTCCGGATTTTCCGTCCGCCGCAACAGCTGGCAGGAGGCGCGCGCCATCGCGATGCCGCCGGAGACGAAATCCGCCTCGATCACGCGGATACGCAACCCGTCGCGGATCTGCTTCGTCCTGATCTCGACCGGCGTCATGATGTTTGGCAGGCGAAACATGTCGACGGTCAGTCGTGCCGGCACGAATTCCGCGCCGCCGTGACGCTCGTCGATCACATGCGCAAGCAGGCCGACGACGACGCGGCCATGCATCGATTTCGGGTCCCACGGCCCGTTGCAGACGGGTGTCGGGATAAAATTGTCGCGATCTCTGGTGAAGAAAGGCTGATTGGTCGTTGCAATGTTCATGGCGGCGGCACCATGCCGGATTGCGCGCTGAAATCAAGACGGCGCTGCGGCTAGCACCCATTCCTCGCGCACGCCGCGATCCGTCTCAGTCGTCATCATTTGCGATGCCAGCGCATCGAAACACTTGCGATCGGCCAGCTGCCCCAGCGCCCACACTGCGGCGCCGCGCACCAGCGGACTTGCATCGGACAACAATCGCTCGACCTCGGTCGCCAGAGCACCCTCGCCCGAATTGCCGATCGCAATCAGCACATTGCGAATGAAGCGATCGCGGCCGATGCGCTTGACCGGCGACTTGGTGAAGCGCGTGCGAAACGCGGTATCGTCGAGCCGCGCGAGCTCGGACAATGCAGGCGCGCGCAGCTCGTCGCGCGCGGCAAGCTTCGTCTCGCGCCCCACTTCGGCGAACTTGTTCCACGGGCAGACCGCGAGACAATCGTCGCAGCCATAGATACGATTGCCGATCGCTTTGCGGAATTCGTGCGGGATCGGTCCCTTGTTCTCGATGGTGAGATAGGAGATGCAGCGTCGCGCATCGAGCTTGTAGGGCGCCGGGAATGCCGCCGTCGGACAGATGTCGAGGCAGGCCCGGCAGGTGCCGCAGTGATCGGCCTCGGCATCATCGCGCGGCAGGTCGAGCGTGGTGAAGATCGCGCCGAGGAACAGCCACGAGCCGAACTCGCGTGACACCAGATTGGTGTGCTTGCCCTGCCAGCCCAACCCAGACGCCTGCGCCAGCGGCTTTTCCATCACGGCGGCGGTATCGACGAACACCTTGACCTCGCAATTCGCGGTGCCGGCGAGCCAACGCGCCAGCGCCTTCAGGCGCTTCTTGATGACGTCGTGATAGTCGTCGCCTTGCGCATAGACCGAGATCGCGCCGCGCGTGCGTTGCTTCAAAATCGCAAGTGGATCCTCGTCGGGACCGTAATTGACGCCGAGCATGACGACCGAGCGCACGTCGGGCCACAGCCCGCGCGGATCGGCGCGGCGCTCCGGATCGCGTGCAAGCCAGTCCATGTCGCCATGCGCGCCGGCATTCAGGAAATCGCGGAAGTGTTTCGCGGCCAGCGAAATCGCGCCCGGCGCGGTGATGCCGATGCAGTCGAAGCCGAGCGCTAGCGCCTCTCGCGCGAGCGCGGCTTTCACGTCGGAGGCAGTCAGAAGTCCAGGTCCACGTAGGTCCGCGACGCCGGCACGCCCGCCAGCCATTCGCTGAGCAGCGGACGGAACGACGGACGGGATTTTACCCGCGCGTACCACGCCTTTGCTGCCTCGTCCTCGCTCCATGGCACGTCGCCCAGATAGTCGATCGCCGATATGTGTGCAGCGGCGGCGAGATCCGCATAGGTCAACCGGTCGCCGGCGAGATAGTTTCTGCGCTGCGCCAGCCAGCCGATATAGGAGAGATGATAGCGCACATTGGCCTTGGCGGCGCGGATCACGTCCGCGGCCGGCGCGCCGCCGCCGTCTTCCTCGCTCATGAAGCGCTTGTAGATCCGCTCGGTGACCAGCGGATTCGAGACCTCTTCGAAGAACTTCTCGTTGAACCAGGCCATCAGCCGCCGCACCTCGATGCGCTCACCCATCGACGCCGGCAACAGCCTTCGCTCGGCCATCTCGGCGCCGCGGGTCTCGTCAATGAACTCGGCAATGATCGGCGCGCTCGGTATCGCCGGCTGTCCCTCGGTGAACAACACCGGCGTGGCGCAGGCCGGATTGAGCGCCAGAAAGCCCTCGCGCCGTTCCCAGACCCGCTCTTCCACCAGCCGCAAATCGAGGCCGTACTCGCCCAGCACCAGGCGAATGAAGCGCGAATGTGGACAAAATGGGTGATGAAACAGCGTGTACATGGGGCCCCGTTGTAGGTCGTGCCGGCTTAAGGAAATGTTCAAATCCTTGCAAGAGCGCAGGTAGCCGGTCAGAGGCTTTGCGCAAGGCGCGTCTTTGCATTTTGCGATTGCGGGGGCGGAACGAATAGGCGAGAAGGGCCCGTCTCCCCCTCTGAAGTTGATCGTACGGATTGGCGCATGATGTCAGATGCTTTGCGGGCCGTGATTCTCGGCATTATCGAGGGCGTCACCGAATTTTTGCCGGTGTCCTCGACCGGCCATCTCCTGCTCGCCGAACGCTTCTTCGATCTCGGCGAAGACAATTTCTGGAAGAGCTTTGCGATCCTGATCCAGCTCGGCGCTATCCTGGCGATCGTGGTGATCTATTTCGCCAAGCTGTGGAAGATCGCGCTCGGAATGTTCACCAATCCCGACGATCGGCGCTTCGTCATCGGCCTTCTGATCGCGTTCCTGCCCGCCGTGGTCATCGGCCTGATCCTCGGCAAATACATCAAGGAAGTGCTGTTCAACCCCTGGGTCGTGTGCTTCTCGCTGATCGTCGGCGGCGCCATCCTGCTCTGGGTCGATCAGCTCGATCACAACCCCCATGAGCATGATGCGACGCGCTTCCCGCTCCTCACCTATCTCTGGATCGGTTTTGCGCAGTGCCTGGCCATGATTCCCGGCGTGTCGCGCTCCGGCGCCAGCATCGTGGCGGCGATGCTGTTAGGCGCCGACAAGCGCGCGGCGGCGGAGTTCTCGTTCTTCCTGGCGATCCCGACCATGGTCGGCGCCTTCGCCTATGATTTCTACAAGAGCCGTGCCGAGATGACGACCGATCATCTCGGCATCATTGCGATCGGCTTCGTGGTGTCGTTCATCACCGCGATCGTCGTGGTAAGGATGTTCCTGAGCTACGTCACCAGTCGCGGCTTTACGCTGTTTGCGTGGTGGCGCGTGATCGTCGGCACGCTCGGCCTCGTCGCATTGGCGATGGGGCGGTAAGTCTCGTCATTGCGAGCGAAGCGAAGCAATCCAGAATCGTGCGGGGCTCTGGATTGCTTCGTCGCTAACGCTCCTCGCAATGACGAATGCTACGCGTTCGTCCGCTGGAATTGCCCCGCGGGGCGGAAGCGCCAGAGATAATTGGGCGCGACCGCTTCCAGCGAATCCGGCCTGATGCCGAGGCCTTCGAGCGTCAGCCCCGCGGTCTTCGCCGCGTCGGACACGACGTTATCGCTGCGCAACAGCTCCACCTGGTCCGGCGTGAGTTTCAGCGCGCCTGGTGCGAATTGCAGGAAAATCGACTGCAGTCTGGCGAGGCCGAACGGCAGCGACACCAGCATGCGGTCGCGATCGGTGATGTCGAGAATCGCTTGCATGATCTCGCGCATCGTCAGCACTTCCGGCCCACCGAGCTCGTAGGTCGCGCCCGCCTTGGCCTTGCCGTCGACGGCATCCGCAATCGCAGTTGCGACATCGCCGACATAGACCGGCTGCATGCGGGTCGTGCCGCCGCCGATCAGCGGCAGCGCCGGCGAGAGCCGCGCCAGGGCGGCAAAGCGGTTGGTGAACTGATCCTCGGGCCCGAACACGACTGACGGCCGCATGATGGTGGCGGACGGCAGCGCGGCCAGCACCGCCTTTTCGCCGTTGGCCTTGGCGCGCGCATATTGCGAGGGCGAGCGGTCGTTGGCGCCGATCGCGGAGACATGCACCATGCTCGCGCCCGTTGCCGCGGCGGCCTTGGCGATCGTTTCCGCGCCCCTCACCTGCACGGCATCGAAGGTCTGTGCGCCGCTTTTGGCGAGAATGCCGACCAGGTTGATTGCGACATGGGAGTCGCGCATCGCGGCCTCGACGGAGGCGGGATAACGCACATTGGTTTGCACGGCATGGATTTGGCCGACCCGGCCCAGGGGCTGCAGATGCCCGGCGAGTTCCGGCCGGCGCACCGCGACACGGACACGATAGTCGCGCTTGCAGAGCGCGCGGACCACGTTTCGTCCGAGAAAACCCGATCCGCCGAACACCGTGACCAATGTTTCCGAATTCGATGCCATGGCCTTCAGCTGCTCCGGATAATGTGGGCCAAAACCGGCAGGTCGCCCACCGGCGTCTTGCGGATTCGCCTACGCCATCCGCCTTGCGCTGTATACGATATTTGGATCGGCTTTCGCCAATTTGACAAGGGCCCGAGCGGTCCGTAGTAAGCGGCCCCAATGCCCAGGTGGCGGAATTGGTAGACGCGCTGGCTTCAGGTGCCAGTGGCTTAACGGCCGTGAAGGTTCGAGTCCTTTCCTGGGCACCACTCACCCAAGCTCCCGATCGACCAGACGCGCGGCACTAGTGCCGTCGATGGAACGCGGATGTCGGAAAGTGGGCACTAGTTTTCTTGTGCCTCGCCGTCGCCGCGATGGCCTTCCGGGCCCCGGCTGAACACGCCGTAATTCGCGGACTTCATCCCGACAGTGCCGTCAGTCGTGGAGACCGTCAGCCCGAGCTTCAACAGCTCGCGCACGGCCGCCGCGCGGGTCGGCATCCTGTTTTTGAAACGAAAATCGTCCACCAGCGCCAGTTCCGCCGGCGACAGCATGACCTGCAAACGTTCTGCCCGAGTGTCGTTCATCTTCGCTACCCAAAATTAGATGTTTGAGTAATTTACTAAACCACAGTAAAAGGAGCCAGTTCCATAACATATGATAAGAAAGTCAATTTAGTTAAATTATGATGCAAAAACAATGCGTTAACCCTTGATTCGGGGATCGGGGAGGCGCATGCTGGTCCCTTGGAGAACGGCCATGACAGAGGACATCAACCTTCCCCGGAAGCTGCCAGATGAGCCGAAGGCGCCGAAGCCCCGCCGTCCGAGCCATGAGAAGGTGATCGAGAATATCGATCGCTGGGCCAACAGCCCCGGCCTGCAGCCGCCGACCTTGCCTCAGACGAAAACGGCGTAAGCCGCCTACTCGATCGCTCTTGCTAAGCTGAGCGGTTCGAGCCCGTCAGACGGCGGCTTTTGCGATTTTGCTCGCGACCTGCTTTTGCACGAAGTACATGGCGAGCAGCGCAACCAGCGATGTGCCGACGACGATGTATCCAAGGCGATCGAAATGCCGCAACGAGCCGTCGGGATTTTCGGCGATGATCGCTGCGGCAAAGACCGAGCCAAGGCCGCCTGAGAGCTGCTGTAGTGACGCGCTGACGGCGCTGAAGGAGCCGCGCTGATTCGGCGCCGGGATTGCTGAAATCAGCGCCTGTGACGGGATCATGCGGGAAAAGATGCCAACGAACATCAGAACGTTGACGACGATAGCAGTCGTCAACGAGACCACACCGAGATGCGTGTAGATCAGAACCATCACGATCGACATGGCAGTCCCGAATGCGAAGGTCGGAAACTTCCCGAACGCGTCACTGGCGCGACCGACGAGCGGTCCAGTGAAGATGCTGAACAGTCCTGATACGAGATAGATCGTCGGCAAATGAGCGATATCGATGCCAAGATTGTGGACGGTGAAGGCACTCCCAAAGGGCATCAGCATAAAACCTCCAGTCGCGAGCAATGTGGTTACGCCGAAGGCCAACCTGTAATTCGGGTCGCTGACTGTCGCGAGCAAATGCGCAAAAGCGTTCCTCTCCTGGTGAATCCGCAAATGGTCGTCCACCGGCGCCACAAGCATCGAGACAGCGATAATGACTGCGATCGCGATGGCGACGATCGCTCCGAATGCGACATGCCAATTCCAGTGATTGGCCAGAAATAGTCCGACCGGGATGCCAAGCACCTGACTTGCCGCGAACGCGGTCTGCACATAGCCCATCACGCGGCCGCGCAAATTCAGAGGAAAAAGATCGGTGATGATCGCGAGCACAATGGAGCCGACAACGCCGCCAAATAGTCCGGTGACGATCCGGCCAAGCAGCAGCAGATGGTAGTTCGGGGCCAGCGCACACAGCGCCGTTCCAGTTGCGAAGCCGACATAGAAAAACAGCAGCAGACGTTTGCGGTCGAAACGATCGGCAAAGCCCGCGGCCAGAATCCCCGAAATTCCGGCACTAAACGCATAGGCCGATACAGCCACGCCGAACTGCCCTGCGGATATGTCGAGCGCCGGCATCAGAATCGCGCCAAGCGGCGACATGATGACGAAGTCGAGGATAATCGTGAACTGGATCAAGGCCAGAATCGCGACCAGGCGGGATTGGTAAGGCGAAAAGCCGCGCCCTAATTCCTGCTTCGCGGCGACGGGTGCCGCCAGTGTCTGTTCGGTCATGCTTCTTCTTCAGATTTCAAGCTGGCGTGGAGTTTCGGGGGGGGGGGCGCAAAGCGATATCCGCAAGCCGCCCGGCATGACAGCCAATTTTTTGTTACGGCGGGTTCGCTCTTCTGCGGACGGCTGGGTTCTGTTAAACCGCCCCAACTCTCCTGACCCGATCGACCAATTCCCAGAATTTGGCCGATAATTGCTGGTCCGAATCGATTCGACAGGGTTTAAGAAGCGATGACCGTACGCCTGCACCGCGGCGACCTGCCCGATCTCTCGCGCTATACCTCTTCGGTTGCGATCGACACCGAGACCATGGGTCTCAACCCGCATCGCGATCGGCTATGCGTGGTGCAATTGTCGAACGGTGACGGCAGTGCGGATGTGGTGCAGATTCCGAAAGATCACGCCAACGCGCCGAATCTGAAAGCGTTGCTCGGCAATCCCGCCATCACGAAGATCTTTCACTTCGCGCGCTTCGATCTCGCCGCGCTCTATCACGCCTTCGGCGTGATGCCGCAGCCGGTGTACTGCACCAAGATCGCCTCGCGCCTGTCGCGCACCTACACCGACCGCCACGGGCTGAAGGACCTCGTGCGCGAAGTGCTCAACATCGACCTGTCGAAGCAGCAGCAGTCGAGCGACTGGGGCGCGCAGCAATTGAGCGAGGCACAGCTCGCCTATGCCGCCTCGGACGTCCTGCATTTGCACGCGCTGCGCGAGCGTCTCGATGCCATGCTGGCGCGCGAGGGCCGCACCGAACTTGCGAAGGCCTGTTTCGAGTTCCTGCCGACGCGGGCCAAGCTCGATCTCGGCGGCTGGGAGAACGAGGACATTTTCGCGCATTCGTGATCGTGGCTGCGTTCACCTGTGTGAACGCGCGGTAACGGGACAATTCGCCCTGTTTCGGTCACACTCGTGATTCTCCGCCAAGTCCAGCTAGACTAGCGCATCAATCCTGCTTCGGAGCAGCCGTGAACCCGGCCCAGAATCCCGCCATTGAAGCGAACCTGGACGCGCGCTTTGCCGCAGCGGCGCGCCACAGCCGCATGGTGCGGTTCCTGCGCATCGCCGTGCCCGGGGCCGTGTGTTTCGCCATGGCCGGTGTGATCGGCATTTCGGTCTTCAATCCGTTCCGGATGCTGATGCCGAAGTTGCCGATCGACATGGGCAACCTCGTCATCTCCGGCACCAAGATCACGATGGAATCGCCGCATGTGTCCGGCTATACGCCCGACCAGCGGCCCTACGAGCTCTGGGCCAAGACCGCGGTCCAGGACGTCACCAATCCCGATCTCGTCGAACTGAACAAGCTCAGGGCCAAGGTGCTGATGCAGGATGGCTCGACGACGTTCCTCGACTCACTCACGGGTTTGTTCGACAACAAGCAGCAGACTCTCGAACTGCACAAGGATATCTTCCTGCAAACCACGACCGGCTATGAAGCGCGCCTCACCCAGGCTTTCGTCGATCTCGTCAGGAACACCGTCGATTCCGACGAGCATGTCGACGTCAAGCTGACCAACGGCACGGTGTCGTCGGATCGGCTGCATATCACCGGCGGCGGCGCGCTGATCATTTTCGAAGGCAATGTCGTCATGCATATCGATCATCTCGATGACGACAGCTCGCAGCCAGTGCCCACGCCGTCGCCCGAGCCGGTGGCCAAGAAGCGGCCGGGCAACAAATCCGCCAATTCGAAATGACGGCGATGACGTCATTCTCACGTAACTGGTCGGACGCTCGGTTGCCGCGCGATCCTGCTCGTGTCGGGGCTGACGGTTTGCGCCTATGCGCAAAGCTCCATGTCGGGCGTGCCGAACGCGATGCAGGGCTTTACCCAAAATCGCGATCAGCCGATCCAGATCGAAGCCGCCAAGCTCGAGGTCCGCGACAAGAAGCAGCAAGCGACCTTCATGGGCAACGTGAAGGTGGTGCAGGGTGACACCACCATGACGTCGAAGACATTGGATGTGTTCTACGAGTCCAAGGATGAGGGCAAGGCGGCCGCGCTCGGCCGCCAAGAGGCGCGAAGAATGCGCCGATACAGCAGGCTGCGCCGGGTCCAACCGGCAGCTCGTCGATCAAGCGGCTGGAAGCGAGCGGCAATGTGGTGGTGACCCAGAAGGACCAGGTGGTGACGGGCGACAACGCCATCTTCGACACCAAGACCAACCTGATCACCATGACCGGCGGGGTCGTCCTGACCCAGTGCATGAACGTGCTGAAGGGCGACCGGCTGTCCGTGGACATGACGACCGGCGTGTCGCGGGTCGACTCCGATAACGGCAAGGTGCAGGGCATGTTCATCCAGTCCGGGGAAAAGTGCGCCTCCGCCAGCCCCGCTGCGGGGCCGCCGTCGTTGCTGCCGGGTTCCAGCAAACCGAAATAGTATCAATCACTTGACTGGCATCCGGATGAGGCGAGGTTGAAGCCGCTGCCTCAAGCCTGTATCTACCGCACCATCTTGGCGCGTTCCGCTGGGCAAGGCGCGCCCCATGCTTCATGCTCAGCACGCGAATCAAGCCGCGCGTGCGGGACGTCTCGAAAGGCCCGAAAGCGGGGATGGTAGATATACTCGGCATGTTCCGGCGACGCCCCGCCAAGCGCAGCGGGCGTGGCTTTGCGCGCTCGCGCGAGGATATCACGGCGCTCGGCGATTCCTTCGGCAACATGCTGACCAGCCCGGTGCGCGACGCGCCGCCGATCGCGCGCGACGCGGTCACCGGCCTCGAGCTGACGCAGGCGCAGACCCTGGAACTGCCGCGCGAGCAGCCTCGAAGTCAGCAGCAACCTCGCCGGAAGACCAAGCCGACGAAGCCGAGGGGCAGCGCTGCCGCACCCCAGCTGTTGCGGCGGCCGGGCTATTTGGCTGTGCATAGCGTGGAAAAGAGTTTCGGCTCGCGCCAGGTCGTGCGGGGGGTCAGCATCTATGTCCGCCGCGGCGAGGCGGTCGGCCTGCTCGGTCCGAACGGCGCCGGCAAGACCACGGTGTTCTACATGATCACCGGGCTGATCAAGGCCGATCGCGGCGCGATCGAGCTCGACGGCCACGACGTCACGAAGCTGCCGATGTATCAGCGCGCGCGGTTAGGCATCGGCTATCTGCCGCAGGAAGCCTCGATCTTCCGCGGCCTCACCGTGGAGCAGAACATCCGCGCGGTGCTCGAGGTGGTCGAGCCCTCCAAGCGAAAGCGCGAAGCCGAACTCAACTCGCTGCTCGACGAGTTCAACATCACGCGCTTGCGGAAAACCCCGTCAATTGCGCTCTCCGGCGGCGAGCGGCGCCGTGTCGAAATTGCACGCGCACTGGCGACGCGGCCGAACTACATGCTGCTCGACGAGCCCTTCGCCGGCATCGATCCGATCGCCGTTGGCGACATCCAGGATCTCGTCCGCCATCTCACCAACCGTGGCATCGGCGTGCTCATTACCGACCACAATGTGCGCGAGACGCTCGGCCTCACCGATCGTGCCTATATCGTCTATGCCGGTGAGATTCTGACCGAGGGCAGCCCCGACGAGATCGTCAACGATCCCGATGTGCGCCGGCTTTATCTGGGTGAGGAATTCCGGCTCTAGCTATAAGGCGGGCCGGTAACCACCTTTGTGCGCTGCAGCAGTCGCGCTTTTTTCGTATCCGTCAAGGCGTGTACAAGGCGATTGGACTAAGATAAGCAAGAATCGGACCAGTTTTCACGGATTCGTTCTTGCCGCCATGGCGCTGACGCAGAGATTAGAGTTTCGCCAGTCCCAGTCGCTGGTGATGACGCCGCAGCTGATGCAGGCGATCAAGCTGCTGCAGCTGTCGAATCTCGATTTGTCGGCCTTTGTCGAGGAAGAACTGGAGCGGAATCCGCTGCTCGACCGGGCAAGCGACAATGCCGAGCCCCCGGTGGCGGGCGAAGCGGTTCCCGAGCGGGCCGAGTACTCCGATTCAGGGGAGGGGGCCGATGGGCACTCCGAGGAGTTTGCAGGCCCCGCCGATGCCCTGAATGGCTCGGCCGAAGGTTTTGAGCCGGTGCAGGAGGAGTGGTTGACCCGCGACCTCGGCAGCCGCGCCGAGATCGAGCAGACGCTCGATACCGGGCTCGACAACGTCTTCACCGAGGAGCCGGCAGAGTCCGCGGCGCGCGCCGCACAGGACGCCGTGCCCACCACCTACACCGAATGGGGCGGCGGCGCCTCATCGGATGAGGACTACAACCTGGAAGCCTTTGTCGCCGCCGAGATGACGCTGGCCGATCATCTCGCCGAGCAACTCGCGGTCGCCTTCACCGCACCCGCCCAGCGCATGATCGGCCAATACCTGATCGACCTCGTCGATGAAGCCGGCTACCTGCCCGCCGATCTCGGCCAGGCCGCGGATCGGCTCGGCGCAACGCAGCACGACGTCGATGCCGTGCTCGCGGTGCTGCAGAAATTCGACCCGCCCGGCATCTGCGCGCGCAATTTGAGCGAATGCCTCGCGATCCAGCTGCGCGAGCTCAACCGTTTCGATCCTGCGATGCAGGCGCTGGTCGAACATCTCGATCTGCTCGCCAAACGCGACGTCGGCGCATTGCGCAAGCTGTGCGGCGTCGACGACGAGGACATCGTCGACATGATCGGCGAAATCCGCCGTCTCGATCCGAAGCCCGGACTGAAGTTCGGCGCCTCGCGGATGCAGGCCATGCTGCCGGATGTCTACGTGCGGCCGGGGCCGGACGGTGGCTGGCATGTCGAGCTCAACAGCGACACGTTGCCGCGCGTGCTGGTCAATCAGACCTATTACACCGAACTGTCGAAGACGATCCGGAAGGACGGCGACAAGTCCTACTTCACGGATTGCCTGCAGAACGCCACCTGGCTGGTGCGCGCGCTGGACCAGCGCGCCCGCACCATCCTCAAGGTCGCGACCGAGATCGTGCGCCAGCAGGACGGCTTCTTCACGCATGGCGTCGCGCATTTGCGGCCGCTCAATCTCAAGGCAGTGGCCGACGCGATCCAGATGCATGAATCCACGGTGTCGCGTGTCACCGCCAACAAATACATGGCGACCAATCGCGGCACGTTCGAGCTGAAATACTTCTTCACCGCCTCGATTGCCTCCGCCGACGGCGGCGAGGCTCATTCGGCGGAAGCGGTGCGTCACCACATCAAGCAGCTGATCGATGCCGAAGCGCCGGCCGCGATCCTCTCCGACGACACCATCGTGGAACGATTGCGCGCATCCGGCATTGATATTGCCCGCCGCACGGTCGCGAAATACCGCGAAGCGATGCGTATTCCCTCCTCGGTGCAGCGCCGCCGTGACAAGCAAAGCTCACTCCTGCTGCCGACCTGACTGCGTCAACGCAATTGTTGCGCCAGCCCCAAATCGGACTACTGTCGATTGTCCGAGTGGTCCCATTCCAACATTCGCCTTCTCCTGGCGTGATCACGTTTGCGAATGTTGGAATGAAATGACCACTCGCAGAATCTAATCTGGTGGAGCTTTGGATTTGACGTTCGCTTCACGAATGCGCGGCTAGCGGGGTAGCGAATGTCAAATCCGCTCCACCAGTTGTTCAGTCGAGGCACGCCATGACTCTCAGGATCTCGGGAAAAAGCATCAGCGTCGGTGAAGCGCTGCGTGACCGCGTCAGCGATCGCACTGATGAGGTTCTGCGCAAATATTTCGACGGCAATTATTCCGGCCACATCACGCTGTCCAAGGACGGCTACGGCTTCAAGACCGATTGCGCGCTGCATCTGGATTCCGGCGTGACGCTGGAAGCCGAATCGAACGCGGCCGACGCCTATGCGAGCGCCGATGCGGCGCTGTTGATGATCGAGAAGCGGCTGCGACGCTACAAGAGCCGGCTCAAGGACCGCTCCGCGCGCAAGGCGCATGTCGCCTCCGCGGCCATGGCCGAGATGATCGCGCCGCTGGATGCGCCGAGCTATGTGATCGAGGCGCCGGCCGAGAGCGAAGAGGCGGTCGAGGGCTACAATCCCGTCATCATCGCGGAGGCGACCACCGCGCTGAAGCGGCTGTCGGTGTCGGAAGCGGTGATGGAGCTCGATTTCACCGGCGCCGCCTGCCTGGTATTCCAGCATGGATCGAGCGGGCGGGTGAACATCATCTACCGCCGTTCCGACGGCAATATCGGCTGGGTCGACCCTCCCACGGTGAAGCCCTGACCGGCGCCGGTTCTTGGCCACTTTTGACGCCCCTGGGACCGCGCTCACGGCGCCCGGGATAGGCGCAGGAAGGTCTTCACGGGTGTTGGCAGGGCCGTTCTCTTGGAGTAGAAGCCCACCAAATCAGGACCCGGGCATAGCCCGCCTCCCACCCCATCATCCTTCTTGACGGCCGGCCGCCAAGGCCTATTTCGCACCCAGCCGGTTCAATCACCTCGGAACGCATTATGACGATTACTGATCTGGTCGCGCCCGAGGCGATCCTTCCAGCGCTGAAAGTCAACAGCAAGAAGCAGGCGTTGCAGGAGCTGTCGGCGAAGGCCGCCGATCTCACCGGGCAGAACGAGCGCGCGGTGTTCGAAGTCCTGCTGCAACGCGAGAAGCTCGGCACCACCGCCGTCGGCTACGGCGTCGCAATCCCCCACGGCAAGCTGCCGAAGCTGGAAAAGCTGTTCGGCCTGTTCGCGCGACTGGAGCGTCCGATTGATTTCGAGGCGATGGACGGCCAGCCCGTCGACCTCGTGTTCCTGCTGCTTGCGCCCGAAGGCGCCGGCGCCGATCACCTCAAGGCGCTGGCGCGGATCGCGCGGCTGTTGCGCGACCAGGACGTCGCCAAGAAGCTGCGCGCCTCGCGCGATGCGCAGGCGATCTATTCGGTGCTGGCGCTGCCGCCGGCGAGCGCGGCGTAATCCAACTTTTCTTGTCGCAAAAAAATACGCGGGCCGGTCCGGCTGGTCCGGACGCCCGCGTATTGCAAAACTCTCTGCGTCGCGCGCGGCGACGCGTTGAATGCGTGACGTCAGCGCGAGGCGAAACGCCTCAGTGTACGCTCACGGCCTGCAGCTCATTGCTCCAGGCGTTGGCGATCGCAGCCTCGCGGCTGTCGGTCAGCATGATCGGTGTGCCATCGGCAGCATGAAGCGCGAACAGCTTCAATCCGGGCGCGAGGCTCGGCGCCTGCGGAAACAGGCCGGGTACGTCCTCGGAACGGATCTGCTTCACATAGGCGATGTGACCTTCGCCCAGGGTTGCCAGCGCCTCGGGTGAGACGCGCGGTTCTGACGCAACGTTACCTACAGTCATGGTCTCGACTCCTCTACAGTTCTAAGCGGTCGAGTCCGCTACTCGTTCCATCCATTATTCGTGTTCATTGATAGCGATTGTCTTAACGATCTTCTCCGGCTCGGGCCGGGCCAGATCGATCGACAACAGCCCGTTCTTCAGATCCGCACCCAGCACGTGCATCCCCTCCGCCAGCACGAAGGTGCGCTGGAAGTGGCGCGCGGCGATGCCGCGATGGATGTATTGCCGGGTCTTGTCGTCTTGCTGCCGGCCCCGGATCACGAGCTGGTTTTCCTCAATGGTTACATCGAGTTGGTCACGGGTAAATCCCGCCACCGCCAGCGTGATGCGCAGCCGCTCGGGTTGGCCGTTCGACCGTTCACACCTCTCGATATTGTAGGGAGGGTAACCGTCGGCGCCTTTGACGACGCGATCGAGCACGCGCTCGATTTCGTCGAATCCCAGCAGGAACGGACTTGAGAGCGAAGGAACACGAGACATAGTTTACAAAGCCCTCTCGAAGCGACTTTGACGTTTCAGGGCCCTTGCGGCACCCCTTGCACAACAATATGGGCACAAGCCCCGTGGTGTTCAAGCACCCCGGGAACCCGCTGGAAGAGCCCGAAGCAAGCTACATTTCAAGCCGTTTGCGACCGCCCTCGACGAACAAATGCAGCCTTTCGCGGGGCGCCAGCACCCTGATTTTTGTACCGATCGCGGGCGCGTCCTGGCCGGGAACGCGAACCAGCATCTCTCCAGGCGGCGCCTCGCCGGGCTTTGCGCTGATCGTGTCCACATCGCCCTGCTGCGGGCGCATGCCGTAGATGTATGTCTCTGCGCCGACATGTTCGACCGCGGCCACCGTCAGCTCGAAGGGCAGGGCGCCTTCGGGCGTTCCGTCGTTGGCGATTTCGAGATCCTCAGGCCGGATGCCGATCACGCCATCGGGGCCGCCTGGAATATTTGGGCTGGCAGAGCGCGCAGGCATCAGGTTCATCGGCGGCGCGCCAATGAAGGTCGCGACAAAAGTCGTGGCGGGCTTCTTGTAGATATCGAGCGGATTGCCGATCTGCTCGACCTGGCCGCCATTCATCACGACGAGAATATCGGCAAGCGTCATCGCTTCGAGCTGGTCGTGGGTGACATAGATCGACGTGGTGTTGAGCCGGCGCTGCAATTTGCGGATTTCGACGCGCATGGCGATGCGCAGCTTGGCGTCGAGATTCGACAGCGGCTCGTCGAACAGGAACACCTTGGGCTGCCGCACGATGGCGCGGCCCATCGCCACGCGCTGGCGCTGGCCGCCGGACAGTTGCCGCGGCTTGCGCTCGAGCATCGAGGTCAGCTCGAGAATGCGCGCGGCTTCCTGCACGCGTGTGTCGATTTCCGGCTTGGCCATGCCGCGGTTGCGCAGGCCATAGGCCATGTTGTTGTAGACGCTCATATGCGGGTAGAGCGCGTAGTTCTGGAACACCATCGCGATGTCGCGATCGGCCGGCTCGATCCGGTTGACGACGCGGCCGCCGATATCGATCTCGCCCGAGGTGATGGTCTCGAGGCCAGCGACCATCCGGAGCAGCGTCGACTTGCCGCAGCCGGACGGGCCGACCAGCACGCAGAACTGGCCGTCGCCGACGTCGAAGTCGATGCCCTTGATGGCCTCGAAGCCGTTCGGATAGGCTTTCTTGACGTTGCGCAGCGTGACGTTGGCCATGGCTTTACTTTTCCGTCTCCACGAGTCCGCGCACGAACAGTTTTTGCATCACCACGACCACAAAGACCGGCGGCAACATCGCCAGCACCGCGGTCGCCATCACGATCGGCCATTCCGTCAGCGCGTCGGTGGTGGTGATCATCTTGCGGATGCCGATCTGGATGGTCTGCATGTCGTCGCGCGTGGTGATCAACAGCGGCCACAAATATTGATTCCAGCCGAGGATGAACAGGATCACGAACAGCGCGGCCATGTTGGTGCGCGACAGCGGCAACAGCGTATCCCAGAAGAAGCGAAAGGGCCCGGCGCCGTCGATCCGCGAGGCTTCCAGCAGTTCATCCGGCACGGTCATGAAGAATTGCCGGAACAGCAGCGTCGCGGTCGCTGACGCGATCAGCGGCAGCGACAGGCCGGCGTAGCTGTCGAGCAGATGCAGGTCGGCAACGATCTTGTAGGTCGGATAGATTCGGACCTCGACCGGCAGCATCAGCGTGATGAAGATCAGCCAGAAGATCGTCATCCGGAACGGAAAGCGGAAATAGACGACGGCGTAGGCCGAGATGATCGAGATCGCGATCTTGCCGATGGCGATCATGAGCGACATGACCAGCGAATTGAACATCATCGTGCCGACCGGTTCGCGGGTCGAGCCGCTCGTGCCGACGAAGATGGTCTGATAGTAGGTTTCCAGGAAATGCCCGCCCGGCAGCAGCGACATCTGGCCGTTGGCGATCACGGCGTTGTCCTGGGTCGAGGCCACGAAAGCGAGATAGACGGGAAAGGCGACGATCGCGATCCCGATCCAGAGGATGGCGTGCGCGATATAGCGCTGGATGCCCTCGTGCTCGACCATCAGTACGTCACCTTGCGTTCGACGAAGCGGAACTGAACCGCCGTCAATGCGATGACGATAGCCATCAGGATCACCGACTGTGCCGCCGAGCTGCCGAGATTGCCGCCGAGCAGGCCGTCCGAATAGACCTTGTAGACCAGGGTTTCAGTCGCCTTGGCGGGACCGCCGCGGGTCATGGTGTCGATGATGCCGAACGTGTCGAAGAAGGCGTAGACGATGTTGACGACCAGCAGGAAGAAGATGGTCGGCGACAACAGCGGAAAGATGATGGTCCAGAACCGCCGCATCGGCCGCGCGCCATCGATGGCCGCGGCCTCGATCACGCTTCGCGGAATCGATTGCAGGCCGGCGAGGAAGAACAGGAAATTGTAGGAGATCTGCTTCCATGCCGCGGCGAGAATGATCAACGTCGCTGCCTGATCGCCATTGAGCAGGGGGTTCCAGTCGACGCCTGCGTTGCGCAGCCCGCGCGCGAGAATGCCGAGCGAGGGATGCAGCATGAAGACCCAGAGCACGCCGACCACGGGCGGTGCGATCGCGTAGGGCCAGATCAGCAGCGTGCGGTAGATCGTGCCGCCGCGCATCGGCCTGTCGGCCATCACGGCGAGCAGCAGAGCGAGCGAGAGGGAGGAAACCGCGATCGCGAAAGAGAACGCGAAGGTGCGGACGATCGCTGCGAAATAATCGGGCTGGCTCAGGAGATCCCGGTAATTCTCGAACCAGATAAAGGTGGTTGAAAGGCCGAACGCATCCTGCAGCAGGAACGACTGGATGACGGCCTGCGCGGCGGGCCAGTAGAAAAAAATCAGGACGACCGCAAGCTGCGGCGCGACCAACGCGTAGGGCAACAGCCTGGATTGGAAAACCGATTGCTTCTGCATGAGGCGCCGGACGCGGGGAAGCGTCAGGCCGCCCCATGCGGCCTGACGTTGGTTCAGCGCATCATGTCAGTGTACGGCGGTTTTTTCAAACTGCCGCAGCATCGTATTGCCCCGCTCGACCGCGGCATCGAGCGCCTCCTTGGCGGTCTTCTTGCCGGCCAGCGCCTGCTCGATCTCTTCCGACCAGACATCCCGCAGCTGCACCATGTTGCCGAGCCGGAGCCCGCGCGAATTTTCGGTCGGCTCCTTGTTGGTCAGCTCTATCAGCGGCGTCTCCAGATAGGGCTGGTCCTTGTAGAAGCCCTCTTCCTTTGCCTTCGCGTACGCGGCTTTGGTAATCGGCAGATAGCCCGTGGTCTTGTGGAGCCAGACCTGGCGCTCGGTATCCGACAGGAAGGTCAGGAGTTTGGCGACACCCTTGTATTCCTCGGCCGTCTTGCCGCCCATCACCCAGAGCGACGCGCCGCCGATGATCGAATTTTGCGGCGCGCCCTTCACGTCGGGATAATAGGGCATCGGCGCATTGGTCCAGTTGAACTTGGCCTGCGACTTCACATTGCCGAAGAAGGCGGACGAGGTCAGGAACAGCGGGCACTCGCCCGAGGTGAAGCGGCCCTCGCCGGTGTTGGTGCGGCCGGAATAATCGTAGGTCTTGTCCTTCTGCAGCTCGATCAGTGTCTGCAGATGCTTGACCTGGAGCGGGCCGTTGAACTCCAGCACCGTGTCGAACCCGTCGAGGCCGTTGGCCTTGGTCGACAGCGGCACATTGTGCCAGGCCGACAGCTGCTCGAGATTGACCCAGGTCGCCCAGGCGTTGGAGAAGCCGCACTTGTCGTAGCCGGCGGCCTTGAGCTTCTTGGCGTCCTCGAACACTTCCGGCCAGGTCTTCGGGATCTCGGCGATGTTGGCTTTCTTCAGCGCGTCGAGATTGACCCACATCACGGTCGATGAGGAATTGAAGGGGAAAGAGAGCATCTCGCCCTTCGACGTCGAGTAGTAACCGGTGATGGCGGGCAGATAGGCCTTGGGATCGAACTTCTCGCCGGTCTCCTGCCATCAGCTTGTAGACCGGTTTGACCGCGCCGGTTGCCGCCATCATGGTCGCGGTGCCGACCTCGAACACCTGCATGATATGCGGCGCGTTGCCGGCGCGGAACGCGGCGATGCCGGCGTTCATGGTGTCGGCGTAACCGCCTTTATAGGTCGGGACGACTTTGTAGTCGCTCTGCGAGGCGTTGAAATCGTTGGCCAGCTTGACGATGGCGTCGTTGTTGCCGCCGGTCATCGCGTGCCACCACTGGATTTCCGTCACCGCAAATGCGGGTGAAGTGGCGAACGCCAACGTGAACGCGGTTGCGGCGGCGGCGCCGAAGTGTCGAAACGTCATCAAATCCCTCCCGTTGGACCGTCATTTCTTTTTGGCGCGTAGCAGCGCCGGATGACGGACGCATGACCGTAGCAGCGCCGATGCTACGGGGGAAGCGCGGCCCAAGGAAGCCCCAATCGAGAGGCGGAGTTTAAACCATCGTCACGCTTGTGCCGCGTCAGCGTTTGCGTTCGGAGCCGCAGACCGCGCCGCTTGCGATCAGCGCGTCGATCTCACCGCCGGAGTATCCGAACTCGCCGAGCACCTCCCTGGTGTGCTGGCTGAACTTCGGCGGCGTGCTGCGCAGGCTCGGCTTGCTGCGTTGCATGCGGATCGGCGAGGCGACGCCCTTGTACCAGTCCTTGGCGATTACATCGCCGCGGTGGATGGTGTGATCGTTGGTCAGCGCCTGATCGATCTTTTGCACCGGACCAACGGGCAGGCCTGCGGCAAGCAGACGATTGCAGAGCGGCTCGGCCTCGTGCTGTGAGAAGACGGCGGCGAGTTCTCTGTGCAGGGCCTCGCGGTTGGCGATGCGATCCTTGTTGCGGGCAAAGCGCGGATCGGTGCCGAGTTCGGGCTTGCCGATTTCTTTCGCGAGCTTGCGGAAGGTGCCGTCATTGCCGGCGGCGATGAAGATGTCGTCAGTTTTGGTCGGAAAGATCGCGTAGGGCACCAGGTTCGGATGCTCGTTGCCGGTCAGCGACGGCGGCTTGCCGTGCATGAAGTAATTCGCAGCGTGCGGATGCATGACGGCGAGCCCGCATTCGTACAGCGTCGTCTCCAGGAATTGCCCGAGCCCCGACTTCTGCCGCTCGGCGAGCGCCATCAGGATGCCGATCGTGGCGTAGAGACCGGTGCTGATATCGACCACGGGCACGCCGATCCGCATCGCGCCGCTTTCTTTGGAGCCGGTGGCGGCGATCATGCCGGTCATGGCCTGGATGATCGCGTCATAACCGGGATTGCCGCCGCGCGGACCATCGGCGCCGAAGCCGGAAATCCGGCAATGCACCAGCCGCGGAAATTTTTCGCGCAGCACCTCGTTGCCGATGCCCCATTTGTCGAGCGTGCCCGGCTTGAAATTCTCGATCAGCACGTCGGCGCCTTCGAGCAGCTTCAGCAGCACCGCGCGTCCGCCCTCGGAGGCGAGGTCGAGGCCGATTCCGCGCTTGTTGCGGTTGATGCCGATGAAATAGGCCGCGTCGTCCTCGTGGAAGGGCGGACCCCAGTCGCGCGTCTCGTCGCCGGCCGGCGGCTCGACCTTGATCACGTCGGCGCCGTGGTCGGCGAGGATTTGCGTGCAATAGGGGCCGCCGAGCACGCGCGTGAGATCGATCACGCGCAGGCCCGTCATCGCGGCGGGAGATATCGGAAGGTTCATCGAAGGCCCTTGCTCAGTCCAACAGGAGGGACTTGAGAGCTAACGGCCTTCGCAGACAGCATCAAATGCTTTTTGCGCGAACGAGCCCACCGGATCTGGTGGGCCGTTCTGCGTCCTCGCGAATTAAACGACGGTCAGGCGCACGTCGACATTGCCGCGCGTCGCATTGGAGTAGGGGCACACCTGATGCGCCTTCGCCACCAGCGCTTCGGCGTCCGCGTGCGGGAGGCCGGGCAGGGAGACCTCAAGCGCGATGTCGAGGCCGAAGCCGCCTTCCGAGCGCGGGCCGATGCCGACAGTGGATGTCACGGAAGCATCCGCGGGCACCTTGGGACCGCCTTGGGCGGCGACCGCCTTCATCGCGCCGATGAAACAGGCCGCATAGCCGGCGGCGAACAGCTGCTCGGGATTGTTGCCGGCGCCGCCGCCACCACCAAGCTCCTTTGGAGTCGCAAGCTTCACGTTCAGCGCGCCGTCCAGCGTCGCGGCGGTGCCGTCGCGGCCGCCGGTGGCCTTGGCCTGGGTCTTGTAGAGCACTTTCACGGACATGAGATGTCTCCTCGGTTTCGGTGGTCTGTTCAGTGATATCTATATTGCAAACAATTAGATTGTGCACAATATAGAAAGTATGGCCTCACATTTAATTGCTCGCAATTGAATATCGGCCCGCCTCGGCCCAGAATGGCCGGGAATCGTGACGAGGATGACGCAAATGGCCCGAAAATCGCTCAGCGGCGATCAATTGCTCCGGCTCGACAACCAGATCTGCTTTGCGGTCTATTCCGCCGCGCACGCCTTCAACCGTGTCTACAAGCCGTTGCTCGACCGGCTCGGCCTGACCTATCCGCAATACCTGGTCATGCTGGTGCTGTGGGAACGCGACGGCGTGCCGGTCAAGGACATCGGCGAGCGGCTGTTCCTGGATTCGGGCACGCTCACGCCACTTCTGAAGCGGCTGGAGGCGGCGGGCCTCCTCAAGCGCAGCCGCAGCAAGGACGATGAGAGGCAAGTGCTGATCGCGCTCACGGCACAGGGTCAGGCCCTGAAAGACAAGGCGCGCGCGGTGCCGCTGTCGATCCTCGATGCATCCTCGTGCTCGATCGCGGAATTGTCGGCGGCGAGGGACGAGATCGTCGCGCTGCGCGATCGGCTCAATGCGGCGGTGGGGGAGTAGGCTTGGTCAGAGGCGTTTTTTCGTGAATGCGCGGCCGGAGTGAGACTTCAGATATTTCTCGAACGCCAATGCTTTGTATTTGTCTGGAAAGGCGCAGTACCAAACCAGCTTCCAAGGCTTGAACTTTGCGGTGTGGGCCGATCTCCCGGCGTTATGCTCAGGTAGGCGCCGCTTCAAATCTTCGGTTGCGCCAATGTATTCCTGTTCGGGAAAGCTCTCGCTGCGGATGATGTAGACGTACCACATCGCCTGCCTCAGCCCGTCTTCGCCCTGCGGGCTTCGCCGGGCACCACGCTCCGTCCTTCGAGCTTCCCGTGGCTGCGCCACGCGAAGCCCGAAGGGCGAAGCGTGGTGGAGCCAGGCGGGATCGAACCGCCGACCTCTTGCATGCCATGCAAGCGCTCTCCCAGCTGAGCTATGGCCCCTTATGCCTTGCGCATGATCTTCTCGACCATGCTACCGGCGCGCCTTGGGCGACGCACCGAAAACCCTTCACCACAGATCGAGGTCTATCTCAAGTCTCATCGTCGCCGCCGACATCGCCGATGATGTCGGTGACGTCCTCATCGCCCTCTTCCTCGTCGGCGATGAAGGTGGAATCGTCGTCGTCATCGTCCTCGATGGTCTCGTCGACCTCGATATCGTCCTCCGACTCGGGGACGACGGCCTTGACCTTCCCGGTGTTCTCCTCGGCATCAGCCTCCTCGAGCGGGACCAACTCTTCGGCCTCGGCGGGCTCCGGCGCTTCGGCGGGCACAATCGGGGCGGCCGCGGCGGCGGCGCCACGCACCGGCCGCGGCGGCGCGACGGGCGCGATCGGCACGACCTCGCCGGTATAGGGCGAGATCACCGGATTCTTGTTCAAGTCGTAAAATTTCTTGCCCGTGGTCGGGCAAATGCGTTTGGTTCCGAGATCGGATTTGGCCACGTGCGGAATCCTGGGAATGTCTGAAAAGCGGTGCTTCACTTGGCTAGTTGAGCGGCCGCTGTCAATAGCGCTTTGTGCATGAAATACAGGGCCGTGACGCCACGTGGTGCCCGTGCTACCTGCCCGGCCGGAGGACACAATCTTGACCCATTCCGCCCAGCCGACCCCGCTCGAGGCCCGTTCCAGCGGTCCACTGACCGGAAGAGTGCGCGTGCCCGGCGACAAGTCGATCTCGCACCGTGCGCTGATCCTGGGCGCGCTCTCGGTCGGCGAAACCCGGATTTCCGGCCTGCTCGAAGGCGAGGACGTGCTCAACACCGCCAAATCGATGCGGGCACTGGGTGCAAAGGTCGAACGGACTGGCGATTTCGCGTGGAAGGTCAATGGCGTCGGGGTCGGCGGCTTTGCCCAGCCGCAAAATCCGCTCGATTTCGGCAATTCCGGCACCGGCTGCCGGCTGGTCATGGGCGCGGTCGCGGGCTGCCCGATCACGGCGGTGTTCGACGGCGACGCCTCGCTGCGCAGCCGGCCGATGCGGCGCATTCTCGATCCCCTGGAACTGATGGGGGCGCGGGCCGGCGACATCAAGGAAGGCGGCCGGCTGCCGCTGACCCTGAGCGGCGCCCGTTATCCCGTTCCGATCACCTACAAGACGCCGGTCGCCTCGGCGCAGATCAAGTCCGCGGTGCTGCTCGCCGGGCTCTCGGCGCCGGGCACGACCACCGTGATCGAGCAGGAGGCGAGCCGCGATCATACCGAGCTGATGCTCAGCCATTTTGGCGCCGAGATCAGTTCGGTGAAGGAGGGCGCGCACGGCCGCAGGATCACGCTTGCGGGCGAACCGGAGCTGCATGGCGCCGAGGTCGTCGTGCCCGCCGATCCCTCCTCGGCGGCGTTTCCGATCGTGGCTGCACTGATCGTCGAAGGCTCCGATATCTCGCTGTCCGATGTGATGACCAATCCGCTGCGCACCGGCCTGATCATGACGCTGCGGGAGATGGGCGCCTCGATCGAGGAAAGCCAGGCGCGGGGCGATGCCGGCGAGCCGATGGCGCAATTGCGCGTGCGGGCCTCGAAACTGCGGGGCGTCGAGGTGCCCTCCGAGCGCGCGCCGTCGATGATCGATGAATATCTGGTGCTGGCGGTCGCGGCCTCTTACGCCGAGGGCACCACCAGAATGCGCGGTCTGCACGAATTGCGCGTCAAGGAGTCCGATCGCCTGGCAGCGACCGCCGACATGCTGCGCGTCAACGGCGTCAAGGTCGAGATGTCCGGCGACGATTTGATCGTCGAGGGCAAGGGCCATGTGCCCGGCGGCGGTTTGGTCGCGACCCACATGGACCATCGCATCGCGATGTCGGCGCTGGTGATGGGGCTTGCCTCCGACAAGCCGGTCAAGGTCGACGACACCGCCTTCATCGCCACCAGCTTCCCGGACTTCATTCCGATGATGCGCGCGCTCGGCGCGGAGTTTTCATGATCATCGCCATCGACGGACCCGCCGCCTCCGGCAAGGGCACGCTCGGCAAGCGCCTCGCCCATCATTACGGTTATCGCCATCTCGACACCGGCGTGATCTATCGCGCTGTCGCCTATGCGCTGATCAGCGCCGGCGCCGATCTCCGCGACGAAGCCGCCGCCGTCGCCGCCGCCATGGAGCTTGACCCGGAAAAGTTCGGCAATCCGGTCCTGAAGACCCAGAAGGTCGGCGAGGCCGCTTCCGTGGTCTCCGCAATTCCCCGGGTGCGGGAAGCCCTGATCAATTTCCAGCGCCAGTTTGCGGCCGATCCGCCCGGCGCCGTGCTCGACGGCCGCGATATCGGCACCGTGATCTGCCCCCATGCCGACGTGAAAATCTTCGTGGTCGCCGACGCCAAAGTCCGCGCCCGGCGCCGGACCCTGGAGGCGCGCGGGCGCGGCGAGGACGCCGACGAGGCCGCGGTGCTGGCGGATATCATCGCACGCGACGAAAGGGACCAGAATCGGCCCGTTGCGCCTTTAAAACCGGCCTCCGATGCTTACTTGCTAGATAATTCCAATCTGGATATAGAAGGCGGCGTCCGGGCCGCCATCGACATCGTCGAGGCCGTTCGAGCGGGCCGTCAGCGGATTTGAGCCGCCGGCGTCATCGGAGGAAAAGCCCGCTCCCGCCCTCGAGAGTCGATAGTTCGAACAGAATTTTCGAGCTCATCCGTTCCCGGACCAAATCAACGTATCGATCGTGCAGGCATCTGCCGGCCCGCTTTTGCATCCCCGTGCAATGAGCGGTCGCCGCGGGTTTTGCGAGCCCCGGCCCTTCACGCGCGATACGCCCTCAACCCGAACGCTGGCAAGATTTCGCCCTTGGAGAACAAATGGCTTCGACTGCTTCTGCAAATTCCTACAACCCCAGCCGCGACGATTTCGCCGCCATGCTGGACGAATCCTTCGCCGGCGGAAACCTTCAGGAAAGCTCCGTCATCAAGGGCAAGGTGGTTGCGATTGAAAAGGACATGGCCGTCATCGACGTCGGCCTGAAGACCGAGGGCCGCGTCGCGCTGCGCGAGTTTTCCGGCCCCGGACGTGAAAGCGAGCTCAAGGTCGGCGACGAGGTCGAGGTGTTCCTCGACCGCATCGAGAATGCACTCGGCGAAGCCGTGCTGTCGCGCGACAAGGCGCGCCGCGAGGAGAGCTGGGGCAAGCTGGAGAAGGCGTTCCAGAACAACGAAAAGGTCAACGGCGTCATCTTCAACCAGGTCAAGGGCGGCTTCACCGTCGATCTCGACGGCGCCGTGGCCTTCCTGCCGCGCTCGCAGGTGGACATTCGTCCGATCCGCGACGTCGCGCCGCTGATGAACAACTCGCAGCCGTTCCAGATCCTCAAGATGGATCGCCGCCGCGGCAACATCGTGGTGTCGCGCCGCACGGTGCTGGAAGAGACCCGCGCCGAGCAGCGCCAGGAGCTGGTGCAGAACCTCGAAGAGGGTCAGGTGATCGACGGCGTGGTCAAGAACATCACCGATTACGGTGCGTTCGTCGACCTCGGCGGCATCGACGGCCTGCTGCACGTCACCGACATCGCCTGGCGGCGCGTCAACCACCCGACCGAGGTGTTGACGATCGGCCAGACCGTGAAGGTCAAGATCATCAAGATCAACCACGAGACGCACCGCATCTCGCTCGGCATGAAGCAGCTGCTGGACGATCCGTGGCAGGGCATCGAGGCGAAGTATCCGCTCAACGCCCGCTTCCACGGCCGCGTCACCAACATCACCGACTACGGCGCGTTCGTCGAGCTCGAGCCCGGCATCGAAGGCCTGATCCACGTCTCCGAGATGTCGTGGACCAAGAAGAACATGCACCCTGGCAAGATCGTCTCGACCTCGCAGGAAGTCGAGGTGCAGGTGCTGGAAGTCGATTCGGTCAAGCGCCGCATCTCGCTCGGCCTCAAGCAGACCATGCGCAATCCCTGGGAGGTCTTCGTCGAGAAGTTCCCGGTGGGTTCGACTGTGGAAGGCGAAGTCAAGAACAAGACCGAGTTCGGTCTGTTCCTCGGCCTCGAGGGCGACGTCGACGGCATGGTGCATCTGTCCGACCTCGACTGGAAGCAGCCGGGCGAGCAGGTGATCGACAATTACAAGAAGGGCGACATGGTCAAGGCCATTGTCCTCGATGTCGATGTCGAGAAGGAGCGCATTTCGCTCGGCGTCAAGCAGCTCGAAGGCGACCCCTTCGCCGAGCCGGGCGACGTCAAGAAGGGCGCGGTCGTGACCTGCGAAGTGCTGGAAGTGAAGGAAGCCGGCATCGAGGTGAAGATCGTCGGCACCGACTTCACGACCTTCATCAAGCGCTCCGAGCTTGCCCGCGACCGCAACGACCAGCGCGCCGAACGCTTCGCCGTCGGCGAGAAGGTCGATGCCCGCGTGATCCAGTTCGACAAGAAGGCCCGCAAGGTGCAGGTCTCGATCAAGGCGCTGGAAGTGGCCGAAGAGAAGGAAGCCATCGCGCAATACGGCTCCTCCGATTCGGGCGCGACCCTGGGCGACATCCTCGGCACCGCGCTGAAGAACCGCGGCGACAAAGACAAGTAAGCCACGCGCTTGGAGATCAGGCCCCGGTCACGACCGGGGCCTTTTTGTTGCTCCGTCAATTTTCTCAGTCGTCATGCCCGCGCTTGTCGCGGGCATCCACGTCTTGCCTTCGTTTCCAAAGGCGTGGATGGCCGGGACAAGCCCGGCCATGACGAAGGTGGAGGCTTCCGGAGCCTTGTTTTCTTCATATTGCGCGGCAATTGATCTAACTGGATAACCCGATATTTGCGCTATACATGCAAAGCACGCAGGCTTTGCTTTCAGGAGAATTTCGATGTCGCTCGATTCGGACGTGATCGTCGATCGCCGCAGGATTCGCCGCAAGCTGACGTTCTGGCGGGTGGCTTCCGTGATCATCGCCATCGCGGCGATCGCCGTGATCGGCACGCTGGCCTCGCCCGGCGGGCGCAGCGCATTCGCCACCACGGGCTCGATCGCGCGCGTCAACATCGAGGGCCTGATCCGCAGCGACCAGGAACGGGTCGAGGCGCTGGAGCGGCTGGAGAAGTCGAAGGCCGCGGCCGTGATCGTGCACATCAATTCGCCGGGCGGCACCACCGCGGGCTCCGAGCAGCTTTACGACTCGCTGGTCCGGCTGAAAGCGAAGAAGCCGCTGGTCGTGGTGGTCGAGGGCCTGGCGGCCTCCGGCGGCTACATCACCGCGATCGCAGCCGACCACATCGTGGCGCAGCAGAGCTCGCTGGTCGGCTCGATCGGCGTTCTCTTCCAGTTTCCGAACTTCACCGACCTTTTGAAGACCGTCGGCGTCAAGGTCGAGGAAGTGAAATCCTCGCCCCTGAAGGCCGCACCCAACGGTTTCGAGCCCACCAGCCCCGAGGCGCGCGACGCGCTCGACGCGCTCGTGAAGGATTCCTATGCCTGGTTCAAGGGACTGGTGAAGGACCGGCGCGGCATGGACGACGCGCAGCTGGCCAAGGTCTCCGACGGGCGCGTCTTCACCGGCCGGCAAGCGGTCGAGCTGAAGCTGATCGACCAGCTCGGCGACGAGAAGGCGGCGATTGCCTGGCTGGAAACGGAGAAGGGCGTCAAGAAGGACCTGCCGGTGCGCGACTATAAGCTCGCGCCCCGGTTCGGCGACCTGACGTTCCTGCGCACGGCGGCCTCCGTCACGCTCGAAGCGCTGGGCTTGGGCACCATCGCGCATCAGATCGAGCAGGCCGGGGTGGCGCAGGCGGTCGACCGCCTGTCCCTCGACGGCATGCTGGCGCTCTGGCACCCCGCGGGTACCAACTGAGGGCATTTCCCGCAGTGCGGGTAATGGTGGCAAGGCCGCTTTCGGACGCCTTGTCACGCACTTTCCGGCCGGGCTTACCTCATTTAGCGTCTTGACAGTTCAAGGCATTTTCACGGAAATGGCTGACAGACGCGGCAGGCCTTACCCCCGATGATCAAGTCCGAACTCGTTCAGCGCATCGCCGAGCACAACCCGCACCTCTACCAGCGGGACGTGGAGAACATCGTGAACGCGATTCTCGATGAGATCGTGGCTGCGCTGGCGCGTGGCGACCGCGTCGAGCTGCGCGGATTCGGCGCCTTCTCGGTCAAGCATCGTCCGGCGCGTTCGGGCCGCAATCCGCGCACCGGCGCCCATGTCCCGGTCGACCAGAAGAGCGTGCCGTTCTTCAAGACCGGCAAGGAAATGCGCGAGCGGCTGAACCGCGACAATCCCGAGGCCGGCGCATAATCGTTTGGTAGCTGCGGCCGAATGAACGTGGACGCGCGTATTGCGTCACGCTGATGCTTTTGATCAATGCGAGCGCTTTTCATGCGGAAATTCTTCACGGCCTTGATCGTCATTCCGCTGGCACTCGATCTTTGTCGTATTCGCGGTCGCGAACCGGCATTTCGTCACCGTGTCGTTCGATCCCTTCAATTCGGCCAATCCGGCCGTGTCCGTTTCGCTGCCGCTGTTCGTGCTGATCATCGCAGTGGCGATATTTGGCGTGGTCGCAGGCGGCCTTGCCACCTGGTTCGGCCAGCGCCGCTGGCGGCGCGCGGCGCGCCAGCACGAGGCTGACGCACGAGCCGCGCGCGCCCAGCTGGTGGAACTGCGCAGCCAAGCCGCTGCCATGCGCGGCGAGCCGCAGCGCCGGGCGCTGCCGGGGCCCCTTTACGGGGCCTCCGGGCGAGACAAGCAGGGCGCGACGTTGTAGAAGCGGCCCCGCAAGATCAGGTGTTCCCGCTTAACGAAATGCCCATGTCGCTGGCTGTCAAAATCTGTGGCCTGTCCACGCGCGAGACGCTCGATGCGGCGCTCGACGCCGGCGCTGACATGGTGGGCTTCGTGTTCTTCTCCCCGTCGCCGCGTCACCTTGCGCTGGACGCCGCGCGCGAACTCGGGCAGCGGGTCAAGCGCCGCGCCGTCAAGGTCGCACTGACGGTCAATGCCGACGACGCGACGCTGGCGGCCATCGTCGAGGTGCTGCAGCCCGACATCCTGCAACTGCATGGACATGAGACGCCAACCCGTGTTTCCGAAATCAAGCGCAGCTACGGGCGCGAGGTGATGAAGGCGCTTCCGGTCGAGAGCAAGGCCGACCTTGCGTCGCTGTCGTCCTATGCCGCCGTCTGCGACCGCGTCCTGTTCGACGCCCGTCCGCCCAGAGGCGCCACCCGGCCGGGCGGTCTCGGCGCCGTGTTCGACTGGCATGTGCTTGAAGCCCTCGACCTCAAGCTGCCGTTCATGGTGTCCGGCGGTCTCAACGTCGGCAATGTTGCCGACGCAGTGCGCATCACGCGTGCCGGCGGCGTCGATGTGTCCTCGGGCGTCGAGCGCGCGCCTGGCGTCAAGGACGTCGACATGATCCGCGATTTCATCCGCGCCGCGCGCGCGACCGACCTTTCTTCACCTCTCCCCGTTTACGGGGAGAGGTCGGATCGCGTCAGCGATCCGGGTGAGGGGGAGTCACCACACGCGCCTCGCCCATCGAATTCAAGAAAAGAGCCCCTCACCCCAACCCTCTCAGAGCGAGCTCCGCTCGTCTCGCCCCCGCAAGAGCGGGGAGAGGGAGCGGAGAGACTTCGCCAGAGCGGCAAGAAGAGTTGAGTGTCCGATGAACCAGGCGCGTCCCAATTCCTTCCGCAGCGGTCCCGACGAGCACGGGCATTTCGGCATTTTCGGCGGCCGGTTCGTCGCCGAAACCTTGATGCCGCTGATCCTCGAGCTGGAGAAGGCCTACAACGCCGCCAAGGCCGATCCGGCGTTCCAGGCCGAGATGAACGGACACCTGCGCGATTATGTCGGCCGGCCGTCGCCACTCTACTTCGCTGAGCGCCTGACCGAGCATCTTCGAGAAGTGTCTGCGGCCTCCGGCCGCGCTGGCGGCGCGAAAATCTATTTCAAGCGCGAGGAGCTCAATCACACCGGCTCGCACAAGGTCAACAATGTGCTCGGCCAGATCATGCTGGCGCGGCGCATGGGCAAGAAGCGCATCATTGCCGAGACCGGCGCCGGTCAGCACGGCGTCGCCACTGCGACGCTGTGCGCGCGCTTCGGCCTGGAATGCGTGGTCTATATGGGTGCGGTCGACGTGGCGCGGCAGCAGCCCAACGTGATCCGCATGGAGATGCTGGGCGCCAAGGTATTTCCGGTGCAGTCGGGCACGCGCACGCTAAAGGACGCCATGAACGAGGCGCTGCGCGACTGGGTCACCAACGTGCACAACACATTCTATTGCATCGGCACGGTGGCGGGCCCGCATCCCTATCCGACGCTGGTGCGCGACTTCCAGTCGATCATCGGCAACGAGACCAGGAAGCAGATGCAGGAGGCGGAAGGCCGCCTGCCGGATTCGCTGATCGCCTGCATCGGTGGCGGCTCCAACGCGATGGGGCTGTTTCATCCGTTCCTCGACGATCCCTCGGTGGAGATTTTCGGCGTCGAAGCCGCAGGCCACGGCCTGACGCAATTGCATGCGGCTTCGATCGCGGGCGGTCGTCCCGGCGTGCTGCACGGCAATCGCACCTATCTCTTGATGAACGAGGACGGCCAGATCCAGGACGCGCATTCGATCTCGGCGGGACTGGATTATCCCGGTATCGGACCGGAGCACTCCTGGCTGCATGAGGTCGGGCGCGTGAAGTACCTGTCGGCGACCGACGACGAGGCACTGGCCGCGTTCCAGTTGCTGTCGCGGCTGGAAGGCATCATCCCCGCGCTCGAGCCCGCGCATGCCATCGCCAAGGTGATGGAGCTCGCGCCCGCGCTTCCGAAGGATCATTTGATGGTGGTCAATCTCTCCGGCCGCGGCGACAAGGATGTGCCGCAGGTCGGCGATATCTTGCGGGGGAAGAAGTGACCACCGAACGACGGCGCTTGTTCCCTCACCTCTCCCCTGTGGGGAGAGGTCGCCCGCGAAGCGGGCGGGTGAGGGGCTCTTCAGCTCAGTCGATGCGAAGCGTTCCTTCGATCATCTCCAACACGCCTTCTAGATTGTCATACACATCGGTATTCGAGACGCGAACGATATTGAATCCGCAAGCTTCGAGTACCGCCGTTCGAACTTTGTCGCGTTCGATTTCCGAAGGCGTTGAATGGGTCACGCCGTCGACTTCGATGACCAGCTTTCCGTGGAGTGTGACGAAATCGACGACGTACTTGTCGATCGCGTGTTGGCGGCGGAACTTCCAGCGCGCCAGCCTGCGGTTGCGTAGCGCCTGCCAGAGCTTCGCTTCAGCGCTCGTCTGCGATACGCGGAGCGTTCTTGCTCTGGCTTTGAACTTGTCCATCCCCCTCACCCGGCTGCTGCGCAGCCGACCTCTCCCCACAGGGGAGAGGTATAGCACAGCGTATGCCGCACCATGACCACCCGCATCGATGCGCGCTTTGCGCAACTGAAAAAGCAAGGCCGCTCCGCCTTCGTCACCTTCCTGATGGCCGGCGATCCGGATCCCGCGACCTCGCTTGCGATCATCAAGGCGATGCCGAAGGCCGGCGCCGACATGATCGAAATCGGCATGCCCTTCACCGATCCGATGGCCGACGGTCCGTCGATCCAGGCCGCGGGCCTGCGCGCGCTGAAGGCCGGCATGACCCTGAAGAAGACGCTGGAACTGGTCCGCGGCTTCCGCGCCGGCGACGATGCCACGCCGATCGTGCTGATGGGCTATTACAATCCGATCTACATTTACGGCGTCGACAAATTTCTCGCCGATGCCAAGTCCGCCGGTGTCGATGGCTTGATCATCGTCGACCTGCCGGCCGAAGAAGACGACGAGCTGTGCGTGCCGGCGCTCAAGGCCGGGCTGAATTTCATTCGGCTCGCCACGCCGACCACCGACGACAAGCGCCTCCCCGCCGTGCTCGCCAACACCTCGGGCTTTGTCTACTACGTCTCGATCACCGGCATCACCGGTGCGGCCGCGGCCGACTCGAACGTCGCCGGCGAGGCCGTGGCGCGCATCAAGCGGCATACCAAGTTGCCGGTCTGCGTCGGCTTCGGCATCCGCACGCCGGACACCGCGCGGGCCATCGCGGAACGCGCCGATGGCGCCGTGGTCGGTACCGCGCTGGTCGACGCCTTGCGCGGCAGCCTGGATGCCGACGGCAAGGCGACAGCAAAAACCGTGACGGCGGTGGCCGATCTCGCGGCTTCGCTGGCGGCGGGCGTCCGTGGCGCCAAACAGGCCGCGGAATAGTTCAAAAACGCGATGGAGTTGACGGCTTGCCGGGCTTTGTCCGAGCCGCCATATAGTAAAGCGACAACGGAGCGGAACCATGAACTGGCTCACCAACGTCGTTCGGCCAAAAATCCGCAACATGCTGCGGCGGGAGACGCCGGAGAATCTGTGGATCAAGTGCCCGGATTCCGGGCAACTGGTGTTCTACAAGGACGTCGAGGCCAACCAGATGGTGATCCCCGGCTCCAACTATCACATGCGCATGGGCGCAGTGGCGCGGCTGAAGTCGATCTTCGACAATGAGACCTGGTACGACATCGCGCTGCCCGAGGTCACGGCCGATCCGCTGAAATTCCGCGACGAGAAGCGCTACTCCGACCGCATCAAGGACGCGCGCTCCCGCACCGGGCTGCACGACGCGATCAAGGTCGGCTACGGCAAGCTCGAAGGCGCGGCCGTCACCGTCGCCGTGCAGGATTTCGATTTCATGGGCGGTTCGCTCGGTATGGCCGCCGGCGAGGCGATCGTGCGCGGGCTCGAGCTCGCCGTCGAGAAGAGGACGCCGTTCATCGTGTTTGCGGCCTCCGGCGGCGCGCGCATGCAGGAAGGCATCCTCTCCCTGATGCAGATGCCGCGCACCACCGTCGCGGTGCAGATGCTGCGCGAGGCGAAGCTGCCTTACATCGTCGTGCTGACCAATCCGACCACCGGCGGCGTCACCGCATCCTATGCCATGCTGGGCGACGTCCAGATCGCGGAGCCCGGAGCGCTGATCGGCTTTGCCGGCGCGCGCGTGATCGAGCAGACCATCCGCGAAAAATTGCCGGAAGGCTTTCAGCGCGCCGAGTATCTCAGGGATCACGGCATGGTCGACATGGTCGTGCATCGCCATGAGCTGCGCCCGACCCTGGCGCGGCTCTGCCGCTTGCTCACCAAATCGCCGGCGCTCGAGACCGCGCCGAAATCGGCGCCGGCGGTCTCGGCCGCCCAGATCGTCACGGCTCCGGAAGCGGCGCCGGCTGCGCCGCACGCGTGAACGCACCGGCCGCCTCATCGTCGCCGTCGCTCGACGAATTGATCGCCCGGCTGTCCGCACTGCATCCGAAGCGCATCGACCTCGGGCTCGAGCGCATGCATCGGCTGCTGGCGCGGCTCGATCATCCCGAAAAGCATCTGCCGCCGGTGATCCATGTCGCCGGCACCAACGGCAAGGGTTCGACGATCGCCTATTTGCGCGCGATCCTGGAAGCCGCCGGCCTGCGGGTTCATGTTTACACCTCGCCCTGGCTGGTGCGGGTCAACGAATCCTTTCGTATGACGGGCAAGCTGGTCGGTGACGACGAACTGCGTGCAGCATTCGCGCATGTCGAGCGCATCAATGAAGGCGAGCCCATCACCTTCTTCGAAGCCAAGACCGCAGCCGGTTTCTGCCTGTTCGCAAAGTATCCGGCCGATGTCTTGCTGCTCGAAGTCGGCCTCGGCGGCCGGCTCGACTCCACCAATGTCATCGCGCAGCCGCTCGCCTCGGTGATCGCGCCTGTCAGCATGGATCACACCGAATTTCTCGGCGACACCCTGACCGCGATCGCGGGCGAGAAGGCCGCGATCATCAAGCGCGGCGTGCCGGTGATTTCCGCCGAGCAGCAGGGCGAGGCGATGGCGGTGATCGAGGCAGAGGCGCACCGGCAACGCGCGCCACTGCATGCCGCCGGTCAGCAATGGCATGTCGCTGTCGAGCGCGGCCGGCTGGTCTACCAGGATGAGCGCGGCCTGATGGATCTTGCCGCGCCAAAATTGTTCGGCCGGCATCAGTTCGACAATGCGGGACTTGCGATCGCGACTCTCCGTGCAATCGACAGTCTCAAGCTTGCCCACGCCGCCTATGAAGGCATCGTCAATGCCGAGTGGCCGGCGCGGATGCAGCGTCTCTCATCCGGCAAGCTGGTTGAGCTTGGTCCGCAAGGCTGCGAAATCTGGCTCGACGGCGGGCACAATGCGGAAGGTGGCAGGGTCGCGGCGGCCGCGCTCGGCGATCTCGAGGAGCGGGTCTCGCGTCCGCTGGTCGTCATCGCAGGCATGATGGCAAACAAGGATGCGCGCGCCTTCCTCGCCAATTTCGGCGGGCTCACGCGTCACATCATCGCTGTCGCCATTCCCGGCCAGGACAATGTGATGCCGCCGGAGCGGCTTGCGGATGCTGCGCGCGTCGCTCGGCATGCGTGTCGAGATTTCGGAAGGCGTTGAGGCCGGCTTGCGCGGAATCGCGAAGCTCGCCTACGAGGTGCCGCCGCGCATCCTGATCGCGGGCTCGCTCTATCTCGCCGGCCATGTGCTCGCGCTCAACGGCACGCCGCCCGCGTAGTCGAGAGCCAGGTAGCCGCACACTCAGTTTACCTCTCCCCGGTGGGGAGAGGTCGCGCCGAAGGCGCGGGTGAGGGGCCGCAACATCTCGATAGACCAAAACCCCTCACCCGGATTGCATCTGGTGATGCAATCCGACCTCTCCCTTTGGGAGAGGTGGACGTTCGCTGATTCGGCGGAAGGCAGCTCATCAAGCTATAACGTCAGACCAGCAGCTTCCTCGGATCCGCAGTCTTCTGCTTGAGCTGCTCGAAAGTGCATTGCCGCGGCGACTTGTCCGGCCGCCAGCGCAGAATCGAGGTGCCGTGGCGAAAGCGCTCGCCGCTGAAATGATCGTAGCAGACCTCGATCACCAGCTTCGGCTTCAGCGGACACCATTGCGCCGAGCGTTCGGTGGACCAGCGGCTTGGGCCGCCCGGCGCATTGCCGGTGAAACCGGGCTTGGCAATCAGCGGTTCGAGCCTGTCGGTCAGCGCGGGCTTGTCCTGGTTCTTGATCGCAGAGGTGAAGCCGACATGGTGCAGCAGCCCTTCGTCGTCATAGAGGCCGAGCAGCAGTGAGCCGACCACCTTCCGGCCCTCGACCTTGTTGGTCGCATAGCGGAAGCCGCCGATCACGCAATCGGCGCTGCGGAATTTCTTGATCTTCTGCATGCCGTCGCGGTTGCCGGCCTGATAGGGCAGGTCGATCCGCTTGGCGATCACGCCGTCACAGCCGCCGCCGGATTGTGCCAACCACTTTTTGGCGAGTGCGTAACTCGTCGTTGCAGACGATAGCCGAAAGCCGGCGTTTGATTTGAACTGAGCCTTGGCGAAGGCTTCCAATGCCGGGCGCCGCTCGTGCAGCGGCTGTTCGGAAAGCCGCTTGTCTTTGGCGGTCTTGAGCAGATCGAAAGCGATGAACAGCGCCGGCGTTTCCCGCGCCAGCTTTTGCACACGGCTCACTGCTGGATGAATCCGCTGCAGCAGATCGTCGAAGGAAAAGCCGCGCCCATGCGGCACCACGATCTCGCCGTCGAGCACGAACGAGGTTGCCTTCAGCTTGAGCGCCGCATCGACGACCTCGGGGAAATAGCGTGTCAGGTCCTCGCCTGATTTCGAACGCAGCGCGACGTGGCGTCCATCCCGCGTGAGCAGGCAGCGGAAGCCGTCCCATTTCGGTTCGTATTGCCACTCGCGGCCTTGTGGGATCGCGTCGACCGAGCGCGCTTCCATCGCGACGGGACTGGCGGAACGGGAAGCTGACCTTCGATGTGGCGGCACGAACGCAATCCACTCACCGTGAGACACACCAACCCAACGCAAAACGGCCGGCATTTCGCCGGCCGTCCTGCAAATATATTGTCGCTAGAAGCGGGTCAGCAGGCAGCGGAAATCCACTGCTGCAGCTTCTGCTTCGGCGCGGCGCCGACCTGGCGCGAGGCCATCTCGCCGCCCTTGAAGATCATCAGGGTGGGGATCGACATCACGCCGTATTTCGACGCCGTCTTCGGGCTCTCGTCGACATTGAGCTTCACGATCTTGACCTTCTCGCCCATTGCGCCGGCGATCTCGTCGAGCGCGGGAGCGATCATGCGGCAAGGGCCGCACCATTCGGCCCAGAAGTCGACCACGACAGGGCCTTGTGCGTTGAGCACCTCGGCTTCGAAATTGGCGTCAGAAACCTTGCCAACGGCCATGGGAGTACCTCGTTCTGTTGGAGAGGCGCTGCGAAGAATCGCGCCGGGATCATGAGGATGGAACGTATGAACGCGGCGTTGCCGGGTCAAGCATTGCCGTCTCCACCTCCAAAAGATGCCAGTTCGGCGTCCAGCGCGGGGGCGGAAATCTCCATCAAATCAGCCGTTTCGGTCCATAAGAGCGCGGCGCGGATGGCATGCTGGGGATAAAGGGCGGACAGCACGGCCCGATACAGCGCGAGCTGGCGGATATAGGCCTGCGGCGCTGCGGCTGCGGTGGCCGGCGGGGCGTGATTGGTCTTGAAATCAACGATCAGGACCTCGTTTTGCGTGACAACGAGGCGGTCGATCTGCCCGGAGACCAGCGCCTGCGGCCTTCCCGGCAGCGCCAGGCGTCCGACGATCGCCACCTCAGCCCGGCTGCCCTCGGCGAATACGGCGGCGAACCGCGAATCGGCGATCAGAGCGATCACTTTTCCGGCAAGCGATTCGCGCTCGGCCGCGCTCCACCCCTGTGCATTGCGCGCAAGGTGCTCGAGCGCGGCGGCGCGCCGCCGCTCGGGCGCGACCCCAGGCAGCGATTGCAGCAGGCGATGCACCAGCGTGCCCTGCTGCAACGCCTTTGTTCGCTGTGCGATGGCTTCCGTCGATTTGACACGGTGCGCCGTGTCGCCGCTCGCTTGCGACGGACGCAGCAAGCCGGCACGCGTCGCCCGTGCAGGCAGCGCTGTGCGCAGCCATGCCGGCAATTCCCGTGCTGTGCTCGCAGTCGGCATCGCCGCGCCGGTCGCATGCGCGCCATCTTCAGCGCGGGTGTAGCGCTTGATCTGGCCGTCGTCGGTCTCGATGGCCTCTTCCTGCAGGCCGGAATTGGCGAGGCCTTTGCGGACCAGATCGTACCAGCAGAGATCCCGCACCCCGTTCCGGTTGCCGGGCTGGATGCCCGCCACGATCAGCCGGTCGGCGGCGCGTGTCATCGCGACATAGAGCAGGCGGCGATATTCGTGTTCGGTCTCGGCCAGCATCGCCTCGCGGCCTTTCTCGACCGCCTTGGGGTCATCCGCCTTTCTCCCGGCCCACACCGTGACCTCGCGGCCTTCGTGCGGCAGCTGGATCAGCCGCAGCCGTTGCGTATCCGACGGCGACGACGTGGTGTCGACCATGATGACGACGGGCGCTTCCAGTCCCTTGGCGCCATGCACGGTCATGACGCGCACCTCGTCGCGCGAGATTTCCATGTCGCGCTTCACCTCGGTGTCGGCGGAGCGCAGCCACGCCATGAAGCCTTGCAGCGAGGCTGGAGCCTTGCGCTCATGGTTCAGCGCGAGCTCGAGGAATTCGTCGAGCGCGTCATTGGCCTCGTGTCCGAGCCGCCGCAGGATGCGTGCCCTGCCGCCGTCGCCGCCGAGCAGCCAGGCGTAGAACGCAAACGGCGTGTCGCGCTGAAAGCGCTGCTCGCATTCCTCCAGCCGCTTCAGCGCGTCCTGGAATTTCGTGCCGGTCGCCGCGTGTTGCGACAGCGCCTTGCGCAGCGAGCCCTTGCGGTCCCAGGCGAGCTTGAAGAGGTCGTCGTCGTCGAGGCCGAACAACGGGCTCTTCAAGGCGACCGCGAGCGCGAGATCGTCCCGCGGCAACAGCAGCGCATCGGCGAGATTCATCAGATCGATGATCGCAATGTGCTCGGTCAGCTTCAGCCGGTCGGCGCCGGCGACCGGGATGCTGGCGTGCTTGAGCGCCTGGATCACGGCGTCGAACAGATTGCCGCGGCGGCGCACCAGCACCAGCACGTCACCGTAGCTGAGCGGCCGGCGGTCGCCCTTTGGGCCGGTCATGGTGCCGCTCGCGACCAGCCGCTTGATCTCGGCCTGGATGCGCTTGGAGAGTTTCACCTCGGGGCTCGTCACCGCCACGCCGTCGAACGGCGCCCGCCAGCCCTCGATCTCGTCGCGCTTGTCGGCCTCCGCCAGCGGCCACAGTTCGATCAGGCCGGGGCCGGCGTCGTCGAGGGCGTGATGCAGCGGGTAGGCATTCTCCGCGTGAATGCTGCGATAGATCGCCTCATCGCGAAACACATGATCGACGGATTGCAGGATCGCCGGACCCGACCGGAACGAATAGGTGAACGAGATCGTCTCGAAAGCAAGGCCTGCGGCCTTGAAGCGCGCGCCGAAGCGTTGCCGGCGGTCGGCGAATTCATGCGGTGCGGCGCCCTGGAACGAGAAGATCGACTGCTTCTCGTCGCCGACCGCAAACACCGTGCGGGTCTCGTCGCGCGCGCCCTTGCCGGCCGCGAATTCCTCGATGATGTGCTCGACGATGTCCCATTGCCGGGGGCTGGTGTCCTGCGCTTCATCGATCAGGACGTGGTCGACGCCGCGGTCGAGCTTGTAATGCACCCAGCCGGCCGAAACCTTGTTCAGCATCGCCAGCGTCTTGTCGATCAGATCGTCATAATCGAGCAGGCCGCGCTCGTCCTTTTCGCGGCGATAGTTCGCCGCCGCTGATATCGCGATATGCAGCAGCGCCTCGGTGCGGTCGCGGGTGACGACGGCGCGGCGCTTTTCGATCAGCGGACCGAGGCGCGCGATTTCTTCCGCGAACAAATGGGCGACCGCCGGATTGAGCTTGATGAACCCCTTGGTCAGAACATTTGCGCGGGGCGCCTTGTCGTCGGTGAGAAAGATGCAGAGATATTCGTCGACCTGCGCACCGCCGGTAAAGGCGAGCGATGCACGCAACTGGTCCGCCTGTTTCTGGTCCGTCTTGCTGCCGCCGTCGAAGGCCGCTGCGATCTCAAGCCAGCGCTTGCGCGGCAGATAGGGTCCGTCGACGATCTCACGTTCGATGTCGTCGAGGCGATCGGCCGGGTCGATGCCAAGCGCGGCAGAAACTTCGAGCGCCGCGGCCTCGGCACTGCCCGCCGCGTCGGTCCATGCCATGAAATGATCGCGCGCGAGACAGGCCTCGCGCACCACGTCCTTGAAGGTGACGTCGGCGGCATTGGCCATCGCCGTCAGCAACGCGCGGCCGAGCGTGCTTTCGGGAGCGGCAGCGGCTTCCAGGAACACCTTGAGGTTGGCGCGCTCCATCATGTCGGCCTGGTCGCGCTCGTCGAGCACGGCAAAGCGCGCCGGCACATTGGCCTCGAACGGGAATTGCTGCAGCAGCCGCGTGCAGAGCGCGTGGATGGTCTGCACCTTCAACCCGCCCGGCGTTTCCAGCGCCTGTGCGAACAGCTCGCGCGCGAGCTCGCGTAGTTTCTTGTCGGGATTGGGAACGCCGGCATCGACGATCGCCGCATCGAGCGCGGCATCGTCGAGCGTCACCCAGTGGCCGAGCGTGGTGAACACGCGCTCGGCCATGTTGGCGGCGGCGGCCTTGGTGAAGGTGATGCAGAGGATCTTTTCCGGCGCCACGCCTGTCAGCAACAGCCGGATCACGCGCTGTACCAGCACATGGGTCTTGCCCGAGCCGGCATTCGCCGAGACGAATGACGAGGCGCGGGGATTCGATGCGCTGGCCTGCTTGTCGCGGACCGCGCCCGGGATGATGCGCGCCGCCTTTACCATTCCGGCAACCCCAATCCACCCGCGGCGGACCACTCCTTGATCCGGGCGAGATCGTCATAGCTGCCGTAGCGGTTGGTCCACATCGGCAGGTTCAGCGAGCGATACGGCTCGCTTTCGTTCTCGAATGTGCGGATCAGCGCCTCGAGTTGCGTGCGCGCGTAGTCAGCGGCCTCGTCCGGCGGCTGCGCGGCCTCGTTCTTGATCTTCAGCTCCAGCGCGCGGTACTCGCCCGGCGGGTTGTTGCCGCTGATGCGGACATAGGCGAGCTCGCCGACGGATGAGCCCGCGTCGATATCCTTGAAGCCGCCGCCGCGCAGGATCGCCGCCTCCAGCGTCAGCTGCGGCGACAGTCCCATCCGCACCTGCTTGGCCGTCGGCGGCTGGCCGGTCTTGTAGTCGAGGATGGCGAACGAGCCGTCGGCGCGGCGCTCGATGCGGTCGGCACGCGCCGACAGAACAAAGGTCCGCGCGTTATCCAGGTGAATCGAAATTTCGCCCTTGATCTCGGCCTCGATCGCGGCGATAGCGCCGCGGCGCGCTGCTTCCCATTCCGCAAACCATTTCACGATACGCTGGAAGCGCGGCCACCACAGCGCGCGCGCCTCGGGCCGCTGCATCAGCGGCTTGAAATGTTTCTCGCCCACCTCGCGCAGCGCAGCAACGGGATCGGCGGGCAGTGTCGTCGCGTACGCCTTGGTGAAATCGCCCAGCGCGTTATGGATCGCCGAGCCGCGATCGGCCGCCGACAGCGGCATGTCGACGGGATCGAGCGGCTGCAGATTGAGGATGTACCGTGCGTAGATCGTATAGGGATCGCGCAGCCAGTCCTCGATCGCGGTCACCGACAGCCGCAACGGCCGCGTCGCGCGCGGCGGCGTCGGCGCCGGCTGCGCAACCGGCTCGACCTCGGCGGGTGCATCGAGCGCCAGCGCAAAATCCACATATCGCTGCGCCCGCGCTTTTTGGCAGTCTCCCAGCGCTCCTCGCCTGCAACCGCCTCCAGCCGATGCAGGAACCGCGAGGCGACTGCGGGCGCGCCGCCGGCCTTGGCGGAATGAGAGAGGATCACGTCCTCGTTGCCGAGCAGCTGCGCGAAGTCATGCGCCGACAACCCGATGCGGCGCTCCGGGAGATCGAGGCCGAGCTCGTGCCGCATCGGTCGGCTGAGCCAGGGATCGGTGCGCGGCGCCGGCGGCCACACGCCTTCGATCAGGCCGCCGGCGATGATGCGATCGGCCTGCATCAGCCGCGATTCCAGCGGACCATAGATGTGCAGCGTGGCGCCGGGCGTCTCCGGCCGCCGCACCGCGCGGTCGGCGAACGCGGTCTGGAACACTTCGGGATAATCCGGCAGCGTGACCAGGAGGCCGCTTGGCTTCTGCTCGGCGACGAGGTCATCGAAGGCGGCCGCAAGCGCGAGACCTTCCTGCTGCTCGAACGCGATTGCGATGCCGTCGGCGTCCTGCGACAGCGAGATCAGCACCTCGCGATGCCGCGTGGCGATCTCGGCGAAATCGTAGGCGCGCGCGGGCGACAGGCTTTCCATCGGCGTGAGCGCGGTTTGCAGCGCCGAGATCAGCTTTTGCGCGCTATCGAGTTGCCAGTCCTGCAGGCGCGTCCGCGGTTCCGATCGATGCAGCGAGGAGACTTCGTCGCTGCGCAGCTTTTTCAGTTCGCCGCGGAAGCGCGCGAAATCCTCGGCGAGGCCCTTGGCTCCGGGCTGCGGGCGCGTTCCCCGCAGCAGCGCCAATTCGAGCGCTTCGATGGCGCGGGCATGCTCACCAGTCGCGCCGCCGAGCCGGCACAGCGGATGTTTCAGCAGCGCAAGCAGTGTCGGCGGCTCCAGCTCTTTCGCGACGGCGTCGGCGGCGAGCCGTGCAAAAGTGCCTTGCGGCGTTTCGATCAGCGCGTCGCCGCCGGAATCGTCATAGTCGAGGTTCCAGCGCGCCAGTGCCGCCGTCACCCGCCGCGCCAGTGCGCGGTCCGGCGTCACCAGCGCCGCCGATTTGCCGAGATGCCGCGCCTCGCGCATCGCGATTGCGATGGCCAGCGCCTCCATTTCCGGATTGGGCGCCGCGATCACCGCGAGGGTTTTCATGCCGCGCGCGATGTGCGCGGCAATCTCCGGCCGTGCCAGGCGGTCATGCCAGTGCGCCGTCGCACGCGATGGACGCATCGCCTCCGAGAGCAGCACGTCGCGGCCGTCAGGCGCGGGCGAACCGAGGATGTCGACATCGCCGCGTTTAATGCCGAAGCGCTCGAGCAGCGCATGCATGGCGTATTGCGGATGGTTCGACGCCGGATGCTCGGTGAATTTGCCGTCGTCGTTGCGCATCCCCGCCAATTCCCCGCCACGACGCCTCGTCGAGATCGGTGTCGAGCCCGGGCAGCACGACGGCCCCGCGGGGGAGGCCTGCCACCGCATGCAGGAATTTCGCAGTTGCCGGCATCGAGCCGGTCGAGCCCGCCGCGATCACCGGTCCGCTATGATGTCTGGTCAGCCGCTCGGCTTCGGCCGCGATCAAGAGGTCACGCCGCGCCGCCGGCTCGATCTTGCCGATCTCCTTCAAATGATCCGGCCACAGCTTGCGCGCGATGCGCAGGAAGTCGAGCGACAGCTTCCAGTATTCATCGAGATTGTCGGGCACCAGGCCGTCGAGGCGTTCCCATTCGACGCCGCGCGTCACCATGTCATCGATCAGCCGCGCCAGATCCGAGGCCAGCGCGAGGGTCGAGGCCGGGCCGCCGACGACGAGCGGCGAAACCGCGCTGCCCTTGGCCCAGGCCGCGACGAGATGGGCAAGCGTCAGGCGGCGATCGAGCTCGCCGAGTTTCGGCGGGATGTCGAGTGCCGCAGCGCCTTCGAGCTGCTCGGCCTCGCCGGCAAAGGCGAGTTCGTCCTCGTCGATGTCGCCAAGCGGGACGATGCGCGGCAGTATCGCCGCGTCCGTCTTCAATTCGTCAAGGAACACTTCGCGCGCGATCCGCACCGCGCGTCGCGTCGGCAGGTACAGCGTTGCGTCGGCAAGCGCGGCCGGATTGCTGCGCGCCTCGAAGCCGTCGACCAGCCTGCCGTCGATCAGTGCGGCAATGACGGTGCGCAGGAACGGCACGGAAAGGGGAACGCTGCAAACGCGCATGGCGGGCCTGATTCGAGAAACAGGCAGGCAATATAGGCTCTGTCGTCACCCGCGAAAGGTCAGTGTGCCTCTGCCGGTTGGTTGCGCCCGCATCACACAGGGGAAGTTGTCGTCCCCGCGAACGCGGGGACCCATAACCACAGGACGTAATTGTGCGAAGAGTGACTGCGACCGGGCACTATCGATCGATTCCGCGGTATGGATCCCGGATCGCGCTCGCTTTGCTCGCTTGTCCGGGACGACAGTTAAGCCACGCTCTCCAGAAACGCCTCTTCCGCCGCACCGACCGCGTCGGGCGTTCCGACATGCATCCAGACGCCGTCGAGCCGCAGGCCGAACAGCCGCTCCTGCTCGTTGGCCGCGTCGAACATCCTGGTCAGCGAGAATTCGCCCTCCGGCGCGTTCGCGAAGATCGAAGGCGACATGATCGCCGCGCCCGCATAGACGAACGGAACGACCTGAAGCTCCCGCCGCGCGCGGAGCGCGCCGTCCGGCAGCATCGCATAGTCGCCGCGGCCGCCATAGCCGATGCTGCTCGCGGTCGGCGCCATCAGCAGCAGGATGTCCATCCGCGCCGGGTCGAAGGTTTCCGCCAGCCGCAACAGGTTGGACCGCACACCGTCGATCCACATCGTGTCGGAATTGACGTGGAAGAACGGCGCATCGCCGAGCAGCGGCAGCGCCTTGACCACGCCGCCGCCGGTGCCGAGCACATGGTTGCGCTCGTCGGAAATCGTCACGTGAGGACGTTTGCGAGACGCGACATGCTCGATGATCTGATCGCCCAGATAGTGCACGTTGACCACCGCCTCGGTCACGCCGGCGTTGCCGAGCTTGTCCAGCACATGGTCGAGCAGCGGGCGGCCCGCCACGGGAACCAGCGGCTTCGGCATCCGGTCCGTCAGCGGCCGCATGCGCAGGCCGAGACCTGCGGCGAGGACCATGGCTTTGGTGGGCTTGACGGGCATCTCAGGACATCTCGATGGTATTTTGGTTGCAAATCATAGCACGGCGATTCGCGCAGGGTAGTTGCTGGGGAGCCATAGTCGGCGCAGATGACGGCTGTACGACGGCGTGCGACGGCCGCATTTCAGGCGTCCGCGCCGGCGCGGCGCGTAGATTTCTTCTTCTTGCCGTCGCCCTGCTTGAGGAAGGTCACGCCGATCTGGTCGCCATTGACCCAGGCGAGCTCGCAGCGACGATAGGCCAACCCGGTCGATGACAGCAGCAGGAAGAACTCTTTCAGATGAAGCCCTTCGACCGAGCCCTCGATGGTGAGCTTGGCGCCGGTCTCGGAAACATCCTCCATGGTGCAATCGCGACGCCAGGTGCCGTCGATGCCCATCATCTGCGCGGGGATGCCGCGCTCGAAGGTGACGCGGTCGCCTTTGCGCCGCTCGGTGGTGCCTGCCATGGCCATAGTTCCTCGGATGGCCGGAGTGGTTTCCCACGCCACGGCCGGTTCCAGATTAGCGGCAGCTTGGCTAACAGGTCGTAAACCCAGGCCTATTGTTGGCGCATGATCTCCGCGCCAACGCTATGCGTTGGTCGCGAGGGAAAACCGCTGCACACCCCGCATCAAGTGCGGGGCAGGCTTTTTCCGGATCATGCGCCCGGCGGCGGCACATTCGCCTCGTACCAGGCCCGCACCGCCGCCAGCTCCGGATGCGCCAGCGAGCGGGCGAGATAGGTCCAGATGCGGGGCTGGTGGCGCAGATATTGCGGCTTGCCGTCGCGCCGGTTGAGGCGCGCGAAAGTGCCGAGCAGCCGCGTGTTGCGCTGCGCCGACATGATGGCGTAGTTGGCGGCAAAGGCGGCGGGGTCAAAGCCGGCCTCCGCCTCGCGCCGCGCCTTGATGTAGCGGGAGAACAACGACAGCTCCAGCATCTCCGGGATGTCGATCCGCGCGTCCTGCAGCAGCGAGACCACGTCGTAGGACGGTGGACCGAGCACGGCGTCCTGGAAGTCGATGATGCCGACCCGCTTGATCCCTTCGCGGTCGCCGAGCCAGATCAGGTTGGGGGAATGGAAATCCCGCAGCACCCAGGTCCGCGCCGCCGCCGCGGGCTTCTGCAGCAGCTCGCGCCACATCGCGATGAACTCGGCGCGGAGCGCGTCGCTGACCGGCGCGCCGCGATCCGGCAGGTACCACTCGATCATCAGGCCGATCTCGACCAGCCACGCATCGATATCGAACACGGGAATCGCGTAGTCGCTCTGCGCCACCAGCGGCAGCGTCTCCGGCAGCTGCTCGCGATGCAGCGCTGCCAGCATGTCGGTTGCCGCCTCGTAGCGCTCGGTCATCGGCGCCGGCGGGTCGCCTTCGATGACCCCCTCGATGCCGAAATCCTCGGTGATCAGGAAACCGGCTTCAATGTCGGCATGATGGATTTCCGGCGCCGACAGTCCGCGGCCGCGCAGGCCGTTGTCGACAGCGACGAATGGCCTCACGTCCTCGGCAAGATGCACCGCCGCGCTGTAAGACTTGCCGTCGTAAATCGCAGGTCCGTCCGGTCGTTTCGGAAAATTCATCAGGATGAAACTGGTCTCGTCGCGGATCAGCCGCGCATAGGAACGGGTCGATGCGTCGCCGGGCATCCGCCGCCGCTTCGCCTCGCCATATTCAGCGCCATCAAGGAATTGCCGCAACGTCTTCAGGCGCTCGACGACACCGGCCATTCTGCCGAAGCCGGTGATCTCCGCCGCGCGCGCGTTCGAGCCGAGCGCCGGACGATGGCTGAAGGCGATGTCGATGCGATCCGCAGGCAAGGCGCCCGCGGCGCGCTCCGGCCACTCGATCAGCGCGACTACGCCGTCCGGCAGCGGCGCGAGACCGATTTCGTCCAGTTCGGATGGATCGTTGATGCGATAGAGATCGGCATGGACAAGCGGGAACGACGGCAGCTCGTAGCCCTGCGCCAGGGTAAAGGTCGGACTCGGAACCTCGATCGTCTCATCGTCGGCGAGATAGCGGATCATGGCGCGCGCCGCCGCGGTCTTGCCGGCGCCGAGATCGCCGGAGAGCGTGATGACGTCGCCGGGGCCGATCAGGAGCGCAAGGTCGGCCATCAGATGCGCGGTCGCCGCCTCATTGGCGAGCGCAACCGGGAATATCGCTGACGATGTCATTCCGCGGCGTCGCGCACGGCCTGATCGACCGGGAATTCACAGACCACGGTCGTGCCCCTGCCGAGCGCGGAATCGACGCGGACCTTGCCGCCATGCAATTGCACGAAGGATTCCACCAGCGACAGGCCGAGGCCCGGGCCGCGGCGCCGTGAGCCGTGCGCGAAGCTCTCGAAGCGATCGAACATCTTGTCCTTGACGTCGGGCGCAATGCCGGGTCCGGAATCGGTGATCGCGAACACCACGCTACGCTCGCTGCGTTTCGCGCTGACGGCCACGGTCGCATCCTGCGGCGAGAAGCCGACCGCGTTGGCGAGAAGATTATAAAGCACCTGCACCACGCGCCGCTGATCGCCGATGAATGTGCCGACATTGGGATCGATGTCGATCTTGAGGGCGATGCGATCGGTGGCGAGGCGGTCCTGGATGCCTTCCGCGGCGGCCTCGATCGCCCCGGGAATGTCGACCGGGCCGAGTTCCAGCTTCATCGCGCCGGCGTCGATGGTGGCGAGATCCAAAATACTGTCGGTCAGCGCCATCAAGGCGTTGGTCGATTTGGTGACGTAGTCGAGATATTCGGCCTGTTTCGGCGTCAGCGGGCCGGTCGAGGGATCGCTGAGAAAATGCGCAAAGCCGATGATGGTGGTGAGCGGCGCGCGCAGCTCGTACGACACGTGGTGGACGAAGTTAAGCTTCATCTGGTCGGCGGCCTGCAGCGCCTCGTTGCTCTCGCGCAGCGCCCGCTCGACATTCTCGGTGTCGGTGATGTCCTGGAAGGTCAGCATGGTCGCGCCGTCCGGCAGCGGCCGGCTCATGCAGTCGAGCACGCTGCCGTCGGCGCGATCGAGCTGAAGCGCGACGTCGTTGCGGTTCTCGAGCCCCGTGATCGACTCGCGGATCATGCGCCACGCCTTGGCATCGTCGAGCAGCGGCCTGCACCACGCCGCCACCGTATCGATGTGGGGTTCGTCGCCGAGTTGCTCCGGCGAAAGCTTCCACATCCTGGCGAAGGCCGGATTGAACAGGCGCGCCCTGCCGTTGCTGCCGAACACCGCGACGCCCTCGGCGAGGCTGTCCAGGGTTTCCCGTTGCACCCGGATCAGGCGGTCGAAGCGCCGCGCGAGGTCGAGGCTCTCGGTCACATCGTCGAACAGATAGGTGACGCCGCCTTCCGGATTGGGCGTGGTGACGACGCTGAGCGCGCGGCCATCGGGCAAGTACCAGGTATCTTTGGCGGGTTCGATCGCACGATAAGCCTCGTGCAGCTTCGCCTTCCAGGCGCGGAAGTCGGCCTGCTCCGGCAGCTTGCGTGATGCGCGCAGCCGGTCGAGCACGCTGGAATCGTCCGGATTGCCGTCGAGGAAGGCCTGGTCGAGGTCCCAGAGCCGGCGATAGCTGTCGTTGTAGAAGGCAAGGCGGCGCTGGCCGTCGAACACGGCCACGCCCGAGGACAGCTGGTCGAGGGTGCGGCGATGCGCATCGACCATGCGCACCAGCGCCGAGCTCAGTCCCTCGGCCTCGCTGGCATCGATGGCGATGCCGACGCTGCCGCCGCCGACATTGATGGCGCGCACGTCGTAGATCCGCCGCTCGCCGCACGCCACGATCGGCAGGCGCGCGTCGTAGGCCTTGTTGGCGCTCAGCGCCTGTTCCATGTCGGCGCGATGGACGGAATCGAGCAGTTCGAGATTGCGATCGATTGCGTCATTGACGCCGATTGCTTCCGTGGCCTGCGCATAGGACGCATTGGCGTAGATCAGCTTGCCCGTGGCGCCCTTGGCCCACAGCGGCCAGGGTGAGGCGGAGGCGAAGCCGCGCAGCATCTCGGTCTCTTCCATCACCGATTTCAGCCGCAGATTGGTCTCGGCGAGTTCCTTCTTCAGGCCCGAGAGCGGACGAATCCGGACGATGGCCTGGCCGCCGATGGCGCGGCCCATCGCCTCGATCGCGTGGCCGTTCGATGTGGTGAGGTTGAGCAAAAAGCTTTCGCCGGTCTCACGCAGCGCGTCGACCGCGTGATCCATCTGCAGCGCCGGTTCCGGCGGCAGCCAGGTCCCAAAGGCGAGAATACGTTGTGGCGAGTCTTGCTGCAGCACCAGCGAGGTGTCGCCGGAGATGCGCGGGCGGTTGCCGCCGGCCGGCCAGGCGATCAGGATCTGCGGTTCCGCAAACAGAAGGGTCTGATAGGAATCGGCCTGCGCCTGCAGATCGCCAATGGCGGCGCGGAGTTTCGTCTCGGTGCGCGCGGCCCGCACCCGGCTGTGCATCAGCAGGATCGACGCCACCACGGAAAAGCCGAGCAAGGCGAGTGCGGTGGTGAGCACCGCGACTTCCTGCCGATTGAAGTCGAGCAGCGACGAGATCAGGCCGAGCGAAGGGTCGGCCGCGAGCGCAGGGTTGGCAAAGGTTGCGGCGAGGCCCAAGGCGGTCACGCCACGGCGCGCTGCCGCAGGCACGAGCGAAGTGCATGACAGCAGCGTCCGACGCATCGCGGCGACTACGCCTGACATGATTGCCCCAGAAACGGACGAAAAGACCGCACGATTCCGCGCCCGGCGTTTTCCCCACCAGCGCGAATCAAACGAAGATATCGCCAAGCGGAGTCGGCGGGTAAGAGTCCAGACCGTGAACGCTGACTTCGCTGTGCAAAAAAGCGGGAGTGCGGCGCATCCGGCCGACTTATTCGCCTCGAATCGATGGCTCAGCGTCCGGTCGAGCCGAAGCCGCCGCTGCCGCGGCCGGTGTCCGGCAACGAATCGACGGGATTCAGTTGGGCCTGCACGACCGGCGCGACCACCAGCTGCGCAATGCGTTCGCCGCGGCGAATCGCAAACGGTTCCGCGCTGTGATTGATCAGGATCACCTGGATCTCGCCGCGATAGTCGGCATCGATGGTGCCGGGCGCGTTCAGCACGGTGACGCCGTGCTTGGCGGCGAGCCCGGAGCGCGGCCGCACTTGCGCCTCGAAGCCTTGCGGAAGCGCGATCGAAAGCCCCGTCGGCACCATGGCGTGCTTGCCGGGCGCAAGCACCAGCGGCGCGTTCTCCGGTACCGCCGCCAGCAGGTCGAGCCCGGCGGCATGCGCGCTCTGATAGGCCGGCAGCGGCAGGCCTGCGGCGTGGGGCAATTGGCGGATGTCGAGTTGGATCGAGTTGCTCAACGAGCTATCTCCGCAGCCCTGACGACCACCAATGTTCTGCATCGCTATTCCGATTCAATGTCTTCGAGCCTCACACCGCGACCTGCGCGCAAATTCTTCCGCGCCTGCTCGACGCGACGCAGGAAATGCGGATCGTGCTCAAGACGGTATTCGAACCAGTCCTCCTCCGACCCGAAGCCGATCAGCACGCCTGCCGGTTTGCCGTGGCGCGTGATGACAATCTCTTGTGTCTCCGCTTCTCGAAGAAAACGAGACAGGTCGTCCTTGATTTCAGACAGTGGAACTTCTTTCACTCCGGATCCCCGAACTGTGCGAGCCATGATTTATTAAGCCCCCGGCAAGCTTCTTTGCCACCTTCGCAATCAACTCCGCCGCGACCTCCTCCTTGGTCATCACAGGCCAGGAGTCGACGTCGATCGCCTCGCCATGGCGCGTCAGCAGATGCACGGTGTTGCGGTCGCCGCCCATCACGCCGGTTGCCGGCGAGACGTCGTTGGCGACGATCCAGTCGCAGCCTTTTCGTTTGAGCTTGGCCTTGGCGTTGTCGATGAGATGCTCGGTCTCGGCGGCGAAAGCCGATCACCAGTGGCGGGCGCTTGTCCTTCAGCTTCGAGATGGTCGCGAGGATGTCGGGGTTTTCGACCAGCGCCAGTTGCGGCATGCCCGCGCCTTCCGTCTTCTTCAGCTTCTGCTCGCCGGCATTGGCGACGCGCCAGTCGGCGACCGCCGCGGCGAAGATCGCGATATCCGCGGGCAGCGCGGCTTGAACTTTTGCCAGCATGTCGCGCGCGGATTCGACCTGCACCACCGAGACGCCGGCTGGCGCGTCGAGATCGACCGGGCCAGACACCAGCACCACCTCGGCGCCTGCGGCTGCCGCGGCCGCTGCAATCGCGTAGCCCTGCTTGCCGGACGAGCGGTTGGCGATATAGCGCACGGGATCAATCGGCTCGTGGGTAGGGCCCGCAGTGATCAGCACGCGCTTGCCCGCGAGCGGTTGCGGCCGCGCGGGACGCAGCAGCCGCGCGGCGGCTTCCGCAATCTCGGTCGGCTCGGCCATCCTGCCGACGCCGGCTTCGCCGGCTTCCGCCATCTCGCCGGCATTTGGGCCGACCATGACGATTCCGTCGCGCGTCAGCTGCGCGGCGTTGCGGCGGGTTGCGGCATTGCTCCACATCGCGGGATTCATCGCAGGCGCGAGCAGGATCGGCCGTCGCGCCGCGAGCAGGATGGCGGTGGCGAGATCGTCGGCATGTCCGTTCGCCATCTTCGCCATCAAATCGGCGGTCGCCGGCGCCACCACGATCAGGTCGCAGTCGCGCGCCAGCCGGATGTGGCCGGCATCGAATTCGCTCGCGGGATCGAACAGGTCGGTGTAGGCGCGCTCGCCGGACAGTGCGCTAGCGGCCAGCGGCGTCACGAACTGCTGCGCGGCTTTCGTCAGCACGCAGCGGACATGGATTTGGCGCTCCTTCAGCCGCCGGATCAGGTCCAGCGCCTTGTAGGCGGCAATGCCGCCGCCGATGATCAGGGTGACGCGGGCTTCGCCAGCCGTGCCGAGGCGCGGCGTGAGCGCCGCAGGGCCGGGTGCGGGGGCTTGCGGGGCGACTTCATAGGGGCGGCCCTGCACCAGTTCGCCCAGGATCACCCGCACCTCTTCCTCGACCGAGCGGCCGTTTCCGGCCGAGCGCAGCCGCAGATAGACTTTGACGGCCTCGTCGAGTTTTCGGATGGTCAGGCTGGCCATGGCGCCGGTTTCCAGAACATTGATGGCAATGCTATCATCAAAGTGATTGCACTGCAATCATAGGCGCGTGACGGCGATCAAAATCCCTACGGATGCCAATGCGATGATCCAGAGCGCAATGGTGCTCCAACGGGCTTTCTCCGCCTCTTTGCGTCCCAATTCCTCGATCGTGTCCGGCGACAGCATATGACCTTCGCGCGTGATCTCTTCCAGTTGCTCCAGCACGGTCACTGCGCGGCTCGCGATCGCGGGCAGTTGCGAGAGCAGGCGGGCCAGTTCGCCCGTGCCGGACATTGCGCCCTGGATACGTCCCAGGGGCCCCAAATTGCGCTCGATCCATTCCCGCACCACGGGATCGGCCGTCGACCAGATGTCGAGCCTGGGATCGAAGCCGCGCGCCACGCCTTCGACCACCACCATGGTCTTCTGCAGCAGGATCAGCTCGGGCCGCGTGCGCATGTCGAACAAGCCGGTGACCTCGAGCAGCAGCGTCAAGAGCCGCGCCATCGAGATTTCCTCGGCGGTGCGGTTGTGGATCGGCTCGCCGATGGCGCGGATCGCTTGCGCAAAATTCTCCACGGAGTGATGGCCCGGCACATAGCCGGCCTCGAAATGCACCTCGGCGACGCGGCGATAGTCGCGGGTGATGAAGCCGAGCAAAATCTCGGCGAGGAAGCGCCGCTCCTTCAAGCCGAGCCGTCCCATGATGCCGAAATCGACCGCGACGAGGCGGCCCTGATCGTCGAGGAACAGATTGCCGGGATGCATGTCGGCGTGGAAGAAGCCGTCGCGCAGCGCGTGGCGCAGGAAACTCTGGATCACCTTGCGGCCGAGGTCCTTGAGATCGACCTGTGACGCTTCAAGCCGTGCATGATCCGACAGCGCGATGCCGTCGATCCACTCCATGGTCAGCACGTTGTGGGTGGTGCGGTCCCAGTCGACGGTCGGCACGCGAAAGTCCGGATCGCCGCGCGTGTTCTCCGCCATCTCGGACAGCGCGGCCGCTTCCAGCCGCAGATCCATCTCCATCGCGACCGAGCGCGACATGGTGTTGATGACCTCGATCAGCCGCAGGCGCCGCGCTTCTGCCGAGTATTGCTCGGCCTTGGCCGCGACCCAGAAGAAATCGGCGAGGTCGCGGCGGAAGCGCGAGCCCACGTTCGGCCGCAGCACCTTGATCGCGACGGCCTGCCGCACGCCGTCGCGCTCGATCTCGCCGCGATGCACCTGCGCGATCGAGGCGGCGGCGACGGCCGGGCCAAAACTCGCAAAAGCCTGATTGACCGGGCGTTCCAGCGAAGTCGCGACCGCGGCCTCGGCCTCGGCTTGCGAGAACGGCGGCAGGCGGTCCTGCAGCGCTTCGAGATCGCGCGCCATCGCCACGCCGACGACGTCGGGCCGCGTCGCGAGGAATTGACCGAGCTTGAGATAGGCCGGGCCCATCCGCTCCAGCGCGCGCGACAGCCGCGGTCCCGACTTGGCGCCGCCCCGCTCGATCAGTCGCGCCAGCTTGATCGCAAGCTGTCCCGGCGGCGGCACCAGCGACGGATCGACCGCGCCGAACACGCCTTCGCGCGCGAACACGAAGCCCGCGCGCACCAGCCGGGTCATGTGAGTGAGTGCCGAGATCACAAACGCCAGCCCGAATGCAATGCCACGATGCCGCCGGACAGGCTTTGCCAGTTGACGCGGGAAAAGCCGGCGGCACGGATCATGTCGGCGAACGCGGCCGGCTTTGGAAATTTGCGAATGGACTCGACGAGATATTGATAGGATTCGGCGTCGCCGGTGATTGCGCGGCCGAGCGGCGGGATCACCTTGAATGAGAACAGGTCATAGAGGCGATCAAGTCCGGGCATCTCGACCGTCGAGAACTCGAGGCACAGGAACCGGCCGCCGGGCTTGAGCACGCGATAGGCCTCGCTGAGCGCGAGATCGATCCGCGGCACGTTGCGAATGCCGAACGCGATGGTGTAGCCGTCGAAGGCGCCATGGGGAAACGCCAGCGCCTCCGCATTGCCTTCCACGAAGGCGACGCGATCGTCGAGATGCTGCTTGACCGCGCGCTCCTGGCCGACCCGCAGCATGTCGGCATTGATGTCGCAGACGGTGGCGCGGAAGCCGCTGCCGCTCGCCTTCGCCGCGCGAAAGGCGATATCGCCGGTGCCGCCGGCGACGTCGAGCAGCGCGAACGGCCGCTCGCCTTTGGGCGGATCGAGCGCGGTGACCATGATGTTCTTCCAGACCCGGTGCAGGCCGCCCGACATCAGGTCGTTCATCAGATCGTAGCGCGAGGCGACGCTGTGAAACACCGAGTTCACAAGGGTCTGCTTGTCCTCCAGCGGCACGTCGCGGAAGCCAAAATGGGTGGTCTGGTCGGGCTCACTCATACTCTTACGTCCTGGAGGCCTGCCTCGCACAGCTCGACATAGGCAATCTGGGTCGTCATTGCGAGCGAAGCGAAGCAATCCAGAGCCCCGGGCGATACTGGATTGCTTCGTCGCTCACGCTCCTCGCAATGACGAGGGTTAACGGAGACCATAGCGCGCCCGGCACAATGGGGCTATCACGTCACCTCCATAAGGTGAATGACGTGAAGGTGATGGCCTGAAATGCCGGAGCTGCCCGAAGTCGAAACCGTCCGCCGCGGCCTGCAGCCGGTCATGGAGGGGTCGAAAATCATTTCCGCCGAAGCCCGTCGCAAGGATTTGCGCTTCCCCTTTCAGAAGGATTTTGTGGCGCGGCTGAAGGGCCAGACCGTGACCGGGCTCGGCCGCCGCGCCAAATATCTGATGGCCGATCTCGGCTCCGGCGACGTGCTGTTGATGCATCTGGGCATGTCCGGCTCGTTTCGCATCCAGAAGGACAAGGACGCGCAGACCCCCGGGCAGTTCCACCATCCGCGCGGCAAGAACGGCGCCCATGATCATGTGGTGTTTCACATGTCCTCGGGGGCGAGCGTCATCTTCAACGATCCGCGTCGCTTCGGCTACATGAAGATCATCGCCCGCAACGAGCTCGACGAGGAGCCGCTGCTGCGCGGGCTCGGGCCCGAGCCGCTCGGCAATGAATTCGATGCCGCGATGCTGGCGGCGTCCTGCGAAGACAAGGCGACGACCTTGAAGGCGGCGCTGCTCGACCAGCGCGTGGTGGCAGGGCTTGGCAACATCTATGTCTGCGAGGCGCTGTATCGCGCGCATCTGTCGCCGAAACGTCAGGCCTCGACCCTGGCCGATCGCAAGGGCGGCCCGACCGATCACGCGAAACGGCTGGTCGACGCCATCCACACGGTGCTGAACCAGGCCATCAAGGCCGGCGGCTCGTCGCTGCGCGACCATCGCCAGACCGACGGCGAACTCGGCTATTTCCAGCATCACTTCCTGGTCTACGATCGCGAAGGCCAAAAATGCGGCTGCGGCGGCGTGGTCAAGCGCTTCACCCAGAATGGCCGCTCGACCTTCTGGTGTCCGAAATGCCAGAAGTGAGCGTGTAGAATTGTCGCAGTACAGATTCTGTACTGGCAGAGGGATGTCGCCGGGCGTAGCTGTTCCCGAGGAGGGGACGGTTCGCGGAGACGACCATGGCTGTCGCCGGCTATCAGCAATTCTGCCCCGTGGCGATGGCCGCGGAGATCCTGTGCACGCGCTGGACCATTGTCCTGCTGCGGGAAATGTTCGCGGGCTCGACCCGCTTCAACGAGCTGCGCCGCGGCGTGCCGCGGATGTCCCCGGCGCTGCTGTCGCGGCGGCTGAAGGAGCTGGAAGATTCCGGGATTGTCGCGCGCGCGCCGTCTTCCGAAGCGAGCGTGTTCGAATATCACCTGACCGAAGCGGGACGCGAGCTGCGGCCGCTGGTGGAAGCCTTCGGCATCTGGGGCCAGCGCCGCATCGAGTCCGAGCTGTCGCTGCAGCATCTCGATGCCGATCTTCTGATGTGGGACATGCGGCGCAGCCTCAACATCTCGCCGCTGCCGAAGCATCGCAGCACGATCGAGTTCGTCTTTCCGCGCCAGCCGGCGGCGCAGCGCCGCTACTGGCTGGTGGTCGATCCCAAAGAGGGCGTCGATCTCTGCAAGATCGATCCCGGTTTCGAAGTCGATCTCTATGTCTCCGTCGATCTGCGCTCGATGACCGCGATCTGGATGGGGCTCGACACCGTGCGGGCTGCGGTCGCCAGCCAGCGCATGGTCCTGACCGGCAGCAAGCAACTAGCGTCGTCGATGCAGACCTGGCTCGGGCTGAGCCCGTTCGCAAAAGAACGGAAGCTTGCGAGCTAGCATGATCCCGGAAAAGTGGGCACCGGTTTTCCGTAAGGATCATGCTCAATAAAAGTCTTCACGCTTGCGCGAGTACAGTTCCTGAACTGGACGCGTTTCGCCCATCGCCGATACTGACCCATCGTCTCATTTCAGGAGAACACTTATGGGTTATGTCGGAAAATGCTTCTGCGGCGCGGTCGAGATCGAAGCGACGGGCGCGCCGGAAGCGATGGGTTATTGTCATTGCAGCTCCTGCCGCTCGTGGTCGGCGGGGCCCGTCAACGCCTTCACGCTGTGGAAGGCCGATGCGGTGAAAGTGAAATCAGGTGCCGAGCATGTCGGCACCTTCGAGAAGACCGCGTTCAGCCAGCGCATGTATTGCAAGACATGCGGCGGCCATCTGATGACCGGTCACAAGCCGGTCGGCCTGGTCGACGTCTATGCCGCGACCATTCCGCAGCTCAAATTCGTGCCCGCGGTCCATGTCAACTATGGCGAGACGGTTTTGCGGATGAAGGACGGCCTTCCCAAGATGAAGGATTTTCCGGCCGAGCTCGGCGGCTCCGGCGAGAGCGCTGCCGGAATAAATTCTCGCGCTTGACCGCGCCCGCGATTGCCGCTCACATTTGCCCAACGAGAACGTAAGGGTGGATCATGAGCGGCAATTGGCGCGACCGGACGGCGACGAATTTCACGTGCCAGAAAAAGCCCGCACACGGCAGCCGCGGCATGGTCGTGAGCAATCATCCGCTGGCGTCCGCCGCCGGCGCGGAAATGCTGGCGGCCGGCGGCAACGCCATCGATGCCGCGATCGCGACCCTGTTCACGCTGACCGTGGTCGAGCCGATGATGGTCGGCATCATCGGCGGCGGCATGGCGCATATCCGCACCTCGGACGGCAGCCATCGCTTCATCGATGGCCAGAGCACGGTGCCGCTTTCGGTGAAGCCCGACACCTATCGCAGCAAGCCGGGCTCGGCGCATGACGTGTTCGACACCGTCGGCGACGAGAACCTCAACGGGCCGAAGGCGGTCGCCACGCCGGGTTCGCTGAAGGCCTGGTGCGAGACGTTGCGCCGCTTCGGCACGATGAGTCTTGCCGACGTCATGCAGCCCGCGATCAAGCATGCCGCGCGCGGCTATCTCGCCACGCCCTATCTGCACGAATGCATCCGCGACGGCGCAGCCGTGATGCTCAGGGACAAGCCGATCTCGGCGATCTATCTGCCGGATGGCGCGCCGCTCAAGCCCGGCGAGCGCGTGGTGCAATCGGAATATGCGGAGACGCTGACTTACATATCGAAGCATGGCGAAGGCGCGCTATATGGCGGGCCGCTCGGCGACATCCTGGTCGACTACATGAAGCAACATAGCGGCTTCATCACAAAGGACGATCTCACTGCCGTCGAGAGCATCGAGCGCCTGCCGATCCGCGGCGAGTACCGCGGCTGGGAAATCCTGGGCCCGCCGCCGCCCGCGGCGTCGGGCATCCACATCACGCAAATGCTGAACATCCTCGAAGGCTACGACATCAAATCGTCAGGCTTCGGCACGCCTGAGACCATCCATCTGCTCGCCGAAGTGCTGAAGATCGCCTTCGCCGATCGCGCCGCGGCGAGCGGCGATCCTGCTTACGTCAACGTCCCCGTCGAGCGGCTGACCTCGAAGGATTACGCGCGCGAGCGTCGCCGCGCCATCGACACGAGCCGCGCGCAGAAATGGGGCGCGGGCGTACAGCAGCTTGAAAGCGCTTACACGACTCACATGACGGCCGCCGACGCCTTCGGCAATGTGGTCGCGACCACGCAGACGATCAACAATCTTTTTGGCGCCAAGATCCTGATCCCCGGGCTCGGCACCATCCCGAACAATTACATGAATTTGTACGACCCGCGTCCCGGCCACGCGCTGTCGCTGGCGCCGGGCAAGCGCGTCACCACCTCGATGTCGCCTGTCATGGCGCTGCGCGACGGCAAGCTGGTTTATGCACTGGGCCTGCCCGGCGGAAAGCGCATCTTCCCGAGCGCGATGCAGGCGCTGATCAACCTGATCGATCACGGCATGAGCCTGCAGGAGGCGGTCGAGGCGCCGCGGGTCTGGACCGAGGGCAATGCGCTCGAGGTCGAGCAGGCAGTCCCGGAAAGCGCTCGTGAAAAACTGCGCGCGCTCGGCCATGACGTGGTGGAGATGTCAACCGTCGGCGGCGGCATGAACGCGATCCAGTTTCATGACGACGGTACGATGTCGGGCGCGGCCTGCTGGCGCGCCGACGGCACGCCGGTGGCGCTGGCAGGTGGGCTCGCGCATGCCGGCGTCCGCTTCGGGCTGAGGTAGCGTCCATGCCGGATAAAGATCCGCATCGCGGTGCTGCATTTCGCGCACGAGACCGTGACCTTCCTGAAGAACGACACCACGCTCTCGATGATTTCATCTATCCGGGCTCGCCGGCGAAAGGCGAGGCGCTGCTGAAAGCCTATCCCAAATCCTACATGGGCGGCTTCGTGAAAATGGCGCGCGAGTTCGACAATGTCGAACTGGTTGGCATCGAGTCGCCGCTATGGCCGAAGACCTATATGGGCTCGGGCTGGGTCACCGCGGAAGCGTTCGAGACGCTGACCGGCAAGATGATCGAAGGCCTCGAGGCCGAAGGTCCGTTCGACGGCGTCTATCTCTCGCTGCATGGCGCGATGGCGGTGCGCGGTGTCGCGCGTCCCGAAGCCGAGCTGGCGCGGCTTGTGCGCGCTGCAGTCGGGCCGAAAGCCGTCATCGCCGCGACCTTCGACCTGCACGGCAATGAGGACGACGCGTTCCTCAGGCATGCCGACATGGGTTTTGCGGTGAAATATTTCCCGCATTACGACGAATATCTGCAGGGCGAACGCGCCGCGCGCATGCTGCTGCGCGCGATCCGCGGCGACTACAAGCCGGTGCATGCCGTGCGCAAGGTGCCGATCGTGACGGCGACGGTGCGGATGTGGACCGGCGCCTCACCGTGGATGGACCTCAGCCAGCGTGCGCTGGTTTGGGAAGCGCGGGAGACCGACGTCTATGTCAACGTGTTCTTCGGCTTCCCCTTTGCCGACGTGCCCGACATCGGCATCACCGTGCAGGTTCTGACCAACGATAATCCGAAGCTCGCCGAGGCCGTCGCGCGCGACATCGCCGATCTCGCCTGGCGCAAGCGCGAGGCGCTGCTGACCTCGACCAGGATCTATTCGATCGCCGAGGGCGTCGCGCTGGCGAAGCAGGCGATCGCGAAGGGCGAGGCGCCCGTCGTGCTGGCCGATCACAGCGACCGCTCGGGCTCGGCGACCTTCCTGTTGAAGGAGATCATCGCGCAGGACCTCTCGCAGGTTCTTGTCGCGACCATCGCCGATGCCAGGGCGACCGCGAAGCTGAAAGCGTCAGGTGCGAAAGCCGGCGACGCCTTCGACATGGAGATCGGCGGCGTCGTCGACGAGTCCGCGGGCGATCCCGTGCGAATTACCGGCACGATCCTCAATGCGGTGGAAGGCCATGGCCAGTTCTGGGTCGTCGTGAAATTCGGCCGCGACAACGTGCTGGTTCTCTCCACCTATCTCGTCCAGATCATGGAGCCGTTCGGCCTGCGCGCGCTCGGCCTCGATCTCGATGCCTTCAAGGCCTTCGCGATCAAGTCGCGGGTGCATTTCCGCAAGGGCTTTGACGACAACGGCTTTGCGAAGACGATTTTGCTGGTCGAGCCGGATCAGCCGTTCCTCGGCACCGTCCATCTCGACGCGCTGCCGTACCGGAATGTGGATTTGAAGCAGTTCTATCCGTATGGCGAGGTGGAAGAGCTCCCTCTCCCCGTTCTTACGGGGAGAGGGCTGGGGTGAGGGGCTTCCATCCGGCGAGCACTCAGTCGGTCGTTAAGCGTGTGCCTCGCCCCTCACCCGGCGCTTCGCGCCGACCTCTCCCCGCAAAGAGCGGGGAGAGGTGAAAAGTGAAATTACTTCCTCACACAGATCACCCGCACCACCGCGGCCTTGGCGTCAGCAGACGTGCCGTTCGCCGCCACGTCATTCGCTTTCAAAAACTCGCGCACGGTGTTCGCCGTCACCAGCACGCCTTGCGTGGCCGGCGCGGCATTCGCCGCCGCCGATGTCGCGACCACGACGGGCTTGAGCAGCGCCACGCCGGCGAACTTGCCGCTCTCGTCCAGCGCGGCCGCGCCGGAGAAACCGAACGCCGGCGGCGGCGACAGCGCGAGATCGCCGCCCGTGCCGACCGGCGCCACCTGCGCTTTCACGCTGCTCGCGGCTGCAGCGCCGCCCTGGCTCTGCGGATCGGCAATGCCGGTGAGATCGACGCTCGTCTTCGCCGCGCCGTCGGCGAGCGCAAGCGGCTTCAGCCCGCGCGCGCCATAGATGCGCAGCAGCGCGAGGCCGCGATCCCTGTCGTCGGCCACGACGTCGGCATTGCCAAGCCCGCCGATCGTGATCGCCATGCAGCTATCGGTGATCTCGCGGTCGGCGAGTACAGCGCCGTCATCGCTGACGACAATGCCGGTGCCGTAGTCGACGTTTCTGCGCGGCGCAGGTCCCGCGCCTGATGGGAACGGCGTGAACGCGCTCGACATCGCGATCACCACCGGCTCGACGGTATTCTCGACGGCCTGATCGTAGAGGATCGTCAGGATGCGGACCTCGTCGCCTTTAAAGCTGCCGCGCAGATAAAACTTCTTCAGGCCCTGCAGGCCCGACAGCACGAAGAAATCCGGCTTCACCACGGTGTAGTCGACGGCGCGTCCGGCCTGCTTTTTCTCGCTCTCGGCAAGCTTGACCGTGGTCGGGTTGGCCTCCTTGCGCCGGGTCAGCAAGACCTGGGTGGTGCCGGTCGGCGAGCTCCATTTGCTGCCGTTGGCGTCGCTGCGACTGCTGCGGCACGAGTTTTGTGGGAATGCCGAGCCGCGAGCCCGTGACGGGATCGGTGACGATCTTCCACCCGGCATTGTCCTGCCGCCGCCGCGCGGTTTCGGCGAGCACCGCGCGCTCCTGCGGATTGAGCACGCCGCTTTGCCGGCCGCCCTTCAGCTTCTGGTAGGTCTTGATGGCGTCGACCAGCCGCTCGCTGGGGTCGCCGGTGATGGCGCCGTTATATTCGCCGACCCAGGCGAGATCGGATTGCAGCGCCAGCCGCTCGGCTTGCGCCATGGCGTTGGCGGTATCGGCGGGGGTCTGCAGCCCGGGCGGCCGGACCGGCACGGTCGCGACCCGCTTCGGCTTGGCGCCAGCGGTCGTCGGCGCCGCGACCATCTGCGCCTGCGCAGGATAGCCCGCAGCCATCAACATCACGGTTGCTGCGAGCCACGATCTCATGACAAATCCCGGGAGAGAAACACTGTTGACTGCGCGCCAGTAAAACACATCTGCTTGGTCGGCGACAGCCGGACAAGGGTTCAGGTACATCGTGATCGTCATGGCGAGGAGCGCGAAGCGCGTCTCGAACCATGAGGCCCGGACTTTGGCCTCATCCTTCGAGACGCGGCTTACGCCGCTCCTCAGGATGAGGGTGTGAGAGCGGAGAACTAGGCAGGATGCTCAGCGCCGACGAACTCGAACGCTACGCCCGTCACATCGTGCTGCGCGACATCGGCGGGCCCGGGCAGCAGGCGCTGAAGGAGGCGTCCGTGCTGGTGATCGGCGCGGGTGGGCTCGGCGCGCCGGCACTGATGTATCTCGCCGCCGCCGGCATCGGCGAACTCGGCGTGGTCGACGACGACACGGTGTCGCTGTCCAATCTGCAGCGCCAGATCATCCACGGCACACCCGATATCGGCCGCCGCAAGGCCGACACTGCCGCCGAGCGCATCCACGCGCTCAATCCCCATGTGCGCTTCGCCGCGCATGCGACGCGGCTGAAGGCTTCAAATGCGATGGAGCTGATCGGCGGCTACGATCTGGTGCTCGACGGCTCCGACAATTTCGAGACGCGCTATCTGGTCTCCGACGCCTGTTTCCTCGCCGGGGTGCCGCTGATTACGGCCTCGCTCGGCACTTTCGACGGCTCGCTGACCACCATCCGCGCGCATGAGAAGAACGCCGATGGTGAGTTCAATCCGACCTATCGTTGTCTTTTCCCCGAAGCGCCGCCACCCGGCACGGTGCCGACCTGCGAGGAGGCCGGCGTGCTCGGCGCGCTCGCCGGCGTGATGGGCTCGATGATGGCGCTGGAAGCGATCCGCGAGATCACAGGCTTCGGCGAAGGGCTGGTCGGCAAGCTTCTCATGCTGGACGCGCGCAACATGCGCTTCGAGACCCTGCGCTACGCCCGCGATCCCCTGAACATCCTCAATGGCGATGCGCTGACGATCACGGATCTCAGCGGGCATAAGTGACTCTTCTCCCTCTCCCCGCTCTTGCGGGGAGAGGGTTGGGGTGAGTGGCTATCCCCACGCGATGAGTGCGCATCGAATTCGCGGTAGGCCCCCTCACCCGCGCCTTCGGCGCGACCTCTCCCCGCAGGCGGGGAGAGGTGAAGAAAGAACTCACCCCGCTGAGGGGTCACGGCAAGGTTCTTACGTATGGAGCCGCGAAGGCGGTTTCGCTTTGCTCGAGCGAGTCTCGCCGGGGAGAGGTGAAGAAAGAACTCACCCCGCCGCCTTCTCGCTATCCATGTGCACCAGCTGCGAGTCCGGATAGCGGTTGCCGGCCGCGACTCCCGGCGGGAACGCCGCGTCGAGCGCCTTCAGATGCGCCGGTGTCAGTTTCACATCCAGCGCGCCGAGCGCCTCGGTCAGGCGATCGCGCCGCCGCGCGCCGACCAGCGGCACGATGTCGTTGCCTTGCGCGGCCACCCAGGCAATCGCGACTTGCGCCGGCGAGGCGCCGACCTCATCCGCAATCGCGCGCAGCTTCTCGACCAAAGCGAGATTGGCATCGAGATTGCCGCCGGAGAAACGCGGGCTCAGCCGGCGGAAATCCTGCGCCGCCGTCGCCTCCTTCGACCAATGGCCGCTGATCAGCCCACGCGACAGCACGCCATAGGCGGTGACGCCGATGCCGAGTTCCCGGGTGGTTTTCAGAATGTCGCTCTCGATGCCGCGCGAGATCAGCGAATACTCGATCTGCAGATCGGAGATCGGATGCACTTTGTGCGCGCGGCGGATGGTCTCGGAGCCGACCTCCGACAGACCGATGTGCCTGATGTAACCGGCCTTCACCATGTCGGCCATCGCGCCCACCGTCTCCTCGATCGGCACGTTGGGGTCGAGCCGCGCCGGGCGGTAGATGTCGATGTGATCGACGCCGAGCCGCTGCAGCGAATAGGACAGGAAATTCCAGATCGCGGCGGGGCGGCTGTCATAGCCCTGCCACTTCTTGTCGGGTGTCCGCAGCGCGCCGAACTTGACGCTGATCTGCACATTGTCGCGGCCGCGCGAGGCCAGCGCCTCGCGGATCAGCATCTCGTTGTGCCCCATGCCGTAGAAATCGCCGGTGTCGAGCAGGGTGATGCCGGCATCGAGCGCGGCATGGATGGTGGCGATGCTCTCGCTGCGGTCGGCCGGGCCGTAGAAGTCCGACATGCCCATGGTGCCGAGGCCGATGGTCGAGGTGGTGGGGCCGGTCTTGCCGAGTTTGCTTGTGTCCATGGTGCTTCTCCTGATCTGGCGGCGGGCAACGCCGCTGCAATTGATGCACCTGATATGAGGCATTTCGATTACGCCGATAAGCTGGACAATTGCGAATAGGCTGTTCACTATAGTGAACAATGAGCGATCTCGATCTGCGCGATCTCGAGGCCTTTGTCGCGGTGGCGCGCACCAGGAATTTCCGGCGTGCCGCGGCGGAGAACCATGTCTCCGTCTCAGGGCTCAGCCAGCGGCTGCGCGACATGGAAGAGCGGCTCGGCGTGCGCCTGTTGAACCGCACCACGCGCAGCGTCGCGCTGACCGAAGCGGGCGAAGTGCTGCTGGCGCGGGTCGCGCCCGCAATGTCCGATGTCGCCGAAGCGCTCGACGCGGTACGCGGCCTGCGCGGCGTCCCGTCGGGTCGGCTGCGCATCAACGCGCCGCCGCCCGCGATCGACCTGGTGCTGGCGCCGATGATAGGGCCGTTCCTTGCGGCCAATCCCAAAATCGACTTCGAGATCGTGGGCCAGAGCGGGTTCGTCGACATCGTCGGTGCCGGATTCGACGCCGGCGTGCGCTATGGCGAGCATCTCGAACAGGACATGATCGCGGTGGCGCTCGGTCCGCCGCAGCGTTATTCGCTTGTCGCCTCGCCCGGCTATCTCGCGCGACATGGCAGGCCGAAGCATCCGAAGGATCTGCTCGACCATCCCTGCATTCGTGTCCGCTTCTCCAGCGGCGCGATGCTGGACTGGGAGTTCGAGAAGGCGGGACGCGCGGTGAAGGTGTCGCCGCCGGCCAAGCTGGTGGTGAATCATCCGGCGCCCGCGATGCGCGCGGCGCGCGACGGTACCGGCTTCTGGCTCACCTTCAGCGACTATGTGAGCGAGGCGATCGCCGCGGGCGAGCTGGTCGGCGTGCTCGACGACTGGTGTCCGCCATTTCCCGGACCGTTCCTGTATTATCCGAGCCGGCGCCAGCCGCCGCCCGCGCTCGCGGCATTCGTGGCGTTTGTCGCAGAGTGGAGAAAGCGGGACGGCTGAGATCGTGTCGTCCCGGGCAAGCGAGCGAACGCGAGCGCAGACCCGGGACCGCATAACCACAGGACGATGTTGTATGTACGAACGTCGGCACCCCGAGTCTTCGCAAAACTACGGCGTGTGGTTATGGGTCCCCGCGTTCGCGGGGACGACAATCTTACAACATGCTCGGCAGCACGCGATCCGGCGGCTTGTGGTTGTCGAGGAAGGTGCGGATGTTGATGATCACCTTCTCGCCCATTTCGACGCGGCCCTCGATGGTGGCCGAGCCCATATGCGGCAGCAGCGCGACCTTGCCCTGCTTGGCGAGCCGCACCAGCTTCGGGTTGACCGCGGGCTCGTTCTCGTAGACGTCGAGCCCGGCGCCGCCGATCTCGCCGGTCTCGATCAGCTTGACCAGCGTGTCCTCGTCGATCACCTCGCCGCGCGCGGTGTTGACGATGTAGGCCTCCTTGCGGATCAGCTTCAGCCGCCGCGCCGAGAGCAGATGAAACGTCGCGGGCGTATGCGGACAGTTGACGGAGATGATGTCCATCCGCGCCAGCATCTGGTCGAGGCTCTCCCAATAGGTGGCGCCCAACTCTTCGGCGATCACGGGCGCGACCGGGCGGCGGTTGTGATAGTGGATCTGCAGGCCGAACGCCCGCGCACGCCGCGCCACGGCCTGGCCGATGCGGCCCATGCCGATGATGCCGAGGCGCTTGCCCCCGATGCGATGGCCGAGCATCCAGGTCGGCGACCAGCCCGGCCAGTGCTTGCCTTCATGCAGGATCGAGGTGCCCTCGACCAGCCGGCGCGGCACCGCCAGGATCAGCGCCATGGTCATGTCGGCGGTGTCCTCGGTCAGCACCTTCGGCGTGTTGGTGACGGTGATGCCTCGGGCATGCGCGGCCGTGACGTCGATATTGTCGACGCCGTTGCCGAAATTGGCGATCATCTTCAGCTTGCAGTCGGGCTGCTTGAGCAGATCCTCGGTGATCTCGTCGGTCACGGTGGGCACCAGCACGTCGGCGGTGCGGACGGCCTCGGCGATCTGCGCCTCGTCCATCGGCGTATCGTCGAGATTGAGCCTGGCGTCGAACAATTCGCGCATGCGCGTCTCGATCGAGTCCGGCAATTTACGGGTGACGACGACGAGAGGCTTTTTCTTAACCGACATGTCCTGCTCTCATGAGGCGTTCAGACCTCATTAACCCGGTTAATCGAAACTGGCGCTCGCGCGAAAATCCGGCGTTTTCCTCGGGGGTTCCCGACGCTTCCTCTGGACCTCGCCAACGGCTTTCCGCGCGTCTTGGCTGGCGTTTCCGTCCTCTCTAGCAGAAGGCTGCGCCAAGACAAGAACTCCGGCGAAACCCTCGGTCTGGTAGGGCCAGGGACGAACGGGGCAGGGGATTTGGGGATCAGGCGTAAGCTTGAGCGATGTCCGGCTTCGGGTTGGGACGCGCTTGGCAGGAGACGGGTTGATGGCGTTGCGGCGGATGTGTTCGAGTGTGGTCCTTGCAGGTGCTGTTCTTGGCGCCTCGGTTACGACAGGATCCGCCGCGAAAGACGTGCTGGTCACGAGCGGGTTGCCAGTCCCGCGCTATGTCAGCCTGAAATCCGATCATGTGAATGTCCGCGCCGGTCCCACCAAGGACAATGACGTGGCCTGGGTCTACACCCGCTCCGGATTGCCGGTGGAGATCACCGCCGAATTCGAGAACTGGCGGCGCGTGCGCGATTCCGAAGGCGCGGAAGGCTGGGTCTACCACTCGCTGCTGTCGGGCCGCCGTACCGCTGTCGTCACCATGAAGCACAAGGACGATCTCGTTTCACTCTACGATCGCGCCGATGTCACCGGCTCGGTCACGGCGAAGCTGCAGGCCGGCGTGGTGGCGAACGTCAAGAAGTGCGATGAGCACTGGTGCCACGTCTTCGGCCAAGGCTTCGACGGCTGGATCGAGCAGCAACGGCTGTGGGGCGTCTACGCCGACGAGAAGGTGGAGTAAAACTCCGCTGTCGTCCTCGCGGAAGCGAGGACCCATAACCACAGGAAATCGTGGTTAGGCGAGCTGTCGCCCCAGCCTCACTCAACAATCATCAACGGTGGTTATGGGTCCCTGCGCCCCGTGCGCAATTGCGCACTAGGCAGGGACGACAGCGGTGATCAGCGCTTCTTGCGCAGGCGCACGACCATGTCGACGCGGGCGATCTCGTAGCCGTCGGGCACGTCGGGCATCTTCGAGAGCATGAGATGCGGATCGGGGATATCGACCAGCTCGTGATTGTTCTCGAGATAGAAGTGATGATGCGCGGTGACGTTGGTGTCGAAATAGGTCTTGGTGCCGTCGACGGAGACCTGGCGCAGCAGGCCGGCGTCGGTGAGCTGGTTGAGCGTGTTGTAGACGGTCGCAAGCGACACCGGCACCTTGGCGAGCGTCGCTTCCTCGTAGAGCATTTCAGCCGTGAGGTGGCGCGCGCCCTTGCCGAACAACAGCCAGCCGAGAGCCATGCGTTGGCGGGTTGGACGAAGGCCTGCCGCCTGCAGCATTTCGTTGACATCATGCCACGGGCAGCCGGTCAACGCCGGTTGCCGCCCCGCATGCGGGATCGCAGAACGGTTCGTCTCGTCGCCCTCATGGGAGCGATTGTCGCCTGGTTCCAGTACTGGCACGCGCTTCTCGTCCTGACTAATCGCTCGAAATATATGGAGGAAATCGGGCAGATGCAAGTTTCTCGCAACTAGAACGGTCCTAAACAGGACAGCTATGTCCCCTTGCTGCGGCGATTTACCCCCAAGCGGAACTTTGCCGCCCGCGGGGCCTATGTTAGAGGAGCGCCCGGACCCGGTTAACCGATTTCGGCATGGCGGAGGGCCTGCCGAGGGCTATCCTGACGCTGCGCCGATATGCGGTAATCTGGCGCGCGTCCAAGCGAACGGGTCTGTTTCGCTTGAAATCCACGCTACCGTCAATTGGAGGGAGGCTGCCTGCTATGCTGGATCGGCGGAGCGGTTACGAATATGAGGATTTGCTGGCCTGCGGCCGCGGCGAGCTGTTCGGTCCGGGCAATGCGCAATTGCCGCTGCCGCCGATGCTGATGTTCGACCGCATTAGCGAGATCAGCGAAACCGGCGGCGAATACGGCAAGGGCGTGATCCGCGCCGAGCTCGACGTCAAGCCGGACCTCTGGTTCTTCGGGTGCCACTTCAAGGGCGATCCCGTGATGCCGGGCTGCCTCGGCCTTGACGCGCTCTGGCAGATGCTCGGCTTCTTCCTCGGCTGGACCGGCGGCCAGGGCCGTGGCCGTGCGCTCGGCCTCGGTGACCTCAAGTTCTCCGGCCAGGTGATGCCGAACGTGCGCAAGATTGTGTACAATGTCGACATCAAGCGCGTGATGCGCCTGAAGCTCTGGTTGGGCATCGCGGACGGGTGGCTTTCTACCGACGGCGAGATTATCTATCGCGCCAAGGACCTGCGGGTCGGGTTGTTCAAGCAGGGCACCGCGCCGGCTTGAACGGAGTGCCGCGTAGACGCACATAACGCGTAGACGCAGACAAGAGACAGGTGAGGCGAGGCAAACATGAGGCGGGTTGTCATCACGGGGATGGGCATTGTCTCGTCGATCGGAAACAACACCCAGGAAGTGCTGTCGAGCCTGCATGAGGCGAAGTCCGGCATCTCGTTTGCCGAAAAGCACAAGGAACTCGGTTTCCGTTCGCAGGTTTTCGGCGCCCCGACGGTGAACGCGGCCGAGATGATCGATCGCCGCGCCATGCGCTTCCTCGGCGAGGGCGCCGCGTGGAATCACATCGCCATGGAGCAGGCGATCCAGGATTCCGGCCTCGAGCCTTCCGACATTTCCAACATTCGCACCGGAATCATCATGGGCTCCGGCGGCCCCTCGGCCCACACGATCGTGGAAGCCGCCGACATCACCCGCAGCAAGGGCCCGAAGCGCGTCGGCCCGTTCGCGGTGCCGAAGGCGATGTCGTCGACCGCATCGGCCACGCTTGCGACCTGGTTCAAGATCAAGGGCGTCAACTATTCGATCTCGTCGGCCTGCGCCACGTCGAACCATTGCATCGGCAATGCCTATGAGACGATCCAGATCGGCAAGCAGGACGTGATCTTCGCCGGCGGCTGCGAGGAGCTCGACTGGTCGTTGTCGGTGCTGTTCGATGCGATGGGCGCGATGTCGTCGAAATACAACGACACGCCCGCCACCGCCTCGCGGCCCTACGACATCAGCCGCGACGGCTTCGTCATCGCCGGCGGCGCCGGCGTGGTGGTGCTGGAAGAGCTGGAGCACGCCAAGGCGCGCGGCGCGCGCATCTACGCCGAGATCGTCGGCTATGGCGCGACGTCCGATGGCTACGACATGGTCGCGCCGTCGGGCGAGGGCGCCGAGCGCTGCATGCGCATGGCGATGTCGACCGTCGACACCAAGGTCGATTACATCAATCCGCACGCGACCTCGACGCCGGCCGGCGATCCGCCGGAGATCGAGGCGATCCGCAAGGTGTTCGGTGTCGGCGACAAATGCCCGCCGATCGCGGCGACCAAGGCGCTCACCGGCCATTCGCTCGGCGCCACCGGCGTGCAGGAAGCGATCTACTCGCTGTTGATGATGAACAACGGCTTCATCTGCGAGAGCGCGCATATCACCGAACTCGATCCCGTGTTCGCCGACATGCCGATCGTGCGCAAGCGCATCGACAATGCGAAGCTCGGAACCGTGCTCTCGAATTCCTTCGGCTTCGGCGGTACCAACGCCACGCTGGTGTTCAAGCGGCTGGATGCGTAAAGGTCCGTTTCATCGCAAAAGTGGAGTGTTGAGGCGATGCAGGACCTGATGAAGGGCAAGCGCGGGCTGATCATGGGCATTGCCAATGATCACTCGATCGCCTGGGGCATTGCGAGGACGCTCGCCGCCCAGGGCGCCGAGATGGCCTTCACCTATCAGGGCGAGGCGCTCGGCAAGCGGGTGCGGCCACTCGCGGACTCGCTCGGGGTCAGCCAAGTGCTGCCTTGCGACGTCGAGGATCTCGCCAGCGTCGATTCCGTCTTCAGCGCGTTGAAGCAGGAATGGGGCGGGCTCGATTTCCTGGTCCACGCCATCGCCTACTCCGACAAGAGCGAGCTGAAGGGCCGCTATGCCGACACCAGCCGCGAGAATTTTTCGCGCACCATGCTGGTCTCCTGCTTTTCTTTCACCGAGCTTGCCAGGCGCGCCGCCGACTTGATGCCCGAGGCGGGCGGCGCGATGATCACGCTGACCTTCGACGGATCGATGCGCGTGATGCCGAACTACAACGTGATGGGCGTCGCCAAGGCGGGCCTCGAAGCCTCGGTGCGCTATCTCGCGTCCGATTTCGGCTCGCGCGGCATCCGCGTCAACGCGATCTCGGCGGGTCCGGTCCGCACGCTCGCGGGCTCCGGCATCGGCGAGGCCCGCTTCATGTTTGCATTTCAGCAGAGGCATTCGCCGCTCGGGCGCGGCGTCACGCTCGATGAACTCGGCGGCTCGGCGCTGTATCTGCTGTCGGAGCTCTCCGGCGGCGTGACCGGCGAGATCCACTACGTCGATTCCGGCTACAACGTCATTTCGATGCCGCGGCCGGAAGACTTGAAGAGCGACAACAGTTAGCTAGCCCGCCGCGATCTTCTCGGCGCGCTGGAATGCCGGCCGCGCCATGCATCGCGCGATGTAGGCATCGAACGACGGCCGCGACGGCACCATCTTGAACAGCCGCACCGCAAAATTCAGCGCAGAGCCGATCGCGATGTCGGCGGCGGAGAAAGTCTCGCCGAGGATCCAGGGGCCTTTGGCGAGCGCGGCATCGAGCACGTCGAACACGCGGCTCGCTTCGCCCCAGCCGGCCGCGACTGAACTCATCTCCAGCTTGGTCGAGATCTGCACCATCGCAGGCTCGATGCAGCCCGGCGCGAAGAACAGCCAGTAGAGATATTTGGCGCGCAGGGGATCGCCGACGGGCGGCGCGAGTTTCGCGTCCGGATAACGCTCGGCGACATAGGCGCAGATGGCGGCGGCTTCCGCCAGCGTGGCGTCGCCATCCTTCAAGGCCGGCACCTTGCCCATCGGATTGATCGCGAGATAGTCCGGCTTCTTCTGCGCACCGGTGGAGATATCCGTCAGCACGCGCTCATAGGGTTTTCCGGTCTCCTCCATCAGCCAGAGCGCCGTGAACGAGCGCGACCGCGGCGACCAGTAAAGCTGCATCATCGGGAAATCTCCGTTGCGCCTATTTCAGCATCTCGGGCAATGTCATGTCGAGACTTGACGTTAATAAGGCGCGCACGCCGTCGCGCAGCACGGGATTGCCGGATACGTCGGATGGCTTGTCGGGAAATGCCGCGGCAGATCGCCGGCGATCGAAATTACGCCGATCTGGCAGGGCGCGTTCAGGGCAGAGGCAGATGGTATCTGCACTGCGCAAGCAAGAGACAGCGCGCAAACGAGAACGCGAAGCATCGTTACGATCGGCTGCCGAATGTGTATCACGGCCTTGAAGGATCCGGTGACACGGTTCACTCGCGCTTGAGGTAGTCAGGCAACATCTGGTCAACCCCTGCAGCCACCAACGCGCGGGTTTTTTCGCGCAGGATTGCGCTGCCGCTCGCAGACGCCGGAGGTTCGGGAAATTGTTCGTTGTCGAGGCTGTTGAGCGGATCCTCCGTGATTCTCAGACCCCGGGCCAGCCTTGCGCCGAAGCCCGCGAACGACCGGCGGATTTCCTCATAGGTCGTGCCATCGAGCATCTTGACGGTAAAAACCGCGAACAGGTGCGAATGCCGCAGGATCGATCCCACGCCTTGGTTATAGGCGCCGATCCCGTCCAGTTCCATGTGGGTGTTGGGCAGTTCGCCTTTGATGCGGACCACCACGAGATAGCGCTCGCAGTGCATATTCGCCGTGATGCCTCGGACGATTGCGGGCAGACCCTCGGCGGGGTCAGGCAAGAACCGTGCTTTGGGATTGAAGTAAGGCTCGAACGCGCCCTTGGGGTAGGCGATCTGTGGACGGTCGGATCGCCGGCGGTCGCGGCGCGGACCCGCGCCATGACGAGATCGTCAAGTCCCCAATCAATCGGAACAAAGGTCTTGTCGTTCGCAAAGACGGTGAGGCCGAACTTCTGCACCGAGAAACGATCGCCGATGGCGGAAATCACGCCGATGCTGCAGGGGCCGTTTTCGGCGGCAACGGCCGGCTGGCCGGCCGGTTTCGCCTTCGGAGCCGGCTTCTTCTTGGCGACGGCCTTGGCAGGCGCAGGCGTCGCTGGTGCCGGTGGCGGTGAGGGCGCTTGCGCCGAGGCAGCAGTAACAAGGAGCGATAGAAAGCAGACAAGAATAACGCGCGTCATGAGGTCCCGGTCGATAACAGATAGCGGCCCAGCGCATCCTTATTTCACGCCGCGCTCAACTGCAAGCTGCACAGAAGCCGAAAAACTACGGCTTTCCCGCGCGGTTCCACCGATAATATTTCATCATCAAGCCGGTCATCGGCTCGAGCGCCTCCTTCTCGAACACAAAGCCCTCGCGCTCATACCAGCGCCAGGCCTTCTCGTTCTCGCGCACGCAGCGCAGGCAGATTTCGTCGGGCAATTGCGTGCGGGTGAAGGCGAGCAGCTGACGTCCCACCGAGCGGCCCTGATAGGCAGGCGCGACGAACAACTGGTCGAGGTAGCGCTTCTCCAGATGTAGCGCCAGCATGGCTGCGAGCGTGCCGTCATCATCGGCCACGTAGAGTCTCCAGCCGTCTGCGACTTCCTTCCGGACGCGGGCGCGCAGATTGGCGAGCAGGAAGTTGCTGGCCTCGTCAAGTCCGGTCGAGACCCAGCTCTCCATCCAGACGCGGCCGATGTCGTCATATTCGTCCACGTGGGCGAGACGGATGATGGGGTCCGGCATCGGCGCCCGTCAGCTTCGCAGGCTGCGCGACGCACCGGCCGCGAGGCGGCCGCGCGTCTTGCCTGCCGACAGGCACACCACTTCGGAAATCTGCTGCAGTTGTCGCGCCAGCGGGCTGGTTCGGCGCCAGACCATGCCGATGGTGCGCGAGGGCTGCGGATTGCGAAAGCGCGACACGGACACCGGCGCCGAGCGCGTTTCCACCGTCACCGCCATTTCCGGAATCAAGGTCACACCGATGCCGGCGCCGACCATTTGCACGAGCGTCGACAGCGAGCTTGCGTCCAGCACCTCGCGCGGCGAGGATTGCATGTTGCAGAACGAGAGCGCCTGATCGCGAAAACAGTGTCCCTCTTCCAGCAGCAGCAGCTTCATCTCACGCAGCATTTCCCGACTTGGCACCGGCGTTCCCTCATCTGCGCCCGGCCGCACCAGCAGGAAATTCTCGGTGAACAGGGCGACCTCGGTCAGCGACGGCTCGGACACCGGCAGCGCCACGATGGCGGTGTCGAGCCGGCCTTCGGCGACTTCCTTGATCAGCTTCGGCGTCAGCGTTTCGCGGACGTGAATGTCGAGCTCGGGATGCAGCCGCGCGAGATTCTCGATCACCTTGGGCAGGAGATACGGCGCGATGGTCGGGATCATGCCGACGCGCAGCCGGCCGGCGAGGCGATCCTGCGCGGCTCGGGCGAAATCGCCGAGCTCATCGACCGAGCGCAGAATGTCGCGGACGCGCTGCAGCAGTTCCTCGCCGAATTGCGTGAGCGCAACCTGCCGCGCGCTGCGCTCGAGCAGCGCGCCGCCGAGCGCCCGCTCCATTTCCTTGATCTGCATCGACAGCGCCGGCTGCGAGACCGCGCAGGCTTCGGCCGCGCGGCCGAAATGGCCGTGCCGTGCGAGCGCATCGAAATAGCGGAGCTGTCTCAGTGTGACGTTGAACATCGGAGGATCGCAGCACGATTATCATCAGATAATCCTATTGCTGCAATCATTAAAGTCAATTTTACCTGATGGTATGTGGGGCGTAGATTTGCGACACTCGGTGCAGGGGAAAACTCCCGAACCCAAGAGGAGACGATCATGGATGACCAAGCCAAGTGCCCGTTTTCGGGCGCGAAACGCGCGCACTCGAACCGCGACTGGTGGCCGGACTCGCTGGACGTTTCTGTGCTTCACCGCAATTCCAGTCTGTCCGATCCGATGGGCAAGGCGTTCGACTACGCCAGGGAGTTCAAGACGCTCGACCTCGGCGCCGTGGTCAAGGATCTGCGCGCGCTGATGACCAGTTCGCAGGAATGGTGGCCGGCCGACTTCGGTCACTATGGCGGCCTGATGATCCGCATGGCCTGGCACAGCGCGGGCACCTATCGCATCACCGACGGCCGCGGCGGCGCCGGCGCCGGTCAGCAGCGTTTCGCGCCGCTGAACAGCTGGCCGGACAACGCCAACCTCGACAAGGCGCGCCGTCTGCTCTGGCCGATCAAGCAGAAATACGGCCGCAAGCTCTCATGGGCCGACCTGATGATCCTGGCCGGCAACGTCGCGCTGGAATCGATGGGCTTCAAGACGTTCGGTTTTGCCGGTGGCCGTCCCGATGTCTGGGAGCCGGAAGAATTGTACTGGGGTCCCGAGGGCACCTGGCTCGGCGATGAACGCTACAGCGGCGAACGCCAGCTCTCCGAGCCGCTCGGCGCGGTGCAGATGGGCCTGATCTACGTCAATCCGGAAGGACCGAACGGCAATCCGGACCCGGTCGCGGCGGCCAAGGATATTCGTGAGACCTTCCTCCGCATGGCGATGAACGACGAGGAAACCGTAGCGCTGATTGCCGGCGGCCACTCCTTCGGCAAGACCCACGGCGCCGGCGATCCGTCGCTGGTGGGAGCCGACCCCGAAAGCGGCGCGCTGGAGGATCAGGGCCTCGGCTGGAAGAGCAAGCACGGCACCGGCATCGGCGCCGACGCGATCACCGGCGGTCCCGAAGTGACCTGGACCCAGACGCCGACCAAGTGGAGCAACCTGTTCTTCAAGAACCTGTTCGAGCACGAATGGGAGCTGACCAAGAGTCCGGCCGGCGCCAAGCAGTGGAAGGCGAAGAACGCCGAGGCCTCGATTCCCGACGCCTTTGACAGCTCGAAGAAGCATGTGCCGACCATGCTGACCACCGACCTGTCGCTGCGTATGGATCCCGCCTATGAGAAAATCTCGCGGCGCTTCTTCGAGCATCCGGATCAGTTCGCCGACGCTTTTGCGCGGGCGTGGTTCAAGCTCACCCATCGCGACATGGGTCCGCGTGCGCGCTATCTCGGCAAGTTGGTGCCGAAGGAAGTGCTGATCTGGCAGGACCCGATTCCGGCCGTCGATCACGCAGTGATCAACGACAAGGATGCCGCGGCGCTGAAGGCGAAGCTGCTGGCGGCCCTGTCGGTGCAGCAGCTGGTTTCGACGGCCTGGGCCTCGGCGTCGACCTACCGCGGCTCGGACAAGCGCGGCGGCGCCAATGGCGCGCGCATTCGGCTCAGCCCGCAGAAGGATTGGGAGGTCAACAATCCGGCTGAACTGGCGAAGGTGTTGAAGAAGCTGGAAGCGATCCAGGCCGATTTCAACAAGTCGGCCAAGGGCAAGAAAGTCTCGTTGGCCGACCTGATCGTGCTCGGCGGCTGCGCCGCGGTCGAAAAGGCCGCAAGCGCCGCCGGTGTCGACGTCAAGGTTCCGTTCACGCCGGGCCGCGCGGATGCCTCGCAGGAGCAGACGGATGTCGAGTCCTTTGCGCCGCTCGAGCCGCGCGCCGACGGCTTCCGCAACTACATCAGCGGCAAGCGGCAGTTCATGCACCCCGAGGAAGCCCTGGTGGACCGCGCGCAATTGATGCGGCTGACGGGACCGGAGATGACGGTTCTGGTCGGCGGCCTGCGCGTGCTCGGCGCGAATGCCGGTGGGTCCAAGCATGGCGTGCTTGCCAGGAAAACCGGAGTGCTCAGCAACGAGTTCTTCGTCAACCTGCTCGGCATGGCGACGGAATGGAAAGCGGCGGGCGACATTTATGAGGGGCACGACCGCAAGACCAAGGCGGCCAAGTGGACCGCGACCCGCGTCGACCTGATCTTCGGCTCGCACTCGCAGCTGCGGGCCTTCGCCGAGGTCTATGCCTGCGCGGACTCCAAGGAGAAGTTTGTGAAGGACTTCGTCGCAGCGTGGGCCAAGGTGATGAACGCGGATCGCTTCGACATCGCGGCATGATCGAGGCGTAAACGCCATCCAACAAAAAGGGCGGCCTCACGGCCGCCCTTCGTATTTGGTGATTGTGCGAAGCTTACTCGCCGGCGGCTTCGCGCACTGCAGGCGCTTCGGCGTTGCCCTTGCCCTCGAGATCCTGGCCGGTCGCCTGATCGACCGCCTTCATCGACAGCCGGGTCTTGCCGCGATCGTCGAAGCCGAGCAGCTTGACCTTGACCTTGTCGCCTTCCTTGACGACGTCGGAAGTCTTCTGCACGCGGTTGGCCGCGAGCTGGCTGATATGGACGAGACCGTCCTTGGCGCCGAAGAAGTTCACGAAGGCGCCGAACTCCATCACCTTGACCACGGTGCCCTCGTAGATCTGGCCGACTTCCGGTTCGGAAGTGATCGACTTGATCCACTTGATGGCGGCTTTCATGGCCTCGCCGTCGTTGGAGGCGACCTTGACCGTGCCGTCGTCCTCGATGTTGATCTTGGCGCCGGTCTTCTCGACGATCTCGCGGATCACCTTGCCGCCGGTGCCGATCACTTCGCGGATCTTGTCGGTCGGGATCTTGAAGGTCTCGATGCGAGGTGCGTACTCGCCGAGCTCGGCGCGGGCGTTGGTCAGCGCCTTGGCCATTTCGCCGAGGATGTGGATGCGCCCGTCCTTGGCCTGGCCAAGCGCAACCTTCATGATCTCCTCGGTGATGCCTTCGATCTTGATATCCATCTGCAGCGATGTGATGCCCTGATCGGTGCCGGCGACCTTGAAGTCCATGTCGCCGAGATGATCCTCATCGCCGAGGATGTCGGACAGCACCGCGAAACGGCTGCCTTCCAGGATCAGGCCCATCGCGATGCCCGCGGTCGGCCGCTTCAGCGGCACGCCGGCGTCCATCAGCGCGAGCGAAGAGCCGCAGACGGTGGCCATTGAGGACGAACCGTTCGACTCCGTGATCTCCGACACCACGCGAATGGTGTAGGGGAACTCGTGATGCGGCGGCAGGACGGGGCGGATCGCGCGCCAGGCAAGCTTGCCGTGGCCGATCTCGCGGCGCTTGGTGCCGCCGAGGCGTCCGGTCTCACCGACCGAGTAGGGGGGGAAGTTGTAGTGCAGCAGGAACGTTTCCTTGTAGGTCCCCGACAGCGCGTCGATGTACTGCTCGTCCTCGCCGGTGCCGAGCGTGGTCACCACCAGGCCCTGGGTCTCGCCGCGGGTGAACAGCGCCGAACCGTGGGCGCGCGGCAGCACGCCGACTTCGCAGACGATGTTGCGGACCGTCTTGGAATCGCGGCCATCGATGCGCTTGCCGGTATCCAGGATGTTCCAGCGAACGATCTTGGCTTCGAGCTCCTTGAAGACGCCGGCGATTTTGAGCTTGTCGTATTTCGGCTCCTGCCCTTCCGGGAAGAAGTGCGCAATCGCCCTCTCCTTGACGGCGCCGACCGCGGCATAGCGGTCCTGCTTCACCGGGATCGCATAGGCCTTGCGCAGGTCCTGCTCGATGAGCCCGAGCATCTCCTTCTCGATCGCGCTGTTGTCGGCGACCTTGACGTCGCGCGGCTCTTTCGCGGCCTTCTCGGCGAGCTCGATGATCGCCTTGATCACCGGCTGGAAGTGGCGATGACCGAACATCACCGCGCCGAGCATGATGTCTTCGTTGAGCTCCTTGGCTTCCGATTCCACCATCAGCACGGCGTCGGCCGTGCCGGCGACGACGAGGTCGAGCTGGGTTTCAACCATCTCGTCGAGCGTCGGGTTGAGGATGAATTCGTCATTGGCAAAGCCGACGCGCGCCGCGCCGATCGGGCCCTTGAAGGGTGCGCCCGACAAGGTCAGCGCCGCGGAGGACGCAACCAGTGCCACGATATCCGGGTCGTTCTCCATGTCGTGGGAGAGAACGGTGACGATCACCTGGGTCTCGTTGCGCCAGCCGTCGACGAACAGCGGGCGGATCGGACGGTCGATCAGGCGGGAAACCAGCGTTTCCTTCTCGGTCGGCCGGCCCTCACGCTTGAAATAGCCGCCGGGAATGCGGCCCGCGGCGTAGGTCTTCTCCTGATAGTCGACGGTGAGCGGCAGGAAGTCGACGCCCTCGCGCGGCGTCTTCGCCGCGACCACGGTGGCGAGCACCACGGTCTCGCCATAGGTCGCCAGCACGGCGCCGTCGGCCTGGCGGGCGATCTTTCCGGTTTCAAGCTTGAGGGGACGTCCACCCCAGTCGATTTCGACTGAATGAATATTGAACATGTAGGTCTTCTTTCATCGGTTCGCGAAAGCAGGGCCGTTCCAAAAAACAAAAACCATGCGCAAGACGGCGGGACGCTGATCGAAGAAGGCGATCAGCGTCCGGCGATCCTGCCATGGTTTCTGGATTTCGGATGGCGGCCATCCTTTCGCAAGTCACGGGCATCTTGCCCGTCACGCCCAGCAGCCGGATTGCCACGGGGCGCTCTCTTCTACGGGACATGATGTTTTCTGTTTCATGTCCGTGCACATGATCGGTCTTGAGAGCCGCAACAAGCGGCGGGTCGAACGATCATGCGAAAACGCGCGCTTTGTCGGCGCGCGAGTACTCAAAACAAACTCAACGGCGAATATTGTGCTTCTCAAGCAGTGCCTTGTAACGGGCTTCGTCCGTCTTGCGCAGGTAGTCGAGCAGCGAACGCCGCGTCGACACCAGCTTCAACAGACCGCGACGCGAATGATTGTCCTTCACGTGCGACTTGAAATGCTCGGTGAGGTTATTGATGCGTTCCGACAGGATCGCGACCTGAACCTCGGGAGAGCCGGTATCGCCGGCCTTGTTGGCACTCGTCTTGATGACTTCCGCCTTGCGTTGCGCGGTAATCGACATCGTCAAACTTTCTCGTTGCGACCGGAGCTGGCAGTCAGCCCGGTCAGGTTGAACACGCGCTTGGGGATGAGTTCGCCATTGCCAATTTCAGCAAGCGCGAGAAGCCGGCCTGCCACCGTGACATAGACTGTGCCGCTACTATTGGGCGCATCCCGTCCGCGCAACAAAACGGCCTGGCCCCGATGGAGCCTTGCCGCATCAGCCCGAGTGACGGCCAGTGCCGGGATGTCGTCCAGCGCGGTCTCAACGGGCAAAAGCGCGTCGGCGAGGCTACCCTCGCCGGACGCGGCTCTATTACACAAAGACTCCAATTGTTCCAGCGAAATCATGTCGTTCTCGCCGAATGGGCCCACCAAAGTGCGCCGAAGCGCGCAAATATGGCCGAAACAGCCGAGAATCCGGCCGAGATCGCGGGCCAAGGCCCGGACATAGGTTCCCTTGCCACACTCGGCGTCGAACACGGACAGGTCCTTATCCACTTGTTCGATCAGGGTTAATTGATGAATCTCGACCGGGCGGGGCGCCAGCTCGACGATCTCGCCGTCGCGCGCCAGATCATAGGCGCGCTCGCCCTGGACCTTGATGGCGGAATAGCGCGGCGGAGTTTGCTCGATCACGCCGGTGAATTGAGGCAGCAGCGCGCGGATGGCGTCCGCCGTCGGCCTGATGTCACTGGCTTTGACGACCCGGCCCTCGGTGTCGTCGGTGTCGCGCTCCTCACCCCAGCGCACCGTGAAGCGATAGCGCTTGCGGCCGTCCATCACGAAGGGGACGGTCTTGGTGGCTTCGCCGAGCGCGATCGGCAGGCCGCCGGACGCCAGCGGATCGAGCGTGCCGGCGTGCCCTGCGCGCTTGGCGGAGAACAGCCGCTTCACCACGGCGACCGCCTGCGTCGAGGTCATGCCGATCGGCTTGTCCAGCACGACCCAGCCATGGACGTCGCGCTTGTCGCGCCGCGGCTGGTTGTTCGGCCGCTGTTGCTTGCCCGCGCGCGGATCGTTGTTGCCGCGCGCAGTCCTGATGCGCGTCGGGAAAATTATTTTCAGGGAGCGCGTGCTGATCGGCATTCGGCGGCTCGATCACGCTCTTGGCGGGGATGGTGGTCATCGATCTTCGTCCGAATCGGGCGCGAGGTCTCTCTGCACCGCAGGCGTTCGCAATAGCTTCTCGATCCGTTCCGCTTCGTCGAATCGATCGTCGGCGTGGAAGCGGAGATCAGGCGCAAATTTCAGGTTAACGCGCCGCGCGACCTCGCCGCGCAGGAACTTCTTGTGTCGCTCGAGTGCCGCGAGCACGATCTCGGTGTCGCGGCCGCCGAGCGGCATCACGTAAACGGTGGCAAGCTTCAGGTCGGGCGACATCCGCACCTCGGGCACCGTGATGATGTGGCCCTCGAGATCGGCATCGTGTGCGCGACCTTGCGCGAGAATATCGGCAACAGCGTGGCGCACGGCTTCGCCGACGCGCAATTGCCGCTGCGATCCGCCGCCCGCGGAGTTCTTCTGGTGATGACGCGGCATCGTTGTCTTTCAAATCGCCGATGCCCGCACCGATCGCGGGCACTGACGTCGTTCATGTTTCATCAGAGTGACGTGGATGGCCGGAATGAATCCGGCCATGACGCCTTCATTTCAAGAAAAGATTCCAAGCGCTTCGTAAGATTTGGACTTACAGCGAGCGCTGGATCGTCTCCACGCGATAACACTCGATAACGTCGCCGGCACGCATGTCGCCGTAGTTCTCGAAGGCCATGCCGCATTCCTGGCCGGCCTGCACTTCCCGCACTTCATCCTTGAACCGCTTCAGGGTCGAGAGCTTGCCTTCATGCACGACGACGTTGTCGCGGATCAGCCGGACATTGGCGCCGCGCTCCACGGTGCCGTCGGTGACGCGGCAGCCCGCGACCTTGCCGACCTTGGAAATGTTGAAGATTTCCAGGATCTCGGCATTGCCGAGCATGGTCTCGCGCAATGTGGGTGCAAGCAGGCCGCTCATGGCCTTCTTCACGTCGTCCACGAGGTCGTAGATGATGTTGTAGTAGCGGATCTCGATGCCGTTGCGCTTGGCGGCGGCCGCCGCCTCCTTGTTGGCGCGCACGGAGAAGCCGATGATCGCGGCGTTGAAGCCTTCGGCGAGCGTGACGTCGGATTCCGAGATGCCACCGACGCCGGCATGCAGGATGCGGGCGGCGACCTCGTCGGTGCCGAGCTTCTCCAGCGAACCGAGAATGGCTTCCAGCGAGCCCTGCACGTCGGCCTTGATGATCAGCGGGAAATCCTTGCGGCCCGACGTCTTGAGCTGCGACATCATCTGCTCGAGCGAGCCGCGCATGCCGGAAATAGAGGCGGCGGCGTTCTCGCGCTTCTGATGGGCGCGGTAGCTGGTGACTTCGCGGGCCCGGGCCTCATTGTCGACCACCGCGAGCCGGTCGCCGGCTTCCGGCGGGCCGTTGAAGCCGAGCACCTCGACCGGTACCGACGGACCGGCCTGGTCGATAGTGACGCCCTGATCGTTGATCAGTGCGCGGACGCGGCCCATCTCGGCGCCGGCCACGACGATGTCGCCAACCTTGAGCGTGCCGCGCTGGACCAGCACGGTCGCGACCGGACCGCGGCCGCGATCGAGCTTGGCCTCGATCACGGTGCCTTCGGCCGGACGCTCGGAGTTGGTCTTCAACTCGAGGATGTCGGCCTGCAGCGCGATCATTTCGAGCAGGCGATCGAGATTGGTCTTGTTCTTGGCGGAAACCTCGACGTCGACGACTTCACCGCCGAGCGATTCCACCTGCACCTCGTGCTGCAGCAACTCGGTGCGCACGCGCTCGGGCCTGGCGTCGGGCTTGTCGATCTTGTTGATCGCAACGATCATCGGCACCTTGGCCGCCTTGGCGTGGTTGATCGCTTCCACCGTCTGCGGCATCACGCCGTCGTCGGCGGCAACCACCAGCACCACGATGTCGGTGACCTTGGCGCCGCGGGCGCGCATCGCGGTGAACGCGGCGT
>CAWCHW010000030.1:0-35490 GCA_963795365.1 uncultured Alphaproteobacteria bacterium
TCGCGCAAAGCGTGCGCTTGTCTCGCGTTAGTCGGGACAACGCGCTGCTCTGTTCAGAAGTTCGCCTGCGCTAAATTGTCACTCGACTTTGATGCCGGCGAAATCGACGACCTTCTTCCATTTGTCGGTCTCGGCCTTGATCTGGTCGCCGAAGGCTTCCGGCGTCTGGATCGTCGGGGCGCCGCCGAGTTCCACCAGTCGCTTGGTCATGTCGGGCTCGGCCAGGATTGCGTTGATCTCGCCATTCAGCTTGCCGACGATCTCCTTCGGCGTCTTGGCCGGCGCGCCCATGCCGAACAGCGCGCTGGCCTCATAGCCGGGCACGGTCTCCGATATCGCCTGCACGTCCGGCAGCTGCGGCGAGCGCTGCGTCGTGGTAACGCCGAGCGCGCGCACCGCGCCGCCGCGGATATGCTGGATGATCGAGGGCATGTTGTCGAAGATCACCTGCACCTGGCCGCCGAGCAGGTCGGTGATGGCGGGCGCGGCGCCGCGATAGGGCACGTGCTGCATCTTCACGCCGGTCATCGCCATGAACATCTCGCCGGACAGATGCACCGAGGTGCCGTTGCCGGACGAGGCCATGTTGATCTTGCCGGGATTGGCCTTGGCATAGGCGATGAACTCGGCAACGTTCTTGGCCGGCACGTCCTTGTTGACCGTCATCACGTTCGGCACGCGGTTGAAGCAGGCAACCGGCGCGATATCGTTGACGAAGTTGAACTTGAGATTGGTGTAGAGCGAGGTGTTGATGAAATTGGCGGGATTGACCAGCAGCACGGTGTAGCCGTCGGGTTCCGCATTCACCGCGGCCTCGGTCGCGATATTGTTGCCGGCGCCCGGCTTGTTCTCGACCACGAATTGCTGGCCGAGCTTTTCCGACAGGCGCTGGCCGATCAGCCGCGCGATGATATCGGTGGCGCCACCCGGGGGATAGCCGACCAGGAAACGAATCGGCCGCGTCGGATAGTCGGCCGCGCTTGCGGCGCGCGACAACAGCAGCGCTGGAACCGAGGTGGCGACCAAACCCAATGCGCCGCGGCGTGAAATCATCGAAAAACTCCCGTTCTTGCTTGTTCTTGAACTTCCAATGGGCCGCGTTGTAACAAGCAAAATGGCGCGCGCAAAGCGATGCAGCCACAACTCAGTTACGACGAAGGGATGATGCCATGCCGGTCAAGGTCAACGCGCTCGACCATCTCGTGATCAACGTCAACGACGTCGCGCGTTCCACAGAATGGTACGCGAAAATCCTCGGCATGGAGATCAGGGTGTTCGATCCCGGCGCGGGCAAGACCAAGCGGACCTCGCTGGTATTCGGCAACCAGAAGATCAATGTGCGGCCGAAGGGCGCCGACAAGGTCGAGTGGTTCACCGCCGATCATGAGGCGGCCGGCAGCGACGACCTCTGTTTCCTTACGTCGAGCACGCCGGACGAGGTGGTCGCGCATCTGAAAGCCAACGGTGTCAGAATCGAGGAAGGCCCGAGCAAAAAGCAGGGCGCGCGCGGCACCATCCTTTCGGTCTATTGCCGGGATCCCGACGGCAGCCTGATCGAGATTTCGTCGTACGAGAAGTGAAGCTTTCGTAGCGAGCGAGGTCGCTAGCCGGAAGAGCGTAAGCGACCACTTCGGATTTTACGCGTAATCGGAAGAGGTGGGTCACGGCGCTACGCGCTGGCCTACGCTACGGGTCTACGCGATTTGCCCAAGACCGCGGGCTGATGGCAAAAGAGACGTCAAGACAAAGCGGCCGGCGATGAATCCAGGCCGCGCGGGAGGACAAGATGCATCCATCGCAGGCGCCGGGCGTTGTCGGACCGTTCGCGGGACTCGACGTGCCCTGGCTGCTCGCCATGCGCGCCGAGGTTCGCCGCGACCATCCCTTCCTGATCTGGGCGCCGTTCGATGCCCCCGCGCGCAAATGGTCATACGGCGAATTCCACGCGCGCGTCGGCGCGCTGGCCGCGGGCCTCGTGAAGCGCGGCATCCGGCAAGGCGATTATGTTCTGATCCATCTCGACAATTGCATCGAGACGCTGCTCGCCTGGTTTGCCTGTGTCGAGCTCGGCGCGATCGCGGTCACCACCAACACGCGCTCGGCGGCGGCCGAGATCGAATATTTCGCCGGCCATTGCGGCGCCGTCGCCGCGATCACCCAGCCGGCCTATGCCGAGCTGGTCGCAACCAATTGCAAGGGATTGCGCTGGATCGCCGTGACCTCGCATGACGCGGGCGTGGCGGCAAACGCCGCCCGCGCCGACAGCTTCGAATCCCTGTTCGCCGATTCCGCCGACCGCCCTCGCCGCGCCGGCCGATCCGCTCGCGCCCTGCAGCGTGCAATACACCTCCGGCACCACGTCGCGGCCGAAGGCGGTGCTATGGACCCACGCCAATGCGCTGTGGGGCGCCAAGGTCAATGCCGCGCATCAGGACCTGCACGAAGGCGACGTGCACCAGACCTATCTGCCGCTGTTTCACACCAATGCGCTGGCCTATTCGATGCTGGCGAGCCTCTGGGTCGGCGGCACTTGCGTGATCCAGCCGCGCTTCTCGGCAAGCCGCTTCTGGCCGGTGGCGCTGGAGCACGGCTCGACCTGGACCTCCACCATCCCCTTCTGCATGAAGGCGCTGCTCGAGCACGAGATTCCCAGAAACCACAAATTCCGGCTGTGGGGCACGCGCGGTGAACGAGCCGCCGCCCTTTGCGGCCTTCGGCGTCAAGATCATCGGCTGGTGGGGCATGACCGAAACCATCACCCACGGCATCATCGGCGAGGTCGACCAGCCCAACATTCCGATGTCGATCGGACGCGCCGCCACGGAATACGCCATCCGCATCACCGATGATGACGGCAGGCCGACGCAAGTCGGCGACACCGGCAATCTCTCGATCAAGGGCGTGCCGGGGCTGTCGCTGTTTTCAGAATATCTGCACAACGAAAAGGCCACGCGCGAGAGCTTCGACGAGCACGGCTATTTCCTGACCGGCGACCGCGTCACCTTGCTCGAGCGCGGCTACCTCAAGTTCTCCGACCGCGCCAAGGACATGCTCAAGGTCGGCGCCGAGAATGTCGCGGCCTCCGAGATCGAGCAGGTGATTGCGGTCGTGCCCGGCGTGCGCGAGGCCGCCGTGGTCGGCAAGCCGCATCCGATGCTGGATGAGGTGCCGGTTGCCTTCATCATCCCGCAAGGAGGCGTCGGAAAAGCCAATGAAGAGGTGTATCTCAACGTGATGGCGGCCTGCCGCTCGTCGCTCGCCGACTTCAAGGTGCCGCGCGAGATCAGGTTCGTCAACGAGATGCCGCGCTCGACCCTGGAGAAGGTTGCCAAGGCCGAGCTGCGGAAGATGTTGACACCATGAATCGTCATTGCGAGCGAAGCGAAGCAATCCATCTATCCGCTTGTGGCGCCATGGATTGCTTCGTCGCTGACGCTCCTCGCAATGACGAATGAAAGAACGATGAAACACGAAGGACTCTGACAATGCGTCCCACCCTCGCCGTGCTCCTCGCCGGCCTGCTGCTTGCCGCAACTCCCGCCGCGGCCGAGACCGCCGACACCGTGCTCTACAACGGCAAGATCGTCACCGTGGACAAGGATTTCTCGGTCCGCGAGGCGATCGCGATCAGCCATGGCCGGGTGCTGGCGACCGGCACAACGACAGAGATACGCAAGCTCGCCGACAAGGGCGCGAGGCAAGTCGACCTCGGCGGCCGCACCGTCATCCCCGGCCTGACCGACGGTCATATCCACGGCATCCGCGCCGCGGCGACCTTCGGCACCGAGGTGAACTGGATCGGCGTACCCTCGCTGAAGGCCGCGCTCGCCAGGATTCGCGACGCCGCGAACACGCAAGCGCCCGGCACCTGGATCATCGTCGCCGGCGGCTGGACCGAGGAGCAGTTTACCGAGAAGCGCCGCCCGACGCCGCAGGAGGTCGCCGATATCGCCGGCGACCATCCCGTCTATATCCAGCATCTCTATGACTGGCTGTTGCTGACACCGAAGGCGATGACCGAGCTCAACATCCGCGGCGATGCCGATGTCATCCCCTCTAGCAAGGTCGAGCTCGACGGCGACGGCAAGCCGACCGGCATTATCGTTGCCGGCGGGGCCGCACTTGGAAAGATTTTCGATCATTTGCCGAAGCCCACCATGGCGCAGCAGGTCGAGGGCTCCAAAAAATTCTTCCGCGAGATGAACTCACTCGGCATCACCGGCATCAATGACGGCGGCGGGGTGAGCATGTATCCGGCGAGCTACCAGGCGGTGTTCAAACTCTGGCACGACAGGCAGCTCAGCGTGCGCGTCGCCTATCACCTCTGCTCGCCCAAGCCCGGCAGCGAGTTCGCCGATCAGCAGAACCTGACCCAGCTCCTGCCGCAGGGATTCGGCGACGACATGCTGCACTTCAACGGTCCCGGCGAAATCCTGATCTGGGCCGACTGGACCGACGGCGACATCACGGCGGACGGCAAGGCCAAGCTCGCCGAATTGCTGCGCTGGGCGGCCTCGAAAGGCTACAGCATCCAGCTGCACTGGAATCCCGATCGCACCGTCCACGACCTGCTCGACGTGGTCGAGGACATCAACAAGGACTATTCCATCCGCAACCTGCGCTGGAGCGTGCTGCACCTCTATAATGTGTCGGAAGACAACTTGAAGCGGATGCAGGCGCTCGGCCTGATCTGGGGCGTGCAGGACGGGCTCTATTTCGGCGGCGAGCGGCTGCAGAAGGAGGTCGGCGCGGAAGCGGCAAGAGAAATGCCGCGCATCGTCACCGCGATGAAGCTCGGGCTCACCGTGACCGGCGGCACCGACGCGCACCGCGTGTCGTCGTACAATCCCTTCGTGGCGCTGCAATGGTACCTCGACGGCACCACCATCGGCGGCATCAAGACGCGCGACGATGCGGAAGCCCCGAGCCGGCGCCAGGCGCTGGAGATGTACACCCGCAACACGGCGTACGCGGCGAACGACGACGACAAGCGCGGCACCTTGGAGCCGGGCAAATATGCCGACCTCGCGGTGCTCTCGGCGGATTACCTGGCCGCGCCGGTCAAGGACGTCGGCAAGATCCGCTCGCTGCTGACGATGGTCGGCGGCAATGTGGTCTACGCCGCGCCGCCATTTGCGGCGTTGGAGCCGCCGGTGCGGAAGTGACCTTCGTCATTGCGAGCGAAGCGAAGCAATCCACTTATCCGCTTATGGCACTATGGATTGCTTCGTCGCTGCGCTCCTCGCAATGACGACGGAGATTCAATAACACCCGAACGCGACGGGGCGGAACGCCTGCAGCAATTGCTGGTCGAGCTTGCCGCCCATGCCTTCCATGATCGAGAACGCTTTCGCATGGGTGAACGGCATGCGGTAGGCGCGCTTCTCCACCAGCGCGGCATAGATGTCGACGATGGTGGTGAGCCGCACGATGTCGGAGATCTCCGAGCCGGCGAGAGCTTCGGGATAACCGCTGCCGTCGAGCAGTTCGTGATGATGCAGGACTACGTCGAGCATTTCCGGCGGGAAGCCGCCCTGCGCCTTCAGCGCATCGTAACCGCGGCGCGGATGTGAGCGGATCTCGGCGACCTCTTCCTCCGTCAGCTTGCCCTGCTTGTCGAGGATCGCGACCGCCACAAAGGCCTTGCCGACGTCGTGCAGCAGCGCGGCGCGGGTGAGGCGGCGCTGGTCGTCCTCGCGCATCCCGAGATGCTGGGCGAAGGCGACCGCAAAGCCGGTGACGAACAGGCAGTGGCGATAGCTCGCCTCATGGTGACAGCCGACCGCAGTCAGCCACTCCCTCAAGGAAGAATGCTTGATCGCCTTGAGAATCTTGGTCTCGGCCTGCGCAATGTCTTCCGGCTTCAAGGGCTCGCCGGCCGGCAGGCGCCGGAAGATCTTCGAAATCACCTCATGGGCGGCTTCGACACCGCGATTGAGCGCCTTGCCGCGCGCGCTGGCGTCATAGCCGACGGTGTCGGGAAACGCGGCGCGGATGCGCTGCAGGACCGCGCCGGGCTCGAGCGGCCGCGCGATGGTGTCGGTGGCGCCGAGCGCCCAAGCCTGCATCGAGGCGTGGTGCAACGCTTCGGCGAGCACGAACAGCCGCGGCATCGAGCTGTAGGCGTCGGCGCGCAGCCTGTTGCGAACCAGCTGCACGCTCTCCGCCGAGCGCAGGTTGATGTCGACCACGATGCCGGAAATTTCTTCCCGGGGAGACGCAGGAATGTCCGAGGTCGTGATGGTCTCGACGTCGCCGACGCGGCTCAGGATATTGGCGAGCTCGCTGCTCTGGTCGCTGCGGTCGGACGCCAGCAGCAGCCGGCGTTTGGAGGGGGCTTGTTGGGCCAGGGCGGTCATGACTTTCTGCGCTCACGGTCACATTTGATTTGCCACACTTAGCCGACAAGGCGTTCCACGCGGCTTAACGGGCATGATCAATTGCAAACGAGCGCGGTCGCTAAAATTGCAATCGTTCAAATTTTAGCTTTTGCGGATGAATGGAACCTCGACGCATAAAAAAATCCGCCGGAGAAATCTCCGGCGGATCGTTGTCGTCTGATGCGTGACGCGAGGTTTTACGCCTTCATCGCCGCCTTCACGGCATCCGCCGTGATCGGCAGCGAGCGCACGCGCGCGCCGACCGCGTTGAACACGGCGTTGCCGATCGCAGGCGCCACCACCGTCACCGCCGGCTCGCCGACGCCGGTCGCCTTCTCGCCATTGGCGATGACGCTGACCGCGACCTCCGGCATCTGGCTCATGCGCAGCGGCGTGTAGGTATCGAAGTTGGTCTGCTCGATACCGCCGTCCTTCAAGGTCGCCTTCTCGAACAGCGCCAGCGACATGCCCCACAGCGCCGCACCCTCGACCTGGGCGCGGATGTTGTCGGGATGCACCTGCGTGCCGACGTCGGTGGCGACCGTGAGCTTCTTCACCTTGACCTCGCCGGAAGGCGACACCGCGACATGGGCGACGCACGCCGTCCAGCTCGCACTCGCGCGCTCCTGCGACGACACGCAGGCCACGCCCATGCCTTCTCCCTTCGGGAGTTGCTTGGTGCCGTAGCCGGCCATGCCCATCGCCGCGAGCAGCGTGTTGCGCAGCCGCTGCGCGCCGCCGGCATTGGCGCCTTTGCCGTCGAGCATGGCGATGCGGTATTGCGCCGGGTCCTTGCCGGACGCATGCGCAAGCTCGTCGACCATGCTTTCCACCGCCCAGAAGGTCCAGCCGGGGGCAACCGACCGCAACTGTCCCGACGGGGTGGCGTTGTGCGCCATCTCGTTGAGGATCGCGCGCACATTGTGGTTCGGCACGGTGTAGAAGAAGTCCGCGCCGTTGACGGTGAAGCCGTCGAGGCCGCCCTTCTTGTCGACCGAAGGCGTGAGGAAATCGGGGATTCCCCAGCGCTTGGTCGGCCACGCCGAGACCACGTCGTGATCGAGCGCGATCAGCCGGCCGTCGGCATCGAGGCCCGCCTTTACTTTTTGGTAGGTGAGCGGCCGCGAGAAATCCATCGTCATGTCGTTCTCGCGCGAGTAGATCACCTTGACCGGTCGGCCTGCCGCCTTCGCGGCCTGCACCGCAGGCACCATCATGTCGGCGTCGAGACGCCGGCCGAAGCCGCCGCCCAGCCACGTCTGGTGCATCACCACGAACTTCGGATCGATCCCGGCGGCGCCCGCCGCGATCGCGCCCGAGCGCGTCGCGAACTGGTTGCCGGAATAGATGTGCAGGATGTCGCCCTTGAACTCCGCGGTGGCGTTCATCGGCTCCATCGGCGCGTGGATGTTGATGCTCGTGGTGTACTCCGCCTCGATCACCTTGGCCGCCGTGCCGAACGCGGCCTTGGTGTCGCCGTCCTTGACGAAGAACAGGCCGGAGTCGTCGAGCCCTTGCAGGCGCTTGGCTTCGGCGAGCAGCGACTCGCTGGACAGCTTGGCGTTCGGACCGCCGTCATAGGCGATCTTCAACGCGCCCGCCGCCTTCTTCGCATTGGCATAGGTGTCGGCAACCGCCACCACCCAACCCGTCGTCGTCGCAGTCTTGTCGTCGAGAGTGACGGCCTTGATGAAGCCTTTCACCTTCTTCGCCTCGCTGTCGTCGACCGATTTCACCGTGGCGCCGTAGCGCACCGGCGGGGTGACGACCGCGCCATAGGCCATGCCCGGCAGCATCACGTCGATGCCGTATTTCGCCGTGCCGTTGACCTTGGAGGGGATGTCGAGCTGCGGCACCGAGACGCCGATCATGGTGTACTGATCCGCCGTCTTCAGCTTGATCGCCTTGAGCTCGTCCGGCGTAAACGTCTTGGTCGCCTTGCCGCTCTTGACGACGTCGGCAAAGCTCATCGACTTCTTCGACTTCGGATCCGTGATCACACCGTCGTGCACCACGAGCTGGCTCGCCGGCACACCCATCGCGCTTGCTGCGGCTTCCGTCAGCGCGATCCGCCCTGCGGCGCCCGCGCGGCTCATCGCGTCGAAGTTCATCATGGTCGACCAGCTGCCGCCGGTGATCTGCGCACCCAGCACGGGGTCGTTGAACTTCGGATCGTTGGATGCGAGTTGCACCCGCATGTCCTTCCAGTTGGCGCCGAGCTCTTCGCAGACGATCTGCGCCATGGTGGAAGCGATGTGCTGGCCCATGTCGGCCTTGCCGCAGGTCACCGTGACGATCCCGTCGGGGGCGATCGAGTACCAGACGCTCGGATCGAAATTGGCGGGTGCGGCTGCGAGTGCGCTATCGACGCCGGCAACGCCGGAATAACCGAGCGCGAGGCCCGCGGCCGCGGTGCCGACCAGGAACGAGCGGCGCGACAAATCGGTGGTGTGGACGTCGGTCATTTTCACGTGGCTGTTCATGTGGGCCTCCGCTCGTTGCTGCCGACTGAGGCCGTGCGCATTTCGGAGGCGGCGCGCATGATCGCCTTGGTGATCCGCGAATAGGTCATGCAGCGGCAGAGATTGCCGTCCATGTGCGCGACGATCTCGTCCTTGGTGGGATTGGTGTTCTTCGACAGCAGGCTTGCCGCCTGCATGATCTGGCCGGACTGGCAGTAGCCGCATTGCGGCACCTGCTCGGCGACCCAGGCCTTCTGCAGCGGATGATCGCCCTTGGCGCTCAGGCCTTCGATGGTGGTGATCTTCTTGCCGGCGACCTCGCTGATCGAGGTCTGGCAGGACCGCACCGCTTCGCCATTGACGTGAACGGTGCAGGCGCCGCACAGGCCCGCGCCGCATCCGAATTTCGTTCCGGTCATCTGCAATTGCTCGCGGATGGCCCAGAGCAGCGGGGTGTCACCCGCCGCATCGACGGACTTGCTCTGTCCGTTGATATTCAGAGTAGCCATTTGCTTCTTCCCCTGCCGGTGCATGAAGCCGCTTACGACGGCATCTCACGTTGTGGGTAGCTGGTCGCCCACCGGGTCAGCGCCAGTTGCCGCGCAGCATGATCGCCTTGCAGTTGAGAGGCAATCCAAATTGGAATCGGTCGAGGAGAATAACTTTTCGAAATGCCCTGTTGTGCGTTGCGGCAATGCGATACCGAAATCCGCTCTGCGGAATTCGCGCGCTTCACCTCATTGTGGGCCGCTTTGCGCCGAAGCCGGGTTCACACCGCCGAACTGATCGCGCTAAACTGGTGCCATCATAGAAAGCAGGGACGCGTCATGCCGAAAATCGATCGCGACGGGGTCAAGATCCATTACGATGTGCATGGCGACGGGCCGCCGCTAATCCTGACCCACGGCTATTCCTCGACCTCGGCGATGTGGAACGGCCAGATCGAAGCGCTGTCGCGCCGTCACAAGCTGGTGCTGTGGGACATGCGCGGCCACGGCCAGTCGGATTACCCCGACGATCCCAAAGCCTATAGCGAGGCGGCCACCGTCGGCGACATCGCAGCGCTGCTGGACACGGTCGGCGCCAAGCGCGCCATCGTCGGCGGGCTCTCGCTCGGCGGCTACATGTCGCTGGCGTTCTATCGCGCTCATCCCGAGCGGGTCTCGGCGCTCTTGATCATCGACACCGGTCCCGGCTTCAAGAAAGACGACGCACGCGAAGCCTGGAACAAGCGTGCGCTGGATACGGCCGACCGATACGACCGCGAAGGCCTTGCGGTTCTGAAATCGGCGACACGCGAGCGCTCGACAGCCAGCCATCGCGACGCCACGGGCCTTGCGCGGGCCGCACGCGGCATGCTGACCCAGCGCGACGCGCGGGTGATCGAGGTGCTGCCCGAGATCAAGGTGCCGTCGCTGGTGGTGGTCGGCGCCGACGACACGCCGTTCCTCGCCGCGTCCGACTATATGGCGGCCAAAATTCCCGGCGCGCAGAAGGTGGTGATCCCCGCCGCCGGTCACGCGGTCAATATCGACCAGCCGCAGGCCTTCATCGATGCGGTGCTGCCGTTCCTGGATGATTTGCCGAAAGCCAAGGCGGCATAGGGGTTCGCATGATGATCAAGCAGCTCACTGCTTTCGCACTGATGGCGGCGGCCGCCGCTCTTGCGAGCGGAGAGGCGCGCGCGCAAGGCACCACGCTGGATGGACGGCCGCCGTTCTACGCCAGGCTGTCGAATATCCGGCCACTGGCCTTTGGCATGGATGTCGAGCAGGTCTCGGCTGCGCTGAAGCAGCCGCTGCAATATGTCTCCGGCCCGCCCGGCGATGAAATCTATCTCGCGCTCCGCAATCTCGGCGGCAGCGGGTTGATCAACCATCACGACCGGCTGTTCCTGCAATTCCGCAACGGCCGGCTGGCGGGCTGGAAGGAAGACTACGGCAAGAACTGGATGTGGCAGTGACGCCTCACTCTCCGAGGAGCCGCAAAGCGGCGTCTCGACATCGTCAATTCCGGGATGCGTGCGTAGCACGCAGGCCCGCAATCCAGACAGCACCATTCGTGAGTACGGATTCGCAGATGCGCAATTGCGCATCATAGCTCGCGACTTCGTCGCGCCCGGAATGACGAGTGGAGAGATGTGAAGGCTAGAACCAGCGTTCGCCGACGAACACCGTGTCGCCCGGGCTGAGCGACGTGCCCATCGGCACCACGTAGCGCCCGGAGCCGCCGGCATCGGTGTGCGTGATCGTGACCACGTTGCGCTTGGCGCGGGGCGTAAATCCGCCGGCGATCGCAACCGCGCTCTCCACCGTCATGTTGGGCACGTAGGGATACTGACCCGGCGCCTGCACCTCGCCGAGGATGAAGAACGGCCGATAGGACTCGATCTCGACCGCGACCGAAGGGTCACGGATGTAGCCGTTGCGCAGCTTCGCGGTGATCGCGGCGGCGAGACCGGCGGGCGTGCGGCCGCGCGCAGGCACCGCGCCGATCAGGGGCATGGTGATCGAGCCGGCGGCGTCGATCGCATAGGTGTTGGTGAGGCCTTCCTGGCCGTAGACGACGACGCGCAGCTTGTCGCCGGCGTCGAGCTGATAGGCGCTGTCGTAACCGACCGGTTGAGCGACGAAGACCGGACCGGACATCGGCGCGGCATAGACCGCAGGCGCCGGCACCGGCACTTGCGCGACATAGGTCCGGGGCGAAGAGGCCATTGTTCGGCGGAGCGCGGAGATCGCGCCGCCGCCGGTGTTGTCGGCGACGACGACCGGTGCGGTTGCGGGTGCCGGCCCGCCATAGGCCATGGCGTCGAGAGACGCTGGAGCGACGGCAACCGGATAGGTCGTCTGCATGCAGCCCGACAAGGCGACTGCAGCCGCAGCAACAATGATGGGCAGGAATGACGCGCGCACCCAAACCATCCCCAAAAGGAGAGACAGCCTAAGTCTTGCACCGGTTATGGTTAATAAAGCGTTTGCACGCCCTCACCATGCTGCGTTTGCAGGGCAATCGCGCCCTCTCTTGTCCCTCCCCCCACGAGCGTATCGAGTGGTGGGGAGGGATAAGAGCAACAACTCAGATCGTGTTCATTGATCAAGCCGTGACGCCCACTCCGATCGGGCAGGACACGCCGGTGCCGCCAAGCCCGCAATAGCCGGCGGGATTTTTGGCCAGATATTGCTGGTGATAATCCTCGGCGAAATAAAACTCGCGCGACGGCGCGATCTCGGTGGTGATGGCGCCGAGACCCCGCGCCGACAGCGCCTTCTGATACGCCGCCTTCGAGGCATCGACGGCTTTCTTCTGCGCATCGCCAAAAGTGTAGATCGCGCTGCGATACTGCGTGCCGACGTCGTTGCCCTGGCGCATGCCCTGGGTCGGGTCGTGGTTCTCCCAGAACGTCTTCAGGAGACGATCGTAGGAAATCTTCTTCGGATCGAACACCACCAGCACCGCCTCGGTGTGGCCGCTCCGGCCCGAGCAAGCCTCTTCATAGGTCGGGTTCGGCGTGTGGCCGCCGGCATAGCCGACAGCCGTGGTGTAGATGCCGTCGCCAAGCTCCCAGAATTTTCGCTCGGCGCCCCAGAAGCAGCCGAGCGCAAACACTGCCTGCTCGAGGCCTTGCGGATAGGGCGGCTTCAGATTGTGGCCATTGACGAAATGGGTGGTCGCGGTCGGGATCGGCTGTGCACGACCCGGCAGCGCATCAGCTGCGCTCGGCAGTGCGGGGGACTTGCGCATGAACAGCATGGAATTTTTCTCCGGGCGGGAATTGGCCGCCATTATATAGTGTCTACGCGGACCGGCGCAGCCCCGTTACGACGGCTTGCCGCACCTTACGAAGGCTTAATCCCGGGAGTAGCCGATCAGCGGCTTGCGCGGCCGGAACAAGATCATCAGCACGATGCCGAGCACGCCCATCACGGCGAACACCGGCTGGTCGAGGATCACCTTGATGACGCTGTTCCAGAGCCACGGCACCTGGCTCTCGATCCAGGTGCGGAAGGCCTGCTGGCTGGTCTGATTGAGGTCATTCCAGAACTGGCCGAAGCGGGTGAAACGCAGGTTCTGGTCGGCCACCCAGCGCGCGCCGTCATAGACCATGAAGATGAATCCGCCGGCGAGCAGCAGCACGCCGATAAGCCGGAAAAAACCGCGGATCATGCGCCACCTGTCCCAACTTGCACCTGAAACCCCGAACTAGCCCTACCGGGGCAGCAGCGGAAATTCAACCTCGTCAGTACTTTACCGGTGTTTCGCGGCGGCCGGATTGCGGCTCCGCTTGCGCCGGAAAGCGTTGACGCTCCAATACCCTGCCTCTATAAGGGCGCCGATGGCGGCGGATGCAATCCCGCCGCCGCTGTTCTTTGGGCGTAGCTGAAGCCTTCGAGCATTTGCTCCGGCAACCGGCACGCGCGGGAACGTTCCGAAACACCGGCAGCGTCGATGACGCCTTTGAGGCGGCCGACGCGCCTATCCGCGAGCAAGACACAGGCGATCACCGCCAAGGGAATTTCAAGGGAATTTGAGACGATGGCCAATACCACTTCCGCCAAGAAGGCGACACGCAAGATTGCCCGCCGCACTGCGATCAACAAGTCGCGCCGCACCGGGATGCGCGGCGCCGTGCGCACCGTCGAGGAGGCCATCAAGCGCGGCGACCGCGATGCGGCGCTGAAGGCGATGTCGCACGCCGAGCCGGAGTTGATGCGCGCCGCGCAGCGCAATATCGTTCACAAGAACAATGCAAGCCGCAAGGTGTCGCGGCTCAGCCACCAGATCGCGAAACTCGCGAAGTAGCGCGAAGGTCAGGCGCTACGGCGCGCAAACTGATCGAAATTGAAATTCGTCATGAAGTCCGGAGCCCGGCCCAGCGCCGGGCTTTTCTTTTTGCCGATGTCTTGCGCAGTTCGCGACAGCGGCGTTAGACTTTCGCTCAATTCCGTAATTCTACCGGTGCATCTCTCAAGGTGCTTTTTTGCCGCAGGCGAAACCTCGCGCACGTTGCGAGAAAGCGCTGTGGCATGCCCGCAACTTGGACTGAGCCCGGTCCTTCGTTCGAAGTTGCGTTCGGGAGTTACCCTATTTCGGCGCGCAAAAAAATGTGCGGCTCTCTCGTGACTTATCGGCAATGCGAAACGCACCATTTGGAAAAGCATCGCCCGCTGCCGGCCTCCTTGAAGGAAATGTGTCTTTTCTTTTTTATTTCGACGAAAATGTCACAGTCGCCGTGCGCGTGGAATCAGCGAAATGAATCAGGGCGTTGGATTTGCGCAGCAAACGACCGCCTTGCTGCGGCGCGCCGCGCGCCGTCGTCGCTGCAGAAGAATTCGAATCAACCGCATTGCCGTCTGCGCGCCATGTTGTATTGATTAATTGCTCGCGGCGCCCACGATCTCTGAACCAGCGCGGTACAAGACACGGGGCGAACGTGCAGATCGGCGGCGGTGTGCGCGTAGGCGACGCTTTCCAGGCGATTGTCGGACCGAGACCTTTAGCAATACGGGTAACGGAGAACTGCGTCCAAATCTCTCGAGCGAGGCTCGCCTCGCAGGTGACAACAAGAGAGAACGGGGCAAGGGGACGGCAAGCGCGAGGAAGCGACAAGGCTCGAACGGGCAAGTTGTACGCGTGAACGAGTACAGCGGTGTAATCGGGGCAACCGGACGCGGCTGAAGGCAAAATTGAAGCGAGGACACCTGGCGCGAGCAATCGCGACAGGGGCGGGGAGGTCAAATGATTTACGGACACGCCACGGTATTTGGCCAGTTGCCATTTTCGAACCAGACACTTTTTGAAGCCGTGCGTCCGCGTATCCGGCCCCCCACGCGCAGTCACGAAAATCCGAGTACGCGCTGACCTCGCGGAAAATCTTCCGCTCCTGACATCATCGAGCTGATCGCGGCGTTTCGCCGAACGGTTGAGCTTTGTCCGGAGCAAGTCCGCTCGAGGTCGCGTCGTGGCAGGAATCCTGCAACGGCGATTCCAAACGTCAGTTTCACTCGCTTTTAGAAAAGTTTCTCGCAATGACAAATTCGGAACAAGATCGTTGGTCGCGCGTCAAAAGCCGTCTGCGCTCGAAAGTGGGCGAGGATGTCTATTCGAGTTGGTTTGCCAGGATGGATCTGGAAAAGGTCCAGCAGGAGAGCGTGCGGCTTTCGGTACCGACGACGTTCCTCAAGAGCTGGATCCAGGCGCATTATGCCGAGCGCGTGCTTTCCTGCTTTCAGGCCGAGATGCCCGAGGTGCACCGTATTGAACTCACCGTCCGTTCGGCGATGCGCCCGATTTTGGCAGGGACGGAAGCTGCTCTCCCGATCGAACCACTTCGTGATGCGTCACGCAGCGCCCGCCCAATGGTGGAACTGCGCTCGACCGCGACCGCGCCGGTTTCGGCCAGCCATGACGCGCTCGGCGGCTCGCCGCTCGATCCGCGCCTGACCTTTGCGAGCTTCGTGGTCGGCCGCTCCAACACTCTCGCGCACGCGGCGGCGCGGCAGGTGGCGGAAGGGCGGCGCGGCGATGCCGTGATGTTCAACCCGCTCTATATCCATGCCGGCGTCGGCCTCGGCAAGACGCATCTGCTGCAGGCGGTGACCTGGGCTGGCAATTCGACCGGTGAGCGCAAGGTGCTCTATCTCACGGCGGAAAAATTCATGTACGGCTTCGTCGCGGCGCTGAAGACCCAGACCGCGCTCGCCTTCAAGGAAGCGTTGCGTGGCATCGACGTGCTCGTGATCGACGACCTGCAGTTCCTGCAGGGCAAGTCGACCCAGGCCGAATTCTGCCACACGCTGAACGCGCTGATCGACGCCGGCCGCCAGGTCGTGATCGCGGCCGACCGTCCGCCGTCCGATCTGGAGACCCTCGACGATCGCGTGCGATCGCGCCTTGCCGGCGGCCTCGTGGTCGAGATGGGCTCGCTCGGCGAGGAGTTGCGGCTCGGCATCCTGAAGTCGCGCGTCGCCGCGGCCCGCGCCCATCACGCCAGCTTCGACGTGCCCGACCTCGTGCTCGATTATCTCGCGCGCACCATCACCCATAATGGCCGCGACCTCGAAGGTGCGATCAATCGGCTTCTGGCTCATTCGAAACTCAACAATCAGCCGGTGACCCTGGAAATGGCCGAGCGCGAGGTGCGCGACCTGGTCCGGCCACAGGAACCGAAGCGGATCAAGATCGAGGACATCCAGCGCGTGGTGGCGCGGCAATACAATGTCAGCCGCTCCGACCTCTTGTCCTCGCGCCGGACGGCGAACGTGGTCCGCCCGCGCCAGGTCGCGATGTATCTGGCGAAGACGCTGACCTTGCGTTCCCTGCCCGAGATCGGCCGGCGCTTCGGCGGCCGCGACCACACCACGGTGCTGCACGCCGTGCGCAAGATCGAGGCACTGGTCGCCAAGGACACCGCGCTGTCCGAAGAGGTCGAGTCGCTGAAGCGGCAATTGCAGGAATAGTTCCAGCTACCACCGGGAACACCGCTCTGCTCCCTCCCCCTGAAATGGGGCGGGTTGGGGAGGGGGTCGTGTTTACACGCTCGAAATTGATCCCCTCCCGGTTTGCGCAAACGCGCAAACCGACCTCCCCTTTTCAAGGGGAGGTTTAAGACCTCATTCGCCCCAAACCGTGGGAAACGGCTCGCCAGTCCCTTGAATCCGCGCCCTTTCCGCGCCACCTTACGCTCCCCCAAAAGCCGGCTTCGCGGGCTTCAAGGGCCAATCGGCCGCGGCAACTGCCCGGCATCCCCAGGACATGTTGGATCGGGCGGATATTGCAATGAAGGTCACCGTCGAACGCGCGCAACTCCTGAAATCGCTGGGCCACGTGCACCGCGTGGTCGAGCGGCGCAACACCATCCCGATCCTCGGCAATGTGCTGCTGCGCGCCGAGAACGCGCAGCTTTCGCTGAAGGCGACCGACCTCGATCTCGAGGTGACGGAGACGCTCGCCGCCGAGACCGGCACTGGCGGGTCGACTACGGTTCCCGCCCACATGTTCTACGACATCGTGCGCAAGCTGCCCGACGGCTCGCAGATCGTGCTCGAAGGCGACGGCGACCGCTCGGTGCTGGCGATCCGCGCCGGCCGCTCGCGCTTCACGCTGCAGACGCTGCCCGAAAGCGACTTTCCCGATCTTGCCGCCGGCGACATGACGCATTCCTTCACGCTGCCGGCCGCCGACGTCAAACGGCTGATCGACCGCACGCAGTTTGCGATCTCGACGGAGGAGACGCGCTACTATCTCAACGGCATCTATCTGCACACGGCGGGCACCGCCAAGGCGCAAGCCCTGCGCGGTGTCGCCACCGACGGCCATCGGCTGGCGCAAATCGATCTTGTCGATGCCGAAGGGCGCGGCCGGCATGCCCGGCGTGATCGTGCCACGCAAGACGGTCGGCGAGGTGCAGCGGCTGATCGAGGACAACGAGGCCGAGGTCGCCATCGAGCTGTCGAGCGGCAAGATCCGCTTCACCATCGGCAATGTGGTGCTGACCTCGAAGCTGATCGACGGCACTTTCCCGGATTACGGCCGCGTCATTCCGCAGGGCAACGACAAGGAGCTCGTCGTCGACAAGCAGGATTTTGCCGCCGCGGTCGACCGTGTCTCCACCATTTCCAGCGAGCGCGGCCGCGCGGTGAAGCTGGCACTTTCCGCCGGCAAGCTGGTGCTCTCCGTGACCAATCCGGATTCCGGCAGCGCCACCGAGGAACTCGAGGTCGAATATGCCTCCGACCCGCTCGATATCGGCTTCAACTCGCGCTATTTGCTCGACATCGCCAGCCAGATCGAGGGCGAAGTCGCGGTGCTCCGGCTCGCCGATCCCGGTTCGCCGACCCTGATGCAGGACAAGGACAACAAGACCGCGCTCTACGTGCTGATGCCGATGCGGGTGTGATCCGTTCCCGCAGCGCGCGCACCAACTGAATTGCGTCATGGCCGGGCTTGTCCCGGCCATCCACGTCTTGGAGACAAGAAAGGCGTGGATGCCCGCGACGAGCGCGGGCATGACGACGAGATAGCCTCATGACCCCCTCGCGCATTCATCGCCTCACCCTGACGCACTTCCGCAACTATCGCGTCGCGGGGCTGGAGACGCGCGGCGACATGGTGGCGCTGGTCGGCCCCAACGGCGCCGGCAAGACCAATTGCCTGGAGGCGATCTCCTTCCTCTCGCCCGGCCGCGGGCTTCGCCGCGCCACGCTGGAAGACGTCGCCGACAACCAGGGCGACGGCTCCTGGGCGGTCTCCGCCGAGGTCGAGGGCGCGCTGGGCTTGGCCACGCTCGGCACCGGCATGGAGGCGCCGCAGGGCGAAGCGCAAAGCACGACCAGGCGCTGCCGCATCGACCGCGAACCAGTCGGCTCGGCCGCCGCCTTCGGCGATCATCTGCGCATGGTGTGGCTGACGCCCGCGATGGACGGGCTGTTCATGGGCGCGGCCTCGGAGCGGCGGCGTTTCTTCGATCGGCTGGTGCTCGCCATCGACAGCGAGCATTCGAGCCGCGTCTCCGCGCTGGAGCGTTCCTTGCGCTCGCGCAATCGCCTGCTGGAGGTGCGCAATTTCGACGACCATTGGTGCGACGCCATCGAGCGCGAGACCGCCGAGCTTGCGGTCGCGGTTGCCGCCACGCGCGGCCAGACCGCGGTGAAGCTTGCCGCGATGCTGCGCGCGCGCGGCGCGGCGTCGGCCTTTCCATCGGCCGAGATCGCGCTCGACGGCTGGATGGAAAATGCGCTGTTGTCGGAGCCTGCCACAGCCGTGGAGGACCGCTACCGCCAGGTGCTGCGCGAGGCGCGCGTGCGCGACGCTGCCGCAGGCCGTACCCTGGACGGCCCGCATCTCACCGACCTGCAAGTCATCTACGCACCCAAGGCCGTGCCGGCGCGCGATGCTTCCACCGGCGAGCAGAAAGCACTGTTGATCGGGCTGGTGCTGGCGCATGCCGCGCTGGTCGCCGAGACCACGGGCATCGTTCCGCTGCTGCTGCTCGACGAGGTCATCGCACATCTCGATCCCAACAGGCGCGCGGCACTGTTTGCTGAACTGGCAAAGCTCGGCGCACAGGTCTGGCTATCAGGCGCCGATCCCGCGGCGTTTGCCGAGCTTCATTCCGCCGGCGAGATTTTCAACGTCGACAACGGCCGCGTCACGCGGCGCATTTAAACATCATTGCGCAGCGCTTGCCCGCGGTGCGCGCGTCCCGAGCACGCGGTCGATGATCCCCCGCACCAGGAACACCGAGCCCTTCTCGGTCAGATGCACCTGATCGCTGGCGGCGATGTCGCTCGCGGCATCTCCGAGCCGGGTCAGGCAGCCCTCATCATTGCAAAGCACATCGGCAGCAGAAATATACTCGCCGCCCTCCGCGACGGCCGCTTCGCGCAGATCACGCTCGACTTCGCGGGCCAGCACGGCTTCGCTTGACCGCACCGGGATCAATTCGTGATGCAGCATGTAATGGCGCAGCACTTCGTTGGGCAGGCCGCGCCGCCAGAACATACCGGGGCCCAGGACGACAATCCGCGCCGATGTCTCTCGTTTGAGAGTCGCCACGGTCGCTCCAACGCGGTCGAGGTTCTTCTCCCAGGTCCCGTGCAACAGAATAATGTCGGGCTTCAGTTCGATCGCCCGCGCCAGCACGCGGTCGTTGTTGGCGCGGCAATTCGGCGTCACCGCGATATCGACGTCGAGGATCGGCACGCAGGAGCTCGCGGTCAGCTGCGCAATGCCGAAATGATGCGTCTGCTGCGCCTTGACGAGGCCCGGCATCAGCGCGCCCGCGGTGGAGTCGCCCCACAGCAGCAGCAGCGGCCGGCGATCGCGTTCGACGCATTCCTCGGCAAAATTGGTCTGCTGGGCGGGGTCGATCAGACACTTGCCCGCGCGCCACTGCGCGTTCTGCTCGGGAACGTCAGCCATCGCACGGATATCGGCAGGCAGACGGAAGTCGAAACCGCGGCCGGCGGTGATGACCACGGCGGCGAACGCGACCGCGGCCATTGCAGCGCCCAGCGCAGCGGCCTTGAACGCACGCCGACCGCCGAAGCGCAGTGGCTTTTCGACGAACCAATAGGTGGCCCAGGCGAGCGCCGCGCTCAAAAGCAGGGCCAACTCGGTATCGACCAAGGTCAGCGGCTCGAATTTGATGGTCGCGAACATCACCAGCAGCGGCCAGTGCCAGAGATAAAGCGGATAGCTGATCAAGCCGATCCACACCATCGGCTGCCAACCGAGCAGCGTCCGGTTGACCCATGATGCAGGCGCCGACAACAACAGGGCGCTGCCTGCGATTGGCAACAGCGCCCACCAGCCGGGAAAGGCGCGATGCACATTGAGCACGGCAACCGCCAGCACGATCAACACGAGGCCGATGCCTGCGCGCCAGTTGCTGGCGGCCTCGGATTGATCGACCCGGGCCCATGTCAAAGCCAGCACCGCGCCGACAAGCAGTTCCCAGGCGCGCGTGAACGGCAAATAGAAGGTCGCGACCGGATCATGGCCGATCAGCGCGACATTGAAGATGAACGAGGCGACCGCGATGACGCCGGCAACGGTCGAGCAGATCGCATCCGCCAGCGCGCCGCGATCATCAGGATCAGCGGCCAGGCGAGATAGAACTGCTCCTCGATGCCGAGCGACCACAGATGCAGCAGCGGCTTCTTCGCCGACTCAATGTCGAAATAGCCGGACTGCAGCATCAGCGCGATGTTGGCGGCAAACGCCGCGCTGGCGAACGCGTCGGAGGAGAGCTGCGCATAGGCATGCGGCAACATCCAGAGCCAGCCCATCACCAGCACCGCAGAGAGCACCACGATCAGCGCCGGGAAGATGCGGCGGATACGCCTGACGTAGAAACCGGCCAGGCTGAACCGCGTCTCACCGAGTTCCCGCGCGATGATGCCGGTAATCAGGAAACCCGAAATGACGAAGAAAATGTCGACGCCGATGAAGCCGCCGGGCATCGCGTCGGGAAAGCCGTGAAAGTTCACCACCAGCATGACGGCGATGGCGCGCAGGCCGTCGATATCCGGCCGGTAGCGTTCTGAAGGCAGCGGCGACATCGAGTTCCGTGGCTGGGGTGATAGCGGCTCACCCTTTAGCAGGTCTTGATCCCACTGCCATTTGCAGCATTTGCGCGCGAAAAATCAGACCCCAAATCAAGCCTCGAATCGCTTTTTCGCGGGCGCGGAAATCGGCCTTTTGCGGCCTTGAAAAAACGTCAAAAAACACCATTTGTTCAATAGTTTATGAACGTTTACTTTACGCTAGGCGCAACGTGGCTTTCATGGCACAACTACACCAGATCGGCTCCTCGTTTCGCGCAAGCCTGATTCCGACATCCCTCAAAGGCCTCACATGACTGAACCAGCCCGGCAACAGGTTGCCGACACTGAGCATTCCGTTTCCAGTGACTATGATGCGGAATCGATCCGGGTGCTCAAGGGCCTCGACGCCGTGCGCAAGCGGCCGGGCATGTATATCGGCGACACCGATGACGGGTCCGGCCTGCATCACATGGTCTACGAAGTCGTCGACAACGCGATCGACGAGGCGCTCGCCGGTTTCGCCAACCGTGTCGAAGTGGTTCTCAACGCCGACAATTCGGTGACCGTGCGCGACGACGGCCGCGGCATTCCCGTCGACATCCACAAGGGCGAAGGCGTCTCGGCGGCCGAGGTCATCATGACCCAGCTTCATGCCGGCGGAAAATTCGACCAGAATTCCTACAAGGTGTCCGGCGGCCTGCACGGCGTCGGCGTCTCCGTGGTCAATGCGCTCTCCAGCAAGCTGCAGCTGCGCATCTGGCGTGACGACAAGGAGCACGCCATCGAGTTTGCTCATGGCGATGCGGTCGCGCCGCTGAAAGTGGTCGGCGACGCGCCCGGCAAGCGCGGCACGGAAGTGACCTTCCAGGCCTCGACCGAGACCTTCAAGAACATCGAATATGATTTCGCCACCCTCGAGCATCGCCTGCGCGAGCTCGCCTTTCTCAACTCCGGCGTCAACATCGTGCTCTCCGACATGCGCCATGCGGTCGAGAAGCGCGAGGAGATGCGTTACGAGGGCGGCGTCGAGGAATTCGTCAAATATCTCGACCGCAACAAGAAGGCGATCGTCCCGGCGCCCATCATGGTGCGTTCGGAGAACAACGGCATCGGGGTGGAGGCCGCGCTGTGGTGGAACGACAGCTATCATGAGAACGTGCTGTGCTTCACCAACAACATCCCGCAGCGTGACGGCGGCACCCATCTCGCCGGCTTCCGCGGCGCGCTGACGCGCCAGGTCAACGGCTATGCCGACGCCAACGCGAAGAAGGAAAAGATCCAGCTCACCGGCGACGATTGCCGCGAGGGCCTGACTGCGGTCCTCTCGGTGAAGGTGCCGGACCCGAAGTTCTCGTCGCAGACCAAGGACAAGCTGGTCTCCTCGGAAGTCCGCCCCGTCGTTGAGAACGTCATCAACGAGGCGCTGCAAGCCTGGTTCGAGGAGCATCCGAGCGAAGCCAAGGTCATCGTCGGCAAGGTGATCCAGGCTGCGGCCGCCCGAGAAGCCGCGCGCAAGGCGCGCGAGCTGACGCGCAAGAATCCGCTCAGCGTCTCCTCGCTGCCGGGCAAGCTTGCCGACTGCCAGGAAAAGGACCCGGCCAAGAGCGAGCTTTTCATCGTCGAGGGCGACTCGGCCGGTGGCAGCGCCAAGCAGGGCCGCAACCGCGCGTTCCAGGCGATCCTGCCGCTGCGCGGCAAGATTCTCAATGTCGAGCGCGTGCGCGCCGACAAGATGCTGTCATCAGAACAGATCGGCACGCTGATCACCGCGCTCGGCACCGGCATCAGCGACGACTTCTCGATCGACAAGCTGCGCTATCACAAGATCATCCTGATGACCGACGCCGACGTCGACGGCGCCCATATCCGCACGCTGCTGTTGACGTTCTTCTACCGGCAGATGCGCGACATCATCGATCAGGGCTATCTCTATATCGCGCAGCCGCCGCTCTATAAGGTGACTCGCGGCAAGTCCGAAACGTATCTGAAAGACGAGCGCGCGCTCGAGGACTATTTGATCTCGACCGGCATCGACGAATGCGTGTTCAAGCCGGTGTCCGGCGCCGAGCGCGCCGGGCGCGACCTGCTGTCGCTGGTCGAGGACGCCCGCGGCATCCGCGCCGTGCTGCGCAATTTGCACAGCCGCTATAACCGCACAGCCGTCGAGCAGGCGGCCATCGCCGGCGTGCTGCGCCGGGAGATTTTTGGCGACCCCGCGAAAGCCACCGCCGCCGCCGACTATATCGCCAGGCGTCTCGACGCGCTGGCCGACGAGGTCGAGCGCGGCTGGACCGGCCGCTTCACCGAAGGCGAGGGTTTCCTGTTCGAGCGAACGGTGCGCGGCGTCAAGGATGTCGCGATCATCGACCACGCGATGCTCGGCTCCGCCGATGCGCGCAAGCTCGACGAGTACGCGCCGAAGCTGCAAGAGGCCTATGCCAGGCCCGGTGTGCTCCGCCGCAAGGACGCGGAGATGCCGATCCACGGGCCGGTCGGCCTGTTCGAGGCGGTCACCGACTCCGGCCGCAAGGGATTGAGCCTGCAGCGCTACAAAGGCCTCGGCGAGATGAACGCCGAGCAGCTCTGGGAGACCACGCTCGACACCGAGGCCCGCTCGCTGCTGCAGGTCAAGGTCAAGGAGGTCGACGAGGCCGACGATATCTTCACCAAACTGATGGGCGACGTGGTTGAGCCGCGGCGCGAATTCATTCAGGATAACTCGCTGAGCGCCAACGTCGACGTGTAACAGGGTGAGCGAGTAAATTCCGTGCCGCCGATTCAATACATCGTTGAGGGCGGCCACCGCCTGAGTGGCGCCATCGAACCCTCCGGCAACAAGAATGCCGCGCTGCCGATCATCGCGGCGGCGCTTTTGACCGATCAGCCGGTCACGCTGGAAAACGTCCCGCGCATCCGCGACACCGAAACCTTGGTGGAATTGATCCGTTCGGTCGGTGCCTCGGCCGAATGGCGCGGCCGCAATCGCCTTGCGGTCCATGCCAAGGAGATCCGCGCCGCCGATCTCGATCCTGATCTGTGCGCGCGGATTCGCGCCTCGATTTTGCTGGCAGGGCCCCTGCTCGCCCGTTGCGGCGAGGTGACGCTGCCGCCGCCCGGCGGCGACGTGATCGGCCGGCGCCGGCTCGACACCCACTTCCTCGCCTTCGAGCAGCTTGGCGCCACGGTGAAGGACACCGGCAGGCTGGAATTCCATGCCACGCAGCTGCGCGGCGCCGACGTCTTCCTCGACGAGCCCAGCGTCACCGCCACCGAGAACGCGCTGGTCGCCGCAGTAGCGGCCAAGGGCACGACCTATCTGCGCAACGCCGCCTCCGAACCGCATGTGCAGGACCTCGCCAATTTCCTGGTCGCGCTCGGCGCGCGCATCGAGGGCATCGGCACCAACACGATCATCGTGCACGGCCAGACCACGCTCGGCACCGCCAGCTATTCGATCCAGCCCGACCATATCGAGGTCGGTTCGCTGATCGGGCTCGCCGCAGTGACGCGCTCGCCGCTCCGTATCGTGCGCGCCGGCGTCGAGCATCTGCGCTCGATCCGCATGGGCTTCGAGCGGCTCGGCATCGTCTGCGAGGTCGCCGGCGACGATCTGGTCGTCTCCTCCGACCAGACCATGAAGATCAGGGACGATTTCGGCGGCCATGTGCCGAAGCTCGAGGACCAGCCGTGGCCGGCCTTCCCGGCCGACCTGATGTCGATTGCGATCGTCACCGCGAGCCAGTGCGAAGGCGTCATCCTGATGTTCGAGAAGATGTTCGAATCTCGGATGTTCTTCGTCGACAAGCTGATCTCGATGGGCGCGCGCATCGTGCTGTGCGATCCGCATCGCGCCATCGTGGCGGGACCGAGCAAGCTGCGCGGCGCCTCGATGATCTCGCCCGACATCCGCGCCGGCATGGCGATGCTGCTCGCCGCGGTCTGCGCGGACGGCAAGAGCACGATCAACAATGCCGACCAGATCGAGCGCGGCTACGAGCGTATCGACGAGCGGCTGAACGCGCTCGGCGCGAAGATCACGCGGGTGCCGGCAAGGGAGCGGTAGTTCATCCCTCCCCATGTTTTCGAGGGTGATCTTGCAAAACCCGGACGCAATCGTGTCGCGGGAACGTGAAGGTGGGCCTTCTTCCGGGGCCGTAATAGCGGAATAAGCCGGGCGTAATTCGAATAGGAACTGCAGGCCGCCCTCACCATCGTTCCGCCATCCGCAGTGCTATTGTCCGCCCCATGACCGTCTACAAGATCGAAACCCCTTCGACCGAAGCAAACGACGCGCCGCGCGGCCACCTCATGGCCGAACTGGTCGAGACGCTTCGGCTGGCGACGCCGATGGCGGCGCAGCAGCTTGGCCAGATCGCGATGATGACGACCGACCTCGCCTTCATCGGCCGGCTCGGCGGCGAGGCGCTGGGCGCCGCGGCGCTCGCCGGTACGGTCTATTTCATCGCCTTCACCGCAGGCATGGGGCTGATGTCGGCGGTGGCGCCGCTGGCGGCGCAGGCTTACGGCGCTGGCAGCGCGCGGCAGGTGCGTCGCGCGCTGCGCTCCGGCCTGTGGGTGGGGCTGCTGATCGCGCTGCCGATCATGGCATTTCCGCTGCGCGGCGAGCAGATCCTGCTCGGCCTCGGCCAGCAAGCGGGCCCGGCGCATCTCGCGCAGGACTATCTGTTCGGGCTCGCCCTCGGCGTCGCGCCGGCGCTGTGGTTCATCGCGATCCGCGGCTTCATGGGCGCGGTCAACCGGCCCGAGCCGGTGCTGTGGATCACGCTCGCCGCAATCCCCGCCAATGCGTTGCTGGTCTGGCTCCTGATGTACGGCGAGTTCGGCTTGCCGAAGCTCGGCATCTTCGGCGTCGGGCTCGCCAGCAGCATCGTCAATTTCGCCACCTTCGTCGCCGGGCTGTGGTTTGCGACGCGGCGCCCGCCGTTCGTCGACTATCGCGTGCTGACGCGATTCTGGCGTATCGACTGGAGCCTGATGCGGCAGCTGATCGTGATCGGCGCGCCGATCTCGATCTCTTTCATGCTGGAATACGGTCTGTTCTCGGCGGCGGCGCTGCTGATGGGCCGACTCTCCACCACCGCACTCGCCGCGCACCAGATTGCGCTGCAGATCACCGCCATCCTGTTCATGGTGCCCTTCGGCATCAGCATGGCCGCGACCGTGCGCGTCGGTCACGCCGTCGGCCGCGGCGATTCCGCAGGCGTGCGACGCGCAGGCTTGATCGCCATGCTGATCGGGATCGCGTTCGGCGTCGTGCTCACCGTCGTGGTCATTCTGTTGCGCTTTGGGATCGCGCGGACGTTTCTGGGCGAAGGCCTCCCTCATGCCGACGCGACCGTCGCGCTTGCCGCCGAGCTGTTGCTGATCGGCGGGACCTTCTACATCACCGACGGCTTGCAGGGCATTGCGGCGGGCGCGCTGCGCGGATTGAAGGACACCAGCGTGCCGCTGCTGTTTGCCGCGATCAGCTATTGGGGCATCGGGTTCTGCACGGCCTATGCCCTCGCATTCCATACCAGGCTCGGCGCGCCCGGCGTCTGGATCGGATTATCCGTGGGAACGCTGGTCTATGCCGCGCTGCTGGTGATACGATTTCGATCGCTGGTCACGGAACTGGACAAGCCATGAGGGTCCACGAAGTCACACCGAATCCCGACTGCGGCGCATTGCTTCCCGATGCGCAGTTCATCGACGCCCATCGCGTCGATCTCGGCAACACTGAGATCGACGCCCGCCAGGCTTGCGTCAGGATGGTGCTGCATCCGCCGCGCTGGATCGACGCCCTCATTCGCCTGCGCAACGTTCTGGTGTCCCCCTTTGGGCTCAAGACATCGGGCGAAGGCGCGCCTGCGCCCGGCGGCCTCATCGGACTGTTTCCGGTAATCAGCGAGACTCGCGGAACGATTGGTCGCCGGCTTCAACGACTATCATCTGGATTTTCGCCTCGTGGTCGACGTCAACGCCGTCGCGGAAGGCCGGCAGGTCACGTCGACCACGCTGGTGCGGACGCACAACCTTCTGGGACGCGCCTATCTCACCCTCATCATGCCCTTTCACAAGCTCGTCGTGCGCAGCATGATGCGACAGATCGTGAAAGGGGCCTGACGACCCTTTGGGGGACTGACCCGCAGGAACGCACGTTGACGGAACGGCACGGCGGCCGTACCTAAAATCAACCAAAGAACACACGAGGCAACGCCATGGCCCATGAAACCGAAACGCTCGCCGGCTATGTCGCCGATCTCAAATTCGAGGACATCCCGCCGGAGGTGCTGGAGCGCGCCAAGGTGCTCACCCTCGATTTCCTCGGCAGCGCCATCCGCGCGCGCCGCGACGCGGAGTCGACGCCCTCGCTGTTGAAGATGCTGGAGGCGCTGGCGCTCGACACCAAGGGCGAGGCCACCGTGTTCGGCGACACCAAGACCTGGACACCGGCGGTCGCAGCACTCCTCAACGGCGCGCTCGGCCATTCGCTGGATTTCGACGATACCCACGCGGACTCCTCGTTGCACGCGAGCGCCCCGGTGGTGCCGGCCGCGTTCGCCGTCGGCGAAATCGTCGGCGCCTCCGGCCGCGACGTGCTGACCGCAATCGTCGCGGGCTATGAAGTGTGCTGCCGGCTCGGCAATGCGCTCGACCCGACCTCGCATTACGCGCGCGGCTTCCATCCGACCGCGACCGCGGGCACCTATGGCGCGGCGGCTGCCGCAAGCAAACTGTTCGGCCTGTCGCAGCAGCAAATCGTCGCCGCCTTCGGCGTCTCCGGCAGCCAGGCGGCGGGCTCGCTGCAATTTTTGGTCAACGGCGCCTGGAACAAGCGCTACCAGGTCGGCGCCGCCGCCATGAACGGCGTGATCGCCGCGACCCTGGCGCGCAATGACTTTGTCGGCTCGACCGAATCGGTCGAAGGCAAGCACGGCCTCCTGGTCGGCTACACCGACAATCCGCATCCCGACAAGGCGGTCGCGGGGCTCGGCTCGACCTACGAGACCATGAAGATCGGCGTCAAACCCTATCCGTCCTGCCGCTACACCCATGCCGCGCTGGACGCGATCATCGCCATGCGGCGCGAGCACAATCTCACGCCCGACCAGATCAGGAAGGTCGAGGTCGGCCTGCATCGCAACGGCATCACGCTGACCGGCGATGCCGCGACCAAGCGGCATCCGACCTCGATCGTCGGCGGCCAGTTCTCGATGTACTTCACCGGCGCGGTCGCGCTCGACCAGGGCCGCTTCGGCTGGGACGATTACGACCGGCTCGGTGATGCGGCGGTCGATGCGCTCGCCGACAAGTTCAACGTGGTGCAGGACGATCGGCTCGAGATCGGCCGCACCCATCCGTTCGGCGCCCGCGTCTCGATCACCACCGACGACGGCGTGCATGAGCGAATCTATGCCGATCCCTCGGGCGAGCCGAACTCGTTTCCGGACGCCGCGGCGATGCAGCAGAAGTTTCTGACGCTCGGCGCGCCCGGTGCTGAACGGCCGCGCCGATCAGCTCGCGGACGCGATCCTGTCGCTGGAACGCTTCGACCGCGTCGCGAAAGCGACGCAGCTCGGGCGGCAATAGCGAATTTGGACGTCACTAACTATCCGCGCCACGCGCTGCGATGCGTGACCCAGAGATCGACGGCGTGACTGAGCAGCATCGTTCCGCCTTCATTGACGGCGCCGAGCCGCCGCGCCACGGCTTGCGAGGCCACGTTCTCCGGATCGATGCAGTGCACGATCTCGTCGAGCGCGAAGGTCGCAAACGACCAGTCGATCGAGGCGCGCGCCGCTTCGACCGCATAGCCCTTGCCGCGGAATTCCGCCGCGGTGCCCCAGCCGACCTCGAAGCCCGGCCAGACCGGCGGATAGAACGGGCCGACCCGGCCGACGAATTTGCCGCTCGCCTTTTCCTCCACCACGAACATGCCGAAGCCGTGCAGCGCCCAATGCCCGGCCATGACAGCGGCGTTGCGCCAGCCGGCCATCGGTTCGGTGACGGGCTTGCGGTCGGCGGTGATGAAGCGTGCGCTAAGGGGATCGCCGAGCATCGCGGTATTCCCTGCGATGTCGGACGCGCGCCATCGCCGCAGGATCAGATGCTCGGTTTCGATTCCGGGCCAATCCGGTGGCGGCAGCGTAGCGCCCGTTTTCAGCGGCGGCATCATTCTTTGTCATCCCGGCTGGAGAGCGTCACAAGACGCATCCTACATTGTCTGATAGGCTTTCCGCAAAACATGGAGGACCACATGAGCTGGCTCCCGTCGAATGATCCCGAACTCGGCGATCCCCGTACCTGCGACGCGCTGGAACTGATCATCGTGCCGCGCACCCGCGACCTCGGCGACGGCTTTGCCGTGCGCCGCGCGCTGCCGCATGGCAAGCGCCAGATGGTCGGGCCCTTCATCTTCTTCGATCATTTCGGTCCGGTGCAGTTCGTCTCCGGCAAGGGCATGGACGTGCGGCCGCATCCGCATATCGGGCTCGCCACCGTCACCTATCTGTTCGACGGCAGCATCATGCACCGCGACAGCGAGGGCAACATCCAGGAGATCACGCCGGGCGCGATGAACCTGATGACCGCCGGGCGCGGCATTGCGCATTCCGAGCGCACGCCGGATCTGCAGCGTCGCGACGGGCAGAAGATGCTGGGCCTGCAGAGCTGGATCGCGCTGCCGGCGGGCAAGGAAGAGATCGTGCCGACGTTCCAGCATTATGCCGCGGGCGACCTGCCGATGATATCGGAGCGCGGTTTCACCGCGCGGGTCATCGCCGGCTCCTCCTTCGGCATCGCCTCGCCGGTCGAGATGGTGTCGCCCTGGTTTTACACCGAAGTGACGGCGGACGCCGGCGTCAGCGTGCCGCTCGACCCCGATCATGAGGAGCGTGCAATCTATCTGGTCGACGGCGAGGTCGAGATCGCGCATGACCGTCACGAAGGCCCAAAGCTGCTGATCTTCAGGCCGGGGGACCGCATCACGGTGAAAACGCTTCGGCCGACGCGGATGATGTTCCTCGGCGGCGACGCGCTGGAAGGCCCGCGGCACATCTGGTGGAATTTCGTCTCCTCCAGCAAGGAGCGGATCGAGCAGGCCAAGCAGGACTGGAAAACCGGGCGTTTTGCCCCTGTTCCACAGGAGCATGAGTTCATTCCGCTGCCGGAATAGGCTATCTCCGCTGTCCCTATTCCTGTTCGAAAGTCCCACCGATGACCGCGCTGCGTTCGAGTGATTTGCCTTTGCCACGAATCGGGCGCGGCAAGGTCCGTGACATCTATGCCGTCGGCGACGACCGCGTGCTGTTGCTCACCACCGACCGCATCAGCGCCTTCGACGTGGTGATGGCCGAGACGATTCCGATGAAGGGCGCGGTGCTGACCCAGATCAGCGCGTTCTGGTTTCGCAAACTTGAAGGCACGGTGCCGCATCACATGATCTCGGCAGATGCCGACGCGATCATCCGCGAGGTGCCGGCGTTGAAGGATCATCGCGCCGACATTCTGGGCCGCGCCATGCTGTGCAAGCGCACATCAGTGTTTCCGATCGAATGCGTGATCCGCGGCTACATCTCCGGCTCGGCCTGGAAGGAATATGCCGCTGATGGCACGCTGGCGGGCGAGAAGCTGGCATCCGGGTTGACTGAAAGCGCCAAGCTCGAGCCCGCGATCTTCAGCCCCGCCACCAAGGCCGAGACCGGGCATGACGAGAACATCACGATTGCGAAAATGCGCGCCGCGGTCGGCGACGAGGTCACCGACACGCTGGAGCGGATGACGCGCACGATCTATGCGCTCGGCGAGAACTCCAGCCGCGCACATGGCATCATCATCGCCGACACCAAATTCGAGTTCGGCCGCGACAAGGATGGTCGCATCATCCTGATCGACGAGGTGATGACGCCGGACTCCTCGCGCTTCTGGGCGGTCGACGCCTATTCTCCCGGCCGGCCGCAGGCGAGCTTCGACAAGCAACCGTTGCGCGACTATCTCGACGGCGAACGCCGCGCCGGCCGCTGGAATGGCGATGCGCCCGCGCCGCCTTTGCCCGGTCATGTCGTCGATGCCACGAGCCAACGCTATCTCGAAGCGTACCGGCGGGTGACGGGAAGTGAGTTGAAGATCTAACCATCGTCATTGCGAGGAGCGAAGCGACGAAGCAATCCAGACCGCATCCTCGGAAAGATTCTGGATTGCTTCGCTTCGCTCGCAATGACGAGAAACAACAGGGGGACGTCCCATGTCCGAACCCGATGCCGTACTGATCGAACGTGACGGCCCCATCACCATCGTCTCCATCAACCGTCCGCATTGCCGCAACGCCGTCGACGGCGCGACCGCACGCAAGCTCTATGACGCCTTCCTCGCTTTCGACGCAGACAATGATGCCTCGATCGCCGTGTTCACCGGCACCGGCGGCTATTTCTGCGCCGGCGCCGACCTGAAAGCGGTGGCGAAGGGCGATCGCGAAAAGAAGCGCGAGGTCGGCGGCCACAACACCATCGCGCCGATGGGCCCGAGCCGGTTGCGCTTGTCGAAGCCCGTGATCGCGGCGATCGAGGGTTTTGCGGTCGCAGGCGGCATGGAACTCGCGCTATGGGCTGACATGCGCGTGGTCGCTGACGATGCGACCTTCGGCATCTTCTGCCGCCGCTTCGGCGTGCCGCTGATCGATCTCGGCACCATCCGCCTGCCGCGGCTGATCGGACATTCGCAGGCGATCGACCTGATCCTGACCGGCCGACCAGTCGGCGGGCCCGAGGCGCTGCGCATGGGCTTGGCCAACCGGCTGGTTCCAAAGGGCGAGACCCGGGCGCACGCGATCGCACTCGCAAAAGATATCGCGCGCTTCCCGCAGACCTGCCTGCGCGCGGACCGGCTCTCGGCATTGCGGCAGTGGGATTTGTCGGAGGAAGAGGCTATCGCCAACGAGATGCGCGGCGGACTCGAGGTGATTGCCTCCGGCGAGACGCTGTCGGGCGCGGCGCGCTTTGCCTCGGGCAAGGGCCGCCACGGAACCTTCGACGGCGAAGCTCTCGGTTAGGTTGCCCAACACCATGATCGTACGACGGAGGTTTTAGCGCTGTCACGAAAATGTTGTTTTCGCGCCCGGCACGGTCGGTTACGACTTGTTTGATTGTTTGCGCACGATCTTTTCGGGAAACCGCTACACACCCCGCATCAAGTGCGGGGCAGGCTTTTTCCGGATCATGCGCTTTCGAATTTGAGGCGTTCGCGCGTGGTTGATTTATCGATTCAAGGTAGCTCGCATTTCAAAGGCGCCCTCAACGACGTCCTCGGCGGCGCGGCCGCCAGCGTGCTCACAGTGACGTTTGGCCTGTCCTATTCGCTGCTGATCTTCGCCGGACCGCTGTCGCCTTACCTTTCCTACGGGGTTGCGACCACCTTCATCACCTCGGCGATCCTCGCCGCCGTGCTGGCCCTGCGAAGTTCGTTCCCGTTCGCGATCGCCGGGCCGGAAACCTCGACTGCGGCAATGACGGGCATTCTCGCCTCATCGCTGGTCGAGTACATGGCCGCGCACGACCCCTCGGCGCCCATCCTCGGCCCCGTGCTGATCACCTTCGGCATCGCCAGCCTCGCGACCGGGTTCGTGCTGTGCGGCTTCGGAATGACGCGGATGGGCCGAGCGATCCGTTACGTGCCCTATCCCGTGGTCGGCGGTTTCCTCGGCGCCACAGGTTGCCTGATCCTGCTCGGCTCGATCCGGGTGATTACCGGAACGCGGTTGCAGTTTGCGACGCTCGACCATTTCGAGAACATGCAGACGTTCTACGAGCTCGCCGCGGCCTGTGCGATGGCGCTGGTGCTTTACCTGACATGGCACCGCTCCCGCACGCCGATCGGCCTTCCGATGATCCTGATCGGCGGCACGCTCGCGGCGCACGCCGTATTCCACCTCGCCGGCATCTCGACAGCACAGGCGCAAACCCTGGGCTGGACTTTCCAGCCGCCGCCGCAAATCTCGCTGATGCTGCCGTGGAGCGCGCACGAGATCGACCACTATCCCTGGTATGCGTTGCCCGAAGTCGCCGGCAATATCATTGCGGTCATCTTCGTCACGGCGTCGAGCACGCTGTTCAACACCACGGGCGTTGAGGTCGCGTCGAATCGCGAGGCCGATCTCGAGCGCGAGCTGAACATTACAGGCCTCGCCAACATCCTGTCGGGCGCCTTCGGCGGTTACACCGGCTGCATCTCGGTCAGCCGCTCGATGCTCAACTTCAGCGCCGGCGGCAGCGGTCGCCTCTCGGGCCTGACCTCGGCCGCGATCGCCGCATCGATGCTGCTGTTCGCGCCGATCCTGCTCGGCTACATGCCGAAATTCGTGCTGGGCGGCCTGCTGCTCTATCTCGGCGCCGATACGCTGCACCGCTGGATCGTGCAATCGCGCCGGCGGCTGTCTTCGGCCGAATATCTCTCGCTGCTCGCGATCATCGCCATCATCCTGCAATGGGGTTTTGTCGCCGGCATCCTGATCGGCGTCGTGATCGGCTGCACCACCTTCGCGCTCAGCGCCTCGCGCATCGACTCCATCAAGTTCAGCTTCGACGGCTCGGAATACCGGAGCTCGCTGGACCGCTCACGCGAGGATCTCGCGGTGCTCTCCGCGCATGGCGGCAAGATCCAGGGCCTCAATCTGCAGAGCTACCTGTTCTTCGGCTCGGCCAACAAGCTGTACCAGCATGTCAAGGCGCTGCTTGCGGACAATCCGGAATGCCGCTTCCTCGTGTTCGACTTCAAGCTCGTGACCGGCATCGACTCGTCCGCGGCCTACAGTTTTGCGCAGATCAAGCGCGCGGCGGCCGATCGCGGCATTCGCCTGGTGCTGGTGCATCTGCCGGCCGCGGCCGAGAAGGCGCTACGCTCAAGCGAGTTCATCAGCAAAGACGTCTCGATCGTCCCCGAACTCGATCATGCGCTGGAATGGTGCGAGAACGAGATCATTCATCAGCATCAGGACCGCGCGCAGGAAGAAGCGGATCTGCGCGGCTGGTTCAGCCGCATCCTCGGCAGCGATGAGGACGCCGCGGAACTGATCGGCCGCTGCGAACGGCTCGAGGTCGAAACCGGCGAGACCATTGTCCGCGCCGGCGAGGCTGCCGAATTCCATGCATTTCATTCTCGACGGCCGGGTTGGCGTGATGGTTGCGGCCAATGCCGACGGCGGCATGACGCGGGTGCGCAGCCTCGGCCGCTACACCACCATCGGCGAGATGGGGCTGGTCTCGCAGGCGCCGCGCAGCGCGACCATCGATGCCGAGGTTGCCAGCGTGCTCTACGTGCTGAGCAACCCGCAATTCGACGCGCTCAAGCGCGACACGCCGATCCTCGGCCAGAAGCTCCTGACTTATTTCGTCTCCGTGATGGCCGAGCGGCTGTCATTCGCCAACCGCATGATCGCCGTGTTGCGGCGATAGGCCCGGAAGGATGCTGAACATGACGACACTGGTTGCCGAGGCCGAAGCGACGACCTTCACGACACGCGACTTCCGCTTGCAGAGCGGAGACGTTCTGCCCGAGGTCACCATCGCCTACCGCACGCTCGGCACGCTGTCGCCGAAGCGGGACAATGTCGTGCTGGTCACGCACGGCAATACCAGCGGGCCGCACATGATCGATCCCAACAGCTCGGCCGGCGAAGGCGCCTGGAACGAGATCGTCGGTCCCGGCAAGGCGGTCGATACCGTCAGGTACTTCGCGATCTGCCCGAACATGCTCGGCTCGTCCTACGGCTCGACCAATGCCGCGAGCATCGACCCCCGCTCCGGCAAGCGTTATGGGCCGCGCTTTCCCGGCATCACCGTGAGCGACATCGTCGCGACTCAGCGCAAGCTGCTCGATCATCTCGGCATCGACAAAATGGTCGCGATCGTCGGCCCGTCCTATGGCGGCTTCCAGGCCTTTCAATGGGCGGTGAACTATCCCGATGCGATGCGCGGCATCGCCGCCGTCGTGACCGCGCCGGCACTGCCGCCCGAACGCTCCGACGCCAATGTGGCGAACCTGATAGGCGTGCTGTCGAAGAACCCGAGCTGGAACGGCGGCGATTACTATGACCAAGGCGGCGTGCTGGAGAGCCTGATCCAGATCCGCTCCGCCACGCTCAAGACCTACGGCATCGAGACGCGGCTGCGCGATACGATGTCCGACCCGGCGCAGATCGAAGCAGCGATCCGCGAGGAGGCGGCGCGATGGGCGCACGGATTCGACGCCAACTCGCTGCTGATCCTGGCGCGCGCGCTGCGCGGCTTCGACGTCACGTCGGAGCTTCACAAGATCAAGGCCAAGGTGCTGTACGTGTTGTCGCGCACCGACAAACTGTTCCCGCCCGAGATCGCGCCGCGGGTGATGGCAGCCCTGAAGGCGGCCGGCGTCGATGCCGATTATTTCCTGCTCGACAGCGACTATGGTCACACCGCCTCGGGCCGCGACTGGGCGAAATGGGCGCCGCGGCTGCGGATGTTTATGGAGAGTTTGTAGTGATCGTCATTGCGAGCGAAGCGAAGCAATCCATATTGAATGTTTACTGGATTGCTTCGTCGCTGCGCTCCTCGCAATGACGATCAA
>CAWCHW010000031.1:0-192168 GCA_963795365.1 uncultured Alphaproteobacteria bacterium
GCAAGCTTGCGGATGCCCTGGTTGCGGTAGGCGTTGAGGAAGGCGTTGTAATCGCGGAAGGAGACGCAGCCATTGGAAGCGCCGCTCGAGCCCAGCATGAACGTATGCGCAAGCAGACCGTCACGGCCGAAGATCGCATCCTCGCCGCCGATCGGCGTCAGCCGCAGCGCGGCGACGCCGTGAAACAGGGATTCGCGCGGCTTGAGTGTGTAGATGTGCGGCGGGGTCACGCCGCGCATGCGGACCTTTTGCGAGCGCGGATCGTCCATGTTGTCGCCGAGACCGGAATGCGCTTCCAGCTTGCTGCCGTCGGGCAGATACACGGTGTGCGCGGTGATGTCGTAGACCGCGGTCTCGCGATCGTAAGGAGCCGAACCGCCCATCGCCGGGTTCTGCTCGCGGCCGATACTGCCGGTGATGGCGCTGGCGTCGGCGGAAGCGTAGGCCAGCAGGGAGTGCGTGGGTTCCTTGCCCCACAGTTTCTCGACCATCGAGGGCTTCTCGTTCGAGGCGATCGACATCACGGCGGCCTTGGCGCGCTGCGCCATGTCGCGCAGCCTCGAAGGCTTGGTCTCCGCTGCGCGCGCCGGCGGCGCGGGCACGACGGGTGGCGGCACATTCAGCGCGAGTTGCGCGGGAGCCGCTTGATTGGTCTTCGGCGCTTCGGCGAGCTTCGGCGCCTCGACGGGCTTCGAAGCTTCCGCGAGCTTCGGCGCCTCAGGCGGTGCGGCGCTTGCCGCGTTGGAGGCGACGGCGTCGGCATGGGCGGCCGAAAACCGTTCGTTAAACATGTCTGCAGTTATCGCGGCGACGGCGGCCGGCTGCTCCGGCAGCGCGGCGAAGGTCTCGTGGATCACCTGCACGGTCGAGCGTTCGGCGAACTGCGGACGGCGTACGACGGCCTCGACATGATCGGCATTGCCGATGGTCGGATAGGCGCTCGCGTTGATGATGTTGCTGTAGACGGTCCAGCTGCAGCCGATCACGAGGCACGCGACAGCGGCCCCGCCAAACAGCGTGTGGGATACGGCTTTGCCTGAAGATTTCCTGCGGTGACGCCCCGCCAACGCAACGCTACTCGTACTCATTCACTCGCGCCCAGGACGATTCCACTTTGTTCCTCTTGATGCCGCTCAAATTTGGTTGCGCTGCATCGCAGAGAGGCGGGCCGTCATTAAGGCGATTTTTCGTTAAATGCGTATTAAGTGCCGGCAGATGTGAGGCACGCCAAAATGCGGTCTCATTTCGGTACAAATCGTTCCGTGGTTTTGCGGGGTTCGCGGGACATTCAGGGAACTCCGAATGTCCCGCGCTTTCTTTTGCGCCGATCGCGAGGCCTCGCAATCGTCCGGCCTGCGCGCGCGCTTTCGAAATTCAATCCTTGAACGGATCGAATTCGTTTTCGCCGGCCATCACGACCGCGAACGGCCGCAACGTGTGCAGCACCTTCACCGTGCCGGCGTGCTCGGCCAGCACGTCCGGCAGACGCCGATAAGCCATCGGGCTCTCGTCGAGATCGGCTCCGATCAACGCGACGCCGCGCGATTGCAACCACGCGTCCATCTCGGCGCGCATGAAGCGTCGCTTGGCTTCCTTGCGACCGAACAGCCGGCCTGCACCGTGCACGGTCGAATAGAGCGAGGCCTTCGCCGCCGGGCTATCGACGCCTTCGATGATGACGGCATCGTCGCCCATCGATCCTCCGACGAAGCCGCGCTGCCCGGGGAACGCCGGCGTCGCGCCCTTGCGCACGACCCACAAATCCTTGCCCTCGTGCGTCTCACGCCAGGCATAGTTGTGATGGTTGTGCACCCTGTCGGTGACGTTCCCGCCGATGATGCCGCGCACGCGCTCGACCACCCACTCGCGGCCGGCATAGGAATAGCGGCCGGCGAGTTGCATCGCCGCGATGTATCGCCGCCCGATCTCGCTGTCCTCGTCGATCACGGCCGGCGGGACGTTCATGCCGTCCTTGCCGCCCGCGGCCTTGAGGTAGCGCGTCGCGCTGGTGTGGCCGAGACCACGGCTGCCGAAATGCACGCCGATCCAGACGAAGCCGCTCTCGTCGCGCATCAGGTCGACATAGTGATTGCCCGACCCGACGGTGCCGAGTTGAGCGACCGCCTTCTGCCGATAAGCGCCCATGTCGGATTCGCGCCAGGCATCCGCATCGTCGAACAACGCATGCTCGACGCGTTCTTCATTGCTGCGCCCGATGCCGAACGAGATCGTCCGGTGCACGTCCTTGATGATCGTGCCGACATTGGCCGCGATCTCGCTGTAGCTGGTGTCGAGACGCACGGCCATGTTGCCGCAACCGATGTCGAAACCGACGCCGGAGATGCTGATCTGCTTTTCATAGGCGATCACGCCGCCCACCGGCTGCGCATAGCCAAGATGGCCGTCGGCACAAATCACGCCCGCGACGACATTGCCCACCGCCATGCAATTGCGCATTTGCGCGATCGTGGCATCGTCGTGGTTGCCGAACACTTGCAGCGGACTGTTCCGGTACTGCGCGGCCTGAGGCGCGATGGCGATATCGGCCGCAACAGCCTCCGCCTCCCGCGCAAGATGCTCCTTGCGCGCGGCATCGCGAAACGTGCACCAGAGCGGCATCGGCCGCTGGCCGGGCCGATCGATCTTGGCGTCAGGGTCCAGGCCCGCTTCGATGGCCATGGCCCGGGCGCGGTCCTGATAGGGATCGGATCGCATCTGATCCTCCTTGCTCACGCGTTGCGATCCCGATGCTGGCGAGCAGGCCGGAATCACGGAAGGCATCGCGCGGACGCGTGCCGGTTTGGCTTGCGAGAGGCAGTGAGATGTCCGGATACGCGTGGTGCCGGTGAAGGCAATTTTGCGGAGCTCTCTCTGCCTCGAAGGCAGAGGGAAGAACCCGCTGCCTTACCTTGCTGCTTGGCGCTCCCGGGAGCGCCTGACCGAGGCGACTTCAATCACGCACGCCAGATCGCATTCCCGCCGGTGAGCCGGCAGGGCTGGATATGGCAGGAGATTGACGTTCGGATGTCGCATGGCCTCGAACACAAAAAGCGGCAGAAGTGCGCGCCTACATACACCCATTGCTGGATTTGTAAATGGCGTTCTGCACGGCCCAAGCGCGCGGATGCCGAACGGGCACAGACGCGGCTCACCGCCGTCCGGAGTCGCTGCGGCGTGCGGCGCGCGGACGGCTCCGCGAATGGCTCCCGACCACAACTCGCAGTAAGCTTCGAAAGTGATTCGCATCGGCTGTTCGCCTCAACATTTCAGGAGACAAAATGCAGAGCATGGGGCGCAACCTGGCCTTCGTCCTCGCCTCGTCCAATCACGGCACCATGATCGTCAATCGCAACGACTACCGGATGATCGATGCCGAGCGCGGCTACGGCGTCGGTTTCCAGATCTTGCAGACCGGATCGTTCGATCCGAACGAGGTCAAGCTGGTGCTCGACCTGCTCGCGTTGCGCCGTCAGCATCATGGCGACGGCGTGGTGGCGATCGACTGCGGCGCCAACATCGGCGTGCATACGGTCGAATGGGCGAAGGCGATGACGGGCTGGGGATCGGTGCTGTCGATCGAGGCGCAGGAACGCATCTACTATGCGCTGGCCGGCAACATCGCGATCAACAACTGCTTCAACGCACTGGCGATCAACGCCGCGGTGTCGTCGGAAAGCGGCGTCATGCAGATTCCCAGCCCGAACTATCTCGTGCCGTCGAGCTTCGGCAGCCTGGAGCTGCGCCAGCGCAGCGGCAACGAGTTCATCGGCCAGCACATCGACTACGAGAACATGGTGAACGTCCGCAAGCTCGCGCTCGACGAGTATAACCTGCCGCGCGTCGACCTGATCAAGATCGACGTCGAGGGCATGGAGATGGAGGCGCTGCAAGGCGCGGCACGCACCATCGAGCGCAGCCATCCGATCATGCTGATCGAGAAGATCAAGGCCGATGCCGGGCACTTGCACCAGTGGCTGGAGCTGCGCGGCTACACCATCATCGAGGCCGGCATCAACATGCTGGTGATCCACGGCAGCGACGCAACGCTGTCGGCGATCGCGCCGACCACCCAGCCGCTAGTGGGCAGATTTGACGTTCGCTACCAACCAGCCGAGCACTTGCAAGCGAACGTCAAATCTAAAGCTCCACTGGAATCAAATCTTATCTCTGCGATGGAATGCGAATGTTGGAATTGGACCACTAGCGCAGCCTGCTGCCTGAGGGCATGATCCGGAAAAGTGTGAAGCGGTTTTCGAAAAGATCATGCCCAAAAATCAGCGGAGCAGTTCCGGCGGCGGCGTGTGGTCGAACACGTCGCCCCTCGGACGGTCCAACAGCGAGATGGTATAGGTCTCGATGATGAGCGGACCGCGCTTGCGCGGCAGCTCGGTAACCTCGTCGATGGCGTCGAACCTGTCTTTCAGAAGCAGCTTCGCGCGAGGCCTAGCATCGTCGACATAGAGCAGAGGGCCGGCGAGCTGCGCGGCATCGGGCTCGGGCATGTTGATCCAACGAATGCGCTGGATTTGCTGCGCCACGCAGGTGCCGGGCGGCAGATAGAAGGCAAGCCAGCTCGTGGTGCCGTAATCAGGCGCGAGCACGCAGGTCGCGCCGGTGCGCTTGCGGATCGCCTCGATCTCGCCGGCGAGCTCACGCCAGCCGACGCCGACGCTGCGCACGGTGGCATCGCGCCGGTAGCCGGAAAGCCAACCGGTGTCGGCCTGCACGACCAGAAGCGCGAACATCACGATGCCGGTCGGCGCGGCCCAGCGCAGGCAAAAATCGGCGATGCGACGCAGCCATCCTTCCCATGGCACCAGGTGAGCGGCCACGGCGGCCGCGACCATGAAAGCCGGATAGATCGGCGCGAACCAATTGGCTTCGACGCGTGCATGCAGCGCGTGCACGACGAAATAGGCGGTGATGGTCCAGAAGATCGCATTGATGAGCACGCGTACCGGCAGCGCTCCCGTCTTGCGCCGGGCGAGCGCATGCAGGCCCATGGCACCGAGCATGAAGACCAGCGGCGTCGCAAAGCCGATCTGCGCCGGCACCAATTCGAGCAGATAGAACGGGTGGAAATCCTCCACCCTGGCGCGGCCGCTGATCTGCTTGAGGAACGAGACCCAGTGGTGCTCGGCGTTCCAGACCAGGACCGGCGAGAAGATCGCGAACGCAAGCAGCCCGCCGAGGTAAGGCCATGGCGTCAGCAGCCAGTGCCGCTGCTTCGGGACAACCAGCAGCCAGATCAGGATCGCGGGACCAAAAAACAGCGCGCTGTACTTCGAGAGCAGCGCGCACCCGACCGCCGCTCCCACCGCCAGCCACCACGGGCCTCGCCCGCTCGCCAGCAGCTTGGCGAGCGCAAGCAGCACGAAGCTCGCGGCAACCAGCAGCGGCGAGTCCGGTGTCACGATCAGGGTGCCGACCGCAGCCATCAAGGTGACATTGAGCAGGATCGCCGCGGTCGTCGCCACCCGCACGCCACCGAACAGGATCGCCGCGGAGCGGTAGACCGCGTAGCTCATCGGCAGCGCGAGCAGGATGGAGACCAGTCGCACGCCAAAGGCGGTGTCGCCCGCGATCATTGTGCCGGCGCGGATCACCAGCGCGACCATCGGCGGATGATCGTAGTAACCGCCGGCCAGCGCCTTCGACCACATCCAGTAATAGGCCTCGTCGAAGGTCAGCGGCGTCCAGGCGGCGGCGACCAGCCGCAACACCACGAGTGCTGCGATCGTCAGCCAGGTGTTGCGGACGAGAGTCGAATCGGAAGGGCTCATCGAGCGCTTACCGCTTGCGCCAGACGAACAGGCCGGACATCGCGTAGTTCCAGACCACGCCCATCAGCGCGCCGGCCGCACCCGCCAGCCACCAGATCGGCTCCTGGTCGTAGACCGAGAACGCCACGCCGACATTGGCGAACAGGCCGACGCTGCAGACGAGATAGAAGGTGAGCAATCCGCGCAGGATGCCAAAGCCCTTCAGCCGCTGATCGCGATAGGTCAGGAAGTTGTTGAGGATGAAGTTCGAGGTCATCGCGATGAAGGCGCCGAGCCCCTGCGCCTCCGGAAACGGCAGGTCGAACACCGTCAAGCCGAGGAACAGCGTGCCGAGATGGACGAACAATCCGGTGCCGCCGACCATGGCGAACATCAGGAAGCGCAGCGTCACCACGTCGTTGGTGAACTTCGCCAGTACCAGCCCGAGGAAATCCAGCGCCACCATGGAATCGAGCTTGCTCTCGCCATGCAGTCGCGAACCGAAGGTGAAGGGAATCTCGACCGTCCTGAGCTTGCCTTGCGCAGTGGCGACGATGTCGAGCAGGATCTTGAAGCCTTGCGTCGACAGCTGTGGCGCAAGCTGCTCAAAGCGGTCGGCGCGGATCATGAAGAAGCCGCTCATGGGATCGGCGATGGAAACCCCGAGCGCGCGCTGGGCGATGGAAGTTGCAAAGGCGCTGGCGCCCGCCCTGCTCCTGTTGAAACTGTCGGCGCTGCCGCCTTCGATATAACGGCTGCCAACCACGAGCTCGGCCTGCCCGCTCTGCAACAGCGCGAGCATCTTCGGCAGCTGCGTCTCGTCATGCTGAAGGTCGGCGTCCATCACGGCGGCGTACGGCGCGCTGGAGGCGAGGATGCCTTCGATGCAGGCGCCCGACAGGCCGCGGCGGCCGATGCGTCTGATACAGCGGACGCGGCGGTCCTGAAGCGCGAGACCGCGCACCACCTCCCAGGTCCCGTCAGGCGAGTTGTCGTCGACGAAGATCACTTCCCAGGCGATGCCGGCAAGCGCGGCCTCGAGCTTGCGATAAAGCTTGGGCACATTGTCGCGCTCGTTGAAGGTGGGGACGACGACCGAAAGCGCCGGCAGGTCGGCGCCTGCTTGCGCCGCGTCAGCGCCCGGTCTGATGGCTTCATTCATGCGCGAAGCGTATATCCGCCGTATCCGGCGATGCCAAGCTGTCAGAAACCACGGAGTGTCGGGCCAAACGCGCCAAAATCCGCAGAAAAGGGCCCAAAATGCCAACGACCACGAACAACAGGCGCGCGTACATCCGGCGCTACCTTGCTATTGCGTGGTCGTCCCGACGACAGAGCTTTGAAGCATCGACATCGCCTTGACACCCGATATGGGAACCGGAGAGGCGTTCCGCAAGGGGGTCATCCGGCTAATTCGGGACTTCGCGAATGACCGGTCCCTTGGGTCCGGCAGGGGCCGCGGGCGCGGCCGCAGGAGCTGTTGCCGCGGCAGGCGCCCTGGACGGCTTCCCGAATTGCCCGATCGGCCCATAGATCACGGCCATGACCAGCACGACCGCCGCAACGATCCAGCCCAGGATACCCGCCACCGACTCCGACGTCATACCGATCGATCCTTAAACTCGCGCCCCATCGGATGAATATCACGGAAGCTCAGGCGGCGGGAATAGGTGATAGCTGCGGCATCCACGCCGCGCGCAGCTAATTCGTGCCCTTGCGATGGACGAAGGCGGTGACGATGTCCTTTTGCGCGAGCTCGATGGCGCGGTTCGCCGTGGTCAGGTTTGCGCCCGCCTCGGCATCGGGATTTTGCATCGACAGATAGTCCATCAGCGTCACCCGGAAATTCTGCCGCTCCGAGGGGCAGACGCTGGCGATGTCTGCGGTGAAATCCTGCGCCGACATCTTCTTCGCACCCTCATTCTGATATTCGCGCGCAAGGCAATTCCAGTAGGAATCGCGGCCCTGCAGCGCGAGCTTGTGAGCATCCCCGAGTTCATCGGCGAGCGCGCCCGAGGCGGCAAGCGTCAACGCCAGAGTGATGATGGTGCGCATCCCGATCTCCTGTTTGTGAAACAGTTTAGCCTGAGTTGAGGGATGGCGTAACCACATCAGGTGTTATGTCAATCATGCGGCGGGAACAGGCGCGGGCAGGGCTCCGTCGCCTGACTGGAGTTCTGTCATGAGCAAATATGCAATGTTGGGCGCGGCGCTGCTGGCGGCGGCGTTTGTCACGCCGGTCTCGGCGCAGGCGGTGGTCGAAGACCCCGGCTACTGCGCCCAGTTTTATCCGAACGCCAATTGCCAGAATTATGGCCCCGGCAATCCCCTGTATCCCGGCTATTATGCCAACAGCTATGCCGGAATGTATGCACCCGGCGCCGGCGTGGTAGCCGAACCGGTCCGGCCTCATCGCCGTCATCATCGTTGAGGCGGACCAGCGAACTGGCCTATCCTGTTCCGAGCAATCTCGGAACAGGATAACGGTCGCGTGAGCAAAGCCCCCTCCTCGAAAAAATCCGGCCAGATCTTCATCGGTGTCGGCGGCTGGACCTTCGCGCCCTGGCGCGGCGTGTTCTATCCCGACAAGCTCACGCAGGCCAAGGAGCTGCAATACGCCGCCTCCAAGCTGACCTCGATCGAGATCAACGGCACCTATTACGGCTCGCAGAAGCCGGAGAGCTTTCGCAAATGGGCGCGCGAGGTGCCCGACGGCTTCGTGTTCTCGGTGAAGGGCTCGCGGTTCACCACCAACCGCCGCGTGCTCGCCGAGGCCGGCGACTCCATCAAGCATTTCTACAATACCGGCGTGCTCGAGCTCGGCGATCGGCTCGGTCCCGTGCTCTGGCAATTCGCGCCAACCAAGAAATTCGACGAGGCGGATTTCGGCAAGTTCCTGGAGCTGTTGCCGCGCAAGATGGACGGGCGCGCGCTACGCCATGTCGTCGAGGTGCGCCACCCCAGCTTCTGCGTGCCGGCCTTTGTCGCCCTGCTCCGGCAATTCGAGACGCCGGTCGTGTTCGCCGAGCACGGCACTTACCCCGCGATCTCCGACGTCGTCGGTGATTTCGTCTATGCGCGGCTGCAGAAGGGCGATGACAACATCAAGACCTGCTATCCGCCGAAGCAACTCGATGCCTGGGCCAAGCGGTTGCAGCTGTGGGCCGATGGCGGCGAACCCGACGACCTGCCGCGAGTCGAAAAGCCGGCCGCCAAGAAGACGCCGCGTGACGTCTACGCCTACGTGATCCATGAGGGCAAGGTCCGCGCGCCGCATGGCGCGATGGAACTGATCGAGCGCGTGAAATAATGCCCAAGGCGAAAAAAGCTCTTCACCATCGGTTACGAACAGACGCCGTCAAAAGCGGTGCTCGACGAGCTGGAGCACGCCGGCGTCAAGCTGCTGGTCGACGTGCGCGCCGTAACGTCATCGCGCCGGCCGGGCTTCTCCAAGAATCAGTTGGCCGCCGGCCTCGACGAGCGCGGCATCGCTTACGTCCATCTCGCCGGCCTCGGCACGCCGAAGGAAGGCCGGCTCGCCGCGCGCAGCGGCGACTATGCGACGTTGCAGAAGATCTTCGCCAAACATCTGAAGACGCCGCAGGCGAAGGAAGGGCTCGACGAGTTATCGGCGCTGGTGAAGCAGGCCGGTCCGGTCTGCCTGCTCTGCTACGAGCGCGACCACGAGCATTGCCATCGGCGCTGGATCGCCGAGATTATCGAAGAACGGGACGGCGTGAAGATTGAAAATTTGGCGGGGAAGCAGCTCTAGTTCGTCATTGCGAGGAGCGCAGCGACGAAGCAATCCATAGCGCCACAAGCGGACAGATGGATTGCTTCGCTGCGCTCGCAATGACGATGGTTACAGCTCCAGCGTCCCTTCCATCATGAACACGCAAGCCCCGCCGACATGCGCCGAGACCACTTTGCCGCCTTGCTTGCGCACGCGCGTCAGCAGAATGCTCGGCCGGCCCATGTCAAAGCCCTGCCCGATGGTCATCTTGAACTCGCCGTCACGCGTGCCGTCGAGATCGGCAAACAGCGCGGCAGCCGCCGCGGTGGCGCTGCCGGTGGCGGGATCCTCGGACAAGCCGCTCGACCCCGGGTGAAGCATCCGCGCCTGCACATTGCACGGCGCCTCGCTGGCAGGAACATCGCGCGTGTAAAAATAGATGGCGTCGTTGCCGTCGAGCGGCAGCGTGCGGGCAAAGGCCTCCGCATTGGGCTTGGCACGCTTGAGCGCCTCGCGTGAGGCGATCTCCACGGCAAGGAACGGCAGTCCGACCGAAATGATATGTGGCTGATGACGGTCGGTCCTGATGTCAGCGGCCGACAACGACAGGCACGCCGCGGCTTCCTCGACAGGAACCTGGCTCAATCGTTTCAACGGCTGCGGCGCGGTCAGCTCGGCATTTGTCACCTTGCCGTTCGCGCTCGAGATTTCGACCGGCACAAGTCCAGCCTTCTCCTCGAACAACAGCCGCGCCGGCGGTCGCTCTGCACGCGAGGCCAGCACAAAGGCAGTGCCGACATTGGGATGGCCTGCAAAGGGAATTTCGGACCTGACAGTGAAGATGCGCACTTCGGCGTCATGCGCCGCATCACGCGGCGGTAATACGAAGGTCGTCTCCGAATAATTGAACTCGGTCGCGATCGCCTGCATCTGCGCGGTTGTCAGGCCGCCGGCGTCGAGCACCACGGCGAGCGGATTGCCACCGAACGCACGGTCGGTGAAAACGTCGACAGTGATGTAGCGTCGCTGCAAGAGGCCCTCGTTTGCTTCGATGGATCGTTCGGCGTGCAGCAATAACACGGCGCCGACGCCGGCCAGAAGCGAAACATTGACCTCGGTGCAATCATCCCAATTGCCACACCGTCATCGGCTTGTCATAGCCCCTGATCGGGACTTCGCCGAGTGACACTGCGTCGCTGCCGTCCTTGCCGAGCACATCATGCACGCTCGACGAGATCAGGAACTGCGAGTTGAAGTCCTTGTTGAGGGCCTCCAGCCGCGCGGCGAAGTTCACGGTGTCGCCGATCACGGTATATTCCTTGCGGCGCGGCGAGCCGATATTGCCGGCGACCACCTCGCCGAAATGAATGCCGATGCCGATCCGCAGCGGCCAGCTCGAACCCTGGTTGATCCGTTCCATCGCCGCGAGCATTTCGCGCCCTGCCGAGACCGCGCGATGCGCGGGATCCTCGGCCTCGAGCGGCGCGCCGAACAGCGCGAGGAAGCCGTCGCCCAGAAACTTGTTCACGATGCCGCTGTGGCGATCGAGGATGTCGACCAGCACCGCGAACGCGCCGTCAAGACGCTCCACCACGTCCTGCGGCGAGCGCGACCGCGCGCCGGCCGTGAAGCTGCGGAAATCGACGAACATCACGGCGACCTTGCGAATGTCGCTTTCGGTGCTGGCGCCCTCCAGCAGCAGACGTTCCACCACCTGCGGTGAGACGTGCTGGCCGAACAGGCTGGTGACGCGGTCGCGCGCTGTCGCGGCCAGGATGCTGGCGGCAAAGCCGCGGCGCAGCTGCACGCCGACGGCGCCCGCCAGCACGCCGCAAAGCAAGATCAGCACGCTACGCGACAGGTGATAGTAGATTTCAGGGTCGGGATCGAGGCTGACCTCGGGCCGATAACGCATCGCCATGTAAAACAACTCGGATGCGGCCACGAAACCCGTGAAGGTCGATAACCAGAAGTCGAGCCGCAGCGTCGAAAGAACGACGAAGATGAAATAGACCAGCGGCACGACAAAACCGAGCGCGCGCACCGGTCCCATGCTCTCGATCTGCAAGGCAAGCACATAGGTTGGCAGACTGGTTTCCAACAAGGCGCCGATATAGCGGCGGTAGACCGATATATCCCGATCGAGTTCGAGATGATGGCTGATCGTCCTGTAGATCCATAATTCGAGCAGGATGAAGCCGAGCAGGACCGGGTAAATGGAATTGGGGCTGACGCCGCCCCGCCAAATCCGCTGCACGACATCAGGCAGGAAAATGTGGATCAGCGTCACGATAGCAAAGATCGCAATGGTCACCCCGATCAGCGTCCGGATCCGCACTAGTTCGGAGCGCATCACTTCGCGCATCAGCAGATGATCGAATTCCTTCGACACCCGTTCATGCGAGCCGCCGACCAGCCCATGCCAGACATCACCTATATGCAACGGTCCAGTCCTCGATATGCGAAGCACGGAATCCGAGCCGCGCCCTTCGGCGTATACTGCCTCAATCGAGGGTGCGGCGGAAGCGCGTCACGGCGATGGTCATCGCAAACAGCATCAGCGCGATCAGCGCCAAAGTGTCATATTGCAGGTTCTGCAAGGTTGCGCCCTTCAGCATGATGGCGCGCACGATGCGGACATAGTGCGTCAGGGGCAGGCCCTCGCCGACATATTGCGCCCAGACCGGCATGCCGGCGAACGGGAACATGAAGCCGGACAACAGGATGCTCGGGAGGAAGAACATCATCGACATCTGCATCGCCTGCAGCTGGTTCTGCACGATGGTCGAGAAGGTGTAGCCGATCGAGAGATTGGTGGTGATGAACAGCGTGGTGAGCAAGGCAAGCAGCGTCATGCTGCCGAGCACGGGCACACCGAACAGCAAGACGCCGATGCCCAGGATCAGGGTGGCCTGGATGAAGCCGACCAGCACATAGGGAATGATCTTGCCGAACATCACCTCGACCGGCTTGATCGGCATCGACAGCAGGCTCTCCATGGTGCCGCGCTCGATCTCGCGCGTCACCGACAGCGCGGTGAAGATCAGCATGGTCATGGTCAGGATGGTGCCGACCAGGCCCGGCACGATGTTGAGCCGCGAGGAGGCGGCAGGGTTGTAGCGGGCGTGCGCCCTGATCTCGAACGGCATCGACGGCGGATCGCCAATGTGGAGGTCGTGCTCCAGCGCGGTCTGCACGACCACGGAAAGCGAAGACAGCGCCGCCGACGCCGCGACGGGATCGGTGGCGTCGGCCGCGACCAGCAGCGCCGGACGGTCGCCGCGCCGGACCGCACGCTCGAAGCCGCGCGGGATCTCGACGCCGAACAGCACCTTGCCGGATTTGAGGAGATCGTCGAATTCGGCGACGTCGTGCACCGTGCGAGTGAATTTGAAATAGGCGGTGTTCTCCAACGCCTTCAGGATCGAGCGGCCGAGATCGCTGTCCTCCTGCAACAACACCGCGGCCGGCAGATTGCGCGGTGTGGTGTTGATGGCGTAGCCGAACAGCAGGAGCTGCATCACCGGAATCATCACGATCATCGCAAACGACACCCGGTCGCGGCGAAGCTGGATGAACTCCTTGATCACCATGGCAAAGCTGCGCCGCCAGAAGCCGAAGGGCCGCTCCCTTGTCTCTTCACGCCGGTCGTTCGCCGCAATCGCCATGCTCATTGGAAATTATCCTTTGAGCGGCCCATCAGCTCGATGAAGACGTCCTCGAGCGACGGTTCGGTGTGCTGCCAATGCAGGCCTTCCTTGCCGCGCCAGGGCGCGATGGTGGCCTCCAGCGCTTCCCTGTCGCGGCCGGACACATGGAGCGAGGTGCCGAACGGCGCCACCATGTCGATGCCGCTCTGGCCCGTCAGCTTCTCCGACAGCGTCTGCAGATCGTCGCCGGTGACGGTGTAGGTGGTCAGCTTGGAGTTCGCGATGACCTCGTCGACCGTGCCGTGCGCGAGCAGATGGCCATAGGCGATGTAGGCGATCTCGTGGCAGCGCTCGGCCTCGTCCATGTAGTGGGTCGAGACCAGCACGGTGAGTCCCTGTCCCGCGAGCGCATGGATCTCGTTCCAGAAATCGCGCCGCGCCTTGGGATCGACGCCGGCGGTCGGCTCGTCCAGCAGCAGCAATTGCGGATTGGGCAGCGTGCAGGCGCCGAGTGCCAGCCGCTGCTTCCAGCCGCCGGAAAGCTCGCCGGCGAGTTGCTCCTCGCGGCCGCTCAGGCCGAGCCGCTTGATCATCTCGCGCGCGGTGGCCGCGCGCATCCCGCATGCCGTAAAGCCGCGCGACGAACTCCAGATTCTCGCGCACCGAAAGGTCCTGATAGAGCGAGAAGCGCTGCGTCATGTAGCCGACCAGCCGCTTGATCTTGTCCGCGTCGCGCTTGATGTCATAGCCGAGGCAGGTGCCCTCGCCGCTGTCCGGCGTCAGCAGCCCGCACAGCATGCGGATCGTCGTAGTCTTGCCGGAGCCGTTGGGACCGAGGAAGCCGTAGATCGTGCCGCGCTTCACCTGCATCGACAAATCGTGCACGACCTCGCGGCCGCCGAATGATTTCGACAGGCCCTTGACGTCGATCGCGATCGGAGCAGCGTTGTTCATCGCTTGTCCGCAACCGGTATTCTGGCGTTGAAATAGACGCTGATCGGCTGGCCGACGCGGAGTGAGTCCGGCCGCGAAGGCCGCGCCTGGATCAGATAGACGAGCTTGTTGCGCTCATCGAGACTGTAGATGACGGGCGGCGTGTACTCGGCAGTCGTCGCGATGAAGTAGATTTTCGCAGTGAGATCGGCGGCGCAATTGTCGCAGGTCACCTTGACCTCGTCGCCGATCGCAAGCTTCGGCAGTTCGGCCTCGGGAACGTAGAACCTGACCTTCATGTTGCCGGGCGGCATGATCGACAGCACCGGCCGTTGCGCCTGCACCATCTCGCCTTCACGGAAGTAAATCTGCTGGATGGTGCCGTTGACCGGCGCAAAGCCTTGCCGCCGTGCCAGCCGCGTCTCCGAGGTCGCGACCCGCGCTTCTGCGACCCGCAGCGTCGAGACGGCGGAGTCAAGGCTGGCCTGCGTGCCGGAGCCGGTCTTGCTCAGCGAGGCCGCGCGGTCATAGGTCTGCTGCGCGTTGGCGAGCGTCGCCTTGTTCTGGTTGAGATCGGCCTGCTGCAGATCGTCATCGACGGCATAGAGCTGCTCGCCCTTCTTGACCTCGTCGCCTTCGCGCACCTTGAGGCCGGTGACACGGCCGGACTCGTCGGGGCTGACGAAGATCATGTCGGCCTCGACCCAGCCCTGGAAACCGGGATCGCGATGCTCGTTGCAGCCGGCGAGCAGCGACGTCAGCGCCAGTGCTGCCAGCAATTTCGTGCAAATGAAGTTCATGGCGTCCTCCGTTCGCCAAAAATCAGATCGAGATGGACGCGGAACATCTCGATCGCGTCCAATGGCGCGTGCTTTTCAAACAGGCTCTTCCAGATCACCGCGACGATTGCGGGCGCGACCATGATCTGCGGAAAGCGCGCCAACTCCGTCGAGCCGATCTCGCCGCGCGCGACCGCAAGCTCGATCAGGGCGCGCATGCCGGCCAACCCCCGCGAGATCACCTCGCGATAGTAGAAGTCGGCGATCGCGGGAAAGCGCGGGCCCTCGGCGATGATCAGCCGCACGATGTCGCCGCGCCGGGTGCTGGCGATCTCCTGGATGAAGACCTTCGCAAAACCCTCCAGCGCGTCGCGGATCGATGCACCGGCCGGTGGCGGCCCGGTCAGCGTGCCGACCAGCGGCACGATCGCGGTGCGGATCAACTCCTCGAACATCAACTCCTTGTCCTTGAAGTGCAGGTAGATCGTGCCCTTGGCGACACCGGCCCGTTTGGCAATGTCGTCGAGCCGGGTTGCGGCAAAGCCGCGGGCGACGAACTCCTCCATCGCGGCGTCCACGATGGCTGCGCGCCGCTCCGCTGCGCGTTCGGAGCGGTTTGAGGGAATGACTGCCCCGGTGCCTGCCCTGTGGGTCGCGGCCGGAGACGCCGGTTTGACTGCCTTTGCCATAGCTTGAATATGACTGACTAGTCAGTCATATTCAAGCGGACAAACTGATCCCGCCTCTCACATCAGCGTGAAAGCGGCCGGCGAGCTGCGGCTAACTATGGAATTTCAGGCCGTCGACGATCTTGTCGATCACCTTGCGCTCGGCACGCATGGCGATGCCGACCAGATCGAGGTCGGCGCGGGCGACCGCCTTCACGGCGGCGCGGTTGGCCTCGTCATGCGTGGTCCTGAACATGTCCGCGGTATACACCGCGGGCGTGACGTTGCGCGCGAGCGCCCGCTCCAGCGCACGCGTCAGCGCTGCTCCGTCGGCGCCGTAGATCAGGATCGGCTGGCCGATCAGCGACAGATATTTCGTGGCCGAACCGTCCTCGTAGGGTGCGCCGATGCACTCAGGGAAAGCGGCGGCGATGCCGCCGGCGAGGAAAGCGGTGACATTGAGTTTCTGCCACGGCTCGAGGTCGGTCCGGACCACAACCGCGATCTTGGTGTCGAATTGCATGGAGAGAGACTAGCGCGGACGGAGGCGCGAGGTCACCCCTTGGCGTCGCAGGCCCAGGCGCGGATCACGCATTCCTTGCCGCCGAACTTGTAGCATTCGCGGGTCGCGGCATTGAGCGACGAGGAAATATGCGGGCGCACTGCATAGCCGTGCGGGCCGCAGGGATCCTTCATGTCGACCGCGAACGCGGCGCAGGCACGCTTCATGGCAACGGCGGTGCAGCCACCCTTGCACTGCTTCAGCGCGGCCAGGCGTGCTTCGCTTTCGCCGGCATAGTCATAGGCCTCGCCGTAAGCGCCGCATTTGCCCACCGCGAACGCACCCGCCGCCCATGACTGCGTGACGAAGCGCGTCCCCATCAGTGCAACGGTCAGCGCAAACACAACAAGCGCGCGGCGTTGCGCGACAGCGGTCGAAACGATCAAAGCAAACTCCCCCGAGTAGCCGCGCGGAATCTAGCTGCCGGACGGTTTCCACTTGGTGAACGGGAGATTGAGGGGGAAGGATTTAACCGCGCCGCGCGGCGTCAAGCGCCTGCGGGGTGTCGATGTCGAGGAAGGCACTGTCTCCCTCGACCGGGACTTCGGCGACCGCCGCGCCGTGCTTGCCGATCAGATGCCGGGCGCCGATATCGCCGTCGAGCGTCATGAGCTCGGCAAAGAAGCGCCGCGACCACAGGACCGGGTTGCCGCGCCGCCCGTCGGCGACGGGCACCACGATCAGGTTGCCGCGATCCGGCCCGAAGGTCTCGATCAGCCGGTCGATCAGATGGGCGTCGATCATCGGCATGTCGCCGAGACAGATGACCGCGCCGTCGGCATTGGCCGACACCGCGGCAACGCCGGCCTTGACCGAGCTTGCAAGTCCACCGGCGAAATCGGGATTGCGCACGAATTTCACTTTCAAGCCGGCCAGCGCCTGCTCGACCAGCGCGGCCTGGTGGCCGGTGACGACGATCACTTCGGACGCCTTCGAGGCCAGCGCCTGTTCGGCGGCGATGCGCACCAGCTTCTTGCCGGAGAGTTCGGCGAGCAGCTTGTTGGGGCCGCCCATCCGGGTCGAACGCCCGGCCGCGAGGATGACGGCGGCGACGTTGCGATTGTCCTCGACCTCCGGCTTCTCGCGCGGCTGCGGCCTGGTGACGATCTCCATCAACAGGCCGCCGACTCCCATGCCCATCAGCTCGGCGCGGGTGACCTTCAGCCCGGCAAGCAGCCGCATCAGCACCCAGTCGAACCCGTTCTCGACCGGCGAGCGCGCGCAACCGGGCGCGCCCAGCACCGGCACACCACCGGCGCTGCCGATCAAGAGCAGATTGCCGGGATCGACCGGCATGCCGAAATGCTCGATGGCGCCGCCGATACCGGAGATCGCAGCCGGGATCACGTCGCGGCGGTCGGCAATGGCGGACGCGCCGAACACGATCACCATCTCGGCGCCCAGTGTCAGCAATTCCCTGACCGAAGCCGCGAGCGCCTTCTCCTCATGCGGCACGCGGCGTTCGGCGATGATGGTGGCGCCCGCGGGCGCCAGCCGCTCGGCAGTGACGCGCAAGGTCTTGTCGATCACCTTGGGCGCGAGGCCCGGCAGGATGGTCGAGACCACGCCGACCCGCCTGATCGTGTAGGGCGCGACGCGGAGCGCGCCCTTCCCCGCTGCCTGCACCGCGGCATCGCGCAGCTTGCCCTCGACGCCGAACGGAATGAGCTTGACGGTTGCGATCATCTCGCCTTCGACGACCGGCTTGTAGGCCGTTAAGGTCGCGAGCGTGATCGCCTCATCGATGGCATTGATGCGATCGACCGCGGCGCGATCGATCACCAGCACGCCCGCGCGTGCAGCAAATAGGTTCGCGCGGCCGGTAAAGGCGCGCTCGACATTGATGCCGTCGCCGGTCACGGCCTGCGCGATCGAGGCCGCCGCGGCGTCCTCGGAGACGTCGCCCTGCTCCAGGCGCACCACGACGATGTCCTTGACGCCTGCCTTCTCGAGCGCGGCGACCTCGGCAGGGCCGATCGTGGTACCCTTCTTGAGCACCAGCGGACCCTGGCGCAGCGTGTGGACGGTGACCCCGCCAATCGCCTCCGCCGGACTGGCAGGACCGAACTTCATGCCGCTGCCTCTTTTTCCTTCGGCGGCAGGCGAAGCTGCGCGGTGATCTCGGCCATGATCGAGACCGCGATCTCCGACGGCGACACCGCGCCGATCGGCAGACCGATCGGCGCATGAATGCGCGCGATGTCGGTTTCCTTGGCGCCCTGCGCCCGCAGCCGCTCCGCGCGCTTGGCATGCGTCTTTCGCGAACCCAGCGCGCCGATATAGAAGCAGTCGCGCGCAAACGCGTGCAGCAGCGCGGGGTCGTCGATCTTGGGGTCGTGCGTCACCGCGACAAAGGCGGTGTAGTGATCGACATTGAGCGGCGGCAACGCCTCATCGGGCCATTCCGCGATCAATGGCACATCGGGAAAGCGCTCGGGGCTGGCGAAGGCCGTGCGGGGATCGACGATGGTGACGTCGTAGCCCAGCGACTGCGCCATCGGCGCCAGCGCCTGGCTGATATGGACCGCGCCGACGATGACGAGCTTGGCGGTCGGCGCGTAGACATTGAGAAACACCTTCTTGCCGGCGACCTCGATCATGCCGCTCTTGCCCATGCGCACGGCTTTTTCGAGTTCTGCGCGGAGCGGATCGGCGTCAAAGTCTTTGGCTTTCACCAGCCGCTGCTCGCCGCTCGCGATATCGGTGGCGACGATGACCGGCCGCCGCGCGGCGCGCTCAGCGTTCAGCTCTGCAAGTGTCTGCAGCTTCATGATCCGACTTTCTCGACGAAAACGCGGATGGTGCCGCCACAGGACAGCCCGACATTCCAGGCGGTCTCATCGGCGACGCCGAACTCCAGCATCTTGGGCTTGCCGGAGGCGATCACGTCAAGCGCCTCGGTGACCACAGCGCCCTCGACGCAGCCGCCGGAGACCGACCCCAGGAACGTGCCATCGTCGTTGATGACGAGGCTCGAGCCCGCCGGGCGCGGCGCCGAGCCCCAGGTCTCGACCACGGTCGCAAGCGCGACGCCATGGCCCGCCTTCTGCCAGTCCTCGGCGGCTTTCAGGATGTCCTCGTCGCGATTGAGCATGGGCGTTGTCTCCTTCAGGCCACGGAGCGGATCGAGCTGAAATGGTGCGGCGGCAGGTCCGATGACAGCGCCGAGATCAGCCCCTTGATTGATGTCAAATTATGCACCGGGCGGAATTCGTCAACGTGCGGCAGCATCATTTTGATGCCATGCGCCTTGGGTTCGAAGCCGCCGAACCGCAACAGCGGGTTGAGCCAGATCAGCCGGCGGCAGGAGCGGTGCAGCCGATCCATCTCGAAGGCGAGCCTTGAGTCCGCCTCGCGCTCCAGGCCGTCCGAAATCAGCAGCACGATGGCGCCCTGCCCCAGCACCCGTCGTGCCCACAATTTGTTGAAGCTGTGCAGCGAGGTCGCGATGCGCGTGCCGCCGGCCCAGTCTTCGACCGTGGCCGAGCAGCTCGCCAGCGCCTCGTCGGGATCGCGCTGGCGTAGCGCGCGCGTCACATTGGTGAGCCGGGTGCCGAACAGGAATACCGAGACGCGCTTGCGGGCGTCGCTGATGGCATGCAGGAAATGCAGGAACAACCGGGTATATTCGCTCATCGAGCCGGAGATATCGAGCAGCGCCACGATCGGCGCCGGCTTTTCGATTCGGCCGAGCTTGCGGATGTCGATGATCTCGCCGCCGGTGCGTAACGAGCTGCGCAGGGTGCGGCGCATGTCGAGCTTGAGGCCGCGCGCGTCCGGCTGGTAGCGGCGGGTTTGCAGCTCGGCTTGCGGCAGCCGCATCTTCTCGATCGCGCGGGTCACCTCGGCGATCTCCGCCGCGCTCATCTGTGCGAAATCCTTCTTCTGCAGGATCTCCTTGTCGGAGACCGACAGCCGCAACTCCTGCTCCTGGGCCTGCGGCTCCTCACGCATGGAGGGCTGCGACAGCGCCTCCTGCACCCGGCGCGAGGCCGGCGGCGGCTTCTTGCGGGCGTGATCCGGCAGCGGCACCGAATCCAGCATGTGCTTCCATTCCTCGGTGGCGCGGAAGAACAGGTCGAAGGCCTGCTTGAAGATCAGCGCATGCTCGTGACGCTTGACGAAGACCGCCTGCAGCGTCGCGAACACGTCGGCGCGGTTGCCGATCTCGATCGCCTGCAGCGCGTTCATGGCGTCGATGACGGCGCCCGGCCCCACGGGAAGGCCCGCCGCACGCAACGCGCGGGCGAAGCCGACGACATTGTCGGCCATGTTGCCGGTCGGAGGCGCCAGATGATTGATAGGCATGCGCACCACTCTATCCACATCGTCATTCCGGGGCGCGAGTGAAACGAGCGAGCCCGGAATCCATACTCACGATGGTGGTTATGGATTCCGGGCCTGCGCGCTTCGCACGCATCCCGGAATGACGAAATAAAATCAAACCTCGCTCGTCGCTTCCTTCAGAACCTTGTTCAGCGCGTCGCCCTGCATCCGACCGATGTCGTCCTGATATTTGAGCAGCGCACCCAAGGTATCGCCGACCACCTGCGGCGTCAGCGAGCGCGCGTCGAGCTCGGACAGCGCGGTGGCCCAATCGATCGTCTCGGCCACGCCCGGCGACTTGTAGAAATCCTGGTCGCGCAGCGCTTGCACGAAGCGCACCACCTGCTGCGAAAGTTTTGCCGAGATGCCCGGCACGCGGTTTTTGATGATCGCAAGCTCGCGCTCGGCCGAGGGATAATCGACCCAATGATAGAGGCAACGACGCTTCAGCGCGTCGTGGATTTCACGGGTGCGGTTCGAGGTGATGATGACGATCGGCGGCTGCGGCGCCTTGACCGTGCCGAGCTCGGGAATCGTGATCTGGAAGTCCGAGAGGATTTCCAGCAGGTACGCCTCGAATGCTTCGTCGGCGCGATCGAGCTCGTCGATCAGCAGCACCGGCGCGCCCGCGACATCGGGCTCCAGCGCCTGCAGCAGCGGCCGCTTGATCAGATAACGGTCGGCGAAAATATCCGACGACAATTGCTCGCGGTCGCTGTCGCCGGCGGCTTCCGCAAGCCTGATCGCGATCATCTGCGCCGCGCTGTTCCACTCATAGACGGCGGAGGCGACGTCGAGCCCCTCATAGCACTGCAGGCGGATCAGCTTCCGCTTCAACGCGGCAGCGAGCACCTTGGCGATCTCGGTCTTGCCGACGCCGGCCTCGCCTTCCAGGAACAGCGGCCGGCCCATGCGCAGCGAGAGATAGGTGACGGTCGCGAGCGAGCGCTCGGCGAGATAGCCGCGCGAGGTCAACAATTCGAGCATCGCATCGACGGATGCTGGCAGGGCCGATGCAGTCATGAAAATCCCAGTCTTGTTACGCCGGGGAGAACACTACTTGGCGGTCGCGGCTTCGACCGCGCGGCGCGCCAGCACCGCGATCAGATGCGCACGGTATTCGGCACTGCCGTGCAGATCGCTGTTCAGTCCATCCGCCGGCACGGTCAGGCCGTCGAGCACCTTGTGCGAGAAGCGCTTCTTCAACGCCTCCTCGAACAACTCGACACGGAACACGCCGTTCGAACCGGCACCGGTGACGGCCACGCGCACGTCGGACGGACGCTTGGCGACAAACACGCCTACCAACGCATAACGCGAGGCCTGGTTGCGGAACTTGACGTAGGCCGCCTTCTTCGGCAGCGGGAACATCACTTTGGTGATGATCTCGTCTGCTTCGAGCGTGGTCGAGAACAGGCCCTGGAAGAATTCCTCCGGTTTGAGCCGGCGCTTGTTGGTGACGATGGTCGCCCCCAGCGCCATCACGGCCGCCGGATAGTCCGCGGTCGGATCGTTGTTGGCGAGCGAGCCGCCGATGGTGCCCTTGTGGCGAACGGCGGGATCGCCGATCAGGCCGGCGAGATGCGCCAGCGCCGGGATCGCCTCGCCGACGACGGCGGAGTTGGCGACTTCGGCGTGCTTGGCGGTCGCGCCGATCACCAGCGAACGGCCTTTCATCTCGATCGTATTGAGGCCTTCGATATGGGAGAGGTCGACGAGATGCGGCGGGCTCGCCAACCGCTGCTTCATGACCGGGATCAACGTGTGGCCGCCGGCGATCACCTTGGCATCCTCATTCTTGGCGAGGAAATTGGCGGCCTGCCGCACGGTGCCGGGACGATGATATCTGAATTCGTACATTGTAGGGTTCCTGGCGCGAGGGCGCGGAAAAGCGGAGCGGTTACGCGAGGTCGGATTTCGCCATCGCCTTGGCGCCGGCGGCGATCGACAGCACGATGTTCTGGTAGCCGGTGCAGCGGCAGAGATTGCCTTCGAGCTCTTCGCGGATCACCTGGTCGGACAGGTCGTGACCCCTGCGATGAACCAGATCGACCGCGGTCATGATCATGCCGGGCGTGCAGAAGCCGCACTGCAATCCATGATTCTCGCGGAAAGCCTCCTGCATCGGATGCAGCGGCGCACCATCCGGCGCGAGCCCCTCGATCGTCTTCACCTCGTGGCCGTCGGCCATCACCACCAGCGTGGTGCAGGCCTTCACCGCCTTGCCGTCGAGATGCACCACGCAAGCCCCGCACTGGCTGGTGTCGCAGCCGACATGGGTGCCGGTCAGGCGCAGATTCTCGCGCAGGAATTGCACAAGCAGCGTGCGAGGATCGACATTGGCAGTTACGGGATTACCGTTCACGATCAAGGAAACTTTGGCCATCAGCACTCTCTATATCTGCGCGCCGCATGTCGGCTTCGCAGGCTTCGTTCTGCGCCACCGCATATCGGCCGCGCAGGCCTCAAAATCAACTGGAACCCATAATATGAGCCCGCCCGGTATTGAGCAACCTCAGCCGGGCATGGCCGGCATATGACGCCATTAGGGCCTGAGCTCAACCCTGTACCGCCTTTACGAAATTCGCAAAGAACTCGTCGGCCAGCTTCTTGGCCGTGCCGTTGATCAGGCGCTGGCCGAGCTGGGCGAGCTTGCCGCCGATCTGGGCCTCGACGTCGTAGGAGAGCAGCGTGCCGCCGTCCTTGTCGCTGAGTTTGACGGTGGCACCGCCCTTGGCGAAGCCGGCCACGCCGCCCTCGCCTTCGCCCGAGATCCTGTAGCCATTCGGCGGGTCGAGGTCGCTCAGATTGACCTTGCCCTTGAAGCGCGCCGAGACCGGACCGACCTTCATCTTGGCGACCGCGCGGAAGCCGCCGTCGTCGGTCGCCTCCAACTCCTCGCAACCGGGAATGCACGCCTTCAACACCGCGGGATCGTTCAGCTTGTCCCATACCGCCTGACGCGAGGCCGCAAGCTGGACTTCGCCGTTCATCGTCATCGCCATGGTGGCCTCCCGGGTCGCCTCGTCATTCCTCAAGTAAAGCACGTCAGCGCCAAAAGGAAGGCCGCCTTCCGGTGAAGGGCAATGCATATTCGCAGCCGCACAAGGCAGCGAATTGGATTGGCAGAAGCGGATCGGAATGGTTAGGTCGCGCGCCATGAGCACCGCCCTCTCCCCCCTGCTCGCACCGATGCTGTCGAGCGCCGCCATGCGCGCCGTCTGCGACGACGCGGCGACGTTGCAGAACATGCTCGCCTTCGAGGCGGCGCTGGCGCGCGCCGAAGCCGCGACCGGGGTGATTCCGAAGAGCGCGGTCGGTCCGATCGGCTCAGCCTGCACGGCGGATGCGTTTGACCTGGCTGATCTTGCCGAGGCCGCGACGCGATCCGGCAATCTCGCAATTCCCATGGTCAAGGCGCTCACGGGCAATGTCGCCAAGGCGGATGCGGAAGCCGCGCGCTATGTGCATTGGGGCGCGACCAGCCAGGACGTGATCGACACCGCCGCGATGCTCACCTTGCGCGCCGGCGTCGATGCGTTGCTCGCCGACATCGATCGTGCCATCGCCGGCTTCGCCAGGCTTGCGCGCGCCCACCGCAACACGGCAATGGTGGCCCGCACCTGGCTGCAGCATGCGCTGCCGATGCCGTTCGGGCTAAAACTCGCGGAATATGCGGCGGCGCTGAACCGCTCGAAACTGCGGCTGAAGCGGCTGCGCAGCGAGACGCTCGCGCTGCAGTTCGGCGGCGCTGCCGGTACGCTCGCCGCGCTTGGCGACAAAGGCATGGCTGTTGCCGAGGCGTTGGCGCACGAGCTGAAGTTGCCGCTGCCGGAAGCGCCCTGGCATACCCACCGCGACCGCATCGCGGAGGCGGCCTCCGTGCTCGCGATCCTGTCCGGCAGTTGCGGCAAGATCGCGCGCGATGTCTCGCTGATGATGCAGACCGATGTCGGCGAAGCCTTCGAGCCCGCCGGCGCCGGCCGCGGCGGCTCCTCGACCATGCCGCACAAGCGCAATCCCGTTGCCGCCGCAAGCGCGCTCGGTGCCGCGACCATGGCGCCTGGTCTCGCGGCGACGATCTTTGCCGCACAGGTCCAGGACCATGAGCGCAGCGCCGGACCGTGGCATGCGGAATGGCCGACCTTGCCCGCGCTGTTGCTGGTCACATCGGGCGCGCTCGCTGCGACCGTCGACATGGCCGAAGGGCTCGAGGTCGACGTGGCGCGCATGCGCGCCAATCTCGACACCACGCACGGGCTGATCATGGCAGAGGCCGTGACCTTCGCGCTCGCCGAGACCATCGGCAAGAGCGAGGCGCATCATCTGGTGGAGGCGGCCAGCAAGAGAGCGGTTGCCGAGAAGAAACATCTGCGAGATGTGCTGACATCTGACTCGAACGTCACCGCGCGACTGCCTGCAAAGAAGATCGCCGAACTGTTCGAGCCGATGGCCTATCAAGGCGCGTCGCAAGCCTTGATCGACCGCCTGCTGGCGTCGCTCGACGGGAAATGACGAGGGTTATGACATGCCGATGATCGACGCCGACGGTTGCCTGCTCAACGTTTCGGTCGAGGGACGCCAGAGCGGACCGACCTTGATGCTGTCGAACTCGCTCGGCTCGACCATGCAGATGTGGGAGCCGCAGATGAAGGCGCTCACCCAGCTGTTCCGGGTGATCCGCTACGACCGCCGCGGTCACGGCAAATCCGGCGCACCTCCCGGGCCCTATTCCATGGAGCGTTTCGGCCGCGACGTGCTGGCGATCCTCGACGATCTCAACATTGACAAAGTGCATTGGTGCGGCCTGTCGATGGGCGGCATGGTCGGGCAATGGCTCGGGGCCAATGCGCCGGAACGGATGGACAGGATCATCCTCGCCAATACTGCCTGTTACTATGCCGATCCTTCCAACTGGCTTTCCCGCATCAAGATCGTCAAGGAGGGCGGCATCGCCGCCATCGCCGATGCCGTGATCGCGAACTGGCTGACCGCCGATTTCAGGGAGCGCGAGCCGCAGGTCACCGCAAATATGAAGGCGATGATGCTGGCAACACCGGTGCAGGGCTATGTCGCCTGCTGCGAGGCGCTGTCGACGCTCGATCAGCGCGAGCTGTTGCCAAAAATCAAAAGCCCGACGCTGGTGATCGCCGGCCGGCATGATTTGTCGACGCCGGTCGCGGCCGGTGAAATGATCCGCAGCAGGATTCCCGGCGCAAGCATGACGCTGCTCGACGCCGCACACATCTCCAATGTCGAGCAGCCGCACGCCTTCACCGAGGCGGTAGTCGGCTTTTTGACGCAACGGTAACACCGTCATTGCGAGCGCAGCGAAGCAATCCAGAAATCTTTCCGTCGCAATCGTCGAAGAGCTTGGCTCCTCAAGCGCTAGCTGTTGAACCTCGGCCGGCTGTTCGGCCGGCCGCTCGAGCGTCATCACGACGACCGTGCCGAGCATGACCAGCAGCTCACTGGCATGCAGGCGCAGCGCGCCGCCCTCGCCCGCGAGCGAGGCGAGCAGCATGCTGACGAAGCTGATCAGGCAGCCGATGCCGAGCGCGATCGAGAGCGCTTCGTTGCATCCTCCGAGCTTGCGGATCTTCGGGGTGAAAGCGAGCACGGTGAAAATTGCAAGGAACGCGACCACGACCAGCCGGCCGAGGGCCAGCAGCCACGCAGCGCGGACCGTGCCTGTCGCGGCAAGATGCAGATGGTCGGTGACGAACAGCCCCACCGCGATGCTTGGGCGATCGAACAGGCTGTGGATCGGCGAGACCATGATGTTGAAGGCAATCATGGTCCAGGTCGGAATGAAATAGGCTGCAAGCAGCACGCCGTTGAATGAACTGATACGCCAGCTTGTCGACATGTCGCTTCCCGCTTTTCTCGGCCGCGCGTCGATCGCGCGCGAGCCGCTTTGCGCGGAAGGTGCCTGCTTAAAGCTTGAGCGGCAATGTAAACCCTTTGTTTACCTTAACCTTGCGGGCTTTCTAGCCAAAAGAAAAGCCCCGCCTTGCGGCAGGGCCTTCCTCTACTTCACGCGTCGCCCGAACTAGCGATTGGGATCCTGTTGCTGCTGGCCGGGCTTCTGCCCGCCACCTCTGCTGCTGACCTGGCTTCTGACCCGGGGTCTGGTTCTGCTGGCCTGGCTTCTGACCGGGGGTCTGGTTCTGCTGACCAGGATTCTGGTTGGGATTGCTCATTCGGGATCTCCCTTGTTGAACGAAGCCCGAGATAACCCCGCAAATTGCCATTGGTTGCGCGGAACGACGGTTCCATGGCGGTCATTCTGCGTCACCGATTTGTCGCGGGCGTGTTTCCTGGAACCGGCTGCAAAAACAATCCTGTACAAGCCTTTTGGGTGAGACGGCGCGCTGTTGCCGCCCCAAGTTCCCGCTGTTAAGAGACGGCAGGACGCGTCGCCCAAGGGCTGCCGGGGGCCCTCGCCGCGTCGGCTCGAACCACGCAGCCCATGGTCTATTTCGCCCAGCAACTCATCAACGGTCTCGTGCTCGGCTCGATCTACGGGCTGATCGCGATCGGCTACACCATGGTCTACGGCATCGTCGGCATGATCAATTTCGCTCATGGCGACATCTTCATGATCGGCGGGTTCATCGCGCTGATCTCGTTCCTGATGCTGGTGTCGTTCGGCCTGACATCGGTTCCCCTGGTCCTCCTGATCGTGCTGCTGGTCTCGATGGCGATCACCGCGCTCTACGGCTGGACGGTGGAACGCATCGCCTACCGGCCGCTCCGCCACTCGTTCCGGCTCGCGCCGATGCTGTCGGCGATCGGCATGTCCTTTGTGCTGATCAATTTCTCGCAGATCGCGCAGGGCGCCCGCGTCAAGCCGGTGCCGCCGATCATCACCGGCGGCTACCAGCTCGCCGAGAGCAACGGCTTCGTCGTGCAGCTCTCCAACGTCCAGATCGTCGTGGTCATCACCACCATCGTGCTGCTTGCGATCTTCACCTGGCTGGTGTCGCGCACGCGGCTCGGCCGCGACATGCGCGCCTGCGAGCAGGACCAGACCATGGCGGCGCTGCTCGGCGTCGACGTCGACCGCACCATCTCGATGACGTTCGTCATCGGAGCTGCGCTGGCTGCCGTCGCCGGGATGATGTACCTGCTCTACTATGGCCTGGTCGATTTCTTCATGGGCTTCGTCGCGGGCATCAAGGCCTTCACCGCGGCCGTGCTCGGCGGCATCGGCTCGCTGCCCGGCGCCATGCTGGGCGGACTTCTGATCGGGCTGATCGAGACATTCTGGTCGGCCTATTTCTCGGTCGAGTACAAGGATGTCGCGGCGTTCTCCATCCTGATCGTGGTGCTGATCTTCCTTCCGACCGGCCTGCTCGGCCGGCCTGAAGTCGAAAAAGTCTGATTCCCACGTGACGACATTGGCGCCCGACTCGCATCCGGCCACCCGCGCTTCCGCAATTCCCTTCATCCTGAAGAAGGCGCTGATCTCCGCTCTTGTGGCGCTGGTGCTGTTCTCGCTGATGATCGGCATCCGCACCGAGGCCGGGCCGACCGGGCAATTGATCTACTGGACGCGGTTCGGCGATCTCGCGGCGATCGTCGCCACCGTGTTCGGCGGCAGCATCGTGATCGAGCTGCTGCGCCAGTGGCTGGGACCGGCGGACCAGCGCCGGATCGTTCCGCCCATGGTTCAGAACGGACTCGCGATCGCCGGCCGCTTCGTCGCACCGGCGCTCCTGATCTTCACGCTGCTCGTTCCCGTCATCTTCTACAATCAGCGCTACATTCTCGACCTCGGCATTCTCGTGCTCACCTATGTGATGCTGGGCTGGGGCTTGAATGTCGTGGTCGGCCTCGCCGGCCTGCTCGATCTCGGCTACGTCGCCTTCTACGCGGTCGGCGCCTATTCCTACGCGCTGCTTGCCACCAATTTCGGCCTGTCGTTCTGGGTCTGCCTGCCGCTGGCCGGCATCCTCGCCTCGTTCTGGGGTGTGCTGCTGGGCTTTCCGGTGCTGCGGCTGCGCGGCGACTATCTCGCCATCGTGACGCTCGCCTTCGGCGAGATCATCCGGCTTGTCATCATCAACTGGCAGTCGCTCACGGGCGGGCCGAACGGCGTCTCCGGCATTCCGCGTCCGACCTTCTTCGGCATTCCCCTGACGCCCGGCGATGACGGTCTTGCCGCGAAGCTCGGCATCGAGTTTTCGCCGACGCATCGCATCGTGTTCCTGTTCTACATCATCCTGGCGCTGGCGCTGCTGACCAACTGGGTGACGATCAGGCTGCGGCGGCTGCCGATCGGCCGCGCCTGGGAAGCGCTGCGCGAGGACGAGGTCGCCTGCCGCGCGCTCGGAATCAACACCACCACAACCAAGCTCACCGCGTTCGCCACCGGCGCGCTGTTCGGCGGTTTTGCCGGCGCGTTCTTCGCCACGCGTCAAGGCTTCATCAGCCCGGAATCCTTCACCTTCCAGGAATCGGCGCTGGTGCTCGCCATCGTCGTGCTCGGCGGCATGGGCTCGCAGCTCGGGGTGGCGCTGGCGGCGCTCGCCATGATCGGCGGCTTCGAGCTGTTCCGCGGGCTCGAGCAATTCCGCATGCTGGTGTTCGGCCTCGCGATGGTGCTGCTGATGATCTGGCGTCCGCGCGGAATCATCGGCCACCGCGCGCCAACCGTGTATCTGAAGGAGTCGCATGCGATCTCAGCCGACCTCGTCAAGGAGGGACACGGATGAGCGGCGACGACATTCTTTCCGTCGACCACCTGACCATGCGCTTCGGCGGCATCGTCGCCGTCAACGACCTGTCGTTCACCGCGGGCCGGCGCAAGGTTACCGCACTGATCGGTCCGAACGGCGCCGGCAAGACCACGGTGTTCAACTGCGTCACCGGCTTTTACAAGCCGACCGGCGGCACCATGCGGCTGGCGCATGACGGCGGCAACGAGATTGCGCTGGAGCGGTTGAACGATTTCCGCATCTCCAAGCAGGCGAAAGTCGCGCGCACCTTTCAGAACATCCGCCTGTTCCCCGGCATGACCGCGCTGGAAAACCTGATGGTGGCCCAGCACAACACGCTGATGCGGGCCTCGGGCCTGACCTTTCTCGGCCTGATCGGCACACCGGGCTGGCGCAGCGCCGAGAAGACCGCGATTGATCTGGCGAAATTCTGGCTCGACCGCATCGGCCTGCTCGATCGCGCCGACGATGCCGCCGGCAATCTGCCCTATGGCGACCAGCGGCGGCTCGAAATCGCGCGCGCGATGTGCACCGAGCCGGCGCTGCTCTGTCTCGACGAGCCCGCCGCCGGCCTCAACGCGCGCGAGAGCGCCGCCTTGAGCGAGCTGTTGCTGTCGATCCGCAGCCAACAGGGCACCTCGATCCTGCTGATCGAGCACGACATGAGCGTGGTGATGGAGATCTCCGACCACGTCGTGGTGATGGACTATGGCGTCAAGATTGCCGAAGGCTCGCCGCAGGATGTGCGCGACGATCCCAAGGTGATCGCGGCCTATCTCGGCGCCGATGAGGAGGAAGCCATCGCCGTCATGGAGGGCGGCACGTGAGTGCTCCCCTGCTCGCAATCCGGGGCCTGCGCGCGGCCTACGGCAAGATCGAAGCGCTGAAGGGCGTCGACCTCGACATCAACGCCGGCGAGATCGTCGCGCTGATCGGCGCCAATGGCGCCGGCAAGTCGACCTTGATGATGACGATCTTCGGCCGGCCGCGCGCGCGCGCCGGCCAGATCGTGTTCGATGGACGCGAGATCACGTCGGTGCCAACCCATGAGATCGCGCGGCTGCGCATCGCGCAGTCACCCGAAGGGCGACGAATCTTTCCGCGCATGAGCGTGGCGGAGAACCTGCAGATGGGCGCGGACGCGACCGACTGCAGCGTGACCGAGCGCGCGAACGGGCTCGAGCGGGTGTTCGCCTTGTTCCCGCGCCTGAAGGAACGCATGACGCAGCGCGGCGGCACGCTATCCGGCGGCGAGCAGCAGATGCTCGCGATCGGCCGCGCGCTGATGAGCAGGCCGCGCCTGCTGCTGCTCGACGAGCCGTCGCTCGGACTGGCGCCGCTGATCGCGCGCCAGATTTTCGACGCGATCCGCACATTGAACCGGCAGGACGGCCTCACCGTGCTGATCGTCGAGCAGAACGCCAATCATGCGTTGAAGCTCGCCCATCGCGGCTATGTCATGGTCAACGGCCTCATCACCTTGAAGGGAACCGGCAGCGAGCTTCTGGAACGGCCGGAAATCCGCGCCGCCTATCTGGAAGGCGGCCGTCGGGCTTAGGGGACCGTGCGGCAAGATGCTGCCAAGGTGTCCACTAAAAGCCCGAAAATTGCCGATGACTTCGCGCTAAAATCAGCCGACAATGGCGCGCTTTCCAAAACCCGGCTCGTCCGGGTCCTTTCAGCCCTGCGAGGATCTCCCATGAAATCAGTGAAGCTCATCGGTCTGGCATTTGGCGCGTCGCTGGCGCTCTCGACGGCAGCCTTGTCGACGGCAGCCCTGGCCCAGGACCTTGCCGTGGCGGTCGCGGGCCCCATGAGCGGCGGCGAATCCGCGTTCGGCCGGCAGATGAAGAACGGCGCCGAGATGGCGGTGGCCGATCTCAATGCCGCCGGCGGTGTGCTCGGCAAGAAGCTCGCGCTCGACGTCGAGGACGATGCCTGCGATCCCAAGCAGGCACGCTCGGTTGCGGAAAAGATCGGCAGCTCGAAGATTCCGTTCGTCGCCGGCCACTACTGCTCGTCGTCGTCGATCCCGGCGTCCGAAGCCTATGCCGACGGCAACGTGCTGCAGATCACGCCGGCCTCGACCAATCCGCTCTTCACCGAGCGCAAGCTCTGGAACGTGGCGCGCGTCTGCGGCCGTGACGACCAGCAGGGCTCGGTGGCCGGCGATTACATCGCCAAGGCCTACAAGGGCAAGAACATCGCGATCCTCAACGACAAGACCACCTACGGCAAGGGGCTCGCGGACGAGACCAAGAAGGCGCTCAACAAGGCCGGCGTCACCGAGAAGCTGTTCGAGTCCTACAACAAGGGTGACAAGGACTTTAACGCGATCGTGTCGCGCCTGAAGGCCGAGAACATCGATCTGGTCTATGTCGGCGGCTATCATCAGGAGTCCGGGCTGATCGTGCGCCAGATGCGCGCGCAGGGCCTCAAGACCGTGCTGATGGCGGGCGATGCGCTGGCCGACAAGGAGTTCGCCTCGATCACCGGTCCCGACGCCGAGGGCACGCTCTTCACCTTCGGTCCGGACCCGCGCAACAAGCCGACCGCGAAGGCGATCGTGGACAAGTTCAAGGCCAAGAACATCGATCCCGAAGGCTACACGCTCTACACCTACGCTGCGTTCCAGGTGTGGTCGAAGGCCGTCGCGAAGGCCAACACCACCGATCCGAAGAAGGTGATGGACACCATCAAGGGCGGCGCGTGGGACACCGTACTCGGCACGCTGGAGTTCGACGCCAAGGGCGACATCAAGCAGATCGACTATGTGGTCTACAAATGGGACAGCAAGGGCGGTTATACCGAGATCAACCCGAAGGGTTCCTGATCTCCGATCGCCGTTACAGATGTCGATTTCAACGCCCCAGCTCGCTGGGGCGTTTTTTTGTCGCTCACGCCGATGCGCTCATTCTCGATGAAACCGCTTCGCGCGCGCTGCTGACGGCGCGCAGCAGTTCGCTGGGACGAAACGGCTTCTGCAGACAGACCACATCGGCAAGATCCGATGGCCGCGACACCGCATCGAGCGTGGCCATTCCCGACACTGCGACAACGGCGAGGCGGGGCGCTCGATCGCGCATCGCCGAGATCAGATCGAGGCCGCAGGCGTCGCCCAGGAAGATATCGACGATCACTCCGTCGAAAGTCGTAGTCTCGAATACCCGTAACGCGCTCGCCGCGTTTGCGGCCTCGGTCACCTCGAAATGATTGACGCGGAGCAGCATCGAGATCATGGCGCGAACGTCGGCCTGGTCGTCGACAACGAGAATCCGTGGCATCGGGCCCTCCAAGGGGTAGAGTACCAAGCCTACAACTCCGGCCTTGGAAATCTCCTGCGCAGTCAGGCTTTTTCAAAGGTCGGTAAAGGGCCGGTTACCCGCAAGGGCGGCCTTCCGGGCCTTCGATCCATTGGCCTATAAGTTACCGGAGGTTGATTCGATGCGAAATGCCAGCGACGTCATGGGCATATCGGGTCGATCGAGTTCCATGGACCGCATGCAGCCGCCTAGCGACCGCAATATCTTCCTGTCGACCCTTCCGGCCAGCAACGCGGACCGCAGGCTGGCGCTGACGGTGGTCGGCATTTCCGTCGTTCTGTTCGTGCTTGCCGTGCCCTATGCCGGCGTGCCGCTGCCCCCGGTCCCAGCCTTCGTCGCAAGCTACCAGTCGGCACTGTCGGTCAACGATATCATCACGGCGGTCCTGCTCTACTCGCAGTTTGGCGTGCTGCGAACCCGGGCGCTGCTCATGCTCGCGACCGGCTATCTCTTCACCGCCGCCGCGGCCTTCACCCACGCCCTGTCCTTTCCAGGCCTGTTCGCTCCGGAGGGGCTGTTGGGCGGCGGATCGCAGACCACCGTCTGGCTCTACATGATCTGGCACGGCGTCTTCCCGCTGCTGGTGCTGGGTTATGCGATCAGCAAGGACCGCGATGGCGGCCCGCGCGTGCGCTTGTCCTCCACCCGGGCAATCCTTTCGAGTGTCGCGGCGGTCGTCATCGCAATGGCCGCCTTCAGTTGGCTGGTCACCGCGCAGCACGACATCCTCCCGACGCTTCTGAGCGGCGGGCGCTACACCGTCACCATGATCGCCGTGGTGTCGACGGTGTGGTGCTTCAGCCTGGCGGCGCTGGCCGTGCTGTACTTCCGCACACCCCATTCGGTGATCGACGTCTGGCTGATGGTCGTGCTCTGCGCCTGGCTGTTCGATATCGCACTCTCGGCCATCGTCAACGTCGCGCGGTTCGATCTCGGTTTCTACGCGGGGCGGATCTACGGCCTCTGCGCGGCGAGCCTCGTGCTGGGGGTCCTGTTGATCGATAACGTCGCATTGCAGGCGCAGATGTCACGTCTGTTGCGAGCTCTGCGCCGCCAATCGGCGATCGAACGCGACCAGCACACCGAACGCGAGCGGTTGTTCAGCGCGGTGGTGGAATCCTCGAACGACGCCATCATCACACTAGGTCTCGAAGGCATAATCACGGCCTGGAACAAGGCCGCCGAACGCCTGTTCGGATACACCGCGGACGAGACCGTCGGTCACCATATCGATCTCATCGTTCCGCCCGACCGGCGGACGAGGGCCGCGACATCCTCGATCGCATCGGCCGTGGCGAGCAGCTGGAGCAGTTCGAAACGCTGCGCCTGAACAAGATCGGCCGCGAGGTGAACGTCTCGCTCAGCGTCTCGCCGATCCGCTCCGCCGCGGGCTGGATCGTCGGCGCCTCCAAGATCGCGCGGGACATCACCGAGAGCAAGTCGACGCAAAAAGCGCTGCATCAGGAGATCGAGGAGCGCCAGCGGATCTTCGAAACCTCGCAGGACCTCATCCTGGTGACGGATACCGCCGGCAACTTCGTCCAGATCAGCCCGAGCTCCCGCGTCATCCTCGGCTTCGAGCCTTCGGAAATGGTGGGCCGCAGCGCGATCGAATTCATCCATCCGGACGATCTCGACAACACCAGGAACGAGATGCGCTCGGCCCGGCGCGGTCAGCAGATGCGCAATTTCGAGGCGCGCTACCGGCACAAGGACGGCCACACCGTGGTGCTGAACTGGATGGGAACGTGGTCGGAGCCGGTGCGGCGGCATTTCTTCATCGGCCGCGACCTGACCGAAAAGCAGGCCGCCGAGGCCCAGATCCGGCAGGCGCAGAAAATGGACGCGGTCGGCCAGTTGACCGGCGGCGTCGCCCACGACTTCAACAACATCCTGACCGTCATCACCGGCACCATCGGAATCCTCGGCGATGCGGTCGCCGACCGGCCGGAACTCGCCTCGATTGCGAAGCTGATCGACGATGCCGCCGAACGCGGCGCGCAATTGACCAAGCACCTGCTCGCCTTCGCCCGCAAGCAGCCGCTGCAGCCGCGCGAGGTCGACGTCAATGCGCTGGCGATGGAAGCCGCCAAACTGTTGCATCCCACCCTCGGCGAACACATCGAAGTGTTGCCCAAGCTGTCGGAAGACGCGTGGTCGGCGCTTGCCGATCCGAATCAGCTCACCACCGCCATCCTGAATCTGGCGCTGAATGCGCGCGATGCGATGCCACATGGCGGCAAGATCACGCTCGAGACGCGCAACGTCTACCTCGACGATGGCTATGCCAGCATTTATAGCGACGTCGTACCCGGGAACTATGTCATGGTCGCCGTCAGCGATACCGGAACCGGCATTGCGCCGGAAAATCTCGAAAAGGTCTTCGACCCCTTCTTCACCACCAAGGAAATCGGCAAGGGCACTGGCCTCGGCTTGAGCATGGTGTTCGGTTTCGTCAAGCAGTCGGGCGGCCACGTCAAAGTCTACAGCGAGGTCGACCACGGCACGAGCGTCAAGCTCTATTTGCCCCGATCCAGCGGTCTGCAGGAAACCGTGGTCGAGGCCGAGGCATCGGCAAATATGCGGGGCGGCAACGAGACTGTCCTCGTCGTCGAGGACGACGCGCTGGTCCGAAAATACGTCATCACGCAGATCGCAAGCCTCGGCTATGCCACGCTGCAGGCCGCCAATGCGGCCGAGGCGCTGAAGGTCGTCGAGAGCGGCGTGCCGATCGATTTATTGTTCACCGATGTGATCATGCCGGGCGGCATGAATGGCCGCCAATTGGTCGACGCGGCGACAAAGCTGCGCCCGGCGCTCCGGGTCCTCTTCACCTCCGGCTACACCGAGAACGCCATCGTCCATCACGGGCGTCTCGATGCCGGAGTGCTGCTGCTCGCAAAGCCGTATCGAAGGCCGGAGCTCGCGCGCATGATCAGGGTGGCGCTGAGCCGTTAGCCGCGGCACGTTCGAGCAACGTGTCGATGGTTTCCTTGAGCCGCACCAGCGACACCGGTTTTTCCAGCACCGGCCGCCTGCGGAACAGCGAAGGCAGCCACGCCGCGCCATAGCCCGTCACGAACAGAAACGGCAGACCGCGGCGCTCGATCACGTGAGCGACCGGGTCGATGCCGAGGCCGTCGATGTTGATATCGAGGATGGCGAGATCAAAGACACCGGTCATGGCAATCGCGCCGGCTTCCTTGATGGTGCCCGCTTCGGCGACAACGCGATGGCCGAGCTCTTCCACCATCGACGCGAGTGACATCCGGACGAGAGCTTCGTCCTCTACCAGGAATATGGAAGCGTCGGGCACGCCCGGCCTCCTCAAACATTCAAGTCGGTAGCATGATGCCCACCAATGGATGAGGATTTCAACTGCGCAATTCGAAGGCGGGGTCACGACCGAGGCATCTGAGGTGAGGCCTCGCCATCGGCAAATGCCGATCAGGCTGCGGTTGCAGCAATATTATTGCCCTTCCTCATTTGACGACGGATACTGTGTCGTGCTGAGGGCATTCGTGCCGGTTGGAAGTGATGGTTTTGAAGAACCTGTTGACCGATATTGCCGGCGTCCGCGTCGGCCATGCCGACGATGCGAAGCTGGCCTCCGGCGTCACCGCCATCGTCTTCGATCGGCCGGCGGTTGCCGCGATCGACGTGCGTGGCGGGGCGCCCGGCACCCGCGAAGAGCCGCTGCTCAGGCCCGAGAGCATGATCGAGACCGTCGATGGCTTCGCGCTTTCAGGTGGCTCGGCGCTTGGGCTGGATGCGGCCGGCGGCGTGCAGGCCTGGCTCGCCGAACAGGGTCGTGGCTTGAAGATCCGCGACGTCGTGATTCCGATCGTGCCGGGCGCGATCTGCTTCGACCTCCTCAACGGCGGCGACAAGCGCTGGGGACGCTTTCCGCCCTATCGCGATCTCGGCTACCAGGCCGCCGCCGCGGCATCAGGCGAGTTCGCGCTCGGCAGCGTCGGCGCGGGCATGGGCGCCACGACCGCCACATTCAAGGGCGGTGTTGGCTCGGCGTCGGCGCAAACGCGCACCGGAGCCGCCGTTGCCGCGATTGCCGTGGTGAACGCCGTCGGCAGCACCACCGTCGGTGAGGGTCCGTGGTTCTGGGCCGCCCCCTTCGAGGTCGACGGCGAGTATGGCGGGCGCGGCCTGCCCGCCTCCTTCACACCGGACATGCTGGCCGCGCGGATCAAAGGCGGCCCGGCGGCCGCCGCAGGCGAGAACACCACGATCGCGGTGGTCGCAACCGACGCGATCCTGACCAAGGCCCAGGCCAAGCGGCTGGCGATGATCGCACAGACCGGCATGGCGCGCGCGATCTATCCGGTGCACGCGCCAACCGACGGCGACACGGTGTTTGCGGCGGCGACTTGCGAAAAGCAGATCGATCCGGTCTTTGGAATGACCGAGCTCGGCATGGTCGCGGCCAATGTGCTCGCGCGTGCCATCGCCCGCGGCGTATTCACAGCGACAGCGTTGCCATTTCCTGGCGCCTTGCCGGCGTGGAAGGATCGGTTCGGCTGATCGTTCAGATGCTCATCGACAGCGAGGCAGAGGCGGACGCCGACAGCGCCTGCGCCTCCCGCTGGATGAATTGCTCGATCAGATTGTAGGACGAGGTTGCGTTGCTGGTCGCCGGGGTCACTGAAGCAGCCGGCGTCGTCAGACTGACCTTCGAGCCGTCGGCATAGGTGATCGAGGTCGTGGTCGAGCCGTCGCTGTTGCTCACCGACGTGCTCGAGGCGCCGGACAGCGCCTGCAGCAGCGGATCGCTGCTCGCGTCGCTGCTGTCGCTCCCGCCTGAGCCACCGGCGGCGTGCGCGTGCATGTGATGCCCGCCACCATGGTGGCCGCCGGCGCCCTGCAGAGCCGATTTCATCTCGTCGAGGCTGACGCTGCCGTCGCCGTTGGTATCGAGCTCGCCGAAAACCTTGTCGGCCGCGGCCGTATTCGTCCCGCCGGCGCCGAGCGCATTCTCGAATTCCGTTTTGGTGATCGATCCATCGGCATCGGCGTCGATCTGCGAGAACAGATCTTTCAGGGCATCGGATGGATTGGCCGGAGCCGTGTTCGTTCCCGCCTCGCCCTGCGCCGCGATCAGTGCGCTCATGGTCTGCGGCGAGATCGGGGAAAAGCCGCCGGACGGCTGCTGCGATGTCGCGCCCGCCGGGGCCGTCGCAGTCCCGGTCACGTCGAACGGACTGGCCGGCTGCTGGCCTGCTGACGACGAAGATGATTTCGAAGATGCCAGCGTCTGCAGGGCATCCAGCACAGACGACACTGCGCCAAGGGCAGGCAACATGGTGAAACTCCAACAAGGCCGGTTAACACGGCCGACGCGTCACTCTCGCAACCTGGTCAGCAAACGCCGTGCCAGAGCCGGAACATCCTGCAAATGAAGGGTTTCCCGCCGATCGCGGGCGTGGTTTCCCCAGGCAAATGCTGCCGCCGCGGCAGAATTTTCCGCGCTAGTGCGGCGACTTTGAAGTTCCGATCAGCTCCAATTTGTGCATTCTCCATCGGAACTTCAAAGTCAAAGCCGCACTAGAATCAAGGATTTGCTAGTGCTCCTTTGATTTCGAAGTTCGCAAAAACGGTCGCCGCGATACGATGCGAACTTCGGAATCGGAGCACTAGTTGCCCGTCCTCCCCGCGCGTGTTAGGCGGACAATCGAAACGCGCCGGAAGCCTCCCATGGCCCTCGCCCAACGTCCTCTCGTCATCGCGCCCTCGATCCTGGCGTCGGATTTCTCGAAGCTCGGTGATGAAGTCCGCGCCGTCGATGCCGCCGGCGCCGACTGGATCCATCTCGACGTGATGGACGGACATTTTGTCCCGAATATTTCTTTCGGGCCCGATGTCATCAAGGCAATGCGGCCGCACACCAGGAAGATCTTCGACGCGCATCTGATGATCTCGCCTTGCGACCCCTATCTGGAAGCCTTCGCCAAGGCCGGCTGCGATCACATCACGGTGCATGCGGAAGCCGGTCCGCATCTGCATCGCTCGCTGCAGGCGATCAAGGCGCTCGGCAAGAAGGCGGGCGTCTCTCTCAACCCGGGCACACCGCTGTCCGCGATCGAATATGTCGTCGACATGATCGACCTCGTGCTGATCATGTCGGTCAATCCCGGCTTCGGCGGCCAGGCCTTCATCCGTTCCGCACTGGGCAAGATCGGCGATCTGCGCGCGATGACCGCCGGCCGGCCGATCGATATCGAGGTCGATGGCGGCGTCGGCCCCGATGTTTCCGGCCCGCTCGCCGCGGCCGGCGCCAATGCCTTCGTCGCCGGCTCCGCCGTGTTCAAGGGCGGCACGATGGACGCCTACAAGAAAAACATCTCGGCGATCCGCGATGCCGCCGCGCTGGCGCGGGGCGAAGCGGTCTAACTAGAAAACCGGCGGCATATCGCGATCGTCCTTCGCGGGCGCGGCGGCTCGCGGCGGCCTCACGACCGTCACCGTGCAGCGCGCCTCGGAGGTAACTTTGGTCGAGACGCTGCCCAATAGCGAACGCAGCGTCGAGTTTTCCCGCGCGCCGATGATGATGTGATCGACCTGGTTGACATCGGCAAATTCCAGGATCGCGGATGCGGCGTCGACGGATTCCAGCACATGCACCGTGAGCCGGTTTTCGTCGAGCTTGAGCGGCGACGCCCAATGTTTCAGCGCGACCAGCCGATCGACATGCTTGTTGTGGCCCTCGTCATCGAGAGTGCGATCGATCGCGAGGCGGCCCAGCTTCAGCACGTTGAGGCAGGCGAGGCGGGCCGCAGGCAGCGTCGCGAGAATTCGCTTCGCCGTCTCCCGCAAGGCCGCGTTGGTTTCGTCCGAACCATCCGCAGTGTCGACTGCGACCGCGACGATCGGGCTCGCGGCAAGTTGTGCCGCGATGTCGGATTTCGGCTTGGGCATCATGATGCCCTGGTTGAAGCGCCGCTGCCACACCATCAGGAGCGGATCGCGGTCCAGCCGTTCCGCACGCGCGGTCAGCTTGACCTGATCGGGATGGCCGAGATCGAAGCCAAGCTGCGAAGCGGTCGGATAACGCCGTGCCGGCTCGATCTCCAGGCATCGCAGCACGATCTCCTGCAGCCAGGGCGGATAGTCGGGCTTGAGCTTCCGCGGCGGCTGCGGATCGCGCCACAGGCGCCGCCGCATGCCGCGCATCGTCTCTGACTCGCCGAACGGGCGCATGCCGGTCGTGAAGAAGTAGAGCAGCACGCCGAGTGAAAAGATGTCGCTGCGCGGGTCGTCGCGGGTGTCGAACAGACGCTCGGGCGCCATATAGGGCGCGGTCCCGAAAGGGACGCGGAACTCCTCCTGCAAGAGATCGGGGAGATGATTGTGATGCGAGAGTCCGTAGTCGATCAGCACGGCCTCGCCGGTTGCGCGGAACATGATGCTCGACGGCTTGATATCATGATGGATCACGTTCTGGCGGTGCAGGTCGGCAAGCGCGGTCGCGATCCTGACCCCGAGCACCCTCGCCTCGTCATAGGCAAGCGGCAGCGCCGGCAGCCGGCGATAAAGCGTCTCGCCCGGAATGCATTCCATCACGACATAGGCCTGACGGGTGAAATCGCCGGTGCCGAAACAGGCCGGGACGTGCGTTCCCTTCAGGCGCGGCAGGATCATCATCTCCATCTCGAAGCTGACGATGGCGGCGGGATCCTCGCCCTCCGCGACGCGCGGAATCTTCATCAGGAGCGGCGCGGCGATGTTCGGATGGGTCACGCTCCACAACGTTGCCATGCCACCGTGATGGACGCATTCTCCGATCGTGAAGCCATCGAGGATCGCGCCCGGTTCGATCGGGGATTTTGCCATCGGCTCATCTGCCCTGTAACAGACGATCGGCGAGCCAAAGCGGCAGGCCGCTCGCCCTGATCCGGCTGGCCGCGGTCTCGACGTCGTAGGGAACGCGGCAATAGGTGATCTCGCGCTTTTCCGTGTCGTAGGTCGCAAAGCACGCCGCCGGATTGCCGTCACGGGGTTGCCCCACCGAGCCGAGCACCGCGAGCCAGCGCCGTCCCGTCAGGAGTTGCACGCCGACGCCCGACGTCGGCACGAAGCTCGTCATCTTGGCGGTCGCCGACATCGAGTACAGCGCCGGGCGGTGGATGTGCCCGCAAAACGTGACCAGCGCGGTGGTCGCGGCAATGCTGCGGGCGGCATCCGCGGTCGACTGCACGTAGCGCCAGCGCGCCGGGTTGGAGGCTTCGGAATGGACATAGAGCCGGTCGTCTTCCTCCCGCGTCAGCGGCAAACTGGCCAGGAAGGCGCGCTGTGTCGCGCCGAGCCGGCCGCGCGTCCAGTCGATCGCGGCCTGCGCCGCTTCGTTCATGGTTTCGCTCGGCGTCCCGATCGCATTGTCGTGGTTGCCGCGCACCGCGAGCGCGCCCTCCTCGACCAGCCGCATCACGGTGTCGACGGACCATTCGGGGTCGGCGCCGTAGCCGACGAAATCACCGAGCAAGATGAACCGCTCCGCACCCCGCCCGCGCGCCGCTTCCAGGCATGCGGCAAACGCCTGCCGGTTGGCATGGACATCGGCAAAAAGGGCCAGCAGCACAGTTCTCTCCACCCTCGAAAGTCATATGACGTCTGGCGTGGCGTTTGAGGGATATCAAACAGGATGCTTCAGCGAGGGTCCGTTTTCCACCCTCCGCCCGGATCGGCAGTCCTATTGTTCATCCTTGGGCGGCATTCGCGGAGGAAGCAGCGGTGCAAATGACACCCGATCGCCGGCCTGGACAGCCGCCTTGAATTCCCCGGTGGAGGGATCGCCGCCCGATGTCTCGATCACGGTTCTTGGCAGGATGTATTCCCGCGCAGCGTCGATCAACCCGCCTTCGCCGGTTCCAAAATCAGCGGCTCGCCCGCCCTGGGGATGTCCGGCAGCGATTTGATTCTCCGCCGTGTGAGTTTTTTCCGCCAGCGCATCGCTATAGGGAAGCCGATAAGCCCTCGGCACGCCGCTTGGGCGATCATCGTCGTCCAGCGCCTCCACCCACAGATAAACCGATCCCGGATCGCCCTCCACCGTGTGCGGGTCGACGATCCGGGCCTGCAACAGCTTGAAATGGGCCGGCAGCCGGTCGGTGCTCGCCCAGCCGAGCAGACCGCGCGTGCCGATGAAGCTGACGACATAGAAAGCACTGGTGACGATGACGGCGATTGCCTTGGCCGACCACGGCAGGCGGGCATAGACCAGGACGACGAGCAGCAAGGCTCCGATCAGCGCGTAACTCACGGAAAGCGTAACGATGACCGACTGCAGGCTGCTCATGGCCGCAACACCCGGACGCGGGTTTTCGGATCGAGGTCCGCACCGTTGGCGCGCACATTGCGGAATGTCTCCAACAGGGATTTCGGCCGCCGGTACACGTCGATCACCTTGCCGGCGCTGTCGAGCTTGAACCTCAACGCCGTCTTTTCGTCGCCGGTATGGTCGACGATCACTTTGTCGTCGAAAATGACCTGCGCGGTCGGGTTGAGCTTCTGCACCTTCACCGTCGCAGCCACCGGCTGGCCGGTGGTGGCCTGGAAGTGCGAGATATTGACGGTGTACTCGCCGGCAACGATCCCCCGGACCGTCACGATCTCCTCGCGGATCGGCGACGGAATCTTGTTGCCGTTGACGACGATGAAATCATTGGCGCCGCCGCGATCGTCGCGATCGAGCGTGAGAAAACCGGCCTCTCGATGCCGATACCAGGCGATATTGCCGATCGGATCCTGCACGAACAGGTCGAGGTCGTCGGGATGGCTGTCCGGCCAATCCATCGTGATGATGAACTCGGCTTTCGAATCGATCTTGCCGTCCTTGGCATCGGGTGAAATCGAAAGCAGCGCGATGAAGAACAGGAATGCAATGACCTGCAACGCCTTGAACAGCATCACGCTGAACGGATCGAACGGCTCCTCGCGCGGATAGAGACCGAAATCATCCATCATGATGCTGCTCCAGGACGGGTGTCACCCTCGTCTCCGTCAGGACCACCGCTTGGGAAAACACGCGCTGTGTCGCAGCATCGAGCATGTAGTATTGAATGCGAACGAGAACCGATCCGACAAGTCCCGCCAGCGTCGTATACATGGCGACTGCCATGCCGTCGCTCATCAGACCCATCGAGGATTTCATCGCGACCTTGTCGGCGGCATCGAGGCCGGCAATCGGCGCCAGCATGATGATGAAACCGATGATGGTGCCGAGCAGACCGAGCTTCATCAGCGTATCCGAAACAAAGGCGCCGAAGCCGTTGGAGCCGCGCAGGCGATCGGCCAGCGACCGCAACAGCAAGGTCTGATCGATACGCCCTCCCCCTTGCGCCCTCGCCTTGGTTGCAAGGCTGCGGATGTGATCCGTCACCATTCCCTGCGGCAGCGCCCGCGCATCCAAATCCAGCGCCTGCACGCCGTCGGGTCCGGACAGGATTTCACGGCAGCGCCGGGCCGCCTCGGCTTCGCGTGCAATGGACCGCGTTCGCCAGAAGCAATGACCGCAGGTGATGACGTAGAGAGCGGCGATGAGGCTCGAAATGTAGGTGCGGTCGGAGACGACCATCAGCCGGATCAATCCATATTGCCACAACAATATTGCGGCGAAGACGGACAGGCCGGTGAAGATCATCCAGAGCAGCAATGGCCCCCGCTCGGGAGTGTCCGCCGGCAGCAAGATTCTGTCGTGGCTGATTGTGCTCAATTGTCTCGGCTCCGGAAGGACGTCGTCTCTGAGGACAACAGGCCCAGTAAACCAGAGCAACGAGGACCCGTCCAAAGGGATATGCCGATGAACGGGTAACTTTCCTGGTAGACATCCCCGCGCGCGTTTCGCGGCAGATCGCTGAACGATCATTTCCGGACGGGTATAGCGGGGACGCGCCGAGCGCTGGAGGCCCGTGTCCGGCGAAGCCGATCCACCGCGATCGAGCGAGTTCCCTACTTCACGACCAGCGCGCCGCGCGCGGTCTTCTCGTTGTATTCGTCGAAGAACTCGTAGCGGCCGGGCTTCTGCGCCTTGACCTTGATGGTGGCGTCCTTGCCCGCGGGCACCACTTTCTCGATCTTCAGCGAGTCGCTTTCCAGCTCCATGGCGTCGCGGTCGAGGTTTTTGAACTTGATCACGATCGGCGTATTGGCGGGCGCGCTGATCTCCGGCGGATCGAATTTCTTGTCCTTGTAGCTCAGACTGATCTCAACGTCCGCATACGCGGCACTGACAGCCGCGAGCGACAAGAGTGCGAACAGAACAGGCGCAGCAGCTTTCCCCGACAATGACATTCGTCCCTCCGTGATCAACGTAGCGATCCCATACGATTGGGCTCGCGGTGCGGAGAAGAGACAAATGGACGCGGTGAGCCTGGAACGCCTCTAAGTCGCCGTTCCCCTGATCATGCGCATCGCCACGCGGTCGCGCCTGATGAAGTGATGCCAGGCCGCGGCTGCGATGTGCAGGACGATCAGCGCCAACAACACATAGGCGAAGAAAATGTGCCGGTCCTCATAGGCGCCGGCCGCGACCTTGTCGGGTGAGGTGAACTGCGGCACGTTGAACCAGCCGAAGAAGCTCGCATAATTGCGATCAGGCGGACGAGCTCCGGACATCGCCCAGCCGAGCAGCGCGACGAGGACCGTGACGAGATAGAGCGCCCAATGGCTGATGCGCGCGGCGATGCGCTGCCAGCGTGGTGTGTCGGGCAAATCCGGCGTCGGATTGATGCTGCGCCAGATCAGGCGGATCACCGTCAGCAGCAGCACGAGATAGCCGATGTCCGCGTGGATCGAGCGATAGAAGAAGCGGTCGGCGCGCGCCGGAAAATGATTCATCCACCAGCCATAGGCGATCATGCCGATGATCGCGAGGCCGAGGCCCCAGTGGAAGCACCTGGCGATGGTCCCCCAGCTCGATTTGGTATTGCCCGTCATTCCCTGCCTGTCCCGTATTTGCGGCCATCCTGATAGCTGCCACATCCCCGCAAGGCGATTTGAATCCTTCCAAACCGCTGTAAGCGCCTGCTTCCATGCGCCTTTCGGTGAACCGGCGGCTTGCCGAAAACAACTGAATGCTCATTCCGGATCGGATAGAATTGCGCCGTGGCAGCCTTCCCGACGATTCTCGTGTTCGATTCCGGCCTTGGCGGGTTGACGGTGCTGCGCGAGATCGTCGCGGCGCGGCCGGATGCACATTACGTCTACGTGGCAGACGACGCCTTCTTCCCCTACGGCCATCACAGCGAAGAGCAACTGGTTGCGCGCGTGGTGCCCTTGATCGGCGAGCTGATATCGGCGCACGCGCCCGACCTCGTCGTGATCGCCTGCAACACCGCCTCCACTCTGGTGCTGTCGCATTTGCGCGCCGCCTACAAGACGCCCTTTGTCGGTACGGTTCCTGCCATCAAGCCGGCCTGCGCAAGATCGAAGACCAGGCGGGTCGCGGTGCTGGGCACGAAGGGCACGGTGCAGCGCGAATACACCCGCGGTCTGATCCGCGATTTCGCGCAAGGCTGCGAGGTGACGCTGGTCGGGTCGCCCGAGCTTGCCTCACTCGCTGAACGCGCACTGAGCGGCCACGAGATCGCCGACCGCGACATTCTCGCGGAGATCGCGCCCTGCTTTGTCGGCGCCGGCAGCGACGAGACCGCGCGCACCGATACGATCGTGCTGGCCTGCACGCACTACCCCCTGCTGCTGGACCGCTTCGTGCACCTCGCCCCGTGGCCGGTCGAATGGATCGATCCGGCGCCCGCGATCGCGCGGCGGGTCTCCGATTTGCTTGGCCCGGCCGGACAGGAATCCGATTCTGCCGGCGCCGAGATGATCTTCACGTCGAACAAGCCGCATACGCTGAGCCGCGCGCTGACGCCATTCTTCGGCGGCCGTGTTCCCGCCTGAGGGACTGTCGAGGCGCTTTACCCGCGTCCCCCGGCTGCTAATGTTGCCTTCCCTTTGGGAGGAAGAAAATCATGATCAAGAAACTACTGCTCGGACTTTCCGTCGTTGCTTTTGCCTGCGCCGGCGCAGCCTTCGCGCAACAGGGCGGCATCAAGCGCACGCCGCTGCAAAAGGCCGAGTTCCCCGATGGCTATGTCAGCATCAGCGGAATCGCCGAGATTCCGGCCGGCGGCACTGCGGGACGCCACACCCATCCCGGAGTCGAGCTCGGTTATGTCATGGAAGGCGAAGGCGAGTTGCTCGTCGAGGGCCAGCCCCCGCGCCAGATCAAGGTGGGCGATTCCTGGCAAATTGCTGCCGGCGTTGCCCATGACGCCAAGGCTTCTGCCGGCAAGCCGTTGAAAGTTCTCGCGGTTTACATCGTCGACAAATCCAAGCCGCTGGCCACGCCGGCACCTGAAAAATAGCGCCCTTGTCATTGACAGAACGGCGGTTTTTCCCTTAAGAACCGCCTGCTCGCGGGCCGTTTTCGGCCCGCGATGCGTTTCGCGACCCGTGGTCCGTCCGCTTCTAGCTTTGGCGGCTGGACCTGTCAGCTTCCGGAATGTTCCGGAACGCACAGGAGGGCGCGTTTCCTCAATCCTGAGACATAAGAGGACGCGATGACCAAGCGCAGTGAGGCGAAATACAAGATCGATCGCCGTATGGGCCAGAACATCTGGGGCCGCCCGAAGAGCCCCGTGAACCGCAGGGAGTACGGCCCCGGCCAGCACGGCCAGCGCCGCAAGGGCAAGCTCTCCGACTTCGGCGTGCAGCTCCGCGCCAAGCAGAAGCTGAAGGGCTATTACGCCAACATCTCGGAACGTCAGTTCCACGGCATCTATGTCGAGGCCGGCCGCATGAAGGGTGACACCGGCGAGAACCTGATCGGGCTGCTCGAGCGCCGTCTCGACACGGTAGTGTTCCGTGCCAAGTTTGTTGCCACCATGTTCGCCGCCCGCCAGTTCATCAATCACGGCCACGTCAAGGTGAACGGCCGCCGCGTCAATATCGGCAGCTACGCGCTCAAGGTCGGCGACACCATCGAGGTCAAGGAAGCCTCCAAGCAGCTCACGCATGTGCTGGAAGCGAACCAGCTTGCCGAGCGCGACGTGCCCGACTATCTCGAGGTCGACCACTCCAAGATGACCGCAAAATTTCAGCGCGTCCCGGCCCTGACGGACGTGCCGTTCGCAGTGCAGATGGAGCCGCATCTGATCGTCGAGTTCTATTCGCGCTGATTTGTGCAGCTTTTGAATGATCGAAGGCCCCGGTTTTGCCGGGGCCTTTTTGTTTGCACTCACGTCTGGTTATTTTCGTCATGCCCGGCCTTGTGCCGGGCATCCACGTCTTTATGGTCCAGCACGGCAAACACGCGTGGATGGCCGGGACAAGCCCGGCCATGACGACGCAGCAGTCGAGTCGATCATGCACTACACCCCTCCCCCGCGCGATCCCAAGGCGCCACCGGTCCGGATCAACCTGCTGTCGGACACCCAGACGCGGCCGACGCCGGCGATGCGGGAAGCGATGGCGCGCGCCGAGGTCGGCGACGAGCAGATCGGCGACGATCCGACCGTCAACCTGCTCTGCGAGCGCGTCGCCGACCTGCTCGGCAAGGAGGCCGCGGTGTTCATGCCGTCTGGCACCATGTGCAATGTCGCGGCAACACTGGTGCATTGCCGGCCCGGCGACGAGATCCTGGCGCATGAGACCGCCCACATCATCGCGCGCGAGGGCGGCGCACATGCCGCGCTCGGCGGTTTCCAGATCACGCCGCTGAAGGGCGATGACGGCCAGTTCTCGCCGGACACGCTGAAGCAGGCGTTGCATCCGAAATCCCGCTACCAGCCGCCGCAGGTGCTGGTCAGCGTCGAGCAGACCGCCAATATCGGCGGCGGCACGATCTGGAAAAAGGCCGCGCTCGACCAAGTCGTATCGATCGCGCGCACGGCCGGCATGGCGACCCATATGGACGGTGCGCGGCTGCTCAATGCGGCGGTCGCGACCGGCATCTCCGCGCGAGATATGGCCAAGGGATGGGATTCCGCCTGGATCGATTTCTCCAAGGGGCTGGGCGCGCCGATCGGCGGCGCGATCGCAGGCAGCCGCGCCTTCATCGACGAGGTCTGGCGCTGGAAGCAACGACTGGGCGGCTCGATGCGCCAGGCCGGAGTCGCTGCGGCGGGCTGCGTCTATGCGCTCGACCATCACGTCGATCGCCTCGCCGACGATCACGCCAATGCGCGGGCGCTGGCGCGTGGGCTCACGCAGATCGAGGGCATCGAGGTGCAGGAGCCCGAGACCAACCTCGTGTTCTTCAAGCCCGACGGCGCCGGTGTCTCCGGTGACAGGATGGTCGCGGAACTGCGCAAGCGCGGCGTGCTGCTGGCTGTCATGGACGGCCGCATCCGCGCCTGCATGCATCTCGATGTGACGGCGCAAATGGTGGAGGAGATGGTCGGCCACGTCAGAGAGATCGTGCGCACGGCGTGACTGTCATTGCGAGCGAAGCGAAGCAATCCAGTCCTTCGCTTGTGGCGCTATGGATTGCTTCGTCGCTTCGCTCCTCGCAATGACGGGGTGGCGTCCCTTCTATCTTCCCATCGCCCGAAAGATCAGCGTCTTCAGCTCGAGCTGGATCCGTCCGCGCTCCGTCGGCGTCTGCACCATGAACACGACGAACATGTCGTCCACGGGGTCGATGAAGAAGAAGGTGCCGCCGACGCCATCCCAGCGATATTCACCGAGCGGCCACTCGGTATTGTCAGGCACCGAGGTGCGGACCGCGAAGCCAAGACCGAAACCGCTGGTGTCGCCGGGATAGTACGCGTCGCCGCGCCCGATCCCGGTCGCAGGACCGACATGGTCGGATGCCATCTGCTTGATCGTTTCGGGCTTGAGATAGGTGTGGCCCTGATAGGTCCCGCCATTGAGCAGCATCTGGCAGAACCGCGCATAGTCGCCGATGGTGCCGACCATCCCCGCCCCGCCGGATTCCACTCTTCGCGGCAACATGACGTCGCGAATCATGGTCGTCGGACTGATCGCGCGATCATTTGGCATCGGCTCGGCAATGCGCGGCCGCTTTGAGCTGTCCGCGACAAAGAAGGCCGTCTCAGTCATACCCAAGGGATCAAGAAGCCGCTGCTTCTCGAACTGGTACAGCGATTGTCCCGACGCCACCTCGATCACGCGGCCCAGCACGTCGGTGGAATGGCCGTAATCCCATCTGGTGCCCGGTTGCTCCGCCAGCGGCAATCTGGCGATCCGCTCGACGAATTCGGCATTGCCGAGATCGGCGTTGAACAAATCTGCCTCGGCATAGAGCTCGTGCACGATACCGTACCCATAGAAGCCGTAAGTGAGGCCCGAGGTATGACGTAACAGGTCCTCTATCGTGATCGGCCGCTTGACCGGCTCCAGCGCCAGCGTGACCTTGCCGTCGTCGCTGCGTTTCTCAACGCCGACCTTCACGCCGGCGAAGGCCGGGATGTATTTCGAGACGGGATCGGCGAGCGCGAGCTTGCCGTCCTCCACCAGCATCATGGCTGCGACACTGGTGATCGGCTTCGACATCGAATAGAGGCGGAAGATGGTGTCCGCGCTCATGGAGAGTTCGGTCGCGATATCGCGGACGCCGAAATTCTCGGAATAGACCGGCTTGCCGTGCTGCTGGATCAGCAGGATCGCGCCGGGGATCTTGCCGGTTGCGACCTCGTTACGGATGTAGTCCGAGACCTTGGCGAGCCCCTCGGCCGAAAATTGTCGCGGCTGTTCGGCGCGCGCGCTGCCGGCCGCGGCGACCAGCAGCAAAAGTGCCGCCGCGAGGCGGCGCACGTCACTTCTCCATCGCCTCATAGATCAACAGTTTCAGCCGCCGCTGGATGCGCTGGCGCTCGCTCGGCGTCTGCTCCATCAGCACGAAGAACATGTCCTGCTTGGGATCGACCACGAAATAGCAGCCGCTGGCGCCGTCCCACTTCAACTCGCCGATGTCGCCGGGCGGCGGCGGCTTGGCGCTGCCGGGATCGGTTCTTACAGCCAGTCCAAGCCCGAAGCCAAACCCGTCGCCGGGGAAATAGAAGTAGTCGCGATCGACGCCCGAGCCCGGACCGATCTGATCTGTCGCCATCATCTTGAACGTCTCGGGCTTGAGGTAAGTCTTGCCCTCATAGGTGCCGCCATTGAGCACCATCTGCACGAAGCGTGCATAGTCCGCCATGGTCGAGACCATGCCGCCGCTGGCCGATTCCCATTTCTTCACCACGGTCGGATCGTTGATGCGGCCGACCCGGAAGTCGCTGTCATTCGGCATCGGTTGTGCCATGCGCTTCACCTTCTCGGGATCGGTGATGAAGAAGCTGGTGTCCTTCATGCCGAGCGGATCGAGCAGCTTCTCCTTCTCGAGCTGGAACAGCGATTTGCCGGATGCGACTTCCATCACCCGCGCCAGGATGTCGGTGGAGTGGCCGTATTGCCAGAGCCCGCCCGGCTGGTTGTGCAGCGGGAGCCTGGCGATTCGTTCGGCGAACTCGGCGAGGTCGAAATCGCCCTGATAGATGTTTGCGGCCTTGTAAGCCTTGCGCACCAGGCTGTCGCCATAGAAGCCGTAGGTGACGCCAGAGGTGTGCGTCATCAGGTCCTTGACCGTCATCGGCCGGTTCGGCGGCACCAGCTCGAGCGTTGGCGTGCCGTCGGCGCCTTTTTTCTCGACGCCGACCTTCACATTGGCGAAGGAGGGAATGAATTTCGACACGGGGTCGTCGAGCTTGATCTTGCCGTCGTCCACCAGCGTCATCGAGACCACGGCGGTGATCGCCTTGGTCATCGAGAACAGGCGGAAAATGGTCTGGTCCGTCATCGGCGCCTTGGAGACGACGTCCTGCACGCCGAAGAACTCGTGGTAGACCGGCTTGCCGTGCTGCTGGATCAGCACGATCGCGCCGGGAATCTTGCCGGCGGCGACCTCGTTCTTGAAGAACTCCGTCACGCGCGCAAGTTTGTCCTGGTTGAAGTGCGCACCCGCCGGAATGTCGAAGCTGCCTTCGGAGGCGAAGATGTCCTGGGCCGCAACGGGCGACAAGGCTGATAGCATCAACAGCGCGCCAAGCGACGACGCGCGCAGGCAATGGCTAGAAAACATCAACCCCTCCCCGGACCAATTGCGGGGAGTGTAGCGGAGAGGCGGGTTCGGACAAGGCCACTAAAGGCGCGTCATCGCCTGCTTCATGAAGCCGGGCACTGTCGGCGGAGAAGCAGCAGAAGATGACGCGCGTCAGCGACGGCGCCGATGGCAGCGTTTCGGCTACCGTCCTGACCGCAATGCCGGCGGCACGGTCGGGAGGAAAGCGGTAGATGCCCGTCGAGATCGCCGGAAAGGCAATCGAGGTGAGATTATTCGCGCGGCAGAGCGCGATCGCGGTCGAATAACAGGACGCCAGCAGCGCGTCCTCACCGCGGTTGCCGCCATTCCAGACCGGACCGACCGCGTGGATGACATGCTTCGCAGGAAGTCGATAGCCCTTGGTGATCTTGGCGCCGCCGGTGGCGCAGCCGCCAAGTGTGCGGCACTCGGCCAAAAGCTCCGGCCCGGCCGCGCGATGGATCGCGCCGTCGACGCCGCCTCCACCGAGGAGCGAGGTATTCGCGGCGTTGACGATGGCGTCAACGCTCAGTGTCGTGATGTCAGCAGTGAGGACTTCCAGTCGCGCCGAGCCAATCTGGCGCGCGGTCAAAGATCAGACCGAAGCGTCGACCGCGATGCCCTTGTCGGCAAACAGCTGCTGCAATTCGCCGGCCTGGAACATCTCGCGGATGATATCGCATCCACCGACGAACTCGCCCTTGACGTAGAGCTGCGGAATGGTCGGCCAGTTCGAGTAGTCCTTGATGCCGTTGCGCAGCTCGGCGGACTCGAGAACGTTCAGCCCCTTGTAGCCGACGCCGATGTGGTCGAGGATCTGCACCACCTGACCGGAAAAACCGCATTGCGGAAATTGCGGCGTGCCTTTCATGAAAAGCACGACGTCGTTCGCCTTCACTTCGCTGTCGATGAATTGCTCGATGCTCATCTTCGTTTCCTTATTCCGGCAAGCCCCCTGCGGTCTCGCCTTCCCGGGCCGGTCGCGGACCCGCCCATGTAACCCGACACTGCCCCTATATGTAGCGCAAACCGTTGGTCGTCCAAAGCAAAATGGCGAAGAGTTGATATGCGCCATGGGCAGCGCGGGTGGCCCTGCCCGGTCGGCAAGTCCATAGCCTGACGGCACCAATATCATGGCGGGGGGAGGCTTTTATCCCGGAACGGACGCCCTATCTAGGACAGGTTGCCTGATAGGAACCCGTTCGCCCCATCAGACGTTTTCTCCCCGACCGGAGATACCTGTGACGAAACCAGCGTCCGCTGCCGCCCTCGCTAGCCCCTCACCGTCACTTTTCTCCGATTCCGGCACGTCAGCCCAGAATCTGGTGGAAGCCTATCTCGCCGTCCGCGGCGAGACCGAGCGGCGTGCCGCGCCCCTTAGCCCTGAAGATCAGGTCGTGCAGTCGATGCCGGATGCGAGCCCGGCGAAATGGCACCGGGCGCACACCACCTGGTTCTTCGAGCAATTTCTGCTTGGCGAACATTGCGACGGCTACAAGCCGTTTCACCCGGACTACGCCTATCTCTTCAATTCCTACTATGTCAGCGCCGGTCCCCGGCACGCCCGCAACGCGCGCGGCCTGTTGACCCGCCCCGGCGTCGAAGACGTCACAGCCTATCGCCGGCATGTCGACGCGGCCGTGGTGAGATTCTTCCAGAATGCGCCCGAGGCCACGCTGAAGAAACTGGGGCCGCTTGTCGAAGTCGGCCTCAACCACGAGCAGCAGCACCAGGAATTGATGCTGACCGACATCCTGCATGCGTTTGCCGAGAACCCGATCCCGCCTGCCTACGATTCCGGCTGGCGTTTTCCGGCCTCGACCCGCAGCAGCGAGGAATGGATCACGCTCAACGAAGGCATCCACACCGTCGGGCACGCCGACGACAGCTTCCATTTCGACAATGAGAAGCCCGCGCACCGCGCCCTGGTCGGTCCGGTCAGGCTGAACCGCAACCTCGTCACGAACGCCGAATGGCTGGCCTTCATCAAGGACGGCGGCTATGCGACCGCCACGCTCTGGCTGAGTGATGGCTTTGCGACCGCGACCGCCGAAGGCTGGGAAGCGCCCGGTCATTGGCGCAAGCGCGACGGCGAGTGGCAGATCATGACGCTGGGCGGGTTACGGCCGGTCGAGCCGACTGCGCCGGTCTGCCATGTCAGCTATTACGAAGCGGATGCGTTCGCGCGCTGGTCTGGCCGTCATCTGCCGAGTGAAATGGAATGGGAGGTCGCCGCGCGCACCGGCCAGCTCAACGATGCCTTCGGCATCGTCTGGCAATGGACCCGCAGCGCCTATTCGCCCTACCCCGGCTACCGCGCCATCGAAGGCGCGCTCGGCGAGTACAACGGCAAGTTCATGGTCAATCAGCTGGTGCTGCGCGGCTCCTCGCTTGCAACCCCGGACGGCCACAGCCGTATCTCGTATCGCAATTTCTTCTATCCACACCACCGCTGGCAATTCACGGGATTGCGGCTGGCCGACTACGCCTGACTTTTCCATGGGTGCGATCCGGCCGGATTGCACTCACACAACGGATCAAAAGCGCGTCGGAAAGCGCGTTCAGGAGAGTATCATGAATGTGCACGCTCCCGCTTTGGCCGACGCGCATCTTCCGGACGAACAGACCTCGGCATTCGCGCGCGATGCCATCGGCGACCTGTCGCAGCAGCCCAAGCGCCTTTCGCCGAAATATTTCTACGATGCGGCGGGCTCCGAGCTGTTCGAGGCCATCACCAAGCTGCCGGAATATTATCCGACGCGGACCGAGCTCGGCATTCTGCGCGATCGCGGCGCCGAGATCGCCTCGATCATCCCGAAGCGCGCGGCGCTGGTCGAGTTCGGTGCCGGCGCGACCACCAAGGTTCGCCTGCTGCTGGAGAAAAGCGCATTCGCAGCCTACGTTCCCGTCGACATATCCGGCGAGTTCCTGAACGCACAAGCCAACGGCCTGCGCCGGGATTTTCCGGACCTTGCCGTCTATCCCGTCAGCGCCGATTTCACCGCGCCGTTCAAATTGCCGAAAGAAGTCGCGCGCATGCCGAAGGTCGGCTTCTTTCCCGGCTCGACCATCGGCAATTTCGAGCCGCAGGAGGCAAGCGCCTTCCTGCGCAGCGCGCGCGAGATCCTGGGCCAAGGCGCGCAGATGATCGTCGGCGCCGATCTCGAAAAGGACGAGCGCGTGCTTTACGACGCCTACAACGATGCCGCCGGCGTCACCGCGCGCTTCAATCTCAATGTGCTGGTTCGCATCAACCGCGAGCTCGGCGGCAATTTCGATCTGTCCGCCTTTACCCATCGCGCGATCTATAACCGCGAGCGGCATCGCATCGAAATGCACCTGTTCAGCAAGAAGACGCAAGTCGTACGCATGCTCGGCACCACCTTCTCGTTTCGATCAGGCGAGAGCATTCACACCGAGAACAGCTACAAATACTCGATTCCGCGCTTCGCGGCGCTGGCGCGTGATTCCGGCTGGACGGTGCGGGAATCCTGGACCGATGCGAAGGGAATGTTCTCAGTTCACGCCATGACAGCCGAATAGACGGCAGAACATTCCCTCGTCGAGGCCGGTGCCGGACGACAGCGGCGGCAGCGCGGCTACGCTTCAGCCTTCGATCTCAGCGAGAGCAATTCCCAGACTGCAACGACGACCAGCAGCGCGGTCGTCGCGATTGAGAGCGTCAGTGGCGACATGTCGGTGGCGAACCAGCCAAGCACGAGAAACGCGACGATGCCCGCGATGTGGGAGAGCTGGAAGAAATTCCGGATCGCATGCTTGAACAGGATCGTGCCGGTCAGGAACAGCAGGGGACCACCGATCGCACAGAAGACCGTCCGCAGGTCGGAGTGGCCGGTGGGATGTTTCAGCACCACCTCGTCGGCCACTGCTGACAGGATGATCCCGCCGACGATCGGCATATGCAGGTAAGTGTAGGCGAGCCGCGCAACGCGGCCGGACTCCGCCGATTTCGAGATCATTTCCGAGCCGGCCTCGGCGCCCTTGTGGAAATAGATCCACCACATGGCGATGCTGGACACGAAAGCCGATGCGAATGCCATGACGTTTTCGCGGGTCCAGGCGAGATCGGCGAAAGTCGCGGCATTGACGACAACGGCTTCGCCGAGCGCGATGATGATGAAGCCGGCGCAGCGCTCGGCCATGTGGCCGCCTTCGACCGCCCAGGCCTCAACCGAGGAGAAGCCCAGCCCGGGTGTCCAGAAGCGTACCGCCGGCGACACATATTCAATCGCCAGCGCCACGCCCCAGAGCCAGAGCCGCCTCTCGCCCTCGGCAAAGCCGCCGAGCACCCAGAACACGGCCGAGCCGCATAGCCAGACCAGGATTCGGATCGCGTTGTGCCGCACCAGGGTTCGTTCCGGCGGCGTCGCCAGCAGCCAGAACAGCGTGCGGCCGATCTGCATTGCCGCATAGGCGATCGCGAACCACGCGCCCCGCGCGCCGAACGCCGTCGGGATCGAGGTCGAGAGCACGAGGCCGCCGAGCATCAACAGGAACAGCAGGATGCGGACCGGCGTCTGTTCCGGATCGAGCCAGTTGGTGATCCAGGTCGTGTAGACCCAGGTCCACCAGATTGCGAGGAACAGCAGCGTGTTCTGCACCACGCCCAGCGGCGTAAAATTGCCGAGCAACGTGTGCGACAGCTGCGTGACCGCGTAGACGAAGACGAGATCGAAGAACAGCTCGGCGTTGGTGACGCGGCTGGGCCGATCGGGCGCGATGACACGAAACATCGCGCCGCGCGGGTTCTCCGTCGTCATGCGCCCCGCCCCGACGGCCGTCAGCCTTCCGGCACCCCGGTCTGCAGCGCGAGCGCGTGCAGCACGCCGCCCATCTGGCCGCGCAGCGATTGATAGACGATCTGGTGCTGCTGCACGCGCGACTTGCCGCGGAAGGATTCCGAGATCACCGTTGCCGCATAATGATCGCCGTCGCCGGCAAGGTCGCGGATCGTCACCTCGGCATCGGGGATCGCGGCCTTGATCATCAACTCGATATCGTGGGCGTCCATCGGCATCCAGTCGGTCTCCCCTGTTTCCGGCACCCGAATCGAGACGGCTCGCGCGACCGTGAGGCCTGAATTTAGCGCTGACGGCTTTCAAGGTCACCTATTGTGACACTATATTCCGCGGTCCGTTCATTAAAATTCGCGGGATCGCGCGACGCGATTCGCCGCAGACCGAGGGCAAGAAGCATGAAACTCCCGGGTCCCGACCATCCGATCACGATTACCACCAACCCGAGGCGTGTGCGGGTCACCGCCGACGGCGTCGTCATCGCCGAGACAAGCCATGCGCTGACGTTGAAGGAAGCGAGCTATCCCGCCGTGCAATATGTGCCGCGGCAGGATGCAAAGATGGAGCTTCTGAAGCGAACCGAGCGGGTCACGCATTGCCCGTACAAGGGCGATGCGAGCTATTTCAGCATCACCGCCAACGGCAAGACCCTGGATAATGCGATCTGGACCTACGAGACGCCTTTCCCGGCGATGGCGGAGATATCCGGCCATCTCGCGTTCTACCCTGACAAGGTGAAAATCGAGGAAGTGGCCTAGGCGACGCAATCTCGTCATTGCGAGCGAAGCGAAGCAATCCAGGCTATCTCCGCGGAAATAGCCTGGATTGCTCCGTCGCTGCGCTCCTCGCAATGACGATATGCGGGCGGCCCGCTACACCCTGAATATCGTGAGCCCGAGGATCAGGAGCACCAGGAAGATCACGACAAAGACGTAGAACAGGAAGCGCGCGACATCGGCAGAAGCGGCCGAAATGCCGGTGAAGCCGAGAATGCCCGCGATGATCGAGATGACGAAGAAAATCAGCGCCCATTTCAGCAGTGTCACAGCTTGATCCTCCAGCCTGCCGGCCGCCGCCGCATTGAATCCGCCCATCTAACTTTCGGCACCGCAACTGGTTCCATCGGCGCACGCGCGTCGGGCAGCCGCCGGTGGGCGCTTCGCACGTGGCTGCGCCACAATTGACCTTGCCCATTCCGGTTCCCGGCGTAACATTCCGCTGAAGTTGCCGGGGCACACCATGACGTCGATTTCACAAACCGCCGCGCCTGCGCGGGCGCAGGCGGCGCCAAGAGCCAAGGCGCGCAACGCCGCGCTCGACCGCGCGCGCACCTTCATCACCATGCTGGTGCTGATCCACCACTCGGTGATCGCCTACACCTATTTCGGCCACACCGACAACGCGTCGTTCCTCGGCTTCGACTGCGTGGTGCTGTTCACCGACAGCTTCTTCATGGCGGCAATGTTCTTCCTGTCCGGCCTGTTCGTCTGGCCGAGCCTGCAACGCAAGGGCATCGGCTGGTTCCTGCGTGACCGCTGGTGGCGGCTGGGATTCCCCTTCATCGTCTGCGTGGTGCTGTTGATGCCGTTTGCCTACTGGGCGATCGAGCTCGAGTTGCACAATCCCAACACCAGCTTTGCCGAATTCTGGTGGCGGACGGTCACGGTCGGACCATGGAACAGCGGTCCGGCCTGGTTCGTCTGGGTGTTGCTGGCGCTCGATGTGATCGCCGCGTTCGTATTTTACGCGATGTCCGGCTGGGTCGAGGCGATCGGCAAATTGTCATTGGAGAGCTTTGGTCGCCCTGCGCTGTTCTTCTGGGCGCTCTTGATCGCATCGATCGTCCTGTACGTGCCCGCCCTATTCTATTTCGGCGCATCGCGCTGGTTCGAGCTCGGTCCGGTCGCGATCCAGGCAAGCCGCATCCTGCTTTACCTGCTGTATTTCTTCGCCGGCTGCGGCATCGGCGCGGCCAGCCTCGACCGCGGACTTCTTTCCCCCGATGGAGAAATGGCGCGGCGCTGGCCGGTGTGGCTGGGAGCGACGATCGCGAGCTATGGCTGCATCCTCGCGCTGATCTACGTCAAGCACTCCGTGCTGCCGGACGTGAACGTCCAGCCGCTGTGGTGGCGGGTCGCCTACGCGCTGGCCTTCGTCACTTACAGCGCCGCGCAGACCTTCAATATCCTGGCGCTGTTCCTGCGCTTCGACAATGAAGGCTCCAGCGTTCTCGATCCCTTGCGCGAGAGCGCCTACGGCATTTACCTGATCCACTACGTGCCGGTGCTGTGGCTGCAATATCTGATGTTCGGCATGACGTTCGGGCCGGTCGATCAGGTCACCGCGATCATCAAGGCGGCCATCGTGCTGGTGCTGACGCTGTTCATCAGCTGGGGTGTGACCGCGGCGCTGCGCAAGATTCCGGGCGCCACGCACGTTCTCTGAAGCACGAGCGCGTCCGGGATTTTCTGGCACCAAACCTGCATTGCCTGAACCCAAGGGAGATGCGTCCGAGGCCAGCCAGAAAAGGACGCCCCGATGGGATTGTCAGCGATCTTGATTGCCACCGCGCTCAGCCTCACCATGCTGATCGCGGTAACGGATCTGCCACTCGACTAATCAGTTGGCATTCATATAGGCAGGAAACCAGCCTTCGAAGCCGGACTTCAGCGCCGTCACCGAGACCGGCGATTCGCCTGCGATTGCGATCGTATCGCCGCCGGTGCTGCCGATGCGCGCGCAGGGCACGCCGGCGCCCTTCATCTTGGCCAACACCAGGCCGGCCTCTTGCGCCGGCACCGTGACGATGTAGCGCGCCTGATCCTCGCCGAACCACCATGCATGCGGCACGGTCGCGGCCGGCGCCGCCAGGAGCTGCGCGCCGATGCCGCTTGCGATGGCCATCTCGGCAATTGCAACCAGAAGCCCGCCGTCGGAGAGATCATGGGCCGCGGTCGCGGTGCCCGCATGGATCATGCCGCGCACCACGTCGCCATTGCGTTTCTCGGCGGCGAGATCCACCGGCGGCGGGGCGCCCTCCTCGCGGCCGCAGATGTCGCGGAGATAGACGGATTGGCCGAGCCAGCCCTGGACATCGCCGATCAGAAGGATCGCCTCACCCGCCGCCTTGAACGCGAGCGTGGCCGATTTGGTGAAATCATCGAGCACGCCGACGCCGCCGATCGACGGTGTCGGCAGGATGCCGCGGCCATTGGTCTCGTTGTAGAGCGAGACATTGCCGGACACGACGGGGAAGTCGAGCGCACGGCAGGCCTCGGAGATGCCCTTCAGGCAGCCGACGAACTGGCCCATGATCTCGGGCCGCTCCGGATTGCCGAAATTGAGATTGTCGGTGATCGCGAGCGGCCGGCCGCCGACGGCGGTGATGTTGCGCCAGGCTTCCGCCACCGCCTGCATGCCGCCTTGATAGGGATCGGCGTCGCAATAGCGCGGCGTCACATCGACGGTGAGCGCAAGTCCTTTCGGCCCGTCCTGCACGCGCACCACGGCGGCATCGCCGCCCGGCCGCTGCACGGTGTTGCCGAGAATGACGTGGTCGTATTGCTCCCACACCCAGCGCTTCGAGCACAGCTCGGGCGTCGCCATCAGCTTCTCCAGCGCGGCCGAAACGCTGATCGGCGCCTTCACTTCGCGCGCCGCGATCACCGCGAGTGCCGGCGAAGCCACGTGGGGACGATCGTAAAGCGGCGCCTCGTCGCCCAGCTCCTTGATCGGCAAATCCGCCATCATGTCGCCGCCGTGCTTGACGCGAAAACGCTTGCTCGGCGTGGTGTGGCCGACCACGGCGAAATCCAATCCCCATTTGCGGAAGATCGCTTCGGCCTGCTTCTCCTTCTCGGGCTTGAGCACCATGAGCATGCGCTCCTGGCTTTCCGAGAGCATCATCTCGTAGGCGCTCATGCCGGTCTCGCGGGTCGGGACGCGATCGAGATCGAGATCGACGCCGAGATCGCCCTTGGCGCCCATCTCGACCGCCGAGCAGGTCAGCCCCGCCGCGCCCATGTCCTGGATCGCGATCACGCAGCCCGCTTCCATGATCTCGAGGCAGGCTTCGAGCAACAGCTTCTCGGCAAAGGGATCGCCGACCTGCACGGTCGGACGCTTCTCTTCCGAAGAGTCATCGAACTCGGCCGAGGCCATCGAGGCGCCGTGAATGCCGTCGCGTCCGGTCTTTGAACCGAGATAGACGATCGGCATATTCACGCCTGACGCCGCCGCATAGAAAATCTTGTCGGCGTCGGCCAGCCCCACCGCCATCGCGTTGACCAGGATGTTGCCGTCATAGCGGGTGTGGAAGCGCACCTGGCCGCCGACCGTCGGCACGCCGAAGGAATTGCCGTAGCCGCCGACGCCGGCCACCACGCCGGAGACGAGATGCCGCGTCTTGGGATGTTCGGGCGCGCCGAAGGAGAGCGCGTTGAGGCACGCGATCGGCCGCGCGCCCATGGTGAAGACGTCGCGCAGGATGCCGCCGACGCCGGTGGTCGCGCCCTGATAGGGCTCGATATAGCTCGGATGGTTGTGGCTCTCCATCTTGAAGACCACGGCCTGACCGTCACCGATATCGATCACGCCCGCGTTCTCGCCGGGGCCCTGGATCACCCAGGGCGCCTTGGTCGGCAGCCCGCGCAGATGGATGCGGGAGGATTTGTACGAGCAGTGCTCGTTCCACATCGCCGAGAAGATGCCGAGCTCGGTGAAGGTCGGCACGCGCCCGATCAGTTTGAGGATGCGCTCATATTCGTCCGGCTTCAGTCCGTGGGAGGCGACGAGCTCGGGGGTGATCTGCGGTTCGTTTCTCTGCATGAACAGTTCTTAGGGAGGTCGGAGCAGCGGGAAAAGGCCTTTTACGGCTGATTCCCCGGCTGTCCAGAGGTTTGCAGGTAGCCCATGCGCTGTGCGGGTTTGCACATTGCGGATGGATCGGATTTAACGGCGCAACCCTGAATTTGAAGGCCTGTTGACGTGAACGACCTCTCCAAATCTGCATTCCTCAACCGCCCCGACCTGCATGTCGGCACCGAAGGCGAATTTGCGGGCTGGCGCACCTGGAGCCGCGACGCCTACGAGACCAATAACGGACCATTCTGGCACCGCATGGAGGACGACGGCCGCATCCACTGCGCGTTCCGGGTCGCGAAGAAGCATCTCAACGGCGGCAACTTCGTCCATGGCGGCTGCTTCATGTCATTCGCGGACTACTGCCTGTTCGCGACCGCGGCCACCATCCTGCAGGGGCCCGGCGTCACCATGTCGTTTGCCTGCGAGTTTCTCGACGCCGCGCAGCGAGGGCGAATTGATCGAAGGCCGCGCGGAGGTCACGCGCGCCGGCAACTCCGTGCTGTTCATGCGGGGCATGCTGACGTCAGGCGAGCGGCCGGTGCTGTCGTTTTCCGGCACGATCAAGCGCGTCAAGCGGATGATCCCCACCATCATTCCGGAATAGACAGGCAACTTGTCCGACAGCGTAGCCGAGATCGAAACCGAAGCCGCGCCGGTCCCCGCCACGCGTCAACCCGGCCGGCCGGGAATGCACAGCTGGCGCGACTATGGCGTGCTGCTGGCGCTCGCCTGTTGCTGGAGCTCGACCTATCCGCTGACCAAGATCGGGCTGGAGGCGATCCCGCCGATCACTTTCATCTCGGCGCGTTCGATGGTTGCCGCGATTTTTCTGCTCGCGATCCTGCGAATCCGCGGCATCAGGATGCCGACCGATTTCTCGTCCTGGAAGATGTTCGCCTTCCAGCAGACCATCAACTCGACGATTCCCTTCCTGATGATCACCTGGGCGCAACTCTACGTGCCGGCATCGAGCACCGTGGTGCTGGCGTCGACCACGCCGATCTTCGCCTTCGTCATCACCTGGGCGATCACACGCCACGAGCCGTCAACGCTCCTGAAGCTTGCCGGCGCTATTCTCGGCCTCGCCGGCACCGGCGTCATCATCGGGCTCGACGCCATCCAGGGCCTTGGCACCGAGATCGTCGCGGACATGGCGATCCTGCTCGCGACCATCTCCTTTGCCTGCGCCACCATCTTCGGCCTGCGGCTGACCGAGTACAATCCGATGGTGGTGGCGGCGGGCTCGCTGGTGTTCGGCAGCCTGGTCCTGCTGCCGGCATCGCTGATTGTCGACCACCCCTGGACGCTGCATGTGACGATGCGCGCGTTCCTCGCAACCATCGCGATGGGCATCTTCTCCAGCGCGCTCGGCCTGATGCTGTTCTACATGTGCCTGACCCGGCTCGGCACGCTCGCCACCAATGCGCAAGGCTATTTGCGCATTCCGATCGGCGTCGGCCTGTCGGTGCTGCTGCTCGGCGAGACCGTGCCCTCCAACCTCGCGTTGGGGCTGGTGCTGGTCATGGCGGGTGTCGCGGCGATGACAATTCCGGGCGAGCAATATGGGCGATGGTTGAACCGGCTGCGGGCCGGCTGAGTTAAGCCGCCGCTTTTTCGAGATGAGCCACAAGGCCGGCGAACAGCCCGCGGCCGTCGGTGCAGCCCATGATGTCTTCGACGTGGTTTTCCGGGATGCGGCATCATGCCGAGCACATTGCCGCGCTCGTTGACGATGCCCGCGATCGCATGCGCGGCGCCGTTGAAATTCGAGGGATCGTCGACCACACCCTCCGGCGAGCAGTAGCGATAGAGCACGCGCCCGTCGCCTTCGAGACGCTTCAGCGTCTCCTCATCCGCCTCGTAATTGCCCTCGCCATGCGCCACGGGCACGCGGATCACCTGACCGGCATTGTAGCCGCGGGTGAACGGCGTATCGGAACGCTCGACGCGCATATGCACGTCGCGGCAGACGAATTTCAGCTTCGCATTGCGCATGAGCACGCCGGGCAGCAGCTCGGACTCGCAGAGGATCTGGAAGCCGTTACAGACGCCGAGCACGAGCCCGCCGTCGCGCGCAAAGGCGCGCACCGCGTCCATCACGGGCGCACGCGCCGCGATCGCGCCGCAGCGCAGATAATCGCCATAGGAGAAGCCGCCGGGCACCACCACGAGATCGGTCCCTTTCGGCAGCGAGGTCTCGGCATGCCAGACCATCGCGGCCTCGTTGCCCGAGGCAAGCTTCAACGCGCGCGCCATGTCGCGCTCGCGATTGATGCCGGGGAAGACGAGGACGGCGGATTTCATCTTAAAGCAGTTCGACCCGGTAATTCTCGATCACGGTATTCGCGAGCAGCTTGTCGGCGGCCGCCTTCAGCGCGGCCTCCGCCCTGGCTTTGTCCGAACCCGACAGCTCGATGTCGAACACCTTGCCCTGGCGCACGCTGGCGACGCCGTCGACGCCGAGCGATTTGAGCGCGCCTTCGATGGCTTTCCCTTGCGGATCCAGAATGCCCGACTTCAATGTGACGGTGACGCGTGCCTTCACGTTGAACCCTCAGCTCTTGACCAGCACCGGACCCGAACCCGCGGGCCGCTCATTTTCCATGAGGATGCCGAGCCGCTTGGCGACCTCGGTGTAGGCTTCGAGCAGCCCGCCGAGATCCCTGCGGAAGCGATCCTTGTCCAGCTTCTCGTTCGACTTGATGTCCCATAGCCGGCAGGAGTCCGGCGAGATCTCGTCGGCGACGATGATCCGCATCATCTCGTTCTCGAACAGCCGACCGCATTCCATCTTGAAATCGACCAGGCGGATGCCGATGCCGAGAAACAGCCCGGTCAGGAAATCGTTGACGCGGATGGCGAGCGCCATGATGTCGTCGATCTCCTGCGGCGTCGCCCAGCCGAACGCGGTGATGTGCTCTTCCGACACCATGGGATCGTTGAGCTGGTCGTTCTTGTAATAGAACTCGATGATCGAGCGCGGCAGCTGCGTGCCCTCCTCGATGCCGAGCCGCTGCGACAGCGAGCCGGCCGCGACGTTGCGCACCACGACCTCCAGCGGCACGATCTCGACCTCGCGAATCAGCTGCTCGCGCATGTTGAGGCGGCGGATGAAGTGGGTCGGCACCCCGATGTCGTTGAGGTGCTGAAACAGGTACTCCGAAATCCGGTTGTTGAGGACGCCCTTGCCCTCGATCACCTGATGTTTCTTGGCATTGAACGCGGTGGCATCGTCCTTGAAGTGCTGGATCAGGGTTCCCGGTTCCGGACCTTCATACAGGACCTTCGCCTTGCCTTCATAAATGCGGCGCCGACGGCTCATTGGGATGTACCGTGTATTGTTGGAATCCATGAAATTGGTGTGCTCCGGATGACTGGACTTAAGACCCACGACGGAGCTGCCGTGAAAGCCCGGACTTGGGAAACAGAACAAGAACCGGACCTTTACGCAACCTATCTGATTGGTCCATCCAGCACAATCAATTCGGCCGCTTGCAGGCTAGTTATACCACGCCGCAGCCCGGACTAAATTCCCTCGTTTTGCCTGCGGCTTAAGGGCCTGTTGTTTGCTGCGGATCAGGCCTTTATCTAGGCATCTTGAGGGATCGCCGCAATGTGGGCGCTCCCCGGCCGAATGGCCAGGATTGGAACCGGTTCATGACCACCTTCGACAAGCGTGAGGAGGCCTTCGAGAAGCGATTTGCGCTCGACGAGGAGCAGAAATTCAAGGCGGTCGCTCGCCGGAACAAGCTGTTTGGATTATGGGCAGCGGAAAAGCTCGGCAAGGGCGGCGAGAAGGCCATCGCCTATGCCAAAGACGTGGTCACAGCCGAATTCGACGGCGGCGATGCCGCCGTGCTCAAAAAGGTCGCGGGCGATCTGGCCGCCCACGGCGCCGCGGTCGATGAAGCCGTGCTGCGCGCCAGGTTCAACGAGCTGGCGGCAGTGGCGGCCGCGCAAGTGAAGGCGGGGACGTAAGCCAGACCCTCATCCTGAGGAGCGGCGTCTTCGCCGCGTCTCGAAGGATGGGGCCCGCGTCTCGGCCTCATGGTTCGAGACGCCGCTTCGCGGCTCCTCACCATGAGGGTTGGCATTAGAGAACTTATCCCTCCTTGAATCCGTATTCCGGCACGTTGCCGCTGGCGCCATAATATTTGTAGGGCAGGAACTTGCCCGACATCGTGATCTTGACGCGGTCGCCCTTCGGATTGGGCAGGCGCTCCATCACCATGTCGAAGTCGATCGCCGACATGATGCCGTCGCCATATTCTTCCTCGATCAGCGCCTTCCAGGCCGGACCGTTGACCATCACCAGCTCGTAGAAGCGATAGATCAGGGGATCGGTCGGCGGCATCGGGATGCCACGCATCGGCACCTCGTTGAGCATCGCGATTTCGGACTTGGAGAGGCCGAACAGCTCGCCGGCATTCGCAGCCTGCGGCTTGGTCAGCTTCATCTGGCCGAGGATGGCACCCGTGATCAGCACCTCGGAATAGCCGCCGATTTGCTCGCAGATATATTTCCAGCTCCAGCCCTTCTCGCGTTTGATGTCGAGCAGCTTTTCGGTGAGGTCGGATCGCTTCATGGGTCGTTGTCTCCCTGTGATGTTAACGCGCGATGGCCTGCGCCGCGGATGTATCGACCGCCTTCGGCGCGGGAACGATGGTGGGCTCGGTCCGTCCGATCCGCACCAGCGGAACGTTGCGCGGATCGTGGCCGGGCACTTCAGCCGCAAACGTCCTGCTGCGGCTGACAAGGAAATCGACGATGTGGTTACGCACGGCGTAATACAAGGGATGGCGATGCAGATCGATGCGGCCGCGGTCTTTCGGCAACGGATTTTCCACGACCTCGGCAAGCACCGCGCCGGGTCCATTGGTCATCAGGAAGATCCTGTCGGCGAGGTAGATCGCCTCATCCACATCATGCGTGATCATGAACGCGGTCTGTCCCGTCTCCAGGCAAATCCGCCGCACCTCATCCTGCAGCGTGCCGCGGGTCAGCGCATCCAGCGCCGAGAACGGCTCGTCCATCAGCATGATCTTGGGCGTGATCGACGAGTGCCCGGGCAATGCCGACGCGCTGCTTCATGCCGCCTGACAGTTCCGACGGCCGCTTGTGCTCGGAGCCGGTCAGCCCGACGAGATCGATGAAGCTCTGCGCGTGCGCCTTGACCTTTGCGCGATCCCAGGCGCGCCATTTCGAGGTCACGGCGTAGGCGACATTGCCGAGCACGGTGCGCCAGGGCAGCAGCGCGTGACTCTGGAAGATCACGGCGCGGTCGAGGCTGGTGCCTTCGATCGCCTGCCCGTCGACGATCACGACGCCCTCGCTCGGCTCGTCGAGGCCGGCGAGGATGTTCAGCACCGTGGTCTTGCCGCAGCCGGAATGGCCGATCACGCAGGCGAACTCGCCGCGCGCAATGGACAGCCAGAGATTCTCGAACACGGTCACCGGCGTTCCGGTCACGCCGGGATAGCGCCTGGCGATGCCTTCGATGGAGATGAACTTGTCCGTGGTCATACGCGAAGGCTCCGCACGTGCGGCGTGCTCCCTCTCCCCGCCTGCGGGGAGAGGGTTGGGGTGAGGGGGAGTTTCCACAGAGTTGGTGAGAGACGAACTCGCGGATGGCTACCCTCACCCGGATCGCATCTGGCGATGCGATCCGACCTCTCCCCGCACGCGGGGAGAGGTGAAGAGGCAGCGAACGTTGAATGCCTCAAGACCACGCCCCTACTCCGGAAACGTGACCATGCGCGTGAAGCGCGCGAGGACCTGGTCGAGCAGCATGCCGACCACGCCGATCAGCACAATCGCAATGATGACATTGGTGATCGAGAGATTGTTCCACTCGTTCCAGACGAAGTAACCGATGCCGGTGCCGCCGACCAGCATCTCGGCGGCGACGATCACGAGCCAGGCGATCCCGATCGAGATGCGCATGCCCGTGAGGATCGTCGGCGCCGCCGCGGGCAGGATCACGGTGAAGGCGCGGCGCACCGTGCCGACCTCGAGCGTGCGCGCCACGTTGATCCATTCTTTCCGGACACTCGCGACACCGAAGGCGGTGTTGATCAGCATCGGCCACACCGAGCAGATGAAGATCACGAAGATGGCCGACAGGCTGGAATCCTTGATGGTGTAGAGCGCGAGCGGCATCCATGCGAGCGGCGAGATTGGTTTCAGGATCTGAATGAAGGGATCCAGCGCGCGGCTGATCAGCGGCGACATGCCGACCAGAAAGCCCAGTGGGATGGCGACGATCACTGCAATCGAGATAGCCGAGTCCGACGCGGGCGATGGAATAGCCAAGCTGGATGCCCAGCCCCTTGTCGTTCGGCCCGTTGTCGTAGAACGGCCGCTTGATGTGCTCCCAGAGTTTGGCGCCGACATCGCCGGGGCCGGGCATCGCCGACTTGCCCTGTGTGGCGGTGATGCCCATCAGTTTTGCGTATTCGGGGCTCATATGGGCGACCGTCGTGGTCGAGCGGGTCGCGAGATGCCAGATGCCGAGGAAAGCTGCGAACAGCACGATCGAGACGACGGCCGCGCGCAGGCGAAGGGAGGCGGTCATCTCCCGTTCCCCGCTGTGCTCCCTCTCCCCGTTCTTACGGGGAGAGGGTTGGGGTGAGGGGCTTCTGTCCGCTGTTGCGATGAAAGCTGGACTCGTGGAGAGCCCCCCTCACCCGCATCGCTCTGGCGCGCAAGTGCGCTGCCGAGCGATGCGACCTCTCCCCGCACGCGGGGAGAGGTGAAAAGCGAATCACTCTCCCTCACGACGACTTCCTGATCTTGAAGCTCGCGAGATAATCGTCCGGCTTCTCCGCATCGAACGCCTTGCCCATCACCGAGAACGATTTGTACGACGTCGCCGGCGGCGAAAGCCCCATCTCGGTCATGACCTTCCTGGTGTCGGTCGCCAGATAGACCTGCTCGGCGACCGCCTTGTAGTCGACCTCGCCCTTGATCTGGCCCCAGCGCTTCATCTGCGTCAGCATCCAGACCGCAAAGGACTGCCAGGGGAACGGATCGAAGTCGACGCGCCTGGCGTCGGTTTTCACGCCGCCTAAGCCATCCGCATAGGTGCCGGTCAGCACCTGCTCCAGCACCGTCACCGGCGCGTTGATGTAGTTCGCCGGCGCGATCGCCTCCGCAATCTGCTTTCGATTTTCGGGCTTGGAGGCATAGGCGGTCGCGTCGACGATCGCGCGCGTCAGCGCGGCGAACGAATTCGGCGAGCCCGTGATGAACTCGCGGCTGGCGGCAAAGCTGCAGCAGGGATGCCCGTCCCAGATCTCCTTGGACAGGATGTGCATGAAGCCGACGCCGTCATAGATCGCGCGCTGGCAGATGTTGTCCGGCGCGAGGAAGCCGTCGATGTTGTCGGCGCGCAAATTCGCGACCATCTCGGGCGGCGGCACCGAGCGCAACTGCACGTCGGTGTCGGGATCGATGCCATGTTCGGCGAGATAATAGCGCAAGAGGTAATTGTGCATGGAGTAGTCGAAGGGGATGGCGAACTTCATGCCCTTCCAATCCTTCGGGATCGCGCTTGTCCTTGTGCTTGATCGCAAGCGTGATGCCCTGCCCGTTGATGTTCTCGATCGCCGGCACCGCGAACGGAATCGGCTGCGCGCCGAGCCCGAGCGAGATCGCGATCGGCATCGGCGCCAGCATGTGGGAGGCGTCGTATTCCTTGTTGATGGTCTTGTCGCGGATCACGGCCCAGCCCGCGGTCTTGACCACTTCGACGTTCAGCCCGTGCTTTGCGTAGAAACCGAGCGGCGCGGCCATGATGATCGGGGTGGCGCAGGTGATCGGGATGAAGCCGACCTTGAGGTCCTTTTTCTCCGGCACCGCTTCGGCAAAGGCTTCGGTCGCGGTCTTCAGCGGGAAGAATTGCGACAGCGCGGCGAGCGCGGTGGAAGCGCCGACCGATTTGAGGAAGGCGCGCCGCGCGGCGTCTTTCGGGAAGACCGCGCGCATGACCGCCGAGGCGACCACGCCCTCATAGCGCTTGTCCTCGCTCTGGGCCGGGACCTGCTCGCAACGCAGCGTTCGCTCGGCATGATCGTGCTCGGCCACGGACCGATGCTGGCCGCAGGCGCAGCCGGCTTTTCAGCTCCCGCCCGGAATCGAAGGGATCATCGAATGTGGACATTGCTTGCGCCCCTTTGTCGCACTGAAGCGTCGACAGTCCCTGCCGCGCTCCAAAATTTCACCGCCCGACCGCTTTTTGTGCGGTCAGGCGATGAACATCATGCACGTTCTATGCCGCTTTGCCTGTTAGGCGGGCATCCGTCGGCAACCCCTCGTCGATCGGCAGCGCCGGGTCGCGCGACCATTCGTTCCAGGAGCCGAAATACATCCGCACGTCCTTTACGCCGGCGTTCTTGAGCGCGAGGAAGGTGTTCGAGGCCCGCGCGCCCTTGAAGCAGTAGAGATAGACCGGCGTGTTCTGGGAGATACCGACGGTGGCGCATTCCGCCAGGATTTCGTTTTTGGACTTGAAGCGCGGGCCCTCCGCGGTCGGCTTCATCATGCGGTACCATTCGAGCCAGACCGCGCCGGGGATGCGTCCCTTGCGCGGGCAGAAGTCCTTGCCATAGGGCGAAGAGCTTTCGCCGATCCATTCGTCGATGTCGCGCACGTCGAGCAACGCGATGCCGGGCTTGCCGACCGCAGCCAGCATGGTCTTGGCGTCGATCAGGATGTCGCCCGCTTCCGGCACGATCGAGAAGCCGGCCTTGACGGGCTTCGGCACGTCCTTCGTGATGGGCAATCCCGCCGCCGCCCAGGCATCGATGCCGCCATGCAGCACCTTGACCTTGGGATAGCCGAGCATGGTGAGCAGATAGTAGCCGCGGCAGGATTGGCCGAAGCCGGAATTCATCGACTGCTCGTAAATCACGGCGGTTTCCTTGCCCGAGAGACCGGCCGCGCCGAAGGCGTCGGCGAACTTGGTCTTCAACTCGTGCATGCCCTCGGGTGTCGAGGTCGCAAGATAGGTGAAGATCTCATGGACGTTCACGGCGTTCGGCAGGTGGCCCGCGCCGTAAGCATCGGGGTTGCGGGTGTCGATGACGACACACGGTTCTGTCTTGAGAAATTCGGCGAGTTCGCTGGCAGTAATCAGTACGTCCGTCATTGGCAGCCTCTCCGTTGAGGTGGTTGGTGGTCTTGGGTGGACTCGGAAATTCTTTCGTTGAGCGTGATCTTGTCCGAAAACCGGTTCCCACTTTGCGCTAACGCGGCCCTTCGGGTCGGGATCACGCCCCCTCCGCCAGCATCTTGCGCAGCTGCTTGGTGGCGGGCGTGACGATGGCGACGAAATAGGCTTCGCGCAGCCGGCGCTGCGCGCGATGGCTTTTGAGGTAGCCGCGCGCGCCGCAGTGGAGCATCGCCGCATGCGCGGCCGCGACGCTGGCGTCTCCGGCGCGAAGCCGAAGCGCGATCACCCGGCGCCAGTAGCTGTCGTCGGTGTTGTAGGGATCGCGCGCCAACGTCATGGTCTCGCGCTCGATCTCGCCGAACAGCTCCTTGAAGTTGACCGGTTGCTGCGGCAAATAGCGGTTGACGTGGCCGAGGGGGCTAGCGACCTCCTCCATGATGTTGATGCAGTCCTTGATCAGGCCGAGTGCCATGCCGAGTTGCAGCAGGATGAAGCCGGAGCGGATCTTCTTGACGAAAGGTGCCGCAGCGGCGGCCAACACCAGCTCGTCCGGCACGAAGACGTCGCGGAACTGCACGCCGTAGGTGCCGGTGCCGTCCATCGCGAGGAACGGCTTGCAGGGTTGCAGCGTGATGGCGCCGTCCGAACAATCGGCAAGGAACATCACGAGCTCGCCGGGTGCGTCCTCGCGCTCGAAGATCGTGCCGAAATAATGGTTCGGCCCGAGATTGGAGACCCAGGGCAACGCGCCGCGCACGACATAGCCGCCGTCGACCTTGCGCCCTTTCAGTTTGAGCTTCTCGATCCCGAAAAAGGTCTTCATCGGGTTCGACAGGCCGGTGCCGCCGAGAATCCGCCCCGTGGCAAAGCCGTCGCCAAAGCGCGACGCGAGCTTCAGATTGGTCGAATTGCCGGCGTACCAGACCAGCGTGTTCTGGCACCACGCCATGAAGGCGGTGGCGCCGCAGACCTCGCCGATCGCCGCCATCGACTCGATGGCGCAACGCAGATCGGCAGGCCCCTCTTCCGGGAGATGGCTGCGCCAGGCGCCGACCTTGCCGAAGCGCCGGAGCACCTCGTCCGGATAGACGGCGCCGCTGTCGATGGAAGCGGCGAGCGGCGCCAGTTCGTTGCGTGCGATGGCCGCGACCTCGTCGGCGATCGAAAGCACGGGACGATCGATCGTCTCAACGCGTGATGCCGCCAAAGTGCCCATCGCACCCTCCCCTTCGATCCGCCGCCTGCCCTAGATGCCGACCTCGAGATTGACCGGGCGGGTGAAGGTGTTGGCGACCGGCGACCATTTCTTGACATGGGCGACCAGCGCGCTGACCTCCTCCGGCGAAACGCCCTCGCATTCCATGTCGACCTTGACCCGCACGTCGGTGAATCCGACCGGCTTTTCGCTGACGTCGCCGGTGCCCCAGACCGCGGTGATGTTGAGATCGCCTTCCAGCTCGAGCTCGAGCTTGTTGACGGTCCAGCCGCGATGCACAGCGTTGGCGTGCAGGCCGACGGCGAGGCAGGAGCCGAGCGCGGCAAGCGAGGCTTCGGACGGATTGGGCGCGGTGTCGTCGCCCAACAGGCCCGGCGGCTCGTCGACGATGTAAGGCGCGAGGTTGCGGATGTAGTTGGCGTGGCGGAACTTGCCCTCGGCCACCGTCTTGCATTTCAGCGTCTTGATCACCTTCGGGTTGGCCTTGCCGTTGGCGATCAGCTGCTCGAGCCCACCTTTGTCGATGGGCGCAAGGCAACCGGTCAGGACTGTTTTCTGTGCGACCGCGGTCATCAGTTTCTCTCCCTGGGAGCTAGGATACCGAACGGTCTGTTTCCTTGCATGAGGCGTGCCAGAGGCGGGCATTTCGCGAAATGCCAAACGTTCGAAGCGGTTAGTCGTCCTTGCCTGAGAATTGATCAGCGGCGCTTTGCTCAATGCCGATGCAATTGCCGCAGGCAGCCGCGATTCTTTTGGGCGCTTCCCAGATGCCGCTTGATGGAAACCGTTCGGTTCGCTTAACCTGCGCGCATGGGCAGAGCGGGCAAATCAGCGCCGAAGAAAAAACCTCACGCTGCTGACGACGAGTTGGCGCGCGGCCGCCTGCTCAGCGCGGCGACGCATCTGTTCTGCAAGAACGGCATCAACGCGACCGGCATCGACGCCATCATCGACGAGGCCGGCACCGCCAAGACCACGCTCTACAAACTGTTCGGCTCGAAGACCAATCTCGTGCACGCCGTGCTGGAAAGCGAAGGCAAGCAGTGGCGCGAATGGTTCATCGGCGCGATCGAGCAGGGCGGCGGCAGCGCTGAAGCAAAACTCACGCGAATTTTCCCCGCGCTGAAAAGCTGGTTCGGCGAGGAGCGCTTCTACGGCTGCCCCTTCATCAACGCGGTCGGCGAGCACGACAAGGACCAGAAGCAGTTCCGCGCGATTGCGCTGAAGCACAAGAAGGTGGTGCTGGCGCATATCGAGAAGCTGGCGGAAGAGATGGGCGCGACCGAGCCCGAGGTGCTGGCGCATCAGCTTGCGCTCTTGATCGACGGCGCAATCGTCGCCGCCATGGTGTCGCGCAATCCCGGCGTCGCCGACACCGCGGGGCTTGCCGCCTGCTCGCTGCTTGCCCCGGCAAAGCAGAAGCCGAAGCGCGCCAGTGGCACGCCCGCGCAGCTGGTCGCGGTTTAGGGCACCGCTACGACGGCGACACCGCGCCCGCGTTCTGATCCCGGAGCGTACCGCCCTTCAGGGGAAGCGGCTGCTCGCCAAGCAACGCCCTGACGACCACGTCACGCACATTGCCGGGGTCGAGCGAATGCTTTGCGATCAAGTCGCTGCAGTCGGCGACGATCTGGTCGGCGTCCTGCATGATCTTGAGCTCCTTGAAGCGATCGTGCCGTTGCAGCCCCATGCTTTCGCCGACGACTTCAAGGATATTGATAATGCGGAACGGCCAATCCCGCTCGTGCGCGCATAGTTCGCGATGATCGGAATGATAGACCGCGACCAGCGCATCGACACCCGCGTCGCGCGCCGCCTCCAGCTCCCTGAGCTGCAATTCACGCTTGAATTTTGGCAGTGCGCTGACATTCACGCTCTGCAAACCGACCGCCGGCTGATTCAGGTCGACGAGTTCGATACCGGGAACGACCTTCAGTATATCGGTAGCAGCCTCGACGACGCCGGCCACGCCGGGATGCCTGTGCAGCGCGACCCGCATTTCGACCCTGCGCTGAAGGTGCGGTTTCAGCTGCGCCAACCGCTCGCCGAGAAAACGCATGAACGGATTGATCTCGAACGGACGGGAGCCCCGCTGCCGTTCCACCGCCGGCAGAACGGTTTCAGTATACTGGACGTAGCATGTCGGGCACCATGAGATGACTTGCCCCGAGCTGCCGCGCGACAGCTTGTCCATGGTGTTCGAGCTCATGCGACCCGACATCTCGGCGTCACCGGACTTGAGCTGCGCAATGCCGCAACAATGGCTCGGTCCGCCCATCACCTGGTAGCTGATGCCGAGTGCATCCATGATATCGAGCGCAAGCAATGCGATGTGCGGGGTCTTGAGCACATTGCAGCCGGTGTAGAACACGAAATCCGGCACCTCGTCGGCCGCGGAAGCCGACGCTGCTCCCTGCCCCAGTCGTTCGAGCACTTGGGTATCGAGCTGCAGCCGCGAGAGAACATTCACCCCGCGACTGGTGTCGCGGTACTTTTCCACGCCGCGCCGACGTCGTTCGGCCAGTTCATGGTCGGCTTTCGCCATGCCGAGCCGCGCCATAGTCAGCAAGAAACGTGGATTGACGCCGTAGTCGCAGGCCTTGATGCATTGACCACTCTGGGTGCAGGCCTCCGCCCATTTGCGCGATGCTTCCGGTCCGGCGCCGCTGCGTACGATCTCGAGGATGCCGCCGATGACCTCTTCGGACTTTGCATCCGAGATGCCGGCCGGCTCGACGCTCGGACAAGCCTCGACGCACTTGCCGCATCGCGTGCAAGCATCGAGCATGCCTTCGACATGTTCCTTCAGAGCCGTCTCGAATGTGACATCGCTCATGGGCGCACCGGTTCCGGACCGTTGTCGGAACCTAACCCAGCAATGGCGAGGTGTATACCGCCCTACGCGTGGGGCGACGCCGGCCAGATCAGCAGATTGGCCTCGCTGTCGAACGCCAGCAGGCCGAGCGTATCGCAGATCACAGGCACCAAGTTCTGCGTTCCCGCACGATGCGAGGTCCGGATCGACCAGGATGTGTCGGCCGCCGCTTCGATCCGGAATTCATACCAGCTGTCGTCGCGCTTCAGCGCACCGAACCAGCCGCCGCCGTCTTCCCTGTGCCATTCGATGTCCGGAAACAGCGAAGACAATCCCTCGACCAGCGCGGCAGGATCCTGTCGCAACAGCGTGTGCTCGCCGAGATCTTCCAGCGACTCGATCTCGCTCTCGCGTCCGGGCCTGGGCTTCATCATCATGAAGTCGTAACTCATGAGAGCGGCAAACCCACCTTCGTCGCTGCGGCCGCCGCTCTCATTCACGTCATCCCTACTTCAACGCGTCGGCCACCTTGGCCAAACCCGCATTGGCGCATACTTCGTCCTTTTCACCGCCGGGCGCGCCTGAAACGCCAACGCCGCCGATGGTTTCATTGCCCGCCTTGATCGGAACGCCGCCGCCGACGCCGACCACGTTCGGAATCTGCCGAATAAAGGCATTGGCGGGATCTTCCAGCAGCTTCATGGTTTGCAGCGAGGTCTGGTTGCGGGTGCGCGCGGTGTAGGCCTTCATCCGCGCAAAATCCATGGTGTGCGGACCGGTGCCGTCACCGCGAATAGAGGCTGCGACGTTGCCGCCCTTGTCCACGATGACGACGGAGACCTTGTAGCCGTCCTTGGTGCATTGATCGAGCGCGCCCTGCATGACGGCCATCGCCATCGCCATCGAGACATTCTTCTCGACCTGAGGCGCCTGGGCGCAGGCAGGTGCGGCAACGAGGACGGACGCGGACGCAAATATGGCAAGACTGACAACACGCATGGTTTAGCCTCCCTGAAGCTTTTTTGTTGGACGACCTGATGAACCCGCGACCGCACCGATTAGTCCCGCCGCGACCATCGAATTTCGTCCAACAGATTGCCGCAACCGCGATGCGGCAATCGTTAGGGGCCAGCCAGGTTTTGCTGCAGCCGGTCGAGCTCGGTGGCGAGATCGCGCTCGACGTCGGCTGTGGTCATCTCGATCACCCGATAGTCGCGGCTTTCCAGCCAGCCGCGCCGTGCGGCGCGATCGGCGGCGATCGCCTCAGACTCGTTTGCGTTCACCAGCTCGATCGCGATCCGGTGCACGAACGAGACGAAATCGGGGATGTGCCGGCCGACGGGAGTCTGGCGCTTGAACCGGCCGGCGAAGCGGCGGTCGCGGGTCAGCGCCTGCCACAGCGCGCGCTCGGCATCGGTCGGATTGCGGCGCAGCAGCCGCGCCAGCCCGCGCACCGTGCCGCTGACTCATCGCCCTCTTTGCCCTGCCCATGCTCGGCCAGCAGCGCGCGCAGCCGCGTCGCCTGCGCCCCATCGAGCACGCCGCCCTTGGCCGGGCCCTTGCGGCCCTTCCGCAATCGCCATCACCACGCCGTGCAGCGTGTGCATGTCCTGTTTGGTCGGCTCCATCCGGGAGAAGATATTGCGCAGGTTGACCAGCATGGTGTCGCGCTTCTCGGCCGGGCGCAGGAATTCGACCCGGTCCAGCTCGCGCACCAGATTGTCAAAGAACGCGTCCATCTGGTGCTGGGACGCGCGCTCGGATCGCTCAGGCATCGCGAAGGGAAGCTCGCCCCCGGTCGCGTGCTTGAACCACTCATAGCCCATCAAAAGCACCGCCTGCGCCAGGTTGAGCGAGGCGAACCCGGGATTGACGGGAAAGGTGACGATGCGGTTGGCGCGCGCCACCTCGTCGTTGGTCAGGCCCCAGCGCTCGCGGCCGAACAGGATGCCGGCCTTTGCGCCGCCGACAACATGGGCCGCAATCTCCTGCGCGGCGGCTTGTGGCCCCATCACCGGCTTGGCCTGGTCGTGGGCGCGCGCGGTCGTGGCAAACAGCAGGTCGAGATCGGCAACCGCCTGCTCGACGGTCGGAAACAGCTCGGCGCGCTCGAGGATCTGGTCGGCGCCGGCCGCCGCCCGCTGGGCCGCGACGTTCGGCCAGCCGTCGCGCGGGTTGACGATTCGCAAGCGCGAGAGCGCGAAATTGCCCATGGCGCGTGCGGCCATGCCGATATTCTCGCCGAGCTGCGGCTCGACCAGGATGATCGCAGGTCCCTCGAGATCGAGGCCGGTCTTGGTTCTGTCGGTGCCCGACATCGTTTCCGATTCAAATTCAAGGCGTTGAATCGGATTGTCGAGACGCTGATTCAACGCAAATGCTGTGCCTCTCCGATTGCCCGTGTGTTGCGGATTTCTCAAGCGAAATATGGGGTTAGAATCGTCCTTTGAATCGCCGCTGAAGCACGGCCTTGCCCCGCGTCCTCAGCCAAAAGATCGGGCTAAACTGCATAACCCCTTGGCTTTCGCCCGGCAGGCGGCGGTGCTATGACGCGCCATTCCCACCCGCCGCATCACACGCGCGTTCCCGAGAGGCCTTCCCGATCATGGCAAAAATCAAGGTGTCCAACCCCGTCGTCGAGCTCGATGGCGACGAGATGACCCGGATCATCTGGCAGTACATCAAGGACAAGCTGATCACCCCGTTCCTGGACATCCAGCTCCAGTATTTCGACCTCGGGATGGAATACCGCGACAAGACCAATGACCAGGTCACGGTGGATGCCGCCAACGCCATCAAGAAGGTCGGCGTCGGCGTCAAGTGCGCCACCATCACCCCGGACGAGGGGCGGGTGAAGGAGTTCGGGCTGAAGGACATGTGGAAGTCGCCGAACGGCACCATCCGCAACATCCTCGGCGGCTGCATCTTCCGCGAGCCGATCATCTGCAAGAACGTGCCGCGGCTGGTGCCGGGCTGGAGCAAGCCGATCATCATCGGCCGCCACGCCTATGGCGACCAGTATCGCGCCACCGACATCAAGTTTCCCGGCAAGGGCACGCTGTCGATGAAATTCGTCGGCGAGGACGGCACCGTGATCGAGCGCGAGGTGTTCAAGGCGCCTGGCGCGGGCGTGGCGATGGAGATGTACAATCTCGACGACTCCATCATCGACTTCGCGCGCGCCTCGTTCAATTACGGCCTGATGCGCAACTATCCGGTCTATCTCTCGACCAAGAACACGATTCTGAAGGTCTATGACGGCCGCTTCAAGGACATCTTCCAGGACGTGTTCGACCGCGAGTTCAAGAAGGATTTCGACGCCAAGCGGCTCACTTACGAGCACCGGCTGATCGACGACATGGTGGCCTCGGCGCTGAAATGGTCGGGCGGCTATGTCTGGGCCTGCAAGAACTATGACGGCGACGTGCAGTCCGACACGGTGGCGCAGGGCTACGGCTCGCTCGGCCTGATGACCTCGGTGCTGCTCACGCCCGACGGCAAGACCGTCGAGGCCGAGGCCGCGCACGGCACGGTGACGCGACATTACCGCGAGCACCAGAAAGGCAAGGAGACCTCGACCAACTCGATCGCGTCGATCTTTGCCTGGACCCGCGGGCTGGCGCACCGCGCCAAACTCGACAACAACCCGCAGCTGGCGAAATTCGCCGACACGCTGGAGAAGGTCTGCGTGGCGACCGTCGAGGACGGCTACATGACCAAGGACCTCGCGCTCCTGGTCGGCGCCGACCAGCGCTGGCTCTCGACCACCGGCTTCCTCGACAAGGTCGCCGACAACCTCGGCAAGGCGATGGCGGCATAAGCCAAGCGAATGTCGTCCCAGGCCGCGTTGCCAGGAGCGACTTCGCCGCCGCAGAAGCGTAGTAACGCCGTCGCCGCGAGGGTAGCGACGACTAATCGAGGGTGGCAAAGGCGCTCTTGCGCCATGCCCACCTTCCACATTCAGCTCGTGATGGTGGGCGCTTCGCTTTTGCCCACCCTACGTGGCTCGCTGACGATTACGTCGTCATTGCGAGGAGCGAAGCGACGAAGCAATCATGGCTCCGCAAGTTGCTGGATGGACTGCTTCGCTCGCAATGACGAGGAGAGTAGCATGCAAGCGTTCGAGAGCATCATCCTGGCTCTGTTGCTGACAACGTCTGTTACCGCCATGGCTGACGACAAACCCCTGCCCGCGGCGATCGCGGCTCCCGGAGAAACCGTGGTGCTGACGGTTCATGCGGTGGGCCTGCAGCTCTATGCGTGCAAACCGGGCGCCGACGGCAAGCTTGCGTGGGCCTTCACCGCGCCGCAGGCGACGCTGACCGTCGATGGCAAGGCGGTGGGCAAGCACGGCGCGGGACCAAGCTGGGAACTGCTCGACGGCAGCGCCATCACCGCCAAGGCCGTCGCCAATGCACCCGGCGCGACCGAGAACGACATCCCCTGGCTCAAGCTCGAGGTGACGTCTCACAAGGGCGCGGGCCAGCTCGACGGCGTCACCACCGTGCAGCGGATCAACACCAAAGGCGGCGTGCTCAAGGGGTCTTGCGATCGCGAGCGCGGCGAAGGCATGCCTTACGAGGCGGACTACGTGTTTTTGAAGAAGCCCTAGGCCGCCGCCATCGCGGCCGCGATCGCATCCAGCGCGTCGTTTGCTTTGGCGCCGTCGGGTCCGCCGGCCTGCGCCATGTCGGGCCGCCCGCCGCCGCCCTTGCCGCCGAGCGCTTCCGAGGCGACGCGGACCAGATTGACCGCGTTGAAGCGCGCAGTCAGGTCCGGCGTGACGCCGACCACCACGCCGGCCTTGCCGTCCTCGGTGACGCCGACGATCGCGACAACACCGGAGCCAAGCTGCTTCTTGCCGTCGTCGGCGAGGCTCTTCAGATCTTTCATCTCGATGCCTTCGACTGCGCGCGCCATCAGCTTGACATTGCCGACCTCGCGCACGCCGCTCGCCGCAGTAGCGTTGCCGGCCGACGCGCCGCCGCCCATCGCGAGCTTCTTGCGCGCGTCCGACAGCTCGCGCTCGAGCTTCTTGCGCTCGTCCATCAAAGCGGTGATGCGCGCCGGCACGTCCTCCGGCGTGGTACGCAGTTCGGCAGCGGCAGCCTTCGCCAGCGCCATCACGTCATTGGCATGCTTGCGCGCGTGCCGCCCAGTCAGCGCCTCGATGCGGCGCACGCCTGACGCCACCGCGCTTTCGCCGGTGACCGAAATCAGGCCGACATCGCCGGTGCGCCTGACATGCGTCCCGCCGCAGAGCTCGACCGACCAGCCCATCGCGTTCTGGCCGTGCTCGCGCGCCTGCTTGCCCATCGACACCACGCGGACTTCGTCGCCATATTTCTCGCCGAACAGTGCGCGGGCGCCGGCCTCGCGGGCGTCGTCGAGCGCCATCAGCCGCGTCGTGACCTCGTCATTCTCGAGCACGACGTCGTTGGCGATCTCCTCGACGCGCGCCAGCTCCTCCGCCGAAATCGGCTTCGGATGCGCGAAATCGAACCGCAGCCGGTCGGGCGCCACCAGCGAGCCGCGCTGGGCGATGTGATCGCCGAGCACCTGGCGCAGCGCCTCGTGCAGGATGTGCGTGCCGGAATGGTGCCGGCGGATATTGCCGCGCCGTTCGTGGTCGACCTCGAGCTGCAGCGCCGCGCCGAGCTTCAGCGTGCCCTGCTCCAGCGTGCCCTGATGCACCCAGAGATCGCCGACCTTCTTCTGCGTATCTGACACGCGGAACTTGACGCCGCCCTCGCCGCTGAGCACGCCGGTGTCGCCGACCTGGCCGCCGGACTCCGCATAGAACGGGGTTTGGTTGAGAACAATACTTCCAGTCTCGCCGGCCTTGAGGCCGTCGACCTCCTTGCCGTCCTTGACCAGCGCCGTGACCACGCCTTCCGCGCTCTCGGTCTCGTAGCCGAGGAACTCGGTCGCGCCGAGTTTCTCGCGCAGCGGAAACCAGATGCTTTCCGTCGCGGTGTCGCCGCTGCCGGCCCAGGCGGCGCGCGCCTTCTCGCGCTGGCGGTCCATCGCATCGGTGAAGGCCGCGATATCGACGCCGATGCCGCGCGACTTCAGCGCGTCCTGGGTGAGATCGAGCGGGAAGCCATAGGTGTCGTACAGCGTAAACGCGGTGTCGCCGTCGAACATGTCGCCCTTCTTCAGGGTGGCGCTCTTCTCGTCCAGAATCGACAGCCCGCGCGCGAGCGTCTTGCGGAACCGGCTCTCCTCGAGCTGCAGCGTTTCCTCGATCAGCTTCTCCGCCCGCACCAGATCCGGATAGGCCTGGCCCATTTCTCGTACGAGTGCCCATACGAGCCGATGCATCAGCGGCTGCTCTGCGCCGAGTAGCTGCGCATGGCGCATCGCACGGCGCATGATCCGGCGCAGCACATAGCCGCGGCCCTCGTTCGAGGGCAGCACGCCGTCGGCGATCAGGAACGCCGAGGAGCGCAGATGGTCGGCGATCACGCGGAACGACGCGACGGTCTGCTCCTGCGGGCCAGTCCCCAGCGCGGACGCGGTCGCATCGATCAGATGACGGAACAGATCGGTCTCGAACACGCTGTCGACGCCCTGCAGGATGGCCGCCATGCGCTCCAGTCCCATGCCGGTGTCGATCGAGGGACGCGGCAGCGGCTGGCGCTCCTCCTTCGTCACCTGCTCGAACTGCATGAACACCAGGTTCCAGAACTCGAGGAAGCGATCGCCGTCCTCCTCCGGGCTGCCCGGAGGTCCGCCCCAGATGTGCTCGCCGCGGTCGATGAAGATCTCGGAGCACGGCCCGCACGGCCCGGTGTCGCCCATCGCCCAGAAATTGTCCGAGGTCGCGATCCGGATGATGCGGTCGTCCGGCAGGCCCGCGATCTTCTTCCAGTGGCCCGCCGCCTCGTCGTCGTCGTGATAGATGGTGACGAGCAGCTTGTCCTTCTTCAGGCCGAAGTCTTTGGTGATCAGCGTCCAGGCGAGCTCGATCGCGCGATCCTTGAAGTAGTCGCCGAACGAGAAGTTGCCGAGCATCTCGAAGAAGGTGAGATGCCGCGCGGTGTAGCCGACATTGTCGAGGTCGTTGTGCTTGCCGCCGGCGCGCACGCATTTCTGCGAGGTGGTGGCGCGCTGATAGGGCCGCTTCTCGACGCCGGTGAAGACGTTCTTGAACTGCACCATGCCGGCATTGGTGAACATCAACGTCGGGTCGTTGCGCGGCACCAGCGGCGAGGACGGCACGATTTCGTGGCCGTTGTCCTTGAAGAAGTTCAGAAAAGTCGACCTGATCTCGTTGACGCCGCTCATGTTCATCCAATCGGAGGTTTCCCGGTTTTGGGCCTGAAAACGGTTCCCTGCTCCGGCGGAACGCTTTTAGACAAGCCCAGCCGCAGTGTCCAGAAACTGTGCAGCGAGATCATGCACTTGCTGCAGCACGCTAAAGCTTTTGAGAACGCGGGCCAGCGCGTTGACAGTCTTGGTGCCGTCGTGTTCTCTTGCCTCTGTTCGAGACAGTCACGTCGGGAGAGACCGGCCAAAATGCCGGCGCCGAAGGAGCAACCGCCCCGGAAACTCTCAGGCAAAAGGACCGCGTGACGAGGACAGCATCTGGAAAGAGACGCCGAGGGCTTTCGCCCTGCCGGTGTCCGCCGACGGGATAATACTCTCAGGCACAGCGACAGATGGGGCTTCGATGGTTCGTTCGGGAGATGGGTCCCGGCGACCGCGAGGGCTCCATGATGCTTGCGCGCGATGCTGATATCCCGCTGAAACGCACGCCGCTTTACGCTTTGCATGTCGCCTCGGCTGCCCGGATGGTGCCGTTCGCCGGCTACGCGATGCCGGTGCAGTTCGCCGCCGGCGTTTTGAAGGAACACCTGCATACCCGCGCCGCCGCCGGCCTGTTCGACGTCTCGCATATGGGCCAGCTGCTCGTCCGCGCGAAGTCCGGCGACGTCAGCGACGCGGCGCGGGCGCTGGAACGGCTGGTGCCGCAGGACATCGTCGCGATTGCACCGGGACGGCAGCGCTACGCCCAGTTTACCAACGAGGCCGGCGGCATCCTCGACGATCTCATGGTCGCGAATTTCGGCGAGGCTTTGTTCCTGGTGGTCAATGCCGCCTGCAAGGACGCCGACGAGGCATTGCTGCGCCAGGAGCTGTCCGACACCTGCGTGATCGAGCCGCTCGCCGACCGTGCCCTGTTGGCGCTGCAGGGCCCGAAGGCGGCGGCTGTGCTCGACAAATTCACCGCCGGCCTCAGTGCGATGAAGTTCATGGATGCCGGCCCGCGCAAGATCGCTGCCCATGACTGCTTTGTGTCGCGCTCGGGCTACACCGGCGAGGACGGGTTTGAGATTTCGGTACCGGCCGATCAGGCCGAGCAGCTGGCGCGGCTGCTCTTGACGGATGAGGACGTGCAGCCGATCGGGCTTGGCGCACGCGACAGTCTGCGGCTGGAAGCGGGCCTCTGCCTCTGCGGCCACGACATCGACAGCGCGACCACGCCGGTCGAGGCCGCGCTGGAATGGTCGATCCAGAAAAGCCGCCGCAACGGCGGCGCGCGCGCCGGCGGCTTTGCCGGCGCGGACAGGATTCTCGGACAACTCGAATCGGGCGCGGCCACGCGCCGCGTCGGCCTGAAGGCGGAGGGACGCGCGCCGGTGCGCGAAGGCGCGCAGCTGTTCGCTGACGCCACCTCGCCTGCTCCGGTCGGCAAGGTCACCTCGGGCGGATTTGGGCCCAGCCTGAATGCGCCGGTGGCGATGGGCTATCTGCCGGCCGCGCTGACCAGCGTCGGCACGCAGGTCTTTGCAGAAGTCCGCGGCCAGCGCCTGCCGCTGAAGGTCGCAGCCACTCCCTTTGTTCCCAACACCTACAAGCGCTGAAGGACACCCATGACCACGCTGTTCACCTCCGATCACGAATGGCTTCGCATCGAGGGCGATGTCGCGACCATCGGCATCACCGACTACGCGCAGTCGCAGCTCGGCGACGTCGTGTTCGTCGAGTTGCCGAAGGTCGGCCGCAAACTGAAAAAGGCGGAAGCCGCGGCAATCGTCGAATCGGTGAAGGCCGCCTCCGACGTCTACGCGCCGCTTACCGGCGAGGTGGTCGAGGTCAATGACGCGGTCGTGGCCGAGCCGGCGCTGGTCAATTCGGACGCCGGCGGCAAGGCCTGGTTCTTCAAGCTGAAGATCGCCGACAAGGGCGAGCTTGGCGGTCTGATGGATGAAGCCGCCTACAAGGCGCACACGGCGTGAGCGAGGAGACGACGATGAATGCACCGTTTTGGCCGGTCGACGAGGCCGCAACCTCCTTCGCTCGCCGCCATATCGGTCCCTCGCCGCGCGACGTGCAGGCGATGCTGGAGGCGGTCGGCGCCACATCGCTGGATGCGCTGATGGACGAGACGCTGCCGTCATCGATCCGGCAGACAGCGCCGCTCGATCTCGGCCGCGCGCTCAGCGAGACCGAGGCGCTGGCGCATATGAGCGAGCTTGCGGCGCAGAACGAAACTTTCACCTCGCTGATCGGCCAGGGCTATTCCGGCACGATTCTGCCCGCGGTGATCCAGCGCAACATCCTGGAGAACCCGGCCTGGTACACGGCGTATACGCCCTACCAGCCCGAAATCAGCCAGGGCCGGCTGGAAGCGCTGTTCAACTTCCAGACCATGATATCGGATCTCACCGGGCTCGACGTCGCCAATGCCTCGCTGCTGGATGAAGCGACCGCCGCCGCGGAGGCGATGGCGCTGGCCGAGCGCTCCGCGGCTGCGAAGACCAAGGCGTTCTTTGTCGACCGCGAGGTGCATCCGCAGACGCTTGCGGTGCTGCGCACCCGCGCCGAGCCGCTGGGCTGGACGCTCATCGTCGGCGATATCAGTGCCGATCTCGCCAAGGCGGACGTGTTCGGCGGCCTGCTGCAATATCCGGCTTCCTCCGGCGCGGTGCGCGACATCAGACCCGCGATCGCGACGCTGCGCGAAAAAGGCGCGCTGGCCATCGTCGCGGCCGACCTGCTGGCGCTGACCTTGCTGGCTTCGCCCGGCGAGCTCGGCGCCGATATCGCCATCGGCTCGGCGCAACGATTCGGCGTGCCGATGGGTTACGGCGGCCCGCATGCGGCCTATATGGCGGTGCGCGATGCGTACAAACGCGCGCTGCCCGGCCGCATCGTCGGGCTGTCGGTGGACTCCAGGGGCCAGCCCGCCTACCGGCTGGCGCTGCAGACCCGTGAGCAGCACATCCGCCGCGAGAAGGCGACCTCCAACATCTGCACCGCGCAGGTGCTGCTCGCCGTGATCGCATCCATGTATGCGGTCTATCACGGCCCCGAGGGCCTGACCGCGATCGCGCGCAAGGTGCATCGGCGCACAGCCGTGCTGGCGGCCGGCCTGCGCCAGCTCGGCTTTACGCTTGCAAGCGACGCGTTCTTCGACACGGTGACGGTCGACGCCGGCGGCCAACGCGACGGCATCGTCGCGCGGGCGCGCAGCGAGAGGATCAATCTCGGCATCGGCGGCAGCACGCTGCGGATCGCGCTGGACGAGACCACCACGCCTGACATCGTCGAGGCGGTGTGGCGCGCCTTCGGCGGCAAGCTTTCCTATGCCGAGATTGAAGCAAGCGCTCGCGCGGCACTGCCGGCGGAATTGAAGCGCGCCGGCCGCTTCCTCACCCATCCCGTCTTCCATGCGCATCGCTCGGAGACCGAGATGCTGCGCTACATGCGCAAGCTCAGTGACCGCGACCTCGCGCTCGACCGCGCCATGATCCCGCTGGGCTCCTGCACCATGAAGCTGAACGCGACATCGGAGATGATCCCGCTGACCTGGCCGGCGTTCGCGGCCTTGCATCCGTTTGCGCCGCGCGAGCAGGCGCGCGGCTACCACGCGCTGTTCAAGCGGCTGGAAAAATGGCTCTGCGACATCACCGGCTACGACGCGGTGTCGCTGCAGCCGAACTCGGGCGCGCAGGGCGAATATGCCGGGCTTCTTGCCATCCGCGCTTACCATGCCTCGCGCGGCGAAGGCGCACCGCAAGGTGTGCCTGATCCCCTCCTCCGCACATGGCACCAATCCGGCGTCCGCCAGCATGGTCGGCATGGACGTGGTGGTGGTCGCCTGCGACAGAGGCGGCAATGTCGACGTGAACGATCTGCGCGCGAAGGCGCAGGCGCATTCGAAAAATCTCGCAGGCATCATGATCACCTATCCCTCGACCCATGGCGTGTTCGAGGAGCACATTCGCGACATCTGCGACGTCGTGCATGCGCATGGCGGCCAGGTCTATCTCGACGGCGCCAACCTCAATGCACAGGTGGGGCTGTCGCGGCCCGGCGACTACGGCGCCGATGTCAGCCATCTCAACCTGCACAAGACCTTCTGCATTCCGCATGGCGGCGGCGGCCCCGGCATGGGCCCGATCGGCGTCAAGGCGCATCTTGCGCCGTTCCTCCCAAGTCACCTGAGATTGCCATCCCGCGACCGACGGCGGAACGCCGCATGCGGTCGGCCCGGTCTCGGCGGCTCCATCGGGCTCGGCATCGATCCTGACCATCTCCTACATCTACATCCTGATGATGGGCGGCGAAGGATTGCGGCGTGCCACCGAGGTCGCGATCCTCAACGCCAATTACATCGCAGCACGGCTCGATGCGCATTTCCCGGTGCTCTATCGCAATCACAAAGGCCGGGTCGCGCATGAGTGCATCGTCGATCCCAGGCCCTTGAAGACCACATGCGGCGTCACCGTCGACGATATTGCCAAGCGCCTGATCGATTACGGCTTCCATGCCCCGACCATGAGTTTTCCGGTGCCGGGCACCTTGATGATCGAGCCGACCGAATCGGAATCCAGGGCGGAGCTGGATCGCTTCTGCGAGGCCATGATCGCGATCCGCAAGGAGATCGCCGAGATCGAAGGCGGCCGCTTTGAGATCGCGGCCTCGCCGCTGCGCCATGCCCCGCACACCGTGCACGACATCGCCGACGATGATGGAGCTCGAGCCTATACCAGAGCCGAGGGCTGCTTCCCCGACGGTGTCTCGCGTACGGACAAATACTGGTGCCCGGTCGGGCGGGTCGACAATGTCTATGGCGACCGCAATCTGGTCTGCTCCTGTCCGCCGGTGGCGGATTACGCACAGGCGGCGGAGTGACTTCGTAGAGCGGGTATCGCGCCAACGCATCTCCAGCCTACGGCTTCGTCAGCAGGGGAGCATAGCGCCACAGGCGATCATTGGTCAGGTGCGTGCCGCCCCACCAGCGGTCGATCGGATTGTGCCGACTGAAATCTTCCTTGTGGGCGACGACGGCCTTGCCGAAGTCGGTGAGCGACAGTCGGCTGCGCAGCAGAGCCTTATGCCGGTCCCGCAGATTGTCCCGTCTGATCGTTCGCAGCTCTTCAGCAAGCCCGGCGATCGCCGGTTTCGGACCGAAGGCGAGTCCATCAAGCAGGTAGCCGTGTTCAGTCTCGTTGAAGACGCGGGTCTGACGCAATTCCTGACGATGGAAGAGCGGGTTGATGCTCGCGTAACCTCGTCCAATCAACTCCAACATCCGCATCTCGGTCGCACCCAGACCGGTCGTCCGAGACGGGAGTTCGTCAAGCAGATCGCGCAAGGCCGGCTTGAGCAACGGAAATGCGCTCAAATCCTTCTCAAGCAGATTGGAACAGGATTCCGGGGTCGCCGCGCAATAAGCCTGCCAGGCTGCGCTCGCCGTCGAGAGGTCCGTCTCGCTGACGTCAACAACCCAGGGCAGCTTGTCCCCCAATCTCTCGATCTCGATCAGGTCTTGATTCAGCATGCGCAGCTTCAGCCTGGCCAAGATATCGGGGTAGGCGCTGAAATAATCGAGCAGCCAGATCAGTTGCAACTGAGCGTACGGGCGCGTGTCAAACCAGAGTTCGACCGTCTCGTAGTGCAGACAGAATTCAGCCAAGCCGAGATTTCGGCGAGCTTTGCCTTGGCTGCGTTCCCAGCCGTAAGCAAAAGCCGACCAATGGGTTCCTGAATGCTGCTCGGGCGCGCGCGGACCCAAATAGGCCGCGACTTCGGCCGTCGGCGGCAACGGTCCCAAGATGAACCGATAGAAGAAATGGATCGCGAGATCGGCGAAGCCCGATTTGATGAAGTCGGCGATCAACCAGCTGGTCAGGACCAAGGGCTTCATGCGCTCCCCGCGGCCTACGCATAAAACAAATCAACAAAAAACTGACACCGGAGAGCCGCCGCCCCTCGGGGGACGACGGCTCCGCCCGTGTACCGCATCATGCCAGTCGCGACCGAGCGACGCCTCGGCCGCCCGACACCACGCGGCGCTATTTTTGGCGCATGATCTTGTCGGAAAACCGCTTCACACTTTTCCGGATCATGCGCTATTCGTCCGCCGGCTCCTCGCCGTCGGCGTCGCGCTCGGGGGCGCCGGCCAGAATCTGCTCGGCGATCAGGCCGGAGTTCTGGCGGATCGAGGCCTCGATCTTGGCAGTCATGTCGGGATTGGCCTTCAGGAACGCCTTGGAGTTCTCGCGGCCCTGGCCGAGCCGCTGGCTGTCATAGGAGAACCAGGCGCCGGACTTCTCGACGATGCCGGCCTTGACGCCGAGGTCGAGGATCTCGCCCATCTTGGAGACGCCCTCGCCATACATGATGTCGAACTCGACCTGCTTGAACGGCGGCGCCAGCTTGTTCTTCACCACTTTCACGCGGGTGGTGTTGCCGACCACCTCGTCGCGCTCCTTGATGGCGCCGATGCGGCGGATGTCGAGGCGGACGGAGGCGTAGAATTTCAGCGCATTGCCGCCGGTGGTGGTTTCCGGCGAGCCGTACATCACGCCGATCTTCATCCGGATCTGGTTGATGAAGATCACCATGGTGTTGGACTTGTTGATCGAGGCGGTGAGTTTCCGCAGCGCCTGGCTCATCAGCCGCGCCTGCAGGCCGGGCAGCGCGTCGCCCATCTCGCCCTCGAGCTCGGCGCGCGGCACCAGCGCCGCCACCGAATCGATCACGAGAACATCGACCGCGCCGGAGCGCACCAGCGTGTCGCAGATTTCCAGCGCCTGCTCGCCGGTGTCGGGCTGCGAGATCAGGAGCTCGTCGATATTGACCCCGAGCTTGCGGGCATAGACCGGGTCGAGCGCGTGCTCGGCATCGATGAAGGCGCAGATGCCGCCCTTCTTCTGGCCTTCGGCCACCGTGTGCAGCGCCAGCGTGGTCTTGCCTGAGGATTCCGGCCCGTAAATCTCCACCACCCGCCCCCTCGGCAGGCCGCCGACGCCGAGCGCAATGTCGAGCCCGAGCGAACCCGACGAGATCGTCTCCACGTCCATGGAGCGGTCGTTCTTGCCGAGCTTCATCACCGAGCCCTTGCCGAACTGGCGCTCGATCTGGGACAGCGCGGCCGACAGCGCCTTGCTCTTATCCATGGATGAACCTTCAACGATACGTAGCGCGGTGGTAGCGGACATAGGGTCGTGCTCCTTATGGCGGGGATTCGCTAGGGCGACAAACGGTTGGGCGAAGCCGGCTCTGATGGGAACAATGTACCCTATTTGTTCTCAGTTCGCAATATGTTCTTTTGCACCGTGGTGGCGTCCGAATATGATTTCAACTACCTTCCAATGGATGGTTTTCACTGGAGGCATGAACATGGCCGACCCGACCAAGGTACCTGGCGAACCCAAAAATGTAGAGTTGGGCCTCGACGAACTCGACGCGGTAACCGGTGGGGACAACTTCAAGGGCTACGCCGAAGTCAACGTCCTCGGCCTCACCCTCGCGGTGGGCGAGACGAAGGATGGCAAGGTGGAAGGGGGGGTATTCTCCGGCAGTGGCCAGCTACTTGGCCCTGTTCAAACGTCCCCCAAGTGAGATTTCTGTTTGCTCGACTTAGAGGCCGCCGCAGTTGGCGGCCTCTTTCGTTTCAATTTTAATTCAACGGACGGGGTCGGATTCGAACCGACGATGGAGCGTGGCTCCACGGGCGACTGTAAGTCGCTTGCAATGACCGCTCTGCCACCCGTCCCGACGATGCGCCCGCTCCAAAAGGCGGGCGCATCCGGGACGTTATTGAGCGTAATCGTGATCCATTCTCATCTGAGACAACATTCCGCCAAGGCCTGTTTTAGATATCCGCGAGTGGCCTATTTCGGCCAGTACCGGGATTGGGCTGCTGGCCGGTGTCCATCGCTGGTGGCCTAGCTTGAAAAATGCAGTGGCTTATTTTGAGTTGTGTTCACTAGTGAACTTTCTGTCCCGGTTCCGACATGCCACATTATCCCGGTACCGAGCACTCGAAAAAAAGCCCCATAGAATGGTGGATAAACTCAAGCGTTCACTGGATCAGTTGGAGCCACCGATCTGTCCAAACTGCCTAATCGAGATGAAGTGGACGCGATCCACGCTGGTGTCGGCTGACACAATTACGCATTTATTCCAGTGCTCCAATTGCGGCCGAACCGGCAGAACAGAAATTAAAGTCAAACCGACCATAGTGCCGCCGGACAAGCTATCAGCACCTAGGCGACGGGCCGCTTAAGGCCGCCTCAGTTGGCGGCCTCTTTCATTTTGACATCCCGTAGTGGAAAGCCGACCTCAAATCGCGAGTGGCCGGTTCCGGCCAGTACCAGCGGCGGGGTATTGTCCGTATTCAACCCCTAGTGTCCTAATCGGACTGTCCTAATTCGGTTTACATTGATGGCCCGTTCCGAGGGCGTGGCCTTTGCTCAAAGTCGGTTCAATTGGTGAGGTGATCCAAGAAGTAGGGCCGCCTTCAGTTGGCGGCCTCTTTCATTCCAGAACGTCGTCACAGCCGCGCCACTACCGCGATCAGCCACATCTTCGCATTCCCGCGGCGCGATTTCGCGTCCGAGTTTTGCCATTCGGTGTCCCTCCGGAAAACAGAGGGCGCAGGGAATGCCGGGCGCTGGCCGCACCCGCAGGCCTTGTGGGCTGAAAAGGAAAGGTGCCCACAAGTCGGTACAGGCAGGCCGAAACATCCGGCACTCCCTGCGCAATGGCTTTACGGCTGCTCCGCGCTCTTCCTGGTGTACCGGGCTTGTTAGCCACCATCGCCTGCGGAAAGCATCCCGCAAACTTGACTCCAGCATCGGGGAGCCAGAACCACACGGCTTGACCGTACGCGAGCCGCGCCGCACGTCTTGCGGCACGATCGCGTCCATCGCATCCCGCGCCACGTTTCGTGACGACCGCGAAGCGCCTCTTTGGCGAGCGCGGGACGACTTCGTTAAATCATAATTTCTTGCTTTCGGAAAGAGAATTATTTTTGCGAAGCAAACTTAACTCGTCGGGCAAAACAGGCGGCCGTGTTTTGCGCCCTCGTGTCGCAGCGGCACTCCCGGAACGGACTCCCACAATTCCAAACATTTATCGTGTCGGAGCCTGACCGGTACGATCGAGACTGCTATGGTCCGGAAATTACGTACAGATGTTCTCGGTGAGTCAAAATGCGTCGGCGCCAGTTCATTGGCTTGATTGGAGGCGCCGCAGCGTGGCCGCTTGCGGCGCACGGACAGCAGAAGGCTCGCTATCCCACCGTCGTCGTCGTCGGGTCTGCGTCGACGAGCGACGAGGAAACACGGCGTGGCATCAGAGCGTTTGAGTTCTGGTTGCTCCGAGTTTGGTTGGGTCGAGGGGCGCAATATCCACATCGTCTATTTGTGGGCGGATTCTTCCCAAATGCGAACAGTCGTGACTGAGCTTGTGGCCTCGGCACCGGATGTCATCGTTGCTCGGGGAACGTCGGTCCTGAATGCCGTACGGGAGGCGACGAATTCGATCCCGGTGGTTTTTGTCGGGATTTCCGATCCGGAAGGTGTCGGCATCGTCGCGAACCTTGCCAGACCAGGCGGTAACATGACGGGGCTTGCAAACTTCGAGCCTTCCATAGGCGGGAAATGGCTGCAGACGCTCAAGGAGATAGCGCCGCATCTGATCCAAGTCGGCGTTCTCAGGTTCGCTGGGACGCAATTGAGAATTCTGCGAAATATTGAGGACAACGCTGCTTCGAGCGGGATGAAGGTCGTCGATTGCCCCGTGCACGAAGGCCCCGAGATCCGGGCGGCGATCGGTGCTTTCGACGGCGAGCCAAGTACTGGCCTGGTTGTGCTCCCCGATCCCATCTTCGGGGGCAACGCTCTTTCGTTGATCTTTGAATTGGCCGCAAAACAACATCACCCCACGATTTATCCGTTTCGCAGTTACGCTCAGGCGGGCGGGCTGTTGAGTTATGGGATCAACATATTCGATCAGGTGCGACGATCGGCCTTCTATGTCGACCGGATTTTGAAGGGGGCCCGACCGGGCGATCTGCCGGTACAAGCGCCGACCAAATTCGAGTTGGTCATCAATTTGAAGACGGCCAAAGCGCTCGGTCTGGATGTTCCCCAGACGCTGCTCGTCCGCGCGGACGAGGTGATCGAATAGCCTTGCGACTTCCGTCGCTGACACAAAGCGCACATGGCGATCGTTCGGCTTGATGTCTGCTTTCGGGGACGCACCACACCGGCATAGTCACCACAGGTAAAGCCGAACTGTCGGCACTCCTGCGCAATGGCTTTGCGGCTGCTTTGAGGGTGGGCTCGGATGGTTGGACCGGTCGCCTCTGGAATTTGGATGTTTTTCGGCATGCCGGCCTTGGTCGGAGCGATGTTCGCCTTTCGAGCGGCGGCAAGGTCGCCGTAAGGCCGCCTCGGTCGGCCTCCCCTTTCGGTTCGGACCGGGCGACCGCCTTTTTGGTGCTGGCTTGTTTCCATCGCTAGTGGCCTAAGTTGAATTTGAGGGTGGCCTGTTTCGCCCTGCGGAATTGAGGAGCGCGTCTCAATTCATGAATTTCCATGAAGTGAGCAAAAGTGAACAGCGCAGAGCCGACCGCCGCTCCAATCTGGACCCCTGCTGATTCAAGGGAACGGGCATCATGCCAGCAGTTCAACGGATTCGAACCGACACCCGCTACCCCATGGCGTATTTTGTGGAGTTGCGCCGCGACATGCTTCGAGCTGCTCGGGCCGTGCCGCCCGGACCCGAACGGAATCAACGCCGGCAGATCGCCGTGTCCCTGCGCAGGCTTTTCCGAAACAAGACTTGGCAAGATGCCCATACCCTGGAAGGGTCGGAGTAAGGCCGCCTCAGTTGGCGGCCTCTTGTTACAGGCCCTTCCCGTCGTCTTTGTCGGGCTCGTAGGTGCTTTCAAGTGACCTACGATGCGGTCATTAGGCCAGCACCGGGGTGCTGGCCTGTATTCTGACCGCCTGTGTCCCAATTCAAATTTTTCAGTGTCCTCACCCGATTTCTGTTCACTAGGGAACAGATCGCCGGGCGACGGCATATTAGAATTGGAAGTGCGAATGAACCCTACGGCGTAGGACCCGTAGCAAGTCAGAGGTTTTGTCATGCAGCACCGACGCCGCTTCAAGCAAAACATATCCCTTCGAGACCGACTCGCCGCGTGGGCCAATCAGGTTCGCGAACAGGCCAAAAAGCTTCCACCTGGTCCAGAACGCGAAGCCCAGCTCCAGAGAGCAAGTCAGGCCGATGTCGCTGCCCATCTGGACGAGTGGGCCAACTCCCCCGGACTGCAGCCGCCGAAGTAGCCCGGGACGGCCCCTCCCGATAAGTTCACTTTTGGACATATGGACGCGCAACCAATATTCCCCCTCTGCGTAGTGTCATGGGGCCGGCAACGGTGCGGGCCATGGCGGGGAATACGGGCGTGCAAGCTTTACCAGTCGTGCTGGTCGCCGAAGATGACCAGCTGGTGCAAGGCGTGGTCGAAGAAGCCCTGACCGAGGGCGGCTTTGAAATCGCCATTGCGGCGACCGGCGAAGAGGCCATCACCCTTTTGAAGGGCAACCCCACCAGATATCGCGCCCTGGTCACAGACATCAATCTGGCGGGCAAGCTCGACGGATGGGATGTCGGCCGCGCCGCTCGGGAGATCGATCCCGCCTTCCCTGTTGTTTACATGACCGGCGCTGCGGCGGACGAATGGGCGTCGAGGGGCGTGCCCAACAGCATCTTGCTCGCCAAACCATTTGCGCCGGCGCAGCTCGTCATCGCGGTCGTCCAACCTGCTGAACGCCGCGCCTCCAGCCGCGCCAACGGAGTAAGGCCGCCATCGCCGATGCCCGGCCAGGACGGCGAGCCTGCCTGATGAAAGAGGCCGCCAGCCGAGGCGTGATCCGGAGCATCTGCGGATGATGGCACGGCCAGGTCGAGCGAGACGGATCATCCTGTTTCCGAGGGAACCGCGATCCAGATCGCGCCGTGACGCGACCGGCGATGCACGCTTGGGTGCGTTAGCTCCGCCGGAGCGGATTTGTCGCTGCGACGGGATTCAAAGCCTCGCGAGGTAGTGCTAGAATCTCCGCACACGCAGGAGATTCGCATGATCTGGCTCCTTACCTCGGTTCTGGTAGTAGCGTTGATCGTCACGTCGTTGCGTATCGGCGCGTGGTATCTGCTCAAATACGACACCGGCAACAGGGATTGAGGCCAGTGTATTCGCGTTTCGCCGGCCCCGATCAGGGAACGACGGCCCAGTAGCGCCGTCCATTGTGATTCGGATCGCTGCCGTCGCTGCTCGAGAAGATCAAACCCTGCCCGATCCAGTAGGTAAACCGGCCCTGGCCGAGCGTGCTGATGTCGCGAAAGTTGCTGTGGGGCGGCCCGAGCGGCTTGCCGTCCTCATAGATCATGACGGGCGAGTGACCGATTTCGGCGGCTGGGTCGTCGGCGTAGGGCGAGAGCGCCTTGATATCGAAGGGCAACATGTGCTTCGCGGCCTGCCAAGCCATTCCCGCCTCGTGGGGGTAAGGCGGATACAGCGTGACGACCAGCGAACCCCGGGGCGTGATTTCGGTGGCCCGTTTCAGCCACGCCAGCCCGCCGCAGACCACGACGGCCGAGATCGCAATCATGAGGGTCGTCCGGGCACTGAATGTCATAGGGGTAAGCCTCGAAGGCGCACGGCCAGGGAATGGAACCGGGAACTCGGCGTGCTCGACCAATTTCCTACACCATCTGCGACATCCCGTTCGCTACTCCGGCTGTAAAAAACTGCTAATCGTGACGGCGCTGCTGCTCGATTCGAGAGGCACGACATGATCATGGTGGCCGCGGCGCTGTTCGGGCTGCTCGCACTATTGCTCTTTATTCGTTTTTCCTGCGCGTGGCTGATGCGGAGGCCGCGCACCAAGCCATTTGCCCGACTTCCGTAGTTCTCCGGCCGAGAACAGAGTTCCCGGCGCGGAGAACGCGCCGCGTACGATCTCCGGGCTTTCGCGAAGGCAAAAAGGCCGCCGGCCTGGTGGAGCGGATTTGACGTTCGCCACCCGCCTGCCGAGGAACGCCTACGCGAACGTCAAATCCAAAGCTCCACTAGAATCAATATTTTCCAGTGGTCCTTCATTCCAACATTCGCAAAAAGGCCGCCGGCGCGATGCCGACGGCCTCTCCGGGGAAAATGGTTCCGAGATCCAAATAGCCACCCCCTGCCCCCGGGATGCCCGAGCAACCTTGCGCAGGCGTGCGCCGTTGTGGAGTCAAAAGCGCGGTTTCGCAGAGTGGAACTTGGCGGCCGTTGCGCTCACGACACAGGGCACTCGCGGCGAGAGCGCGCGGCGCGCGGGAACCCTCGCGCTCTGTGCAATTTTAGACTCGAGCGGCGGAACGGAATCACCTGTTCCCGCGTGATGTGTGTGCCGGGAATTCAGTCGGGGTGCATCATCGTGTTGGGTAAACGCTATTTCACGCGGCAGGCGGCCACGCTGCTCCAGTTCGCAAGGCTCACGTCAAATCCGGCGCTCGCCGCCTCCCTTATCGAGCGCGCCGCCGATCTCAAAGCCCAGGTCGATGCCGACAAGCGGCCTGACGCGAGTCTGGCGGCGCCCGATGTCGAGAGCGAGACATCGGCGCAACGCTTGTGATCGCGTTCGGGACCGGACATCGCAGCCATCTGCTCGAAGTCTCCGACGGCTCGACTGATATCGCCTATCGCCTCACGGCCGCGCCGGAAAAAATATTCGAATAGCGCATGACGGAGCCGGAAGCCGCGCTCGCGCAAAATGCGCGGCGGTTTTCCCTCGCGACGAACGCGGAACGGGTTTGCGCGAAGATCATGCATCGACAAAGGGCTTTTGCTGTCCCGTCCGTATTTAACCGGAGTTGCCATCGCACCGCGTTGCGCCTCCACTTCGCGCATGCCGCAGTATTATTTTCGTATCCGCAACGGCCGCTACACGGGCGCCTCAGACCAGGGCACCGAATGCCCCGATCATGGCGCGGCCTGGAAAGAGATGACCAATGTCTGCGCCGACATGGCCGGCGGCATCCTGCGCAAATTGACGGAAAATTCCGAGTGGCAGCTCGAACTGCTGGATGAATCGAAGGAGCCGGTGTTCCGCATCCGCATCGTGTCGGAGTCGCCCGGGCAGGAGCCGAAGGTGCGCGCTCGCTAAAGCGCGATGAGATCAGGATGAATCATCATCGCGCTTTAGGTTCTTGTTTGGGCATGATCTCCGCGCAAACGCGTTCCGCGTTTGTCGCGAGGGAAAACCGCTGCACACTTTTCCGGATCATGCCTTAGCGCCGCTCGCGCGAGACGGCCGGCGATATCCAGCCGCTCGAACCGGGCGCAGCGGACGCCTTCCCGGCGGCCGTCACTTTCTTCTTGGCCGCGTCGGTGGGAGAAGCGGCTTCCGCACGCAGCTCCTTGGCGGTGAGAAACTCGGCGCCAATCATCTCGCCGTTGCGCCAGATCAGCGAGCAGACCCTCAGGACTTCCCCGGTGGCGGTGAAGGCGAGCCCGAACAGTTTCGGCACCGGCAGCGAGCCGACGTCCAGGCTGACGCCCTTTTCGGAGACGTCGACGATGGTGCATTCGATCCATGGGGCGTCGGGCGCCGGAATCACGAATCCCGGCTTGCGCAGATTGACCCGCACATGCTTGCGCCCGCCACGGTCCTTGCCCTGTCTTGCCATCGCTACCCTCGGTCGCGAAGGTAACGCGAAATACTTGAATACCCCCTTAGCGCGAAAAGTTAACAATTCTAGCCATTTGGGGAGCGAGAGCGGTCCCTTGGGAACCTCAGTCGGCGCTGCGCAACCGCCGCATGGTGAACTCGATGTCGCCGCCGGGCAGTTCCCGCCAGCTCTCCACCGAACTCATGTAGCCGGCCTTGGGGTAGCGGGTGAGAAAATCACGCGCCTTCAGCCGCGCCGCATCGCGCGGCAGCGTAAAGGTCTCGCGCAGGAAGCCGTCGTCACGCGCCTTCCGCTGCGCCAGCCGGTCGGCAATATCCCGCGGACGGGCAACCATGTTGCAACTCCGTACATGATCGACTGAGATGGGTATTGCACTCTGACTCTCAACGCCCACCGTCGTCATTGCGAGCGAAGCGAAGCAATCCATCGACCCGCTTGCGGCGCTATGGATTGCTTCGTCGCTGCGCTCCTCGCAATGACGAAACCCAAAAAGCGTCAGTTCTGGGTGCTGCCGGTCTTGGTCTTCGCCTTGGCGGCGGCCGGCGCCTTCGTCGTCGCCGTCTTGGGCGCATCACTGCGCACGCTGCCCCAGGGATCGTTGGAGGCCTTGGCGTCCGGAATCTTCCGCAGCGAATCCTTGTACTTCCTGTCTCGCTCCGCCTCCGCGTCCCGTTCTTCCGGCGTCTTGCTCGGCACATCCGAAAGCAGGTTGACGTGCGGTCCTTCGGATCCGCCGCCGCTCATTTGCGCGCGCGCCGGAGCGGCCGCCAGTGTCAGCAATGCGGCCATCGCCGCCACACCAAGAACCCGCATGGAGTGCTCCCTCATTCTCGTATTGGCCGCGAACCTCACAGGCGATCCGACTTGCACGCTTTCGCCGGCGCCATCCAGTCGTCCCAGATCGGACCGCATTTGGTGCAGCCACCAAGCGCAAGGCCCAAGGCGATCAAGCCGATGATAACAGCCGCACGACGCAACATGGTCCACCACCCCGTCCCGCATCATACGGCTTCGCACCGGGGTATTTCAAGCAGGCGGGAACGAGGGTTCCTTTCGGGAAAACCCATTCTACAATGGGCCAACATTAAATCGCGGCAAGGAAGCCTTCATGCAGCAGCAGTCAGGCGACACCTTCGGCGGGATCGACGAGGCGCGGCGGGTGCTGGGCGACGTGTTCGCCGATTGGGTCAAGGATCTCAATTTGTCGATCGAAGGCATCGACGCCGATCCGCCGGCCGACAGCGCCAACTGGCAGCCCGGCGCGATCCTGCGCATGCCGTTCTCCGAGCGGCTATGCCGCAACGGCGGCATGGTCTGCGGCCAGGCGCTGATGGCGTTTGCCGACACCGCGATGGTGATCGCCAATCTTGCCGCCAACCGCGGCTATCGTCCGATGACGACCGTCGACCAGACCACGCATTTCATGCGCGCGGTGATGTCCTCGGACGTGCTGGCGGATGCCCGCGTGATCAGGCGCGGGCGCACCATGAGCTTCGGCCGCGTCACGCTGCTGTCCGCCGCCGACAACAAGCCGGTCGCGATGGTCTCGAGCGCCTTCGCGATGCTGTCCTGAGTTCCCGCACCGTTTCCGGATTGGTAAACGCAAGATGAATGCGTGTATCGCCAGCGGGACAATCGGATTCAGCCGTCCGTAATCGGACGCTGCTATGTCTAATCAAATAATCCGGATTTGTGTCATGACCGAGAGACGCCAATCGCAGCGACGGAAAGTGCTGAAGGGCGCGAGGATCGCGTTCGGCGGCGAGGACGTCGCCTGCACCGTTCGCAACCTGTCCGACACCGGCGCCGGCCTCGACGTGCCCAACGCGCTCGGCCTGCCGCCGTCCTTCATGCTGGTGATCGACCGCGATGGCTTCACGCGCCGCTGCCACCCGGTGTGGTGCAACGACCGCCGGGTCGGCGTCGCCTTCGACTAGGCTCGCTTGTTTGCGCATGATCTCCGCGCAAACGCTATGCGTTTGTCGCGAGGGAAAACCGGTGCCCACTTTTCCGGATCATGCGCGTGCAGCGCTGCGCTTGCGTCGTCGCCGCCAGCGCCACAGTGCGATCACGATCAACAGCAGCAGCGCAAATGCCGCGATTGCGCCGCTCGCAAAACGTCCGCCGGGCCGGTCGATGGTGCGCGACCACAGCGACGGTGACTCGCCCGCGCGCGCCAGGCGAAACGCCACCACGCTGTCGCCGATCGAGGTGCCGGCCTCGGAATGGCCGCCGGCCGCGATCGCGACATATTGCTCGCCCTTCCAGAGATAGGTCATGGGATTGGCGACGCCCGGCACCGGCAGCCTGCCCTGCCACAGCTCTGCGCCCGACTTCGCATCGAAGGCGCGCAAGTATGCGTCCATCGCGCCGGTAAAGACCACGCCGCCCGCGGTGATCGCAACGCCATTGACCAGCGGCGTACCCCAATTGAAAGCGAGCCCGAGCGGAGCCTTGTCTTCTGAGGTGCCGACCGTAGACCTCCACAGCACTTTGCCGGCCTTCAAGTCGACCGCGACCATCTCGCCCCAGGGCGGCTTGTTGCAGAGCAGGCCCAGCTTCGACATCGCAACCACGCGCGTCATCGCGAAAGGCGCGCCACGCTGCCGGCCGAAATCATGGCCGGGCGGCGGGTTATAACCCTCCACCTCCGACGAGGGCATCAGCTTGACGATGTGAATGGCGTAACTGGTGTTGGCGTAAAGAATTTGATGGACCGGATCGAACGCCGCGCCGCCCCAGTTCACGCCGCCGCCCGTCATCGGAAAGATCAGCGTGCCCTGCGTCGATGGCGGCGTGTACAGCCCGTCATTGCGCAAGCCCGCAAGTTGCTCCCTGCAGGACGGGCTGCCGATGACAGGCGGAAAGTGGAAGATATCGTCGGACGAGAATTGCTGGGGCATCAATGCCGGCACATGGGTCGGAAACGGCTGGGTCGGCGACAGCGTCTCGCCCTCGGCGCCGCCCTGCGGCAACGGCGCGCTCCTCGACCGGCCATACCGGCTTGCCGGTGTCGCGGTCGAGCACGAACACAAAGCCCTGCTTGGTCGGCTGGATCACGACGTCGCGCATGCCCTCGCCGGTGTCGATGCGCGCCAGCGTCGGCTGCGCCGGCAGGTCATAGTCCCAGACGTCGTGGTGCACGGTCTGGAACGACCAGGCGAGCTCGCCGGTCTCGCTTCTGAGCGCAACGACGGAATTGGCGTGCTCGTTGTTGCCGGGCCGCTTGCCGCCCCAGAAGTCCGCGCTCGGCGAGGTCGTCGGCAGGAACAGCAGTCCGCGCTCCTCGTCCGCCGACATCGGCGCCCAGACATTGGCATGACCGGCATCGATGCCGTCATGCACAAGCGGATCGAAGCTCCAGCGCGCCTTGCCGTTCCTGGCATCGAACGCGCGCACGGTGCCGAGCGGCGCCTCGATACGGACATTGTCCGCGATCGCCGAGCCGACCACGACCACGCCGCGGGTGACTGTCGGCGCCGAAGTGATCTGGAATTCACCGGGCCAGAGCAGGTCCTTGCCGATGTCGATTTTCACCTGGCCGTTATTGCCGAAATCGGCGCAGGGGGCGCCGGTCTTCGCATCGAGCGCGATCAGGCGGGCGTCGTTGGTGCCCATGAAGATGCGGCTGCGGCAGGCCGCGGCCTCGGCGGCGCGATCGTCCACCCAATGCGCCACGCCGCGGCAGTTGAAGCGATTTGCCGGGCGCTGGGCGTTCGATATCTTCGGATCGAAGCGCCATTTCTGCGCACCCGTGCCGGGATCGAGCGCGATCACCTCGTTGAACGGCGAGCAGACGATCAAGCTGTCCTCGACGAACAGGGGCGTCGCCTCGAACTTGGTGCGCTTCATCGCCTCCGGCGGGCGGCTTGCGAGGTCGCCGGTGCGATAGTCCCAGGCACGGACGAGACGATCGACATTGGCGGGCGTGATCTGGTCGAGCTTCGAGAAACGCGTGCCACCGGCATCGCCGCCCCAATAGTCCCAGGCCGCCGCAGGGCTCGCAGCAAGCGCAACGAGGGTCAGCAAACCGGCGAAGCGTCGCATGCGATTGATCCGTTTGGTGGCGACCCGGCTACTTCGCAGGCTTGTCCGGCCGCGCGCCGCTCCAGGGATCGTATTTTTCCTTGGGCTCGGGGATGCGCTTGAGCGCCTCGTTATAGGCCTTCTCGTCGACCTGCGGCTTCTTCTGCTCGGCCTTTTTGCCGTCGTCATGGGGCCGCCTCGCCTGGGCGTAGGCGGGCGCAGCCGCCAAAGCCAGCACCATCGCCCCTACCGTCAACGTTTTCATCGGAAGCTTCCCCGTCGTGTCCGCCGGAAACTTACTGCGCAACTCGACAATGGCAAAGGAAACGTTGCTCGAGGCTGGGTTAACGATCAGCAATTATTGATCGGCCTGCCGCGCTTTTTCCGTCGCGCCGCGATACCATCAGGGGATGCGGCGGGGGGTCGTTCATATCTCGGCGTTTTCGGGCGCGGCGCTGGTGCTGGCGGCGTGCGGCTTTGCCGATGTCCGCTCGCCGGTGCCCGAATTCATGCGGCTCAAGGAGGCCGAGCGGCCTCCGCCGGAGGCGCCACCGGACGTCAAACGCCTGGTGCACGAGAAGATGGATTTCGTGTTCGTCAACACCTCACAGCCCCGCAACGTGCGGGTCGCCCAGCCGCACCGTGAGGTGCGCGGCGCGGGCTGGAACGCATGCGTGCGCGCCGAGGTCGTGTCCGCGACGGGGAAGCCGATCGGGACACAGACCTTCCGCATCTTGATCACGGGAGGCGAAATCGTCGACCGACGGCGCGCCGAGGATGACGACAATTGCGACAGCGAGAGCTATGAGCCGATTTGAGATGGTGAAAGGGCGGTTAACATTACCGCTCGAATTGCACGGCCGAACCAACCGTATCTTCCAAACTTTCCGCTAGGTTTGCCCCAAAACGGGGAAACAGGGACGTGGTCGATATCGTGGATTTGGCGGCTGTCCGTCGCGCATCGGTGAAGGATGCCGCGGCTGCGCGCGTCCGCGCCACCTCGGCGCGCCCGCAATCACTGACGCCGCTCACTGAGATCGATGCCGAGGCGTGGCGCACACTCGCGACGCGCGCCGCCGAGCCGAACGGCTATTATCTGCCGGACTGGGAATTGGCCGTGAACGCCAGCGTGCCCGGCCGCACCGGCGCCTCGGCGCTGGCTGCCTGGCACGACAAGATGCTGGTCGGCCTGTTGCCCGTGGTCTCGATGCGGCAGGCTTACAAAATTCCCCTGCCCGCTTTGGTCAGCGCGCATCCCTACGGCACGTTGTGCTCGCCGCCGCTCGATCACGGCATGGCCGTCGATGCGGCCGCAACCCTGATGCAGGCCGCGCGGCAATCCGGCGCCCGCGCGCTGGTGCTGCGCGAGGTCGCGCTCGACGGCGCGGCAATGAAAGCGTTCAACATGGTGTTGCGCGGCGAAGGCTTGCGGCGCCGCGTGTTGCAATGGCACCTGCGGGCCTCGCTGGACGCCACGCGCGACGCCGACGAATTGCTGGGTGATGCGCTGGGCGCCAAGAAGCTGAAGGAGTTGCGCCGTCAACGCCATCGGCTGGCCGAACAGGGCGCCGTCACGTTCGAGGTGGCGCGCTCACCTCAGGACGTTGCAGCCGCGCTCGAGAGCTTCCTGACGCTCGAAGCCAGCGGCTGGAAGGGCGCGCGCGGCACCGCGCTGGCGCAGGTCGAGGGCGACGCCACGTTCATTCGCCGGGCCACAAGCGCGCTCGCCGCGACCGGCAATTGCGAGATCGTGACGCTCCGCGCCGGCGAGACGCCGGTGGCGTCGGGCATCGTGCTGCGGCATCGGAGCCGCGCGTTCTTCTTCAAGCTCGGCGTCGACGAGCGCTTCGCAAAGTTCTCACCCGGCGTGCAGCTCACGCTGGATCTGACACGGCATCTCTGCGCGGACCCGGCGATCGCCTCGGCCAATTCCACCGCGAGTCCGGATCATCCCATGATCAATCCGATCTGGCGCGGCCGCTTTGCGATCGGCGACGTGCTGATCCCGCTGACGACGCACGATCCGGTCGTGCCGATGATCCATGCGGCGCTGGTCGCGCGCAATCTGGCGCGCGAGGCCGTGCGCAGCGCGCTTCACCTCATCCGGAAGCGCTAGTCTGGCTCGCCGCGATTACTTCAGCGGCGAGTGCGGCGCCGGCAGCATCACGGTGGAATGCATCTCGTCGATCAACGCGGGCCCCTTGCCGAGAAATTCCTTCCATACGGGATCGTTGGTCGAGGCGGCGCGAGCTTCGGCGCGCGCATTGAGACTCGGATAGGCCCAGATGTGGCAGACCTCGTTGGGCTGTCCCGCTTCGGTCTGCCATAGCCCGACGATCTTCGAGTATTTCTCGCGCGCCGGCAGCGCCGCGGTGAACAGGTCGAGCCATTGCTTCGCAGCACCTGCGGGCTTGGCGCGATAATTTCTGAGCTCATAGACGTTGCCGCTCGATGCCGGTGCGACCGGCGGCTTGATGGCGTTGAGCAGGCGGATATCCTGGCGCACCAGGTTCGGACGGATCAGCGGCAAGTAGTCGCTGCCCCAGCGCGGGTTCTTCGCGAGTTCGGCGCGCAGCTTCGCGCGCTCGGCGTAATCGTTGTAGCTCCACATATGCAGGACCTGGTTGAGCGGCCCGATCTCGGTGAACCAGTAGCCTTCGAGCTTGCCGAAATTGTCGCCGCGGATGTCCCGCGACACCGTGCTTGCGGCCTTGACCACGTCGCCAAGCGTGCCGGCTTTCAGCGTGTAGGTGCGGAGTTCGTAGAGCATGTTGTTTCCCCCTGTTGGTTTTTGATTGGACTTGAAATCTTGAGCGATCGATGAGTGCTAGGAAAGACACCCCTCGATTGCTTCGAGAAGATTAGCCATCAATTCTTCGACCGTGTCACCTTGTGTCGCGCAGCCGGGAATGGCAGGGACTTCGGCCCAAAAGCCGCCCTCCTCTGCCTCGTGCACGACAATCATCATCTTAGTCACTCTGCCGCCTGCGCGTTCACCTCGGCCGAGACCTGACGGATGGCGCGTGCGAGAAGATCGGCGGGCTGCGCGCCCGACACCGCATATTTCTGCGCGAGCACGAAGGTCGGCACCCCCGAGATGCCCTTGTCGGAGGCCTCCTGCGCCTGGCCCGAGATCAGCTCGACGTCCTCGTCGGTGGCAAGGCGCTTGCGCACGTCGTCGGCATCGAGCCCGACATCGGCGGCCGCCTGTACCAGCGTGTTGACGTCGGTGAGATCGCCGCCATCGCGGAAATACAATTCCATCAGCCGCTGCTTCATCTCCGCCGCCTTGCCGATCGCTTCGGCCCAGTGGATCAGGCGATGGCAATCGATGGTGTTGGGCTGACGCTTCACGCAGTTCGGGATGATAGGACAAGCCCTCCTCGCCCGCGGCGTCGACCACCCGGCCGGCGATGCCCTTGTAGGCCTCGGGCGAGCCGAATTTCGCGGTCAGGTATTCGTCGCGGCTGATGCCCTCGCGCGGCACCCAGTTATTGAGGAAGAACGGCCGCCAGTGCACCTCGACCGGAACATCGGAAGCTAGCGCCAGCGCGTCCTCGATCCGCTTCTTGCCGATATAGCACCAGGGGCAGACGACGTCCGAGACGATGTCGATCTTCAGCGGTTTCAGGGTGCTCATGGGGTGTCCTCCACGGGAACCCCAAAAGTAATCCCAATGGGCCCCGAGGCAAGGCGCTATTTCATATGGGCTGCCATCTCCTGCAACCGCCGGGCGGTCAGATCGTCAGCCGGGAAGAACGTCTCCAGCGCGAGCTCCGACAGCGTGATGTCGACGGGCGTGCCGAACACCATGGTGGTGGAGATGAAGCTCAGCACCTCGCCGTCGTGGCGCAGCTTGAAGGGGATCGCGACATTGTCCGGCGACAGCGGACCCGCGCGCGCCGGAATCGGGTAGCTCTTCAGATCCTGATAGAGCTTGAGCAGTTCCGGATCGGCGGTCGCCTCGCACTGGCGATGCAGCCGCTCCAGCAGATGTCCGGCCCATTCCGCGAGATTGACGGTGCGCGGCGCCAGCCCTTCGGGGTGAAACGCCAGCCGCAGTATGTTGAAGGGTTGCCCGAGCAGCCGTTGCGGAACGCCGTCGAGCAGCGGCGCCACCATGCGGTTGGCCGACACCAGATTCCAGTGCCGGTCATAGGCCAGCGCCGGATTGGGCTCATGCGCCTTCAAGACCAGGTCGATCGCCTGCCGCGCCGATTTCAGCGCGGGGTCGTCCAGCGGGCGCTGCGGAAAGGCCGGTGCGAAGCCGGCCGCGATCAGAAGCACGTTGCGTTCGCGCAGGGGCACGTCAAGTCGCTCCGCCAGTTTGAGGACCATCTCACGCGACGGCGCCGCGCGGCCGGTCTCGACGAAGCTCAAGTGCCGCGCCGAGATCTCGGCGTCGCCGGCGAGATCGAGCTGGCTCAGATGGCGGCGCTGCCGCCATTCGCGCAAATGGTCGCCGATGTGAACGGGACGCGCCCGTTCGGTTTTGGTCGATGCATGTACGTTCATGGTGCAAAACCTAGCACGCGAATTTCATGCCTTCCATTACGTCGGAGGTAATCGAATTGCGCTTTCGCCGCGGTCATCTTCCCCACCACAGGAGATGACCCATGAGCGCCTTCGTTCGCTACCTGCCCGCCGCCGCCGAGTTGTTGCCGTGGATGCTCAACCTCGCAACCTGGTTATTGGCGCGCAGCCTCAACATGCCCGAACCGCTGGTGCACGCCGCCGGCCTGGTCGTGTTGGTGCGGGTGCAGGCCTTCGAGAACAGTTTTTTGAAGGCGCTGTGCCCGAAGCGTCTCATGCGCCGGCTCCTCGCACTACGCCGTCCGGCGCGGTGATCCCAACCTCAACAAGGAGACCTTCCATGATCCTGTCCTCGCTGTTCCTGCGCCGCGCGCTGCTCGCCGACGCCGTCTTCAGCGGCATCTCTGCCGTCGTCATGACGCTGGATGCCGGCGCGCTCGCGCCCTTCCTCAACCTGCCCGAGGCCTTGCTGCGCGAGACCGGCCTGTTCCTGATCGCCTATGCCGCGCTGGTCGGCTGGCTATGGTCGCGGCCGTCGGTCCCGAAGATGCTGGTGATGATCGTGATCGCAGGCAATGCGGCGTGGACGCTCGCCAGCATCGCGCTGCTTGTTCTCGGGCGCGGTGGCGCCGAACCTGCTTGGCGAGATCGTGGTGGTGGCGCAGGCGATTGCGACCGGCGTGCTGGCCGAGCTGCAATATATCGGCCTGCGCAAGAGCGGTTCGGCGCTTGCGGTTTAGCTGGCGTAGACAAGCGCCGCGGACATCAACGAAAAGAGCTTCAGCCGCGATGACGGAAGTCAGCGCGCTTAAGCTGCGATCTGCAGCTCCGGCGGCGGCGTGGCGACCGCATCAGGCCTTCAGCTTTTCCTTCTCGCGCTTCGCCTTCGCGCGGACAAGCTTGCGCTTCTCCTTCTCGCGCGCCTCTTGTTTTTCCTTCGCGCGCTTCTCTGCCTTGCGCCGCGCCTTCTTCTCGGCCTTGGCCTTCAGGCGAAGCCGTTCCGCCCGCGCCTCGGCGCGCTTCTTTTTGCGCTTCTTCTCGCAGGCGTCGCACTTGCAGCCGATCGGCTTCAGGTACGCCTTGAAGTAATCGGTGCCGTAATCGTAGTTGATCTCGTCGCCCGGCTCGATGTTCCTGATGGCGCGGATGTAGACCTTGCGCTTGCGCGGTTTGACGTCGGATTCCGCATTCGGCTTGCAACCATGGTTGATGTAGCGGGCGATGTTCTTGCGCACCGAGCCATCGATGGTCCAGCGGTTGGTGAGCTCGAACAGGTATTTGTTCTCGATGTCGTCCTTTTCCTTCTTGGAATCCAGCAGCGGCCCGAAATAGCGGACGATCCGGGTGCCTTTCTTGATCCGCCTGGTGGCGAAAAGGCCCAATCCGGTGCGGGAACGGCCGACGCGATAGGGTTTTTTGGGAGAAATCGAGGGCATGACCGATTGAAGAACTGACGCACTGACGACGGCGAGTGAATGGGCGAAGGCGCTCTTCTAGTACGATTCCGGGCAAATGTCAGGTGCTGCGGGCAAGACAAGTGAACCTTCCCCAGCTTGTGTGCGTCCGAGATCCATGCGCGTCACATTTGCACCCCTGGTCCTTGCGGCGTTGACGACCGCTTCATGGGCAAACGCCCAAACCATCAGCAGCCAATACAGTTCCACCGCGCCGAAGGACTGCCGCATGATCGGCAAGCCCAGCGAACTTGACGGCAGCACCACCCGGCTTTGCCCGGGCAAAGCCGGTCTCTCAGTGCTGATCGCCGAGGACGATTTGCGCGAGACCGTCTCAGTCGGCAGAAGCCGGATAGCCGCGGCAAAGGAGCCGGCCGCTCAGGTCTGGTTCGAGCCGTTCAATTCAAGCCTGCCAACTGTCGAATGGCGGATGGCCGCCGGCAAGCCGTTTGCGATCATCCAGCGCTGGCTGATTGCCGACAATGCCGACCGCGATGCCAAGGATCGGCCGCGCGACAAGGCGATGCTGGCGGTCACCCGCCTGCCGCCCGGCCCGGTGTGCCATGTCGCCTACGTCGATGTCGCCGCCAATCCGAACGCCAATGAGCTGGCGCGCAAAGCCGCGGACGAACTGGCGCGCGATTTCCAATGCGGCAAGGACGAGGTGAAGGTTATCGGCATCAGCGGCCGCGCTGTGGAGCTGGCGAAGCGTTAGGAGGGCGGCGGCTTGACCATGGCGAGCTTGAGCATGGCATCGAGCAGCATGTTGCTGTCGGTCCCCTTGGGCAGCCGGTGCAGGATGTCGGTGAGCCGGCCGTCGAGCAGCAGCATGGTAAAACCGTGCACCAGCGACCAGGCGCGCGCGATCGCCGCCGCCTGCTCCAGCGTCAAAGCTTCCCCTGCGATCCGTTCCTGACGGCTGGCGGCGATCGCGTTCGCAAGGCCCGCGAACGAGGCCTCCGCGGCTTCATGCAGCGACGGCCTGGAATAGTCGAGGCGCTCGGTGCGAAACATCAGCCCGTACATGCCGGGGTGGGCCTGGGCATAGGCGACATAGGCGTGGGCGCGCGCCAGCCCGCGCGCGGGGAATGGCATATCCGGCGTGCAGGCCTCCGCCATCGCTGCATTGAACTGCCGGAAGCCGATCGCGGCGAGCTCGCTCACGAGCCCGGTCAGGTCGCTGAAATGATGGGTCGGCGCAGCGTGCGAAACCCCCGCCTCGCGCGCCACCGCGCGCAAGGTCAGCCCTGCAAGCCCGTCGCGCTCCAGCACCCGCTCGGCCGCCTGCAGCAACGCGTCACGCAACGCGCCGTGATGATAGGGCGTATCCTCCGATGACGCGGCCCGGGGCTTTCGTCCCGTACGCGACGGCGCTGCGCGGCCCATGACGGTCCGCGGCCGGCTTTTGGTCGTGCTCCTCCCGGGCTTTCGCATCAGCGCGTTATATGACGTGATTTTGACAGTGTAAAGATTTTGCTTGACCGGGATCGCCGGCGTCCCTAATGCTATCTTTACGATGTAAAGATCAGGGGAGGGAGACTGCGATGCAACAGGAAGTCGTCAAGAAGACCGTCCGGCCCAACCTCGCGCCGATCCCGTTCGAGTGCGATGCCCCCTTCCTGAAGGTTTCGGGCGAATTGCCCCGCGAATTGCACGGCACGCTCTACCGCAACGGTCCCAATCCGCAATTCGACTCGCCCGGCGCGCACTGGTTCGTCGGCGACGGCATGCTGCACGCCTTCCACCTCGAGCAGGGGCGCGCCTCCTATCGCAACCGCTGGGTCCGCACCCCCAAATGGCAGGCCGAGCACGATGCCGGCCGCGCACTGTTCGGCGGCTTCGGCCAGAAGCTGCCGGACGCGCCGGCTGACGCCACCGACGGCGGCGTCGCCAACACCAACATCATCTCGCACGGCGGCCGCCTCCTCGCGCTGGAAGAAGGCCACCTGCCGACCGAGATCGAACCCGACACGCTGGCGACCCGCGGCTACTGCAATTATGGCGGCGGCATCTCCGGGCCGTTCACTGCGCATCCGAAGATCGATCCCGTCACCGGCGAGATGGTGTTCTTCGGCTACAACGCCTCAGGTCCCTTCACCCCCACCCTCTCCTTCGGCACGGTCGCGGCTTCCGGGCACGTCACGCGCTTCGACCGCTTCGAGGCGCCCTATGCCAGCATGGTGCACGACTTCATCGTCACGGAGAACCATCTGCTGTTTCCGGTGCTTCCGATCACGGGCAGCATGGCACGCGCGATGCGAGGCCAGCCGGCCTATGCCTGGGAGCCGGAGAAAGGCGCCCATGTCGGCGTGATGAAGCGCAACGGATCACCTGCGGACATCGTCTGGTTCCGCGGCGAGAGCTGCTACGTCTTCCACATCATGAACGCATGGGAGGACGGCAGCCGCATCATCGCCGATGTCATGCAGTTCGAGGAGGCGCCGCTGTTTCCGCATCCCGACGGCCGACCGACGGATCCGCAGAAGTCGCGCGCGCGATACTGCCGCTGGACCTTCGATCTCGCAGGGAATACCGATCGCTTCAGTCAGGTTTATCTCGACGATCTCACCGGCGAATTTCCGCGCGTCGACGATCGCCGCGCCGGGCTGAAGAGCACCCACGGCTGGTATGCCTGCGCCAATCCGGAGCTGTCGTTCGTCGGTGGACTCTCCGGCATCGCGCATGTCGATGGCAACGGCAAACGGCTCGGCAAGTATCATCTGCCCGCGGGCGATACGATCTCGGAGCCGGTGTTCGTCGAACGGGCCAAGGATGCCGCCGAAGGTGACGGCTGGCTGCTCGCGGTGGTCTGGCGGGCGCGGACCAATAGCAGCGACCTCGCCGTGTTCAACGCGGGCGATGTCGAGACCGGTCCGACTGCGCTCGTGCATCTCGGCCACCGCGTGCCCGATGGATTCCATGGCAACTGGGTGGGGGCGGGTTGAATACTTCACCACCCGTCGTCATGCCCGGCCTTGTGCCGGGCATCCACGTCTTTCTTTCCCACAGCACCAAAGACGTGGATGGCCGGGTCAAGCCCGGCCATGACGAATGAAGAGTTGGCAAGCATTCTAAACCGCTGAAACTAAACTAAGTTTTTCATACTAGATCAACTAATATTGACACTGTAAAGATTTCGCTTGACCCGATCGGCCGCAGCCGCTACTCATCTTGACAATGTAAAGATTGGCCGAAAGAGGCCTGTGATGACGCTTTTTCTGATCCTGGCGCCGTACGGCGTTTATGCCTTCCTGATGCTGGTCACCTCGGCCACCGTGAGCCTGGTCGCCGCTGGCGCGATCTGCCTCGCCACCATCGCATTCGACAGATTTCGCGGCCGCTCGCTGAAGATTCTTCCGGCCGGCACTGCGATCGTCTTCGCCGCCATCATCGCGCATCTGCACCTGATCGATCCCACGCTGAGCGACAAGGCGGTGAAGGTCGCGGTCGACGGCGGCATTTTCGCGATCTCGCTCGGCTCGATGCTCGCCCGCTATCCCTTCACGCTGCAATACGCGACGGAATCGGTGCATCCGGAGATCGCGGCGATGCCGGGCTTCATGCGCTCGAACTACGTCATTACCAGCGTGTGGACCGCCTCCATGCTGCTGATGCTGCTCGCCAACGCCGCGATCCTCTATGTGCCGGGCCTGCCGATCTGGCTTGGCCTGGCGGTGGCGTTCGCCGCGCGCAACAGCGCCGTGTATTTCACCCGCTGGTACCCGGCGCGCGTCCGGCTGAAGCACGGCGACGCCCTGCCCCATCCGCATTGATCGCAACGGAGGACCGACGATGAAAGACGTGTTCGCAAGGCTCGCCACCGATTTCTTCTCGACCATCGTCTTTCTGGCGGTCTATCTCATCACCGACAATATCGTGCTGGCGACATCCGTGGCGATCGCGGGCGCGATCGGCCAGGTCATCTGGGCGCGCGTCAAAGGCCGCGAGCTCGGCTTCATGACCTGGGCGAGCCTCGGCCTCGTCATCGTGCTCGGCAGCGCCACCATTCTCACCAACGATCCCCGCTTCGTGCTGGCGAAGCCCGCGATTGCGCATTTCGCCATCGGCACGATCATGCTCAAGCGCGGCTGGATGCTGCGCTACATGCCGCCGATCGTCGCCGAGACGATTCCCGAATACGTCACCTTCGCCGGCTTTGCCTGGGCCGCGCTGATGTTCGTGCTTGGGCTGGGCACGGTCGCGATCGCCATGACCGGCGACATCAAGCTGTGGACGATCTATGTCTCCGTCGTGCTGATCAGCGCCAAGATCGCGGCTTTCGCGATCCAGTATGTGGCGTTTCGCGTGCTCGTCACCGGCCGCATCCGCGCGGCCCGCGCCGCGGCCGCGCCGAGTACCTGAGACGCTTTCACGCAAGACAAGACGTTAGGCTTGGCGCGCGAGATCGGCTATACCCCGCGCGAGCCGCTTATGAATTGCAGGGAGGGACGAATGGCCGCGGACGGAAACTGGAATCTTGTGATGTCGACGCCGATGGGCGAGCGCAATGCGACGCTGAATCTAACGAGTTCGGGCGGTACGCTGACGGGCACGCAGGGCGCCGAGGGCAATTCGACGGAAATTTTCGACGGGCACGATAGCGGGCGACGACGTCGCCTGGAAGGTCTCCATCACCAATCCGATGCCGCTGACGCTCGCCTTCACCGGCAAGGTCGCGGGCGACGCCATGTCGGGCGAAATGGGCATCGGCATGATGGGCAGCTTCCCGTTCACGGGGAAGCGGGCGTAACGCTCTCGTGTCCCGCACGCGACGCAACACGAAGTGGTGCGGCGCAGATGCGGGACCCACACCACAATGGACCCCGGATCAGCAGCGCACCGCTACGCGCTGCGCCGCATCCGGGGAACGCCGCCTTACTTCGGCCGGCTGGGCACGATCCCGATCGGATTGAAGGTGTAGACCGCCTCGCCATGCTGGTTGTAGGCGGTCCATTTGACGCGGACGACGCCTTGCGGCTTCGAGCGCGACGGCACCAGTTCGACCACCTCGCCTTCGAGATGAAGCGTGTCGCCGGGCCGCACCGGCTTCATCCAGCGCAGGTCGTCGACCCCTGCGCCGAACATCGGATGCGGGCCGAACGGCTTGCACGAAGTGGCGAGCCGCATCGCGATCGCCGCGGTGTGCCAGCCCGAGGCGGCGAGCCCGTTGAGAATGGTGTCCTTGGCTGCTTCCTCGTCCGTGTGAAACGGCTGCGGATCGAATTCGCTTGCGAAGCGGATGATGTCGTCCTTCGACACCGTGACGCTATCGCTCTTGAAGCGCATGCCGACCTTGAGGTCGTCGAACCATTCGACCATTGCTAGCTACCTTGTGTCCCGCACGCGGTGCAGCGCGCAGCGTTGCAACGCAGATGCGGGACCCATACGTGCATGGACCCCGGATCAGCAGCGCACCGCTAACGCGCTGCGCAGCATCCGGGGAACCCATCAACCCAGATTCAATTCCTTGAAGAAGTCGTTGCCCTTGTCGTCGATGATGATGAAGGCCGGGAAATCGACGACCTCGATGCGCCAGATCGCCTCCATGCCGAGCTCGGGATATTCCACGACCTCGACCTTCTTGATGCAGTGCTCGGCGAGGTTGGCCGCAGCACCGCCGATCGAGCCGAGATAGAAGCCGCCGTGCTTCTTGCAGGCCTCGCGCACCGCGGGCGCGCGATTGCCCTTGGCCAGCATCACCATCGAACCGCCGGCCGCCTGGAACTGGTCGACGAAGGAATCCATCCGCCCCGCGGTGGTCGGGCCGAATGCGCCAGAGGCGTAGCCTTCCGGCGTCTTGGCGGGACCCGCGTAATAGATCGGATGGTTCTTGAAATAATCCGGCAGCGGCTCGCCCTTCTCCAGCCGCTCGCGCAATTTCGCATGCGCGGAGTCGCGCGCGACGATCATGGTGCCCGTCAGCGACAGCCGCGTCTTGATCGGATGCTGCGACAGCGTGGCCAGGATGTCCTTCATCGGCCGGTTGAGATCGATCTTCACCATCTCGCCGCCGAGCGCCTGCTCGACCTGCGGCAGATATTGCGCGGGGTTGTGCTCGAGCTCCTCGAGATAGACGCCGTCTTTGGTGATCTTGCCGAGCACCTGGCGGTCGGCCGAGCAGGACACGCCGAGCCCGATGGGAAGCGATGCGCCGTGGCGCGGCATGCCGGATCACGCGCACGTCGTGGCAGAAATATTTGCCGCCGAACTGGGCGCCGACGCCCAGACTTTGCGTCATCTTGAGGATTTCCTGCTCCATCTCGAGGTCGCGGAACGCGTTGCCGTCGGGAGAGCCGTGGGTCGGCAGCGCGTCGAGATAGCGCGCCGACGCAAGCTTCACCGTCTTCATGCAGAGCTCGGCGGAGGTGCCGCCGATCACGATCGCCAGATGATAGGGCGGGCACGCTGCGGTGCCGAGCGTGAGCACCTTCTCCTTCAGGAACGCGAGCAGGCGGTCTTTGGTCAGCACCGACGGCGTCGCCTGGAACAGGAAGCTCTTGTTGGCGCTGCCGCCGCCCTTGGCCATGAACATGAACTTGTAGGCGATCATCGCCCTTCGGCGTAGATCTCGCACTGCGCCGGCATGTTGTTGGCGGTGTTCTTCTCTTCATACATCGAGAGCGGCGCGACCTGCGAGTAGCGCAGATTGCGGCGCAGATACGCGTCGCGCGCGCCTTCGGAGAGCGCGGCCTCGTCCTCGCCGTCGGTGATGACGTTGCAGCCCTTCTTGCCCATGATGATGGCGGTGCCGGTGTCCTGGCACATCGGCAGCACGCCGCCGGCCGCGATGTTGGCGTTCTTCAGGAAATCCAGCGCGACGAACTTGTCGTTCGGGCTCGCCTCGTTGTCGTCGAGGATGTTGCGCAGCTGCTGCAGATGGCCGGGCCGCAGATAGTGATTGATGTCGCCGAAGGCGGCCTCGGAGAGCGCCCGCAACGCCTCGCGCGACACGACAAGCATGTCCTTGCCCAAGCACCTTCTCGACCCGCACGCCCTCGCTGGTGATCTTCTTGTAGGGCGTGGTGTCCGCGCCCAGCGGAAACAGCGGCGTGTGCTTGTAGGGCGGAACGGGCGTGGCGGCGGACGGGATGGGTGTGGGGGCGTTCATGGGAGGGCTCGTGGGTTAGTGGCGTTCGAGCAGTCACTTTGCTATCGTTGGGCCCGTTATCAAGCGTACAATGCGCGCAAGCTGTGCAATCAAGGCGCGGCGATCCATTGAACCGGTTCTAAGCATTTTTCCTCGCGAACAAAGGGAAGTGAGCATTCGCGGACGACCGCCTCCTCACCTCTCGGCCGAGAATGGCGATCCCGGAACGCCAAGCCGAGTGGATCGAACTCGCTCAGTAACCCAACGATCTCGATCGTGGCCATGCTTCGTCAGACACGAGTAATGTAACCGATAATGTAAGGCGCTCGACGAGTCTCGCGTCCGTTACGAGCCCCGGCCGCCCTATGTGGGAAAGGCCGAAATACCGAGCCGTTGATGCGTCGCCGATACGGCGGACCAGTTCGGTGGCAGGCCCGGGCACTATCCTTGGAAATCCAATCGAAAATATTGTCAGATCGGCTCCGCCGCCTCGTGAGACAACCTTCATTCGTAGAGCTGGTCGCGCAGCCGCTCGTTAAATTCCTCGAGGCTCAGAAGCCGGCGGTTCGGGTCCGAAATTCGCCTCTGCACTTCGGCAGCCTGCTCATTCGTCAACCGATAGGCATTGTCGTCCTGTGCCTCCATCAGCATCAGGATTTTTGCGGCGTCTTCCTGGCGCTCGGTTGGCCAAGTCATCACACGGTCGAGGATCGCCTTCATCTGCTCTTTGCTCATATGTGCAATATACCATCGGGAGAGGAAAAATCCCACCCTTGCACTCTCCGCCTCCATTGGCTTCAATGGCGGCCAAAGGGGCCTTCACATGACGTCACGACGACCGTTTCGCCGCTCGATCCTGCTTGCAGCAGTGCTCACGCTGTTCGCCGCACTTTCCGCCGCGCCGGCGCGCGCAGATCAATGCGACGACATCGCCAAGCAACTGGCGGGCGCCATCGACGGGCTCAAGGTCAACTTCAAGGCCGCCAACATCATCTACCTGACGCATCCGGCGGCGACCGAATTGTCGCTCGGCTGCCGCGGCAAGGAATATTCCAACGAGCTCTATGCCAAGGGCGACCGCAAGATCAACCCGGAGTTCCTGAGCCTGGTCGGCTCGGCCGCGGCCGTGATCTTCACGCTGCCCAAGGACGATACCGCGACCGGTACCTCGCGCTGCCTGAAGCGGATGGGAGTGCTGCGCGGCAACAAGATCACGCTGCGCTACAAGCGGCTCGACATGGTCTGCGACCGCACGCGGACCGAGGCCTCCATCGTGGTGCGGCGCGGGCTCGATCAATAGGCCGATCGTTCGCATTTTATCGATTTGTTTGAGGCGCCCTTGATGGAGGCCGGGTGAAAGTCGGAGCAACAAAGGACTCCGCTTCCCCATGAGCATTTCCAGCGTTGCGCCCGCCCCCGTTCCGTCAGCGCCGACTGACGCTGGCGATTCCAAGCCGCAGGTCCAGACGGCGAGCGCGAGTGACAATGGCGGCTATCAGCCGCCGCCGAAGGCGCCGCTGCCGCCCGGCCAGGGCATCCGCGTCGACCAACTGGTGTAAGCGCCGTCGCCTATCGCCTCACCCTCATCTCGTCATGCCCGCGCTTGTCGCGGGCATCCACGTCCTTCTTTTCCACCGCGACAGAGACGTGGATGGCCGGGTCAAGCCCGGCCATGACGATGCGGGTGGTTCAGCCATCCAGCTCCTTGTAATGCCGGAAGATGCCGTCCTCGTTGAAGGCAATCCGCCGTTCGCTCGCGAGATAGGCCTTGATGTTCGGCCGCGCCGCGACGCGGTCGTGCAGATCGACGAGGCCGGGAATCTCGCGCTCGAAAGCCTTCATCCGCCGGGGAAAGGCATAGCGCAGGCCGTCGACGATCTGGAACAGCGACAGATCGATGTAGGCCAGCCGCCGCCCCGTGAGCCAGCTGCCTTTGCCCTTCAGCAGCCCCTCGAAATAGCCGAGATATTTCGGCACGCGCTCGTCCCAGAACGCCTCGGTGCGTTTCTTGGCCGGCGCCTTCTGGTCCTCGTAATAGAGCGAGGGCCCGAGCGGATGATGGGTGTCGTGGATCTCGGTGACGAAATCGGCGACGGTGAGCTGCAGTCCGTGCACCCACAGCCGCCCCGCTTCCGTCTTCGGCGCCAGCCCGTGGCGGTGGCCCAGATAGAGCAGGATGTTGGCGGTCTGCCCGATCACGAGCTTGCCGGCCTTCAGATACGGCGGCGCAAAGGGCGGCGTGTCGCCCTTCTCCATCGCCCGCATCATCTCCGAGGTGCCGCCCGATCCGCGCGCGACGTCGACGTAAGCGGCGCCCGCCTCTTCCAGCGCGAGCCGGACATACTCGCCGCGGCCCTGGATCATCGGCCAGTAGTAAAGTTCGTATTTCATGGATGTGCTTCCTCCCGGCCCGTCGCCGCTCGCAGCGTTAACAAACGAATAACACGATCGTTCGAGGCAAAGGTCGGGCGGCTGAGGGGCCGAAGACGGCCGCGGCCGATCACCAATTCTCAACGCTAATCCGGAAAGGACCGACCCCGGTCGGCCCGTCACACCCTGGCTTAACTTGCGCGCCGTTAGCATTCCGGCTGCGGGGAATGCCTCATGCAACAAACGGCAAGCGACGGCTTCATGTATCACCAGTTTCTGGTGCTCATTGCAGGCACGGTGTGCCTGTTCGGCACCTGGGTCGGCATGCGCCATTTTGCGCGGGCGCGAGCGACCGAAGGCGCGACCCGTCGCGGCTGGCTGTTCATGGCCTCCGTCGGCACCGGCGCGGCACTGTGGGCCTCGACCTTCATCTCCATTCTCGCGCTCGACCCCGCGCTCAACAGCGGCTTCGAACCGGTCGCAACTGCGATCGTTCTGATCATCGCCATCATCGCCTGCCTGGTCGGCTTCGAGATCGGGAGCCGCCATTTCACACTGGCGCCCGAGGCCGGCGGCCTCGTGGTCGGCGTCGGTATTCTCGCCATGCATATTGTCGCCTTCTCGGGCTGGCATATCGCCGGCACCGTGCACTGGAATGTCTACGGCGTCATCGTCACCTTCGTGCTCGGCCTGTCCTTGAGCGCGCTCGCGGTCAATCGCGCCAACCGGCCGGTGACGCGGTGGTGCCGCCATGGCGCGGCGATCGTGCTCGCCTTCATGGTTTGCACCATGCATTACGCGCTGACGGCGTCGGAGACGGTCATTCCGGACGCGCTGGCGACGTTGCCGTCCTGGCTGATTCCGGCTCACATGCTCGGCTTTGCCGTGGTCGCCGCGGTGCTGCTGGTCATGGGTGGCGGGTTTTCCACCTATATCATCGACCTGCGCTCGCGCACGGAATCGGCCGACCGTATCCACCAGCTCTCTTTCAACGATACGATGACGGGACTGCCGAACCGCATCGCCTTCAACGAACGGCTCGCCTTCGACGCCGCCGAGGCGCACGAAAAGGCGCACAAAGTTGCCGCTTTCTCCATCGACGTCGACGGCTTCAAGGACATTAACGACGTGTTCGGCCACTCCGCCGGCGATCAGTTGCTGATCCAGGTCGCGGATCGGATGCGCGGGATGCTCGGTCCCGGCGAATTCGTGGCGCGCCAAAGCGGCGACGAATTCCTCGGGCTCAGGATGTCCGGCAACCATCCGGAGGACGCCCAGGCCTTCGCCGAGCGCATCGCTGGCGTGTTCGCCGCGCCGTTCCAGATCGACGGCCAGCTGGCCAATCTCACCGCCTCGATCGGCTATTCGATTTTTCCGACCGACAATCCTGAACGCGACCACGTGCTGAGCAACGCCAAGCTCGCGATGTACCGCGGCAAGAGCAGACAGCGCGGGCTGATCACGCAATATCACCAGGCGATGGACGACAAGGAACGCGAACGCCGCGCGCTGTCGCGCGACCTTCAAAGCGCCGCCGGGCGGGGCGAGCTCGAGCTGCACTACCAGCTTCAAACGACGCTTGACGACGGCAAGATTTGCGGCGCCGAGGCGCTGATGCGCTGGCGGCACCCGAAGCGCGGCATGGTTTCGCCGGCGGAATTCATTCCGCTTGCGGAAGAAACCGAGGCGATCCTCGGCATGGGCGAATGGGCGCTACGGACCGCTTGCCGCGATGCGGCCGAGGGCCGAATTCCCGGCACGGTTGCCGTCAACCTGTCGCCGGTGCAGTTCGCCCGCGAAGATCTCGCGGAGACGATCCATGCGATCCTGCTGGAGAGCGGACTGTCGCCGAGGCGTCTCGAGGTCGAGGTGACGGAATCGAGCGTGATGTCGGACCAGTCGCGCGCCCTGCATATCCTGCGCAAGCTGAAGGCGATGGGGATCTCGGTCGCGATGGACGATTTTGGTACCGGCTACTCGTCGCTGGCGACGCTGCACGCCTTTCCGTTCGACAAGATCAAGCTCGACCAATCCTTTGTGCGGCGCCTGCCGGACGACCTCGCCGCGGCAGCGATCGTCCGCACGGTGCTGGCGCTCGGCGAAAGCCTCCGAATGCCTGTCCTTGCCGAGGGCATCGAGACCGAGGCGCAATGGCAATTCCTCGCACAGGCCGGGTGCGCCAAGGGGCAGGGCTATCTGTTCGCCAAGCCCGTGAGCGTCGCGCAATTGCCGGCGGCGGTCGCAACCGCCGCCAGGTTCGTGCGGGACGACGAACCCGCGCTGTTCGATATGCCGCGCCTTGCCGCGACGGGTCAATTCACCGCGAAGCAATACAGCAGGCCATCGCCGCCGGTGCTCTTGAGGTCGGCCTGCGAGCAGCCGCCGTCGGGTCCGCGCGAGGGATGCGACGAATTCCAGGATTTCGAGGCGTCGTCGTCGCGCAACCCCTGGCGATCGGAATGGCCGACCATCGCAGTACCTTGCGTGCTGCTCGTCCAGTTCTTGCAGGTGCGGTCGGCTTCCGGAGCGAACGCAGCGCCGTCCGGCTGCGACCCCGTCAGCACGTCGTGGCGGTTCGGCGTATCGCCGCGGCCGTTGATGACGTCGCCCTTCTCGGACAATGCGGTCTGCTTGGTGAGATTGTTGCCCGCCGAGTGCAGGTCGGCGACGTCCTTGGCGACGACGACGCCCTTGACGTTCTGCCACGGCCCCTTGCCGATGCGGTCCTTGGCGTTGACCGCGGGCTTGCCATCGGCCGCCTGGGTCGAGAGATAGGCATGCCAGGTCTTGGTCCCGGCGCCGGTCGCCTGCGCCAGCGACTGGCAATGCTTGTCGGCGCCCTCGATGCCGCCGAGATCGGCGCCCTTGCCCGGACCGGCGCTGGTCAAAAAGAAGCTGGCGCTCCCCGATTGCGCCTGCGCGGGCTGCGCCGCAAAGGCCGCGAGCGAGACGGTTGCGGCGAGACAGATGCGTGAAACAATCGTCATTGAATCCTCCGGTCTGATTTTCTTGACTGCGGTCGCACGCATGATCCGGAAAAAGCCTGCCCCGCACTTGATGCGGGGTGTGAAGCGGTTTTCCGAAAAGATCATGCGCAAATGAGCCGCCGCCTCCAGTCAACCCGCCATAGCCGCCGCTTATTCCTCACATGCGACGGCACAACGCAAAGGCGCCGCGGGGTTGCCGCGGCGCCTTGTCCACATCAGACGAAAAGACTCAGTTGGTCTGCTGGATCGCCGACAGCTCCCAAGCGCTGGCGCGCGGCCGCACGAAGGTCCAGACCTCCGTGACCTCGACCGGCTGGTCGCTGCCGCTGATCAGGCGCCCCGAGGCGGCATCGACATAGCGGTCGACCATCGAGAAGCGCATCGCGACGCTGGCATAGTCGGTGTCGCCTTCGCGCCAGGCCTCCGCGAGGTCGCCCTGCAGCAGCTTGGTGTCGGACACCTTGTTGACCTGCCCGCGCTGCCGGTTCTGCTGCATGTCTTCGTTGAAGAAGGTCGCCATTTCCGGCGTCGCCAGGGTGCGAAGCTTGGTCATGTCCTCGTTCGAATAAGCGGCCTGGATATCCACCAGCAGCCGTTCGAAAGCCTCGTAGTCGGCGGGCGCAATCTGCAGCGGCGCGCTGCTGCCCGATCCCAGGCCAAACCCCATGCCGCCGAAATTGGATTGCGTGCCGCCGCCGATACCGCCCGCGTTGCCGCCGGCATAGGCCGGCTCGGAGGCCTGGCGGCGATGCCACCACGACATCGCAAGCCGGATCACGAGCACGATCAGCCCGATCTGCAGCAACAGGCCGAGGATCGACGAGAAGCCGCCGAGGCCGGAGAACAGGCCGCCGCCGAACAGCATGCCGAACAGGCCGGCGCCGAGGAAGCCCGCGGCGAGGCCGCCGAGCAGGCCGGTGCCTGGCCGGTTGAAGAAGCCGCCGGGCCGCGGACCCGTGGCCGGACTGCCCGGCTGCGTGAAAGTCCGGTTGAACGGCTGCGCCGTACCGGGCGCCGTCGCCGTCGGCGGCGGCGCGGAGAAGGTGCGCCCGCCGCGCGAGCCGGAGGAGAACCCGCCGCCGACGCGCGCGTCGGCCGACGAAACGGCGATCACGGCAGGCAGCGCCAACGCCATGACGACGGCGACCGCCTTCACCAGTCCGTGCATACGTTGCGAGAAAGTCATGTGGGTCCCTCAAATCCCCGGCAGGGGGAAACGCCATTAAGATGGGCAGTGTTGCCCAAATGTGAAGCTCTTATTGGAACCCGTGGCTGCGGCCCACCGTCGCGGCATGGTGCGTTTGCGAGTGATTCTCAAGCAATTCGGTCGTCGTTGCCCGATTTGTCGCCTTCGCTGAAGCTTCGGCGGCCGAGTGAGTTCGTGGCCCGGCGTAGCCCTTGGCGAAGACGGGATCTGGCGATCCAGTATTCCAGGGACGGCCGTGTTCAACTGAGAGGCCTCTGGAATACTGGGTCGAGAAAGACAGCAACCAGCATTCCCGCGGCGCGATTTCGCGTCCGAGCTTTGCATCAATGGTAGCACTTCATCATTCGCGTCTTTTCGACCTTGCGTCAGGCGTTTCCGGTTTACTCTCAACTCCGGACACATTTCAGTAAAATCTGTAGGCTGTTTCGCGTGCCGGAGAGCACGACATGAAGACAGCGAGGAGTTGACGGAGGAAGCGAATGGATTTCGGCATCGCACTGCCAACGGCCGCGGACTCCTGGAAGGTCACCAAGGAAGCCGAAGAGCTCGGCTTCACCCATGCCTGGTTCTACGACACTCAGATGCTGAGCGCCGATTGCTTTGTCGCCATGGGCGCGGCGGCCGTGAATACCAGACGCATCCGCCTCGGCACCGGCGTGCTGGTGCCGTCGAACCGCATTGCCCCGGTTGCCGCCAATGCGCTGGCGACACTGAACCAGCTCGCGCCGGGCCGCATCGACTTCGGCGTTGGAACGGGCTTCACCGCACGGCGAGCGATGGGCTTTGGCGCGATCAAGGTCAAGGACATGGAGACCTACATCCACCAGGTCTACGGCCTGCTGCGCCGCGAGACGGTCGAATTCGAGATGGAAGGTGAGAGGAAAAAGATTCGTTTCCTCAATCCCGAGCTGCCCCTGTTCAACACCGACGGATCCGATCGCGCTCCATCTCTCGGCCTTCGGACCGCGCACCCAGGCGCTGACAGCCAGGCTCAAGGCGGGCTGGATCAACTTCGTCGGCAATGTCGAGAACGGCATCAGGGAAGTCGTGGCCATGCGCGACGCCTGGTCGAAAGCCGGCCACGCGATAGGTGATCTCAAAGCGACGGCCTTTGCGCTGGGCTGCGTGCTGAAAGACGGTGAAGGTGCCGACTCCGAGCGAGCGATGGCGCAAGCTGGCCCGCGCGCGGCGGTCATGCTGCATCGCGCGGCGGATGAGGCGCTGGCCGGACTCGCGCCGGGTGTAACGATGGTGTCCAGGACCAAGCCCGAGATGCAAGGCTATATCGAGCTGGCGCGCGACTTCGAGCCGAAAGATGCGCCCTACCTGCAGAACCATCGCGGGCACTTGATGTTCGTGAAGCCCGAGGAGAAGCGCTTCGTGAGCGCCGAGCTGATCAGCGGCACCTCGTTTACGGCAAGCGAGGCCGAGATCAAGCAGCGCATCGAAGCGCTGCGCAGCGCGGGCTACACGCAGTTCACCATCCAGCTCGTGCCCGGACATGAACACGCGCTGGCTGACTGGGCGCGCATCCGAAAAGCGTTCGCCTGAGGTACGGCGCGGATGAAGGTTTATGACAGCGCAAAACCTTCGTAGTCGTGCGCAACCACTTCCTGACAGATCTCGCGATAACGGACCAGGCCGCCGGCATATGGCATGAACACCCGCGGCTTGCCCGGAATATTCGCCCCTTGATACCAGGAATGCCTTGCCAGCGGCAGCAGCGTACGGGCGGCGGCCTCATTGACTTCCGTCACCCACGTCTCGACGGCCTCGGCCCGCGCCTCGATCCGCTCCAACCCCCTGGTCCTCATGTGATCGATGCAATCGGTGATCCAGTCGACATGTTGCTCGATGGCCACCGGCATGTTGCACAGAACCGATGGACTGCCGGGCCCCGTGATGGTGAACAGGTTCGGAAAACCGGCGACCCCCAGGCCCAGATAATTGCGCGGTCCTGCCTCCCAGACATCCTTCAGTGCGATGCCGCCACGTCCGCGAATATCCAGCCTGAGCAATGGCCCGGTCATCGCATCGAATCCTGTCGCGAAAACGATGATATCGACGGGATACTCCGCCTCGTCGGTGCGGATTCCCGTCTCCGAGATCTGCCGGATTGGCGCGGCTTTCACGTCGACGAGCGTGACGTTCGGCCGATTGTAGGTCTCGAAATAGTCGGTATCGATCGGCGGCCGCTTGGCCGCATAGGGATGATCGATGTCCGACAGGACTGCTGCGGTCCTGGGATCCTTCACAATCGAGCGGATCTTGCTCTTGATGAACTCCGCAGCGGTGTCGTTCGCTCTCTTGGAATTGAGCATGTCCCCAAACGATGCGCGGAACTGCAGGCCGCCGCGTTCCCACGCCGCCTCATAAATCTTCTCGCGCTCCTCTGGCGGCGTGTCGACCGCTTTGCGTTCCTCAACCCTGAATCCCATTCCATTGTAGGTTTGATGCGTCGTCGCACGTATGTCGCCGGCATTGTCCTTGACGTATTGCTTGAAGTCCGCCGTCAGCGGGATATTGCGCGCCGGTACTGAATAGTTCGCGGTGCGCTGAAACACCGTCAGATGCTCGGCCTGGGCAGCGATCACCGGCGCCGCCTGGATGCCCGTCGAACCCGTACCGATCATGCCGACGCGCTTGCCCGCAAAGTCGACACCTTCGTGCGGCCACTGCCCTGTATGGTACCAGTCGCCCTTGAACGTCTCGAGCCCCGGAATGGCGGGCACGTTGGCCGTGGACAGGCAGCCGACGGCGGTGATGAGATATTTTGCGGTAAAGGTCTCGCCCGCTTCCGTACGGACATGCCAGCGATTGGCCGCTTCGTCGTAATGTGCCGACGTAACGCGGGTCCTGAAACGAATGTCGCGTTTCAGATCGAGCTTATCGGCCACGAAGTTCAGATAGCGCAGAATTTCCGCCTGGCCCGGATAGCGTTCGGACCATTCCCATTCCCGCATCAACTCGAGGGAAAACGTGTACCAGTAGACATGACTTTCCGAGTCGCATCGTGCACCGGGGTAGCGATTCCAGAACCACGTCCCCCCGATACCGTCGGCCGCTTCCAGCACCTTGACTTTCATGCCGAGCCGATCTCGAAGCCGGAACAGTTGGTAAAGGCCTGCAAAGCCAGCACCGATTACCACCGCGTCCAGCTCGACCTGTTGATCTGTTCTTGCGGTCGCGGGACTCGGCATTGCGGCACCCTTTCGTTATGTCGCTCGACAAAACAATCCGAACGCTATTGCACCGACGAAGCCGAAGCGGTTGAGCTGACGGCGCGCTACGTCGACGGTACAAGCAAAGTCAACTAGCATACTGAAGCTAGTAGGTGCGCTCAAGATCGTGGCCGAAACCGCGAAGGACGCATGCATACTTGCATACTGCCTGATGCTGGCGAGCGCGTAAGGTATCTGATGATGGAAGCGGAATCCTACGACTACATCGTGACCGGCGCCGGGTCTGCCGGCTGTGCGGTGGCGGCGCGGCTTTCGGAGTCGGGGCGCCACCGGGTGCTCCTGCTCGAAGCGGGCGCGCGCGACAGCTCACCATGGATCCACATTCCCGTCGGCTATTACCGGCTCTTCACACACCAAACCTACAATTGGAGGTTCGAGAGTGAGCCCGTTGCCGGCCTCAATGGGCGCACCTCCTACCAGCCGCGTGGCAAAATGCTCGGCGGGACGAGTTCGCTCAACGGCATGGTCTATATGCGCGGGACGGCGGCCGACTACGATGGCTGGCGTCAGCTCGGCTGTGTCGGCTGGGACTACGAGAGCGTTCTGACTTTCTTCCGCAAGGCCGAAAACCAGGAACGGGGTGAGGACGAGTTCCACGGCGTCGGCGGCCCGCTCAACGTCACCGACGCACACTACAAGCACGAAATCATCGATGCGATCATCGAAGCGGCGGCGCAGGCCGGCATTCCGCGCAATCGCGACTTCAACGGCGCGACGCAGGAAGGCGCCGGATACTATCAGGCGACGGTCGGCAAGGGACGCCGATGGAGCAGCGCGACCGCCTATCTGAAACCGGCGAGAGGCCGCCAGAACCTGGTGGTCAAGCCAAACGCGCATGCGACACGAATCCTCATCGAGAACGGCCGCGCCGTTGGCGTCGAGTTCCGCACGTCCCGCGGCATGGAGATCGCGAGCGCCAAGGGCGAGGTGATCGTCTCCGGCGGCGTTTACGGCTCGCCGCAACTGCTGCTGTTGTCGGGCATCGGACCGGGCGACCATCTGAACGAGATGGGTATCGAGGTCACGCACGACCTCGCTCCGGTCGGCGCCAATCTGCACGACCACTTCAATACGTATGTCGCCTGGCGCTCGACCAGGACCGGTACCTTCAACGAACTCCATCGCTCGCCGCTCCGCAAGCTTGCGGCCGGCGCCAGATACTTGCTCGGACGAGATGGGCCGATGACGGCGATCGCCACGCATGCCGGCATCCTGACCCGCACGGACCCCCGCTTCGATCGTCCCGATCTCCAGATCAATTCGTATCTCTGGTCGATCGAGACCCGGGACCGCACCGGCATGCACCCCCATAAATGGCCGGGGTTCAGCATGTCTCCCGTTCACTTGCGCCCCGAGGGGCGCGGGCTGGTGAGCCTCAGAAGCCGCGACCCGCTCGCCCCGCCGAAGATCGAGTTCAGGTTCATGGAGAGCGCGCATGACGTCGATGCCATGATCGCCGGCGTTCGGCTGGCGCGAAAGCTCGCCGAACAGCCGGCGCTCAAGCCATATATCGCGGAAGAGGTGGTGCCGGGGCCCGCCGTCCGCTCGGACGAGCAACTCATCGAGGACATCCGCAATCGCGGCGTCTCGAACCTGCATCCTGTCGGCACCTGCAGGATGGGCACGGGTCGCGATGCTGTCGTGGATCCCCGTCTGCGGGTCCATGGCATTCGAGGGCTGCGCGTTGCCGATGCCTCCATCATGCCTCTGGTTGTCGGCGGCAACACCAATGCGCCTTCGATCATGATCGGGGAGAAATGCGCAGCTATGGTCCTGGAGGATGCCTGAGGGAGATCAGGTATCGCGGTGAGCGCGGCTGATTTTAACTGTTCGCCACCTACCCCGCCGGCATCGTCTCCTTCACCGCGGCGACGAGCTGCGCCAGCGTGAACGGTTTCGGCAGGAAGGCGAACTGCTCGTTCTCCGGCAGGCTCTTCTCGAAGGCGTCCTCGGCATAGCCGGAGACGAAGATGATCTTCAGATCCGGATTGCGGCCGCGCATCTCCTTGAGAAGCGTCGGGCCATCCATCTCCGGCATCACGACGTCGGAGACCACGAGATCGACGGCGCCGTTCTTCTCCTCCAGCGCCTCCATCGCCTCGACGCCGTTGGAGGCCTCGATCACGCTGTAGCCGCGCGAACGCAAGCCGCGCGCGTTCAGCGAGCGCAGGCCCTCCTCGTCCTCGACCAGCAGGATTGTGCCCTGCCCGGTGAAATCGGCGCGCTTCGCCTCAGTCGCAGCGTCCTTTGCGCCGTTCGCAGCCAGCGCTTCGGCGGGCGCTTCGACCTGCGCCTCCTGCTCGGCGTGGTGCCGCGGCAGGAAGATGTGGAACGAGCTGCCCTTGCCCTCTTCGGAGTCGACATAGATGAAGCCGCCGGTCTGCTTGACGATGCCGTACACCGTCGACAGCCCGAGGCCGGTGCCCTTGCCGACCTCCTTGGTCGAGAAGAACGGCTCGAAGATCTTCTCGCGGATGTCGGCTGGGATTCCGGTGCCGGTGTCCGAGATGTCGATCCGCACGTAGTCGGCGGCCGGCATGCCCTTGTAGGCGAGCTCGCCGGATTCTGCGGCGCTGAGGTTCGCGGTCTTCACCGTCGAGCTTGCCGCCGTCGGGCATGGCGTCGCGCGCATTGACCGCGAGATTGACCACCACCTGCTCGAACTGGGAGACGTCGACCTTGACCGGCCAGAGGTCGCGGCCATGCACGAGGTCGAGCTTGACCTTCTCGCCGATCAGCCGGCGCAGCAGCATGGTGAGGTCGCTCAGCGCGTCGCCGAGATCGAGCACCTGCGGCCGCAAGGTCTGCCGCCGCGAGAACGCCAGCAGCTGCCGCACCAGCGTGGCGGCGCGCGTCGCGTTCTGCTTGATCTGCATGATGTCCTGGAACGACGGGTCGGTCGGCTTGTGCGCGTTCAGCAGGAAGTCGTTGGCCATCATGATGGCCGAGAGCACGTTGTTGAAGTCGTGCGCGATGCCGCCGGCAAGCTGGCCGACCATGTCCATCTTCTGCGACTGGTTGATCTGGTTCTCCAGCGCGCGGCGCTCGGTGGTCTCCAGCATGTAGACGATCGCGGCCTCGGTCTCGGCTTCGTCCTTCTCGACGGAGGTGACGAAGAACTGGCCCCAGCGCTCCTTGGCGCCCTCGAGCATCGCCTCGACGGGGGCAATGTCGCCCTGCCCTTCGGCGGCCTGGTTGATCGCCGCGATCAGATGGTTGCGGTCGCGCGCGTTGACGGCGCGGAAGATCGACTTGGTGGCGGCGCCGTCGCCGCTCACCCCCTGCGCCAGCTTGGCGTAGCGCGCGTTGGCGCGGACCACGCTGCCGGCGCGGTCGACGGTCGCGATCGCCATCGGCGTATGGTCGAAGAAGCGCATGAAGCGGACTTCGGCGGCGCGCTCGGGATCGGAGCGCTCGTCGCGGGCGCGGCTGATGACCAGCGTGCGCGACGGGCCCGGCGCGCCGTCGGCGCCGAAGGCGAGCTTGTGATACAGCCGCGACGGCATGGTCTTGCCGCCGCGCATGCGCAGGTCGATGTCGAACACCTCCGTTTTGACTTCGCCGGGCACCGCCACGATCGAGGTCAGCAGCGCCGCGCCGTCGCCGGAGACGATGTCGGTGAGTTTCAGCCCGCCCGAGCCGATCTCGGCGAGATCGTGGTCGAGCCAGTTCGCCAGGGTCGCATTGACATAGGCGAGATCGCCGGCCGGATTGACCGAGAAGAAGCCGCACGGCGCGTGATCGAGATATTCGATGGCGTGCTGCAATTCCTGGAACACATCCTCCTGGCGCTCGCGGTCGCGGGTGATGTCGGATATCGACCACACCGCGTAGCGCGTCTCGCGCTTGCCCGCGCCGAGCGGACGCACGCGCATGCGCAGCCAGCGGCCGTGGCCGCCGTCCTGGCCGGCGATGCGCACCTCTTCCTGCTGGCGTTTGCCTTCGCGCGCCGCCTTGAGCAGGCGGAACACCGCTTCCGACACATCGGGATTGCCGATGAAGACGCGTTCCACGGGGCGCACGTCCTGCGCGCTGGTGGCGCCGGTCAGCGTCAGGTAAGCGGCGTTGAAATAGACCACATGGCCGCGGGAGTCGGTGACCGCGAGCCCGTCAAAGGCGTGGTCGGCGATCCGCGCCGTCACCGGATCGTCGGCGCTGCGGGCGAAGCGGATCATGCCGGCGGCGAGCGCGAACAGGTTGAACAGCCCGACCATGGCGAGCACAGCCAGCAGCCCGAGGATGTAGGGCTGCGCGTGCGAGCGGCCGATGGTCATCAGCGCGACCGCGATCGCGATCAGAACGGCCGCGACCAGCAGCACCAGCACGATGCTGCCCCCGCGCCGCGGCGCGTCGTGCGCGGTGGTCTGATCGCTGGTCGTCGTCATGGCCCGTCGGCGTGAGGTTGTCGCGAATCTCGCGCCCCTCTCAAGTGCCTGAATCGCACCGCCAAGCGCAAGCCCGTCAGGCCCTTATTTGCCTGTTTGCCGGCATTCCGGGGACACCTCTCCCCGCCCTTTGGGGGGAGAGGTGAAGGCCAGTCCCTCACAGTCGCCGTCCCGACAGACTGCGCTTGAGCCCCATCACATAGCCGATGACCTCGGCGACCGCATGGTAGTGCTCGACCGGAATCTCCTCGTCGATCTCGACGGTGGCGTAGAGCGCGCGCGCCAGCGCCACGTTCTCGACGATCGGGATGTTATGCGCGCGCGCGACCTCCCTGATCTTGAAGGCGATGTTGTCGGCGCCCTTGGCCAGACACAGCGGCGCCGGCATGCCGCGCTCATATTGCAAGGCGACCGAATAGTGGGTCGGGTTGGTGATGATCACCGAAGCCTTCGGCACCGCCGCCATCATGCGCTTCTTCATCCGCGCCGCGCGCAACTGCCGCATGCGGCCCTTGATGTGGGGATCGCCTTCGGACTGCTTGAACTCCTCCTTGATCTCCTGCAGCGACATCTTCTGCCGCTCATACCAGGTCCGGTACTGGAACAGATAGTCGCCGATCGCGATGATCGCGAGCACCGCAACCACGGTTCCCAACAGGTGGATCGTCATCGTGGTGGTGACGCCGAGCAAGGCGGACGGATCGAACCGCACCATCGATTCCAGCCGATGTCGTTCCGGCCACAGGATCGCGGTCATGACCGCGCCGAGCGCGACCAGCTTGAACAGGCCTTTGAGGAAATTCGCCGCCGCCTGCTTGCCGAAAATCCGTTTGGCGCCGGCGCCGGGCGAAATCTTGCTGAGCTTCGGCTTGAGTGATTCGCCGGACCAGACCAGGCGATGCTGCATCATGTTGCCGGCGAGCGCGGCGAGCGCCAATAGCAGCATGGGAACGCCGATCGCGGCGACCACGGCATATTCGAGCTGGCTCGCCAGCTGCAGCAGGCCCGGACCGTCGGTGCGGATCATCCAGGAATTGGCGATCAGATTGCGCATCGGCATCAGCAGGCCGCCGCCGATCGAACCGCCGAAGGTCGACATCACGAGCGTGCCCCCGGCGATGATGAACCAGGTGTTGATCTCCTGGCTTTTGGCGACATCGCCGCGCTCGAGCGCATCGTCGAGCCGCTTTTGTGTCGGGTCCTCTGTCTTGTCCGAGGTATCGGCCTCGTCGGCCATCGGGCACGATTCCTATTTGGGCATGATCTTTTCGGAAAACCGCTTCCGGATCATGCCTATTTGAGCGGCATCAGCGAATGCATCACGCCGATGAAGTAATCGAGGAAGGTTCCCATCATCGCGGCCAGCACCAGCGCCAGAATCAGGAGACCTGCAAAGATCGACAGCGGCACGCCGACGAAATAGACCTGCATCTGCGGCATCAGACGCGCCAGCACGCCGAGCCCGATGTTGAAGACGAGGCCGAAGACCAGAAACGGCGCAGAGAGTTGCAGGCCGATCCTGAACGCGGCCGTGAACGCCCGGGTGGCAAGTGCTGCGATATCGCCGCTCGCCACGCTCTCGCCCGGCGAGAAGATATTGTAGCTGTCGTTGAGCGCCGCGATGACAAGATGATGGCTGTCGGTCGCAAACAGCAAGGTCACGCCGAGCAGGGTGAGGAAGTTGCCGACCAGCACGCCCTGCTCGCCCTGGGTCGGGTCGACCGAGGTGACGAAGCCGAGCCCGATTTGCTGTGCGATCACGGCGCCCGCGACCTGCAGCGCCGAGAGCGTGACGCGCGCGGTCGCGCCGAGCAGGATACCGATGAAGATTTCGTACATCATCAGCGTCAGCACCGAGGCGATCGAGCCCATGTCGATATGGTAGTCGGCGCGATGCAGCGGCAGGATGATCAGCGTGAGCAGGAGCGCGATCGCGAGCTTGATCCGCACGGGGATGTTGGACTCCCCCAGCCCCGGCAACAGCATCACCATCGCGCCGATACGGGCGAAGGTGAGCATGAAGGCGGCGGCGAGCACCGGCAGCAGCGAGATATCGATGCGCATTTGTTACGCACAGTAAGTTACCCGCCGATGATTCGCGACGAGATCCGCATCATCTCGGCGTGCAGCGAGTCCGCCATGAAGGGCAGCGCCAATAGCAGCGTCACGAAGATCGCGAGGATCTTCGGCACGAACACCAGCGTCTGCTCCTGGATCTGGGTCAGCGCCTGGAACAGCGAGACCACGACGCCGACCACGAGGCCGACCACCATCAAGGGCGACGACACCACAACCAGGGTCCAGATCGCTTCGCGCGCCACGTCGAGGGTTTCAGGGCCGGTCATTTTCACTACCTTTCATTATCCGCTCGTCATGGTGAGGAGCGCTCAGCGACGAAGCGAATCCATAGCGCCATTGCAACTGCGCGCATCCTTCGAGACGCCGGCTGCGCTTCGGCTCCGCAGGATGACGAAGAACTCAAATGCTCATCTTCATGATGTCTTCGTAGGACTGGATCACGCGGTCACGCACCGACACCAGCGTCGAGACCGCGACGTCGGTCTCCGCCACCGCGGTGACCACGTCCATCACATTCGCCTTGCCCGAGGCCATCGCGACCGTCTGCGCATCCGACTTGCGGCCCGTGTCCAGCACGCTGCCGACCGCCTCTTTCAGCACGGACGCGAACGAAGGCCCGCCGGCCTCGCCGCCCTTGCCGGCCCCGCCGGTGTCGAGGATCTTCGCGAGATTGGCGTAAGCGTTGGCGGCGACTGTCGGTGAAGCCATGATCTGGTCCTTCAGGCCTTGAGGATGTCGAGGGTGCGCTGGATCATCCGGCGCGTCGCGCTGATGATGTTGAGGTTGGCCTCATAAGAGCGCTGGGCGTCGCGCATGTCGGTCATCTCGACCAGCGGATTGACGTTGGGATATTTGACATAGCCGTTGGCGTCGGCGGCCGGATTGGACGGTTCATACTTGGTGCGGAAGTCGGATTGATCGGGCTTGATCTTGCCGAGCGCCACGGTCTTGGCGTCGAGCACGCGGTCGAGCTGGCTGGTGAAGGTCGGCACCTTGCGGCGATAGGGATTGCCGCCGGCGGTTGGCGCGGTGGAATCCGCGTTGGCGATATTCTCCGAGATCACCCGCATGCGCCCGGCCTGCGCGCGCAGGCCGGAGGTCGCAATCCCCATCGAACGGCTGAAATCACCGACATCGTCTGCCATCGCCTATTCCCCTAGCCCTTGCCGATCGCGGTCTTCAAAAGATGCAGGCTCTTGCTGTAGAGCGAGGTCACGGCGGCATAATCCATCTGGTTGGTGGAGACCTTCATCATCTCCTCTTCCAGGCTCACCGCATTGCCGGCGGGCCGCGTCTCGAAGCCGGCGCGGCTGTTGACGTCGAAAGTCGACGGCGCGCTCGAGGCCGCAATGGTGGCGCCCGAGGTCGTGCGCATCATCGCGAGCGACCCCATCGTGCCGGCCTGCGCGCCCGCAGGGTTGAATTTCGGTGCAACCAGGTCGCGCGGCTTGAAGTTCGGCGTGTCGGAGTTGGAGACGTTCTCGGCCAGCACTTTCTGGCGCTCCTGATGCCATTGCATCTTGGTGCGCAGCGCCGACAGAACCGGAAGATCGCTGATCGCCATCGCGCCGCTCCGCTTGCGTGGGCAGGCACGGTGCCGACCTCACTAGGCAGAATTTGCCGCGTGTATGGTTAATGGGGGGTTAAGAATCGCTCGTTCCGACTGCACGGCAGCGGTCAGAAATCCACTTTGGATCGCTCTGCGCACAAACTCGCCACGTTAACCGCGTCCAATCATGGGGCAGCAAAAGGCCAAGAAGTCATTTTGGTTCAGCCAATTCATGAGTTATTAAGATATGTGGATGGCAGGCCCCGAGGGGCAGGATCAGTATCTCGGCTCTGGTTGGCCGATTGCGGCGGCAGCGCGACAACAACGGGCCTGAGAGCGTATTGGCCGGGGATATTCGATGTCGAATCTCACGTTTATTTTTGTCTTCGTGGCCGTTCTGGCCCTGATCGGCGTCGCCGCCTGGCTGGTGCGCCAATTCGCCTCGAGCCGCCTCGGCGCCAACACCAATCGTGGGCGCATGCCGCGCCTCGCCGTGATCGACGCCGCCGCGGTCGACGGCCGCCGCCGTCTCGTGCTGGTGCGCCGTGACAATGTCGAACATCTGCTGATGATCGGCGGCCCGACCGACATCGTGGTGGAACCGAATATCGTGCGCGCCACTGCCGGCCGCGAGGCGCTGCCGCAGCGTCCGCCCGGCACCGAGCTGCCGCCGCAAATCGCCCCGCTGCCGGATGCGGCCGGCTGGAGCGATGCCGATGCCGGACACCCCGAGGTGCATCCCGAGCCGCAGATGCCGGAGCCGCCGCCGCGCCCGTCCCGTCCCGCCTTTGCCGAGGAAGCCCGCCGTCCCATGCCGCCGCCGATCGCGGCCGAGCGCGAGCGCCGCAGCGATCCGCTCGCCGGCTTTGCCGCCGAGCCGCTTGGCCGCCCCGAGCGCGAGCCTCGCCCCGAACCGCGGCTTGAGCCGCGCGCAGAGCCGCGTCCTGAATCGATGCCGCCAATGCCGCCGCGCATGCCGCGCAGCGAACCGTTGACGCCGCGCGCCAATCGCCCGGCCGAGCCGCCGAAAGCGCCGCCGCTGCGCGCCGAGCGCGCTGCCCCGCCGCCGCCTCCCCCGCCCGCGGCTCCGCCGCCGCCCAGCGCGGACCAGAATCTTGCCGAAATGGCGCAGCGTCTCGAGGCCGCGCTTCGCCGCCCGGCCGGCAGCACCGACGCCCCGCCCGTTGCGCCCGAGCCGCCGGCCGGTCGCGTATCGCGTGAGCCCGCGGCGCCGCCGCCCGCGCCGAAGACCAGCTTTGAAAATCTCGAAGACGAGATGGCCTCGCTGCTTGGCCGTCCGAAGTCGCCGTCTTCGTGAGGCGACTGCACCTTCCGCGTAGAGTTTTCCTCATTGCAACACTGATCGCCGCGGCCACGCTGGCAACGCCGGCGCATGCCCAGGACATCAGCATCAATCTCGGCGGCGGCCAGGGCGGCGTCACCGAGCGCGCGATTCAGCTGATCGCGCTGTTGACGGTGCTGTCGATCGCGCCGTCGATCCTGATCATGATGACGTCGTTCACGCGTATCGTGGTCGTGCTCTCTCTGCTGCGCACCGCGATGGGCACGGCCACCGCCCCGCCGAACTCCGTCATCATCGCGCTGGCGATGTTCCTCACCGCCTTCGTGATGGGTCCGGTGCTGACCAAATCCTATGACGACGGCATCAAGCCGCTGATCGCCAACCAGATCACGGTCGAGGACGCACTGCAGCGCGCCGTGGTGCCGTTGCGCGGTTTCATGCAAAAGAACGTGCGTGAGAAGGACTTGAAGCTGTTCATGGACCTGTCGGGTGAACCGCCTCCGGCGACGCCTGAAGACATGTCGCTGCGGATCCTCGTGCCGGCGTTCATGATCTCGGAGTTGAAGCGCGCCTTCGAGATCGGCTTCCTCTTGTTCCTGCCCTTCCTGATCATCGACCTCGTGGTCGCCTCGGTCTTGATGTCGATGGGCATGATGATGCTGCCGCCGGTCGTGGTGTCCCTGCCCTTCAAGCTGATCTTTTTCGTGCTGGTCGACGGCTGGTCGCTGGTCGCCGGCAGCCTGGTGCAGAGCTACGGCGGCTAGCGCGCCAGATTCGCTTTTCCGGAGATCACGACATGCGACTGACGACCCCACGCATCATGCCCGCCGCAGACAATGGCCTGACCGAGGAGCAGCGCGAGATCGTCGCGCCCATGCAGGCGCGCGGGTCCGTACTCAACATCTTCCGCACATTGTTGAAACATCCGGCGGCCGCCAGGGGTTTTCTCGGCTGGGGCAGTTATGTGCTTTCACGCAAGAACACGCTGCCGCCGCGCGAGCGCGAGATCGTCATCCTGCGCACCGGTTTCCTGTGCCGCTCCGGCTATGAATGGACCCAGCATGTTCCGATCGGCAAGCGCGCCGGCCTCACCGACGACGAGATCGCCCGCATCAAGCTCGGCGCCGACGCCCCCGGCTGGAGCGAGGCCGATCGCGCCTTGCTGCGGGCCGCCGACGATCTGCACCGCGATCAGTTCGTCAGCGAACCTGTCTGGGCGGCGCTGTCGAAACATTTCGGCGAACACCAGCGCATGGACGTGGTGTTCACGGTCGGCCAGTACACCCAGGTCTCGATGATCCTGAACAGCTTTGGCGTTCAGCTCGACCCGGGCCAGGTGCTCGATCCCGACCTGAAGGGATTTTGAGATGACCGGCGCCGCCGATCTGAAGTCCCTGACTCACTCGCGGCTGCAAGGAAAAACCGCGATCATTGTCGGCGCCGGCCAATCGGCGGGCGAGACCATCGGCAATGGCAGGGCGATGGCGATCCTGTTCGCCCGCGAAGGCGCGCTGGTGCTGTGCGTCGATCGTCATCTCGCAAGCGCTGCCGAGACGGTCGCCATGATCGCGGCCGAGGGCGGCCAGGCCGCGCCGTTTCAGGCCGACGTCTCCGGCGACGCCGGCTGTGCCGCCGTCATTGCCGAGGCAAAAACGCGGCTGGGGCGGATCGATATCCTCGTCAACAATGTCGGCATCGGCGGCGGCGGCGATGGCCCCGCCCATCGCGCCAACGAAGAAGCCTTCGACCGCATCCTGACCGTCAACCTCAAATCGGCATGGATGACCATCAAGCACGCTCTGCCTGTCATGCGCGAACAGGGCTTTGGGTCGATCGTCAACATCTCCTCGCTGGCCTCGCTCGCCGGCGGCAACCAGGTCGCCTACGAGGTTTCCAAGGCGGCCGTGAACCGGCTCACCACCAGCGTCGCCAACGCCAATGCCGCCCATGGCGTGCGCTGCAACGCGGTGCTGCCAGGCCTGATGGACACGCCGATGGCGGTGAGCGGGATCGCGACGGCGACGGGATCGACCACGGCGGCGGTGCGCGAGGCCCGCAACGCCCGTGTCCCGTTGCGCGGCAAGATGGGAACCGGCTGGGACACCGCCCATGCTGCGCTGTTTCTGGCCTCGGACGAAGCCAATTTCATCACCGGCGTGCTGTTGCCGGTCGATGGCGGGATGTCGGCGCGGGTCGGTTGACAGGCTCGCTCTCGCCGCCGCGTTTCATTATGATGGGGCCACCCCATCCGGAACCGCCCCCATGCAACAGCAACATTTCGATCGTGCCGCCGAGGACCTCGGCAATTCCATCCATCTCGAGCATGTCAATGTCACCATTCCCGACCAGCGGCTGGCGACATTGTTCTACGTCGCGGGCCTCGGGCTGACGCGCGACCCCTATCTGATGGTGAGCGACACCAACATGTGGGTGAATGTCGGCAAGAGCCAGTTTCACCTGCCGGCGGGGCCTGCGCAGGTGCTGCGCGGCCATACCGCGTTGATCATTGCGGGCCGGGCTGCCCTGCTCGATCGCCTCGCCGGCGTTGCCCAGAAAGCTTGAAGACACCGCGTTCAAATTCAGCGAGCACAATGATCATGTCGAGGCGACCTGTCCCTGGGGCAATCGCTACCGCTGCTACGAACCCGACGCCGATCGCTTCGGCCGCATCTCCCTCGGCATCCCCTATGTCGAGTTCGACGTGCCGGTCGGCAGCGCCAAGGCAATTGCTGACTTCTATCCGGCGATGGTCGGCATTCCCGCCGAACTGAAGAACGGCGACGGCATGATCGCCCGCGCCAAGGTCGGCAAGGACCAGTATCTGCAGTTCCGTGAAACCGAGGTCCGGCAGCCGGACTATGACGGCCATCATGTGCAGATCTACATCACGGACTTCTCGGGCCCGTATCGCCGCCTGCTCGAGCGCGGCCTCGTGTCGCAGGAAGACAATCAGTACCAGTACCGCTTCAAGGACATCGTCGATCTCGCTGACGGCCGCCACCTCTTCACCGTCGAGCATGAGGTGCGCAGCGTCACCCATCCGATGTATCTGCGGCCGCTGGTCAACCGCGATCCCACGCAGACCAATCGCAACTACGCCCACGGCCACGACGAACTGCCCTGGACGATGGGACCCGACGAGTACGACCGGCGTTAGCGCCGGGTGCGCTGGAACAACCAACTCCGCCTGGTGCTGTCGGACGTGGATGAAACGGTGGCCGAGTCTGTATCGGCCTGCCGAGACGCGGATGTTGAATGCCCTCTCCCGGCTTCTGGAACAAGGCATTGCGCTGGTATTGATCACCGGCCAGAGCGTGGAGAATGTGGAAGACCGCGTCGTCATGCGCCTGCCTGCGCCGCTGCGGCAACAAATCGCAGTGGGCGCCTGCAGCGGCGCGGAGTTATGGGGCTATTGTTCAGCCGGAAACCGGAATCAACGGCCCTATTACACCGCCGAGAATGCCCTGACAGATGAGCAGAAGACGGCCTGGCGTGAAGTCGTTCAGCAACTCGTCAGGGAGTTTCGGCTGTTGCCTTGCGGGCCGATGCCTGTCGCCGATTTCAAGCGGCAATTCGGCGACGAGCCGTGGCGTGTGATGCTGGAAGATCGCGGTCCACAGATCACCCTGGAATTTCCGAACGCTTACCAGCTTTCCGCTTCTGCCCGCAAACAACTGCGCGATCGGCTCGACATGAGCCTTGAAGGAGAAGACCTGAGAGTTCCGGTCGCGCAACGAGCAGGACGATCACTCGAAGCGCGTGCGATTCCCGTTACGCCGAGACTGGCTGGTATGTTCGCGCTGGATATGGCGATCGCCGGAATCGACAAATCGCGCGCGGTCGAGGAAGCCGTCCGTCCTTCCGTTCTCGGCCGCCTGGGATTGGGAACCGCGCTTCCCGGTCATAACGAGATCGAGGTCTGGGGTGATCGTTTCTCGGGGCATGCGGGCACCGATTGGCTCATGTGCAAGCCGATCGATCGCCGCATTCGTGCCATCTCGTTCCGGGATGAAGATTCCGAGGACTTTCCGGAAGGTTACAATATCCAGCTTTGGGACGGCGCGCATCGGCTGCAGGACGGACTGCTGGAATTTCTCGAAGGCCGAAACAACGCCCCGGCGTGATATCGAAAGGAGCCGCAAATGGCCAAGAACACGATCTGCATCTGGTACGACAAGGACGCCGAGGCGGCTGCCCGCTTCTACGCTGCGACTTTCCCTGACAGTGCCGTGGGCACCATCAGCCGCGCGCCCAGCGACTACCCGTCCGGCAAGGCCGGTGACGTGATCACGGTCGAATTCACGGTGGCCGGCGTATCCTGCATCGGCCTCAACGGCGGGCCGATGTTCAAGCACAGCGAAGCCTTCTCGTTCCAGATCGCCACCGACAACCAGGACGAGACCGACCGCTACTGGAACGCCATCGTCGGCAATGGCGGGCAGGAAAGCGCGTGCGGCTGGTGCAAGGACAGATGGGGCATTTCCTGGCAGATCACGCCGCGCGTGTTGATGGAGGCGTTGCGGACCGGCGGCGCCGAAGGAAAGCGCGCGTTCGAGGCGATGATGACCATGACCAAGATCGACGTCGCCAGGATCGAGGCCGCGCGACGCGGCTGACGCTGCGCGCGTCACTCCAGCTTGATGTTCGCGGTCTGGACGACCTTGGCCCACTTCGCGGTCTCTTCAACGAGAAGTTCACGATACTTCGCAGGCGTCAGTGTCAAGACCGTCCCGCCGAGATCGGCAAGCCGCGCCCGCATCTTCTCTTCACCAATGATCTCGTTGACCGCCGTATTGAGCCTGTCGACGAGATCCGCCGGCGTCGCCTTCGGCGCGCCGAGACCGAACACCGCGCTCACCTCATAGCCCGGCACAGCGTCTGATATCGGCGGGACGTCCGGCAATATATCCGAGCGCGCATCGGTGGAGACGCCGAGCGCTCGCACCTTGGCTCCCTTGATCAACTCGACCGCGCCGGTAAAGCTCGAGAAGTAGACATCGACCTGGCCGCCCATGAGATCGGTCAGCGCGGGCGCATCGCCACGATACTGCACCGTTTGCATGTCGATGCCGGCCACGATCTTGAACAGTTCGCCAGCCATATGAGGCCCGCCGCCGAGCCCATTTCCGGCCATGTTGAGCTTGCCCGGATTGGCCTTGGCGTAGGCGATAAACTCCGCGACGGTCTTGGCCGGGAATGACGGATTGACCACCATGATGAAAGGCTGCCGGAGGAAGCTTGCAACCGGCGCGATGTCGCGAAGGAAATTGAACCGCAGGTCCTTGTAGATCGAGGGGTTGATCACCGCAGGCGGCCCGATGAGGAGAAGCGAGGTCCCATTCGGCGCGGCGTTGACGACAGTCTCGATCGCCAGGTTGGTGCCGGCTCCGGGCTTGTTTTCGACGATGAAGGCTTGCCCGAACCGCTGGGACAGTCCCTGCCCCACCAAACGCGCCAGGATGTCCTGTCCACCGCCGGGTGGGAAGCCGACCACGATCCGGACGGGCGATGGAAAATCGTTTGCGGATGCAGCGCGCAGCAGCGACGGCAGCGCGAGGGCACCCGCGGCCAGATGCAGAAACCGTCTGCGGTGGGCATGACTCATGGGAACTCCCATCACTCTTCCAAATCTCAACACAAGCCGGCCGCGCGAGCAACAAGCGCAGACCGCGATTTGCGCGCAAAGGTGGCGGATGTTCGTGAGTCAAGATGACGTTGCCAACGGAGCGATCAGGTTATGTTGAGTTCGGACGAGAGCAAGGCCGGCGGAAAGCCGAAGGATCGCAAGGGCAAGCCGCCGCAGGGAAGCAGGAAAGAGCGGAGGGCGAAGGCCGCCGCGCAGGTTCCGGAAACGGATCAGCCGCCGAGCGTTGCGGAAGAGATTGGCGAACCGGTTGCCGTGGCCGAGACCATCATCGCGCCCGCCGCCGCGACTGAGAGCGCGGCACCTCTTCCCTCTGTTGCCGACACGTCGCCGGTTGCGCCGTCCGCGTCGGAGGAACGCGCGCCGGTCAGCTACCGCGCCCTTGCCGACGCCTGGGGCAATTACTCGCGGACGTCGATGGAGCAGACGCGATCCTATTTCGAGAAGCTGGCGGGCGTGCGCTCGCTCGGCGCGGCCTTCGAGCTCCAGGCCGAATTCGCCAAGACAGGCCTGCGACACTTTCGTCGCGCAGTCGCAGCGGATCGGCGAACTGCAGGGCGAACTGGCGCAGCAGCGCTTGAAGCGGCTCGGAGGTTTCATGGAGAAGATGACGCTGGGCGCGCGGCGGAGCTGAAGTTTGATCTAGTCCAGCACTCTCAGTTCGTCATGCCCGGCCTTGTGCCGGGCATCCACGTCTTTGGCGCCGTCTGGAAGAAAGACGTGGATGGCCGGCATAGGCGAGCGGAAGCGACGCCGTTCTTCGAACGGCTATGCCCGGCCATGACGAAGTGCACGCAGTCCCGCCTAAACTCTTGCCTGCAATTCATCCCGCCACATCATACTGCTTCGACAGATGGTCGCCGATCTGCACCAGCATGGCGACGCATTCGGGGTAGCCGGCCTTGTCCGAGGTCGCCTTGTCGGCGGACGCACGGAACTCCCAGCTGTCGCCATCGCGGAGGATGGAAATCTGGATGCCGTCGGGACAGTCGGCGTGAACCTTCAGTTCGGCCCGCGCCATCTCGATCAGTTCGGCTTGGGTCTTCGTCGGCTTGCTCATGATCCCTCCCGGCAGAGTTAAGGCATGATCCGGAAAAGTGTGAAGCGGTTTTCCGATAAGATCATGCCCAGTAATGCCCGAAGGTTGCCGGTTTGATCGGCCTCTGTCGAGGGGATCAGGGCGCGTATTTAACCGCGGATGCTGCGCTCGCCGACGATTTGCGGCAACGAGCCCGTCGGATTCGGATCGGCCAGCGGCGCACGCGCGGTGGCGTCGGGGAAGCGGGTCTTCATCTCGCGGATGAAGCCGTCCAGCGTGTCGACGCTCGCCGCCATTTTGGCGATCGCGGCGAACTCGCCGCTGGAGGCGGCGGCCGGCTTGCTCGCCGTGTCGAAGGCGATCTTGTCGGTTTCCCCGCTCATCAGCGGCGCATATTTCTCACGGAACCGCGCCAGCCCGATCGTATCGTCGGCGAGCGCATAGCCGACCACGGCGCGGATCACGTCGCTCTTTTCGGTCGGGTTCAACGGTTTGAAATCGCGCCAACGGTCGCCGTAATACAGCTCGATCTGCTCGGAGGATTCGCGCCAGCGCCGCGCCGCCCAGTAGATGTCCGAGCGCAACCGGATCGCCTCGCGACCGCTCAGGTTCGAGACGATGTCGAGTGCGAGATCGTGCCGGCCGATGTCGCTCTGGGCACGCGCTTCCAGCAGCAGCCGCTGCTGGCGCAATTCGCCCGACAGGTCGGCAATGCGCGTCGCATGCAGCGCCGTCAGCGCCATGTCAGGCCTGTGGTTGGCGAGGTAGACCATCGCGAGCCTGGCCGCGACCTGCGCCCGCGCCGAGCCTTCGAGGCGCTTGTCGACCTGGTATTGCAAGAGCTCGGCGGCCTGGTCGAGCAGATCGACGGCCACGAGACGGTCGGCAAGACGGCGGATCATCTCGTCGCCGCGCCGGCCGATCGGCGTCAGTTCGCGAAACTCGAAGAACATGCCGAGCGCATCGATCGGCGGCAGGTCGTCGCCTTTGGCGGTCAGGAATACCTGCGAGAACAGCGCGGATGCATTGTCCTGCGCCTGCCGCGACAAATCCGAATTGGGTTCGAGCCGCGTCGCGGTCCGCGCTGCGCCGAGCGAGTCGGCAAAGCGGCCGTTCTCGATGTAGATCAGCGACAGCATCTGCAGCGTCTTGACCTCGGTGGAGTCGCCGCGCCACACCGCCTGCAGCGTCTCCAGCTCCTTCTGCGCGTCTTGCGGCGTTATTTCGTTGCGTTTCTGCTTGAGCGCGATCTCGTATTGCTTGGCCTCGGCCGCCGATCTGCGGTCGGCGGAGTCGGCGGCGAGCCTGTAGTCGTCGAGCGCGTCGCGCTCATTGCCGAGCGCCTCCGCAAGCCGCCCGCGCAACACCGCAACCGCCGGAGCAATTTCGGCAGGCACGCCGATCACATCGAGCTCGGCACGCCGCTTGGCGGCGCCGGCATAGTCCTTGACCTCCAGCGCCGCGCGCATCGCATCCATCGTGACGATGCGCTGCAGTTCCAGCGGCAGCGAGGCGATCGCAAATTCGACGTTCTTGAACTTCTCGCGCGCGTCGGCCCATTTGCCCTGGCGCGCAAAGGCCATCGCTTTCCACAATTGCGAGTCGTAATTGTTGCCGATCGCGGGGCTGGCCAGATCTTTCAGCGCAAGATCGGGGCGGTCACACAGGATGCTGGCGACCGCATGCACCATCACGCCGACCAGCTCGTCGCTCTTTGGCGCGGGGTCGGCGATCAGGAATTCACTTTCGCCCTTGGCTTCCGGATAGAAGCCGCGCGCCATGTAGAAGCGGGCGAGCGCCAGCCGCGCATCGAAACGCTTCTCGGGCGCCGCATTGGCCGCGGCCTGGATCAGCGCGTCCTCGCGCTTGAGGAAGCGCTCCTCCCGGTTCTTGTGCCACTCCTCGACGTCGAACAGCGGACGCACCGCGATCGGCGCGCGCTCGGCCGCGATGCTGGCCGACGACAACGTCAGGCCGCCGGGCTTGCCGACGATCACCTTGCCGGGCGCGACCTCGACGCCGACGTCGTCGGAGTTGGGACGAATGGCGATGCCGTGGGCGGTATCGAGCAACGCGAAATCCACGAAATCCTGGCGCTTGATGAAACCGCGCACCGGCGGCAGCGCAGTGACCACCACGAGGTTGTCGCCAGCATCGGGATCGACGATCCGGTGCGCGAGACCGGGCGACGCTAAGGGCAGCGCAACGTTGGCGAGCGCCGGATCGGTGATGTTGCGCATCGCCGTCAGCGGCTGCGGCGGCGCCTGAACCGTGTCGGCCAGGATCAAGGTCCAGCTGGCGCCATTCGAGCGCTCATCGCTGGTCAACGAGTGCATCTGCGGACGGTTGAGGCGGATGCGGATCGCCTGCCCCTTCTCCAGCGGCTGGCGGGTGACCTCGCTGATGATGGCGCCGCCCTTGGCGCGGATCGGTTCGACGTCAACCGGCTTTGTGGCGTCGAATATCAGCCAGACCGTATCGCCGCGGCGGAACGATGCCGCCGGCGTCGGCGCCGCAAACGAAAATGTCAGGCGCAGGCCTTCGCTGTCGCGCCGGATGTCGACGGCCGTGGAGTCGGCAGGCTTCGCATCCGCCGGAGGCGCTGCAGCCATTTTCTTCGGCGCTTCCGCGGCGGGCAGCGGCATCGGCGCCTCGGCTGCGGGCTTCGATGCATCCGCAACCGGCGCCTTGGGTTCTTCCGCAGGAGGTGCCTTGGCGTCCTTGTGCTCTTCAATCGCTGCCGGCTTTGTCTCGGTGGTGACGGGCTTCGCCATCTCGGCAGGCTTCGCGGCTTCCGCCGGCGGCGTTTCCTTTGCGGGCTCCGCCGACGGGGGCGGCGACTTCGCGGCGTCCTTGACCGCGGGCATTGCGACCTCGGGCCTGGCTTCCGCCTTCATCTCTTTGACGATGGCTTCCGAAGTCGGCGGCTTGATCTCTTCGGAGTGACCAGCCGCCTTGGCGGGCTTCGCGGCGCCGCGCGAAACCTCGGCGAGCGGCAACTCCTTTGGCTTGTCCGACTGGAAGCCGACATCGACGATGTAGTTCTTCTCCTCGCGGAAGGAGTGCACGTCGACGTCGCCGATCAGCGCGATCTCGACCTGTGTCAAGTCGCCCTCGACCTTCTGGTTGATCGAGGCGATGTTCGGCGGTGCTGCGATCTTGGCATCGGCGAGATCGAAGCTCAGAAGGCCGCCGAACTGCAGCGACAGCTTGCCGTCATTGAGCACCGAGGAGGCGCCGACACCGTCGGGCATCTCGAACACGAAGCGCACGAAGGTCGGCTGCACCAGCGCGCGGACGCGGATCGGCGGACGCTTCTTCGCGATCGCTTCGGCACGTTGCAGCCGCAGCGCCTTCTCGGCGGCACGGGCGCGTTCGGCGAGTTCGCGCACCACCTCGATCGGCAGGCTCGGCGGCGCGCCGGTCCAGCTGTCGGGCAGGAAATCGATGAAGGTGCGTTCGCCCGCCGCCATGGTGTTGATGCGCACGCGGCGCGCCAGCGACAGCCGGATCGCGCTGCCATCGGGATCGCGGCGCGCGGAGGAGACATAATCGAGCGCGCCCTCGACCCAACGGTCCATGGGAATGTCGATCGGAGAAGCGAAGCGGATGATGACGATGGAGCCGGCGGTGGTGACCTCGACCGGCACGTCCTCGGCGAGCTTGAACAACAGCCGGGCATAGCCGCCGCTCGCGGAGAACGACGCCTCGCCCTTCACCGTCTGGGCCTGCGCGACTGCGGGGATCAGCAGCAGGACCATTGCGGCAAGGCACAGCCGCACGGTCCGCGCGCGAGCGCGGATGTGCGACCAAAATCCTGCGGCAGCCCTGCGCGCCATGACGAGCGACGTCTTCCGATGCAATGCTGCGCCGGGCGCGGCGAGCGCCCACACAACCCCTCAGCGATCCTAGGATTGGCGAATAAAGGATTTGTTAATGATGCAACGCTTATCCGCCCTATTGCGAGATGATCTTGCCTTCGATCTTGGGCAGGTCGGCGCCGGGCGTCGACTTGTCGCCGCCGGCGCGGCGCGCCATCTCCACGGTCAGCCGCTCGGCGGCATCGGTCTGCATCAGGCCCATGATGTCGGACATCTTGCGCGGCGCGATTTGCGAGGCGATCTCGATCAGCACGGCCATGTCGAGCCGGTCGAACACTTTGGCGGCATCCTTGGGCTTCATGCTCTCATACATCGTGACGATGCCCTTGAAGCGCGCGTTCTCGGCTTCCGCCTTCTGATCGTTCGCCGCACTGGCGCGCGTCTCCAGCGCCTTCATCTCCTCGACCTTGGTCTCGATCCGCTTCTCGGCCGCCTTGAGCAGGCTCTCGCGGATGTCGATCTCGCGCTGGCGCGCTTCCAGCTCCTGGCGGCGCGCCTGCAGCCGCTCCAGGATCGCGCGCTCCGACGGCGACACCGGATTCTGGTTCTCCTCGGGATGGATCACGATGCCGTCGGGCTTGGTGTCGGGCGCGGCCGGCTTCGGCGCCTCCTCCTTCTTCGCCTCCTTCGGCTCGCCATGCACGGAACCGGTGACGTCGCTGGGATCGATCCTGGGCGCGCCTGGAAAATTCAGCATCGATTGCGCCCAGGATGGCTGAAGCGCCTTCGTGCGCTGCGGCGCATAATCGAACACATAGCCGCCGTCGATCACGAGGCCGGCGATCTTCAGCACCGCAAGGGCCGCGACCGCAACCAGCACAACGGGAATGACGCGGATGTTACGAAACGACTTCATGCAGCGAGGCCACCGGACCTTCTACGTTCGGAGAATGCCTGAGCCGCAGCCGCCAAGGCCTTGGCGTTCGAGGGTTTTGCCGCCGCCTCACGCGAGGCGATATCCCTCGACGTAAAGTCGCGCGGCGCGGGCTCCTTCGCCTCGGTCTCCGCCTGCGTCGGGCGCGCGGCAATCGCGATCTTGGTCAGGCGGCGCATCACGTGGTCGCCTTCGGCAAGCTGGCGCTTGAGTTGCTCGGACATCTGCGTGGCAGCGGCGAGCTGGCCGCCGAGGTTCTCGTTGACGTCGCGCACCGTGAGCTTGAGCCCGCCGATCGCGCGCTCGGCGATCTCGGTCGCGGTGATCAGTTCGCCAATCGTCGCTTTCAGCGAGTGCTCGTCGGCCTTCAGCCGCTTCAGCCGCCGGTTCAGCAACATGCAGTAACCGATTGTCAGCACGAGCAGGATCGCGACCAGGGTTTCGATCGCCACACCTAATGAATGGTTCATTGGGCCTCCAGCATCTTGTTCTGCTCGTCCGTCTTCTCGAACATCGCGAGCGTGGTTTTCGGCTTGCGCAGCGGCTTGGTGACGCGAATGGCGACGCGGTCGCCGACCCGGCCCATCCGCCCTTCCGTGAGGGTGACGCTGCCGCAGCGCACCGATACCAGCGCATCGGCGCGCATCTCCAGCGGCAGGGTGTCGCCGACCTTGAGCTGCATCAGCTGCTTCAGCGGAATCTCGGATTCATAGAGCACGGCGTCGACCGAGATCTCGGCACCGCCGATCTCGGTGGCGAAATGCCCTTCCCAGACCGGATCGCGGCCGAATTTCTCGCCCATGAACATCTGCAGCAGCACGCTGCGGATCGGCTCGATGGTCGCATAGGGCAGCAGCAGCTCGACGTTGCCGCCGCGGTCTTCCATGTCGATGCGCAGCCGCACCAGGATCGCCGCATTGGCGGGACGGCTGATCGCGGCAAAGCGCGGATTGGTCTCGAGCCGGTCGATGGTGAATTTGACCGGCGACAGCGGCCGGAACGCCTGCTCGGCATCGGCCAGCACGACCTCGACCAGGCGCTTGACCAGGCTGGTCTCGATCGTGGTGTAGGGCCGGCCCTCGATGCGCAGAGCCGAGGTGCCGCGACGGCCGCCGAGCAGCACGTCGATGATCGAATAGATCAGGTTGGAGTCGACGGTGGCGAGGCCGAAATTGTCCCACTCCTCGGCCTTGAACACGCTGATCACGGCCGGCAGCGGGATCGAGTTCATGTAATCGCCAAACCGGACCGAGGTGATGCGGTCGAGCGAGACCTCGACGTTGTCGGAGGTGAAATTGCGCAAGGATGTGGTCATCAGCCGCACCAGGCGGTCGAAGACGATTTCGAGCATCGGCAGGCGCTCGTAGGACACCATCGCCGAGTCGATGATGGCGCGGATGCCGGAATGGTCGTCGAGATTGACCTCGCCCGCGGTGAAGCCGAGCAGGTTGTCGATTTCCTCCTGCGAGAGGACGCGCTCGCCGTTGCTTTTGCTGCCGGCGCCCGTGCCGAAGTCGCGGCTGCCGTCCTCGACCATGGCGGCCCATTGCAGCGCCATCAACTCCGAGAGTTCGTTGGCGCTCGCTGCCTCGGCCGCTGCCGCGGGGTCCTCGGAATCGAGCGAGGCCTCCCACTGGGCGGCTATGGCGTCCTGGTCGACTTGATCGTTGCCCGCCATCGTCTCACATCCGCTTCGTCACTGAACGACGATTTCCTTGAACAGCACCGCGCTGACCTTGGTCGGCGCCACCGCGGCATTGACCCGCCGCGTCAACTCTTCCTTCAGACGGAACAGCCCGGCGGAGCCGGAGAGGTCGGCCGGCCGCAGTTCGCGCAGGTAAGTCTGGAAGATGTCGGTGAGGCGGGGCATGGTCGGCTTGATCTCTTCGACCTGCTTCTCTTCCTTGACCTCGAGCACGACCTTGACCCGCAGATATTGCACGCGCTCGCCCGGCGCGCCCGCGAGGTTGACCATCATGTCGGGCACCTCGACGAACACCGGCGGCTTGGCCTTGACTTCCTCGGCGTGCATCTCCTCGGACGGATGACGGAAGAAGAAAAACCAGGTCGCGGCGCCCACGCCGAGCACGGCGAGCACCCCGACGATCATGATCATCAGCTTGAATTTGCTCTTCGGCGCGGCAGCGGCGGCTTCGCCCTCAGCCGCGCCTTCCTTCTCGGTATCTGCCATTGCCGCTCGTCCGCTCTCTCAAAGGGATGAGCCCGATGCCGGCCGGCAGCCCAACTGACGCAATACAAATGCCCCCAGCGCATACGCGCCCCGCTCATGGTGAACGCTAGGTAACAATGGTTAATGGAATCTTTCGAATTGGGCCCCACTAGGAAAAACTTGCCGGGCAAACATGGTCAACAAGACCTTTCTGCCGCCCGCCTCGCGCGCGCACGAAACACCTAAACGATTCAAATCGCTGAACTTTCCCAACTGGCACGACATTCGCTCTGATTGCTACGAACCGCTGCGGCTTGGGAGAGCCTTGGGCCGGTTCGATGGGGTCGCGGCGGCGCTTGGGAGAGCGGCGAGGTGACCCGGAGCAAAAGGGGAGCACCACCGATGCAGAATACGCTTCTCGTCGGATTGTCACGGCAGATGGTTCTGGAGCGGCAGCTTGATGTCATCTCCAACAACATCGCCAACGTGAACACCAACGGCTTCAAGGCCGACAAGTCGCTGTTCGAGGAATTTCTCGGCTCGGGCGCGCATGAGGACAACTTCAAGGGCACGGACCGCCGCGTCTCCTATGTGCAGGATCGCGGCACCTTCCGCGATTTCAGCCAGGGCGGCCTGCAGCAGACCGGCAATCCGCTCGACGTCGCCATCGCCGGCAACGGCTTCATGGTGGTGCAGGCGCAAGGCGGCGAGCGCTACACCCGCGACGGCAATCTGCAGATCAACCCTCAAGGCCAGCTGGTCACCCCCGGCGGCAATCCGGTGCTCGGCACGTCGGGCCCGATCGTGTTCCAGCCGACCGACCACGACATCGTCGTCTCCGCCGACGGCACAGTGACGGTGCAGGAAGGCGCGGCGCGCACGGATTCGATCCGCGGCAAGCTTCGCCTCGTCAGCTTCACCGACGCGCAGAAGCTCATCAAGCAGGGCAACAACCTCTACTCCGGCGACGGCGGGGCACAGGACGTCAAGTCGACCATCCAGCAGGGCTTCGTCGAGAAGTCCAACGTCAACTCGGTCATGGAAATGAGCCACATGGTCGAGGTGATGCGGACCTACACCAACATCGCCAACATCCTTCAGCAGCAAAGCGATATGCACAAGAACGCGATCGACAAGCTCGCTGACGTGCCGGCCTGAGCGAGATTGAGGAGCATCTGATATGCAAGCGCTTCACACTGCAGCGACCGGAATGGCGGCACAGGAACTCAACGTTCAGGTGATCTCCAACAACATCGCGAACCTGCGCACCACCGGCTACAAGAAGCAGACCGCGGCGTTCCAGGACCTGATCTACCAGCATGTGCGCCGCGTCGGCGCGCAGTCCTCCGACCAGGGCACCATCCTGCCCGTCGGCATCGACCTCGGCGGCGGCGTCAAGACCGTGGGCACGCCGCGCTCGATGACGCAGGGCACGCTGTCGCAGACCGGCAACGATCTCGACCTCGCCATCACGGGCGAAGGCTTCTTCAAGATCCAGATGCCTGACGGCACCTACCAGTACACCCGCGACGGCACCTTCCAGATGGACAACCAGGGCCGCGTCGTCACCGCGGCCGGCAATCCGGTGCAGCCGACCATCACCGTCCCGCAGAACGCGTCCGGCCTCACCGTCAACGCGCAGGGACAGGTCTCGGTCACGGTGCCGGGCTCGACCACCTCGCAGATCATCGGCCAGATTCAGATCACCAAGTTCATCAACAAGGCCGGGCTCTTGCCGGTCGGCAGCAACCTGTATCAGGACACGCCCTCCTCGGGCCCGCCGCAGGACGGCATCGCCGCCGCCGAAGGCTTCGGCACCATCACGCAAGGCAGCCTCGAACAGGCCAATGTCGACGTGGTCTCCGAGATGAGCGACCTGATCGCCGCGCAACGCGCCTACGAGATGAACGCCAAGGTGATCTCGGCGGCCGACCAGATGCTGCAGTCGACGACTGCGCTGTTCCGCTGACGGAGGACTTGTGATGCTCCGCCCTCTCCTGCTCGCCGGCCTGTTCATCGCCGGTCTTCTGTTCGCCGCAAGCGCCGCGCGCGCCGGCGACGAGGCCATCGCGCTGCCGGTGCTGCGCGCCAAGGTCAGCGTCGCCTCCGACGTGGTGCGGGTCGGCGACGTCGTCGACAATGCCGGCGCGCTCGCGCAGATCGCGATCTATCGCGCGCCTGACCTGGGGACCACGGGCTCGCTGCCGGTGGCGCAGATGCTCAACGCCTTGCGCGCGCAGGGCGTGATCGGCGTCGACGCAAAAGACATCAAGCAGGTCACGGTGACCCGCCTCGCCCGCACCATCGAGACCAAGGCGATCGAGAGCGCGGTGGCGCAGGCGATCGAGCATCGCGGCGGACTGGGCGATGCCGCCAATATCAGTCTCACTTTCGACCGCGACGTCGCCGACATTCGCCTCGATGCCTCCAATACCGGCGCGATGCAGGCGACCTCGGCGCGCTACGAGCCGCGCAACGGCCGCTTCGACGTCACCTTCCAGATCGCCAACGATAATGGCAACTCGACGCAGCTGCGCTTCACCGGCAGCGCGATCGAGACGGTCGAGGTCGCCGTCCTGACGCGCAGTGTCGAGCGCAGCGATATCCTCAAATCCGCCGACGTGATCGCCGAGCGCCGACCGCGCGCCGAAGTCGGCAGCGACGCCGCCGCGCGCGAGCAGGCGGTCGGCATGCAGATGCGCCGCCAGGTCCGCGCCGGCCAGCCCTTGCGGGCCGCCGATCTGGCAAAACCCGACCTGGTGCAGCGCGACCAGGCCGTCGCCTGATCTTCCAGACCGCGGGGCTTTATCTCACCACACGCGGCAAGGCGCTCGAAAACGGCACCGAAGGCGACGCGGTCAACGTGCTCAACATCCAGTCCAAGCGCACGGTGACCGGCACCGTCACCGGCCGCGGCCAGGTCACGATCCAGGTCGCCACGCCGCAGCCGATGCTCGCATCCGAGACCACGTCCGCCGCGCCGGCACCGACTGCCGTCGCCGCCGACACCCATTCGCCTGTCACGTCCAAGCCAGAGTAACGTTCATGTCCCAGTTGAGGTTCAAGTATCGTCTCCCGCGTCAGATCGTTCGCACCGGCGCATTGTTCGCGCTGCTCAGCCTCGCCGGCGGATGTTCGGCGGTCAGCCGGCTGTCGCAGATCGGCGAGACGCCGAAACTGAACGCGATCGATAACCCGACGACGCAGCCGGGCTACAAGCCGGTGTCGATGCCGATGCCGAAACCGGAGACGGTGTCGTTCAGCCCCAACTCGCTGTGGCGCAACGGCTCGCGCTCCTTCTTCAAGGACCAGCGCGCCCACCAGATCGGCGACCTGCTCACCGTGACCGTTGTCATCAACGACCAGGCCAATTTCGCCAACGAGACCCAACGCAACCAGACCGGCTCGACGGGTTCCACCATCAGCGACTTCATCGGCGCCAAGGCGCTCAGTCCGCAGGCGCAGAAGTTCCTGCCGGGCAACCTCCTGACCGCGAACGGCACGTCGCAATTCGACGGCAAGGGCTCGATCCAGCGCCAGGAAAGTCTCACCACCAACATCGCGGCCGTCGTCATCCAGATGCTGCCGAACGGCAATCTGGTGGTCGAAGGCAAGCAGGAGATCCGCGTCAACAACGAAATGCGCGAGCTGATCGTCGCCGGCGTCGTGCGGCCGGAGGACATCCAGAGCGACAACACCATCGATTCCACCAAGATCGCGCAGGCCCGCATCTCCTACGGCGGCCGCGGCCAGATCATGGACATCCAGCAGCCGCGCTACGGCCAGCAGGTGACCGACGTGCTGCTACCCTTCTGATCAAGCGCACCTAAAGAGCTCCCACACTCGATTGCGAACCTAGGCGCAGAAGAGTGTTCCAACGCGGCCCTCGCCAGCTCCCCTGGCGGGGGCCGTCGTGTGTTACCAAGCGCGCCCATGAGCGAGAATGCCGGCAGCTGGCTTCCGTGGCGGTGATGGTCTGAAAGATTAAATTTAATCCATGTTCGCGGCACAACGCCCGCAGCGGTGTTTCACACGCTCGTCCGATCCCTGCCGCCGGCTTCGGTGACTTGACGCATTGGTCTAAGGTTGCTTGGACGAATGGCGGCCTGTTCCAATAATGAAGAATATCAACCGGGGAAACGTGGGCATGCAGAACCTGCTTCAAAAAAAGGATTTCTATGCCGGGCTGTTCATGGTGCTGCTCGGCGCCGGCGTCACCTTGAATTCCACCACCTATCGTCTGGGAACGCTGGCGCACATGGGCCCGGGCATGTTCCCATTCATGCTCGGCATTCTCATGACCTTTGTCGGCGTTCTGATCTTTATCGCGGGCGTGGTCACGCCGCTCGATGATGGTGAGCGGATCCTTCCCGAAAGCATGGAGTGGCGCGGCTGGATCTGCATCCTTGCAGGGCCGCTGATGTTCATCCTGTTCGGCGAATATTTCGGCATGGCCGCCGCCACTTTCATGTGCGTCTTCATATCGGCGCTCGGCGATCGAACCGCGACATTGAAAGATTCGGCGATTCTGGCGGCGGGTATCACCGTCGTCGGCGGGTTCCTGTTTTCCTATGTCCTGAAAGTGCCCTTCCCGCTGTTCCGTTGGGGATTCTAGATGCTGGCGACCGCACTCTCCGATCTTTGGTACGGCTTCGGCGTCGCTCTCGAGCCGCAGAACCTGATGTGGTGCTTCGTCGGCGTGCTGGTCGGCAACATGGTCGGCGTGCTGCCGGGAATGGGACCGCTCGCCACCATCTCCGTGCTGCTGCCGCTGACGTTCGGCATCAAGCCCGTCGGCGCGATCCTGATGCTGTCGGGCGTGTTTTACGGCGCGCAATATGGCGGTGCGATCTGTTCGATCCTGCTCAACCTGCCCTGCCATCCGCCCCACGCGGTGACCTGCCTCGACGGGTTTCCCTTGACGAAACAGGGGCGCGGCGGCGCCGCCCTCGGCATTACCGTGATTTCCTCATTCGTCGGTGCGTCCTGGGGCATCACCGAGATGATCTTTCTTGCGCCGGTGCTGGTGAGGGTCGCACTGCAGTTCGGCCCGGCTGAAATCTGCTCGCTGATGCTGCTCGGCCTGTTGGCGGGGTCGACACTGGCGCGCGGTTCGCCGCTCAAGGGAATCGCGATGACCCTGGTGGGCCTGCTGCTCGGCATCGTCGGCACCGACATCGAGACCGGAACGCCGCGCTTCACCTTTGGTATCAACAGCCTGTTCGACGGCGTCGAGCTGGTCGGACTTGCGCTCGGACTGTTCGGCCTGGCCGAGTTCATGAAAAGCGTGAACCAGTATTCCGACATCAACACCCGCTACTCCAATGTCGGGATTCGCGACCTGCGCCCGTCGCGCGAGGAGCTTCGCCGTGCGATCCCGGCGATGCTGCGCGGGACCATCGTCGGCAGCCTGTGTTCGCTGATTCCGGGAACCGGTCCGACCATCGCCTCCTTCATCGCCTACGCGGCCGAGAAGAAGGTCTCGAAAACACCCGAGAAATTCGGCACCGGCATGATCGAAGGCGTCGCCTGCCCGGAGGCGGCGACGCATTCCTCGGTGCAGGGCGATTTCATTCCGACCATGAGCCTGGGCATTCCCGGCGACGCCGTGATGGCCCTCATTCTCGGCGCCTTGATGATTCAGGGCATCGTGCCGGGCCCGCAGCTCATCAGGGAGCATCCCGACATTTTCTGGGGCCTGATCGCCAGCTTCTGGATCGGCAACATCATCCTGGTCATCCTCAACGTGCCCTTGATCGGGCTGTGGGTGAAGCTTCTGATGATCCCCTACAAATATTTGTACCCGAGCGCGTTGTTCTTTGTCTCGATCGGCGTCTACTCGACCAACAACGACATGTTCCAGGTCGGCGAGACCGTTGTCGTCGGACTTGCCGGCTACCTGCTGATGCTGCTCGACTTCCACCCGGCCTCCATCCTGCTTGGATTTGTGCTCGGTCCCCGCTTCGAGGAGAACTTCCGCCGCTCCCTGCTGATCTCCCGCGGCGACGCGCTGGTCTTCCTCGAGCGTCCGATCAGCGCGTTTTTCCTGTTCCTCTGCGCGGTGCTGATCCTGGCGCAGATCTACGTGCACTTGCGCAAGCCGAAGGCGATCCTGGCCGCGTTGCCTTCGCTGGACGCAATCGGACGGGACAAGCTGGCGCCGGAACGAGAGGCGGTGTAACGCGCCTCACCGCACGAAAATGACTCATTCTTGGTCATGGCCGGGCTCGTCCCGGCCATCCACGTCTTTCCTGCAAGTCTTCAAAAACCAAAGACGTGGATGCCCGACCCAAGGGCGGGCATGACGAAGCGCTCTCACCTTTTGCCCTCGATCCCGATCTCGACCAGATAGGGCCGGTTCGCCGCCACCGCCTTCGCCAACGCCGGCGCGATGTCGTCGGCCTTGTCGACGCTGATAGCTTCGACGCCCATGCCTTCGGCGAGACGCACGAAGTCGAGCGCGGGTCCCACCAGGTCCATCTGCTGATAGGGATGCTGCGTGCCGGCCTCGAAGTTCTGGCGCCAGACGTCGACATTGTGCTTCAGGATTCGGTATTCGCGGTTGGCGAGGATCACGAACACGATCGCAAGCTTGTGGTGGGCCGCGGTCCACAGCGCCTGGATCGAGTACATCGCCGAGCCGTCGCCGGAGATCGCGACCACCGGACGGTCCGGCATCGCCACCTTGACGCCGATCGCGCCGGACAGCCCCTGCCCGATGCCGCCGCCACGGCCGCCGAAATAATCGCCAAAGCCGCGGTAGTTGAAGGCCTGCGCGAGATCGAGGCTCGCGGTGATGCTCTCGTCGACGACAACGACATTGTCGGGAAGTCCGCGCCGGATTTCCGCGGCCACCCGCGGCATCGAGCTCGGCGTCCTGTTCCAGGCCTTCTCCAGCCGCGCCTTGTAGGCGTCGCCCTCCTGCGCCGACTGATCCGCAAGCGCGGCGTTGCGGCGTTGGGCGGCCGACTTGTAGTCCGCGCCCGCGCGCGAACGCAAAAACTCCGTCAGCGCGGTCAGGCTCGTCGCCATCTCGCCGACGAGACCGGCATCGAGCCGATGGTTGAAGGCAACCCGCTCGGGCGATTCCTCGATCTGCACCACCGCGGCGGCTTTCGGGAAATGGCCGCCCGGCGCGAACCAGATGTCCTCGAAGAAGGGACCGCCGAGCAACAGCACCAGGTCGGCTTGACCGAACGCTTTTCGAATCTGCGCGGCGTCACCGGGCAGCGAGCGCCGGTAATTGGGATGACCGGTGGGAAATGAGCGCGTGAGCCCGCAAGCCCTCGAACCACACGGAGGCGCCGATCGTCTCGCTCAGGGCGACCAGCGCGTCGGTGGCGTGCGCGCGCGCCACGTCGTCGCCGACCACGATCGTCGGACTCGACGACTTCAAAATCAACGATGCGACCGCCTCTACGCCTTTGGGGTCGGGATGCGCGGCGCGAAACAGCTTGTCCGGTACGACAGCCTCGACCGCGGTCTCCTGCTCGAGCACGTCGATCGGCAGCGCGACGAACACCGGCCCCTTCGGCGCATCGGTCGCGACCTTGAAGGCGCGGCGCAGGATCGGTGCGATCTCGTCGGCGCGCTCGATCTGCACGCTCCATTTGGTGACGGGCGCGGCCATCGCGACGAGATCATGGCCGAGCACGGGCCCGGTGAGCCGCATCCGCGTGTCCTGCTGGCCGGCGGTGACGACGACCGGCGAATGGGCCTTGAACGCGCCGTAGATCGCGCCGATCGCATTGCCGAGACCGGGCGCGACATGGACGTTGGCGACGGTGGCGCGGTTCGCGGCCTGCGCATAGAAACTCGCGGCGCCGACCGCGACGCCCTCGTGCAGCGCCATGATGTAGTCGATTTGCGGAAACGCCGGCAGGCTGTCGAGCAGCGGCGTCTCCGTGGTGCCGGGATTGCCGAAGATGTGGCGCACGCCGTGGGCCACGAACGATTCCATCAACACACGGCGTCCGCGCATTCCCATTCCCTTTTCCTTTATCCGTGTTTCACGCCGTCGCCGGCCGCGCCCGCTCCCACGGCAGCGCCGGCACGCGCAGCGCATAGGCGCCGTCGCCGAGCAGCACCTGCGCGATCAGCATGGACACCCAGGCCAGCGGAAATTCCATGCCGCCGTCGGCGAACCAGAAACCCTTGCGCACCATCCAGTGATTGGCGACCGCGATCAGCACCGGCAGCGACAGCAGGCTGACGGTGCGGGTGTAGACGCCGAGCAGCAGCAGCACCGCGCCGGCAAATTCGATCGCGACGGTGTAGCCGAGCACCGCGCCGGGATAGCCCTGCTTGACGAGGCCGGTCCACCAGGGATCGAAGCCGATCACGGCGAATTTCCGGATCAGATGCGCGAAGAAGAAGAACGACAGCGCAAGCCTCAGGACCAGCGCCGCATAAGGCGCTGTGCGAATGTCGATCATGGCCGCCCTCCCCGTTGTTTGGTGGGATACTAGGGCGGGGCATTTGCCTGCGGCAACAGCTGTTTTGCCCGACGGGCAATTTGCGAAACCCGTCCGCCTGTTTTGCCCGACGAGTCAACCGCGCCCCGCAAAAATAATCTTATTTCCGAAACACAGAATTTATGATTAAACGAAGCTACCCCGCCTCGACACGAGGGACGTGATGGCCATTCGTCACCAGACGTGAGGCGGGATGCGATGGACGCGTGGCGGCGCAAGACGTGCGGCGCAATGCGTACGGTCAAGCCGTGTGGTCCTGATCCCCCGACGCTGGGATCAAGTCTGCCGACAATTGGCAGACGACGGGGGCTAACAAGCCCGGTACCCCGAGGAGAGCGCGGAGTAAGCCGTAAAGCCATTGCGCAGGGAGTGCCGGATGTTTCGGCCTGCCTGTACTGACTTGTGGGCATCTTTCCTTTTCAGCCCACAGGGCCTGCGGGTGCGGCCAGCGCCCGGCATTCCCTGCGCCCTCTGCTTTTGGGAGGGACATGGATGACGCAAAACTCGGACGCATCTGCGCCGCGGGAAGGAGAGGTCATGTCAACGCAGGAGTTAAGCCGCCATCACGGCGCGTCTCATCGCCACCGGCAGATCGACCGCGCGAAAGAATGTCTTCGGATAGAGGTAGTCGTCGCCGGACTCGTCGACGATCCAACAGGCCCTGCTTCTCGGCGCTCGCATCCCGCAAGGAGACATAGATTTTGCGCTTCTCGAGCGAGACGGCATAGCCGTCGTTATCCACGCAAACCACCAGTTGCTTTGTTCGAGTTTGTCATCTTTTCAGAGCAGGTGCTTGATCTTGATTCTTTTGCCCAATTCCGGTCGCTTACAGTGTATCTCAGCAACGTGGACTTACCATCGGATAGTCGAACCCGGCAACGCCTTTGCGCTTACGCCAGCGGCCACGCCCGTAAATTTTCCGCAAACGAGCGAGTTCGATGCCGGACCCGATACAAAAGTTTCGATGTTAGCGATTTCGCCGAGGATTTCACTCATGATGCGATCGTGCAGAACCTCGGCTGAAGCGTCAACATTCGAAGTACGTGGATGGCCGGGTCAAGCCCGGCCATGACGACGGAGGTGGCTTGCCCTACTCAAACCCCGCCTCGACCTTCCCCAACCCCTCCAGCTCCATCACGACGTGATCGCCCGCCTTCAGCCACACCGTCTTGACCAGGCTCCCCGTCAGCACGATCTGGCCGGCGTGCAGGCCCCGGCCCTCACTGGCGAGATGGTTGGCGAGCCAGGCCAGCGCATGATGGGGATGACCGAGCACGTCGGCGCCGGTGCCGGTGCCGGCCTCCACGCCGTTGATCAGCGCGCGGCCAGTCACCGCGAGCAGGTCGGGCGCCGCAGCATGCGGAACGGCAGCGCCGAGCACGCAAGCAGCGGCGAAGAAATCATCCGCCACAAGCGTCGGGGCGCCAAGCGTCTCCCACCTCTCGTAGCGGTCGTCGACGATCTCGATCGCCGGCAGGTAGGCCTCGATCGCGCCGGATACATTGTCCGCGGTGAACGGCCCCTGCCCGGCCGCGAGCGGCCGCGCCAGCCGCACCGCGATCTCGCATTCGACGCCGACGCGCACGAAGTCGGCCGCGCGCAAGCGCACGCCGGACTCGTGAACGCCGCGGGCGAACACGCCGCCGCCACAGGGATGCGGGATGTCGAGATATTGCTGCATCACCTTGCTGGTGCAGCCGATCTTGTAGCCGACCAGGGCGCCGTTCTCGGGCAGCAGCAGATCGTGCACCGCGCGCTGCACACGATAGCCCTCCGCCTCGTCCTTCGGTGCAAGGTCAGGCGGCAGCGCCTTCAACCCGACGCGGTTGCGGCGGCTGGTCGCGATGATCCGGGCGGCGGTAGCAATCCTGTCCATCGGCAAAGACCATCACGCGCGCGGTTCAAGCTCGACAACAAGATGAGCGCGCAGCAAAGCGCGATCGCAACAAGAACGTCGAGCGAATTGATTTCAAAGCAAAATCGCGCCGCGCTTCAAGTGACACGCGACGTAAGAAAGCTACTCGTCGCGATAGACCTTTTCGCGCTTCTCGTGGCGCTCCTGCGCCTCGACCGACAGCGTTGCGATCGGGCGCGCCTCGAGCCGTTTCAGGGAGATCGGCTCGCCGGTCTCCTCGCAATAGCCGTAGGTGTTGTCCTCGATGCGCTGGAGCGCGGCGTCGATCTTGGAGATCAGCTTGCGCTGGCGATCGCGGGCGCGAAGCTCGATGGCGCGGTCGGTCTCGGAGGACGCGCGATCGGCGAGATCGGGATGATTGACGTTCTCTTCCTGAAGCGTCTGCAGGGTCAGCTTCGACTCCCGGAGGATCTCGTCCTTCCAGGACAACAGCTTGCCGCGGAAATAGTCGCGCTGCCGGTCATTCATGAACGGCTCTTTTTCGGACGGCCTGTAGTTTTTCAGCTTTTCCAAGGTCAGCCCATTTTCTTTTGTGCTGGCGCCTCTCCCTCAGGCGCCAGGCGGCCGGAAAAGGTCCCTGCGCGCGGGGCCTTATATAGCGGCGCCATGTGACAGACAATATCGATGACGGCTACGAAAACAGGCACTTACAGGAGTTTCAGGCAGGAACCTGTGCGCAACCTCGGCCGGAACAGGCTCCGCGCGATCCCGCGCCGCGGGAGAATCCTAGAAACGGCCCGCCTTGGCCAGTTCGACCTCGACCCGAAGCTCGATTTCGGACAGCACCGCGTCCAGGCCGGGGTCGCCGGAGGAGGATTTCAGATTGGCGGCGGCATCGCGCAGCCGGCTCACGGTGGAAGCATTGAGATTGCCGGACAAAAGCCCGATCTTGAGATCGTCGAGCACATCGAGCGCACCCTTGCCGCGGGCGACCGACCGGCGACGGCGCTCGACCGGGTCTTCCTCGATGCCCTGCAGAGCCAGCAGCGCGTCGATGCCGCCGGCGGCCTTCGGGGCGGTCGCGGCGCGCGTCTCGGAGGCGGTCGTCACGTCGTCCGGCAGCGAAAAGCCGGTCGAAGAGGTCCGCCGGGCATTGCCGGTGGGCGATCCGATCGTGGTGCCGTTCGGTCCGTAGATGCGCATGATCTGCCCCTGCCGGGTGCGGGTGAAGCTGCCGGAAGCTTCGCCGTTTTATGGTTAATGCGGCGTAAACGGCCCGGCAAAAACTGCCGCATGGTGCCGGTTTTTGCCTCGGCAGGCTGCCGCCTCGTGACCGGCATTCCGACAATTATCCAGCAAAAACAACTCATTACGCGACCAGCCGGGCGTGGCACGGCGCTCGCATGGTTAAGGACGGATCGGTGGCTATGGGAGTGGCTCACGCGATCCAGCGTTTCGAGGGGAGCTTTGGGATGCCCGGCATCCGTGTCGTGAGATTTTTCGGGGTGGGCTGCGCCGCGCTGGTCGCGCTGGCGCTCTCGGCCGTGTCCGCACAGGCGACATCCCGCATCAAGGACCTCGCCAATATCGAGGGCGTGCGGCAGAACCAGTTGATCGGCTACGGCCTCGTCGTCGGCCTCAACGGCACCGGCGATACCCTGAACAACATCCCCTTCACCAAGCAGTCGCTGCAAGCGATGCTCGAGCGCATGGGCGTCAATATCCGCGGCGCCACCATCCGCACCGGCAACGTCGCCGCCGTCATGGTGACCGGCAACCTGCCGGCCTTCTCTACCCAGGGCACGCGGATGGACGTCACGGTGTCCGCGCTCGGCGACGCCAAGAACCTGATGGGGGGCACGCTTCTGGTGACCCCGCTGCTCGGCGCCGACGGCAACGTCTATGCGGTGGCGCAGGGCTCGCTCGCGATCGGCGGTTTCCAGGCCGAAGGCGCGGCCGCGAGTGTCACCCGCGGCGTGCCGACCGTCGGCCGCATCGCCAACGGGGCCATCATCGAGCGCGAGGTCGAGTTCGCGCTCAACCGCCTGCCCAATGTGCGGCTGGCGCTGCGCAACGCCGATTTCACCACCGCCAAGCGCATCGCCGCCGCCGTCAACGACTTCCTTGGCGTGAAGAGCGCCGAACCGCTCGATCCCTCGACCGTGCAACTCACGGTTCCCCCGGAATTCAAGGGCAACGTGGTCGCCTTCCTGACCGAGATCGAGCAACTGCAGGTCGATCCGGATCTCGCCGCCAAGATCGTCATCGACGAGCGCAGCGGCATCATCGTGATGGGCCGGGACGTGCGCGTGAACACGGTCGCGGTGGCGCAGGGCAATCTCACCGTCACCATTTCCGAAAGCCCGCAGGTGAGCCAGCCCAATCCGCTGTCGCGCGGGCGAACCGTGGTGACGCCGCGTACCAATGTCGGGGTCACCGAGGACGGCAAGAAACTGGCGGTCGTCAAAGACGGCGTGTCGTTGCAGCAGCTGGTCGACGGGCTCAACGGGCTCGGCATCGGGCCGCGCGACATGATCGGCATCCTGCAGGCGATCAAGGCCGCCGGCGCGATCCAGGCCGACATCGAGGTGATGTGATGCAGACGGCGCCCGCCGGCTCGTCCAGCCGCATTCCGCCGCAGTTCACCATGCCCGTGCTCAACGGGCGGCCCGACCGCGAATTCGCGGCCGCGCTGCAGAAAGTCTCGCCGCAACAGCAGGCCAAGGCGAAAGCGACCGCCACCGACTTCGAGGCGATGTTCCTGAACTCGATGTTCTCGCAGATGACCTCGGGCCTGAAGGGCGAAGGCCCGTTCGGCGACACGCCCTCGACCGGCGTGTGGCGCTCGATGCTGACCGAGCAATATTCCAGGCAGTTCGCCAAGGCCGGCGGCGTCGGGATCTCGAACGAAGTCTATCGCACGCTGATCGTGACGCAGGCCAAGAGTGCAAACAAGGGGAAGACGGCATGAACCCGACTGCGCAACGCCGCGAGACGCCATCCTCCTCTCCCATCGCCGCGACGCCGGCCGAGGCGCGCAAGCTCGCCGAGACCCTGATGGACGCGATGAACGCGCTGCTCGCGGTGATCGAGCGCGAAACCGAGCTGGTGCGCGCCGGCAAGCTGCGCGAGGCCATGAGCTTCGAACCGCGCAAGGCGGAGCTGTCGAGGAATTACGTCAACGCGGTCGGCCAGCTCAAGGCCAACCAGAAGCAGCTGGCGCAGGCCGCGCCGGACTTGCTGAAGGCGCTGCACCGGCATCACGACGTGTTCCGCTCGATGCTGCAGATCAATCTCACGGTGCTGGCGACCGCCCATGCGGTCTCCGAGAACATCGTGCGCGGCGTCAATGCCGAGATGCAGCGCCGCAGCATGCCCAACACCTACACCGCGGCGGGAAAGCGCGCCGCGCCCGGACCGCGCCACATCACGCCGCTGTCGGTCAGCCGCTCGCTCTAGCGCATGATCCGGAAAAGTGTGCAGCGGTTTTCTCGCGACAAACGCGAACTTTCGCGAGTCATGCGCAAATAAAAGGGCCGCGGAATTTCAAATTTTCATCAAAATCGCGCGCGCATCGCAGCGCGCGATTCATCGCGTTCTCTAACAAAGCATTGAAGTCTGCACGGCAATATTGCCGGCGGGATCGGGTTGGGATTTGTCTCTCTAAAGCGGCGCCAGGAGGCTGCCATGAGCACAGATTTCAGCATCAGGCCGGTGGGGTCGCCGGCCCCTTCGCCCATTGTGGCGCCGTCGAGCCCGGCGGCCGGCAACGCCGTTTCGACCGAACTGCCCGCCAGCCAGAGCGTGACGGCGGCGGATGCGGCCGCAACCGTGCGCAACGATCCGGTCGACGTGGTCGAGGATTTCGCGCATCAGGCCTATTTCGATCGCGACGCGCACGCGATGGTCTATCAGGTCGTCAACGACAGGACCGACGAGGTGGTGACGCAATATCCCGATGATGCGGTGCTGCGGCGCCGCGCCTATTTCCACGCGCTCGACCTGTCGCGCGGCACGCCGCCGCGCGTGGTTCCGACCGACCGGCTGGCGTAAGGATTTTAGCCGCGACCGGCGAGGCCGGCGGCAATGTTGCAGTTGATGTCGATCAGCGACTTCAGCTTCGCGGGATGCGGATCCATCTGCATCTCGATGGTCTGCTTCAGCACGAAGATGCCGATATTGGCGATGTTCTGACGAACTTCCAGCGAGTTCGGATTCTCGTTAGCCTCGGCTTCGGTCAGGAAGATCGACCACAGCCTGCGATTGAACATCAGCGCGTTGTGCAGATTGCGGTCCGGACCCTTCCAGTTGGTCTGGACGTCCTGCAGCTGCCTTGCCGCCTTGAGCAGCGCCTGCGCCTCTATTTCCCGGGGAGATGCCGTCGTTTGAGAGGTGCGAGCATAGGCTTGAGCGGCATGAGACATTCAGAACACCCGGACTTGAACGCTTGAGAACGGTACGAAACTGCCCAGTTTTTGTACGTGGTTGCCTTTAAAATATGGTTAGCGGGCGCTTCAGTATTTTTACGGACGCCACAATTTCAAGTGGCATCGTCGACCGCAACCCGCGAAGCGAAAACGGCGGGGTTGCCCCCGCCGTCCTGTGTATCCTCGAGGGAATTGCGCGCCTTACCGCAAGAGCTGCAGCACGCTCGCCTGCGACTGGTTGGCGAGTGCGAGTGCGGAGACCGCGATCGATTGCCGCGTCGACAGCGCCTGGCTGTTGGCCGCTTCCTCGTTGGTGTCGGCGAGCGTCAGGTTGGACGCGCCGGTCTGCAGCACGTTGATCAGGTTCTTGTTGAAGTCCTGACGGATCTGCACGATCGAGAGGTTCGATCCCAACGCGGAGGATTCCGAGCGCAACGTCGTCGACGCCGAGTTCGAGCTGGGCCAGGACCTTGTTGGCCGAGCTGGAGTCGAGGAAGTCGATGCCCGACGTCAGGGTCGAGAGACCAAGCCCGGCTTCGTTGAAGGTCACGCCCTGGATGTTCAGGGTCGACCGTCCGGTCTCGTTGAACACCAGCTTCAGTGTGTCGCCGTTCAAGAGGTTGATGCCGTTGAAGGAGGCATCCTGCGCCGTCGTGTTGATCTGCGTCAGCACGTTGTTGTACTGCGCGACCAGATTGGCGCGGGTAGCCTGCGAGTCCGGATCGACGACGGGAGGCGACCCGGAGGCGCCGTTGAAGGCGTTGCCGGAGGCCGTCGCGGTGCCGGTGACCGAACCGATGGTCGAGGAGGCCGCGTCGTTCGAGGTGATGATGGTGAGCGCACCCGTGGTAGAGATGCTGGCCTGCAGATTGTTGGCGGAGAGCGCGGTGTTGAGGTCGTTCAGCGTCGACACTTCGCCTGCGCCGGTGCCGAAAGTGATGGTAACCGGCGTACCGCCGCCCGTCGCCGCGATCGACAGCGTCTCGCCGGTGATCGGTGTCGGTCCGGTAGCGGTCGTACCTGCGGAGAGGCCGAGCGCCGCCAGCGCATTGCCGGTGCCGCTGAGCACCAGGCTCTGGTTGGTGCCGCTGGAGAGGACGAGATGGCCGGTGCCGTCGACCGTGGAGGCGTTACCGCCGGTCGCGCCGGTGATGCCGTCGATCGCCGCGAGCACGTCGCTGACCTTCAGCGTCGAGCCGGTCCCGATACCGATGGTGACGTTGCCGAGTGCGTCGGTGCTGACGGCAGTCTGAGCCGTGGAGAACGAGATGGTCTTGCCGTCGACCGTCAGCGTCGAGCCATGGGTAATGGCGGTCTGGAGGTCGTTGGAGGCACCGCCTGCGGTGCCGACCAGCTGGGTGTTGGTGCTGATGGGCGCATGGAGGGTGGTGTTGTCGTTGAGGATCTGCGAGCCGGTCACCGTGTTGTTGGTGTAGGCGGTGCCGAGCAGGTTGTTCGCGGTCGCGCCGGGGATGACCGCCGAGGTGATCTGCGATTTGGTGTCGTAACCCGTCGGGCTCTGCAGCACCTGGTGGGCGATCGATTGCGCGCTGGCGACGAGGGCTTGCAGCGAGGTCAGCCCCGTGTTGGCGGCCTGCAGCACCTGGACGCCGTTGCCGATGCCGTCGAGCAGGTTCGAGATGTCGCTCGCCCGGTTGTTCAGGGACTGCGCCGTGAAGAACTCGGTCGGGTTGTCGAGCGCTGTATTGACCTTGTTGCCGGTGGCGAGGTCGTTTTGTGTCTTGGCGAGCAATGTCGCGGTCGACTGCAGCGCGAGCAGGTTCTGGCGAACCGATGCGGAGAGAACAATACCGGACATGTGTCAAACCTTCCTAGTGGACCGTCCGTTTCCATTTCTAGGGAGGCACGCTTAAATTATAGTTAATGCCCGTTTAAATAATTCGGTTAAGAAATCCTTACCTGCCGCCGCCTCCGCGGTGAAGGCGATTTGGCGGCGATCGAAAACGCAAGAACGGCGGGGTTTCCCCCGCCGTTTGCATTCCGGATTTTCGCTGTTTCGCGAGCGATATCAGCGCAGCAGCTGCAGCACGCTGGCCTGCGACTGGTTGGCGAGCGCAAGCGCGGAGACCGCGATCGACTGGCGGGTCGACAGCGCCTGGCTGTTGGCCGCTTCCTCGTTGGTGTCGGCCAGCGTCAGGTTCGACGAACCGGTCTGCAGCACGTTGATCAGGTTCTTGTTGAAGTCCTGACGGATCTGCACGATCGAGAGGTTCGAACCGAGCGCGGAAGCCTCCGAGCGCAGCGTGGAGGACGCCGCGTTCAACGTCGTCAGCGCCTTGTTGGCCGACGAGTTGTCCAGGAAGTCGGTGCCGGAGACCAGATTCGACAGGCCGAGGCCGGCAGCGTTGAACGTCACGCCGGTGATCGAGAGCGTCGACTTGCCGGTCTCGTTGAACACCAGCTTCAGCGTGTCGCCGTTCAACAGGTTGACGCCGTTGAAGGACGAGTCCTGCGCGGTGGTGTTAACCTGCGCCAGCACGTTGTTGTACTGCGCCACCAGGCTCGCACGCGTCGCCTGCACGCCTGCATCGGCGACCGGAGCCGGGCCGACGCCGGCGACGGCGTTGAAGGCCGAGCCGGAAGCCGTCGACGTGCCGCCGATCGTGCCGATCGTCGAGGACGCCGCGTCGTTCGAGGTCGTGATGCTGATCTTGCCGGTCGAGTCGATGGTGGCCTGCAGGTTGTTGGTCACCAGCGCCGCGTTGAGCCCGTTCAGCGTCGAGACCTGGCCGCTGGCCGTGCCGAAGGTGATCGAGGTCGCGGTGCCGCCGCCGGTCGCACCGATGGTCAGCGTCTCGCCGCTCAGCAGAGGCGCACCGACATTGGTGGTGGCCGCCGAGAGGCCGAGGGCCGCCAGCGCGTTGCCGGTACCGGCGATCACCAGGTTCTGGGTGGTGCCGGTGGAGAGGACGAGATGACCGGTCGCGTCGACCGTGGAGGCGCCGGCGCCCGCGCCGGTGATGGTGTCGATGGCGCTGAGCACGTCGGAAACCGCCAGCGTCGAGCCGGAGCCGATGCCGATGGTGACGTTGCCGGAGGCGTCGGTGGCAACGGCGGTCGAGCCGGTGGAGAAGGTGATGGTCTTGCCGTCGACCGTCAGCGTGGAGCCGTTGGTGACTGCGGTCTGCAGGTCGTCGGAGGAGCCGCCCGCGGTGCCGACCAATTGGGTGTTGGCGCTGATCGCGACATGGCTGGTGGTGTTGTCGTTGAGGATCTGCGAGCCGGTGACCTTGACGGCGGTCGCGAGCGTGCCGAGCAGGTTGTTGGCGGTCGCGCCGGTGACGGCGACCGAAGTGACGCTGGACTTGGCGGAGTAACCGACCGGGCTCTGCAGCACCTGGTTGGCGATCGACTGCGCGCTGGCGACGAGGCTCTGCAGCGAAGTGATGCCGGTGTTGGCGGCCTGCAACACCTGCACGCCGTTGCCGATGCCGTCGAGCAGATTCGAGATGTCGCTGGCGCGGTTGTTCAGCGACTGCGCCGTGAAGAAGTTGGTGGGGTTGTCGAGAGCCGAGTTGACCTTGTTGCCGGTGGCGAGGTCATTCTGGGTGGTGGCGAGCAGCGATGCGGTCGACTGCAGCGAGAGCAGGTTCTGACGAACCGATGCCGAAAGTACAATGCCGGTCATTTCTTCATACCTTTCTGGTGTGAGACGCAGTACAAACCCGACCTTCCAGCCGGGTGACCTCGCGACGGTGAAACCAAGTGGCTAAGAAAGCATGAAATGTGACAGTCCGGCCGCCACCGGATTCGCGCCTCCGGCTTTGAGGATTCACGATATCGCCGCGCCGCCACCGACGAACGGCATTGATGAAATTGCACAATTCGGCGCTACGTGGCGCGTTTACCAGCCGTTAACCTTGATCGGGAAAGGTCGCGCCCGCCGGACCGCAAGAGCCGGCAAAACACGGCGAGGCAAATACATCCTAGTTCGCTGCAGTTGATCGCCGGAGGCAGAAGGCAACGGAGAGCAATATGGCCCTGAAAGTCGAACTGAAGCCGCATGAGCGCATCATCATCGGCAGCTGCGTCATCACCAACACCGATCAACGCGCCCGTCTGCTGATCGATGGCGATAACATCCCGATCCTGCGCGAGAAGGACATCCTGACGCCGGAGACGGCGGACACGCCGGCCAAGCTGATCTATCTGGCGGTGCAGCTGATGTACATCTCGCCGGAGGTTTCCGCGAGTCACGGCACCTACTTCAATCTGATCCGCGATCTCGTCACCGCCGTGCCGAGCACCTGGCCGCTCATCGAGGGCATCAACAACCAGATCCTCAGCGGCGATCTGTACCAGGCGCTGAAGGAAGCCAGGAAGCTGGTCGCCTACGAGAAGCAGCTGCTCGATCAGATCGAGGAGTTGCGCGCCCGGGAACGCGCCGTCAGCAGCGCCGCCTGAGCCAGTCTTTAGACTGCGACCTCGGTCATCGCCTGATGACCGGGGTTTGCGGCGCGACGCGCGCCGAATTCCAGCACGGCAGCAACCAGCGCATCGATGTCGCAGGCGTCGGTGCGATGATTGACGATGGCGGCGCGGATCGCCAGCCGGCCGTCCAGCACGGTGGTCGACGGCGCCGCGATTCCGGATTCCTGAAGATTGACGACGATCTCGCGATTGACCCTGTCGGCATCTTCGGCGCGGTAGCGAAAGCAGACAATATTGAGATTGACCGGCGCCAATAGTTCGAGCCGCGGCTCGGCGCTTATGCGGGCCGCGAGATGGGACGCCAACGCACAACTGCGCGCGATGATCGCTCCCAACTTGTCGATGCCGTAGGTTTTCAATGTGAACCAGGTCTTCAGCGCGCGGAAGCCGCGGGACAGATCGACGCCGAGATCGCAGGGCCACTCGGTGCCGGCGGCGAGCCCGCGCGTCTCCCGGCGCAAATAGGCCGCAGGTGCTGCGAACGTGTCGCGATGGCGTTCGCCGTCGCGTACCAGCAGGAAGCCGGCGTCGTAGGGGACCTGACCCCATTTGTGGAAATCGAGCGCAATCGAATCCGCACTTTCGATGCCGGCAAGACGTGGCGCCAGCTCCGGCGCGAGAATGCCGAGCGCACCGAAGGCGCCATCGACGTGAAACCAGATCTGCTCCTCGCGACACAATGCAGCGACAGAGCCGAGATCATCGATCGCGCCGATGTCGACGGTGCCGGCGGAAGCGACCACCAGAAACGGCTTCAGCCCGATCGCGCGATCACGCGCAATCTGCCGGCGCAGCGCATCGACATCGATGCGATGCGATGCGTCCACCGCGATCGAGCGCAACGCTTCGCTGCCAAAACCCGCAATATCCATGGCTTTGGTGATGCAGCCATGTGCCGCCTTGGAAGTATAGGCCGTCAAGCGCGCACCGTCTTCGCCAATGCCGCGCTGCCGCGCAGACTTTCCGAGCACGCTCGTGCGCGCCACCAGCACCGCCATTAAATTGGCCATCGACGTTCCCGTCACGAACAGGCCGCTGGCTCCGATGGGAAAACCGAACATCTGGCGGACCCAGTCGACGACCTGCCGCTCGACTTCGATCGGAATGTGATCGCGGCCGCCGAGATTGGCGTTGAGCCCGGCCGCAAGCATCTCCGCGAGCATGCCGACCGCCGAGCCGCCGCCATGCACCCAGCCCATGAAACCCGGATGAACGTTGCCGGTCGCATAGGGCGCGATGAAATCGGTAAAGGTGCGATAGACGTCGGCGGGCTCATTCGCCCTTCGCGGAAGCTCTTCGCGAAATTGCGCACGCACCACGTCGGGGATAGGTTGCCACACCGGACGCTCGCGGATGGTGGCGACATAGTCGATCATGTCATCGAGCATGCGATGACCGAGCGCGCGGAGCTCCGTCCAGTCTTGCGGGTCGAGAGTCTCGCTGGGACTAGTGCCCACTTTCCGAAGTTCGTGCTTCATCGCCGCGACATCGTGGTCACGCCGCGCGCTCCGCAAGTCGCTCCGCATGCCCTTCGAGCATCGCGACGAAGGCTTCGAACACCTTGCGCATTTGCGGCGGCTTGTAGGGAAACAGATCCGGAGAATCCATGTTGTGAACGACGGCGGTGTTGTCCGCCTCGAAGATCAGAAGCGAGCCGTCTTTCGTCTCCGCGCAGTCGACCGTGAAATAGTCGAGGCCGATGCGGTCGGCCATCGCGGTCAGTGCCGACTGATGCCGCCGTCCGAAGCCGATGTCGAAGGTGCGCATGAACGTCTCCTCCTCGAGACGCTTGGCTGCACTCTCCATCATGCCGGCGTTGAGATACCAGATGTCCCATCGTTCGGCGATCGCCATGTGGCAGGCATACGGCTTGCCGTCGACGAAGACGACGCGATATTTGCGGAACAGGCCGTCGGCGCTCGCGTAATCGACGAAGCGCGAGATGAAGAACAGCTCACCCTCGTGCTGGTCGAGATAGCGCGCCAATGCCGCGCTGTCGTCGATTTTGGCGAGACCGTTACCCGCATGCGATCCGCGCGGACGAACGATGACGGGGAAAGCAAGATCGGCGGCGATGTCGGCGAGCATATCGGCCGCGCGCGCCACGTCCTCGAGACGCTCGCGCGTGACCACCAGCGTCGCCGGGATCGTCAAGCCTTCGATGCCGTCGAGCAGGCGATGCAGCTTGTCGCGGTCGAGACCGCAGACCAGCGCAGGCGGATTGAGCAGCGGACGCGGCCAGCGCGGCGCCGCGGCGTCGATCTTGCACAGCGCGTCGTGGCAGTCCTCGGAGTCGGATGCGATGACGATCGCGACGTCATGGTCGGGCAAAGGCACCGGCAGCTCGACACCGGGAACGACATACAGCACCATCAGCGCAATGGCGGATTCTTCCAGCAGGAATTCGATCGGCGTGTTGCTGCCCATGTCGGTCGGTGCCGCCAGCGCCAGCACCCGCAGCCGCGGGTTGTTCGACGCACAGGGCGAACGAAACAGCCGATGCGATTTCAGGACCTCGTGCTGCAGCGACAGCCCCATCGGCTTGTCGCCGAGCAGTTGCGCGATCAGCGACAGATCGAGCGCCTCGCCCGCTTCGACCGTGCCGTCATGCAATCTGCCGATCAGCGCGCGCCACAGCGGACGAAGGTCATGGCCGTCGAACGCCATCTTCGCAAGCCTCGCCATGCCGATGCGATCGGCGCAGGCCGGCTCGGTCACCTCAAGTCGTTCGTCTTCATCGAGCTGCATCAATAACTCCGAAAGCGGAAAGGGCCGGTGCCGGCGCCGCAGGATCTTGCGCTGGCGGCAAAGTCTCATGCGGCGTTCACCGCGTCCGGCGCCGACGCAAGTTGCGAAGCGACGTCACCGTGGAACACCGATGGTCCAACGTGATCGAGGCGGCTGTCCAGATCGGCCCAGATCTCGCCGCCGATATCGGTCCATCGTTTGCAGAAGGCGAAGTCCTCGCTGAGATAGGTTCCGTCGAACGGATCGATCATGCATTCGAACAGCGCAAAGCGGTTTTGGCTTCCGGCCAGCGCATCATGCGAATGCTCGCGATGGAATTGCAGCGACGCGTAGTGCGCGCACATCGTCTCCAGCACGTGACGGCGGATCATCAGGAAGCCGGTGCCGGCGTAGCGCACGCGGGTAAACCCGTTGACGACCACCACGCGATCGGGATCGTTGACCTCGAGCACGTAATCGAGCGAGGCCGCCGCGAGATTCGGCCGGCCGGCCTGCATCGCGCGCGCGGCCTTGTCCCAGTTGACCCGTTTGATCGGATAAACGCCGGCGACGACCTCGGCTCCGGACTCGATCAGGCGAAACACCTGCTGCGGCGTAAATCCGATATCGGCGTCGACGAACAGAAGGTGGGTCGCGGTCGGATCGTCCAGGAACAGCGTGACCAGATTGGCGCGCGCACGCGTGATCAGCGCGTCACCGTCGCGCATGTGCACCGTGAGGTCGACATTGGACAGGCCGTGCACCGCGCGCTGCAGGGCGAAGACCGAGCTGGCATAAATGCTCGACACCTGCCCGCCGAAGCAGGGGGTTGCGACCACCAGATGAACGCGATCGGTCATGAATGGCTCCGAAGCCGCGAACCACCGTCCGCACTTCTCACCAAATCGTAAAAAGACATGGTTAACGGAAGCCTAACGCCCTGCCCCGTCCGATACCGGATCAGGCGATCGGCAGGAACTTGACCAGGCTGAGCTGCGACAGCATCGAGGTAGTCTGGTAGGAGGCCTGCAGGCTGTTCTGCAGCGCCAGGATCTGGCTGGCGACCTGGTCCTGCGAGATGCCTTCGGTATCGGAGATCAGGTTTGTCAGCGCGGTTTGGGTCTGGGTCTGGCGCGCCTGCGCGTCCTGCATGGAGTTCTGCGCTGTGGCGAAATCGGTCTGGATGTCCTGCAAGGTCTGCTGACCCGGCTGCGACGTCAGGTTCGCCGCCGTGCGCGCGCTCAGCGCGGCGACCGCCGCTCCCGAATTGGCCCCGGTCGGCGAGACCGTAACGGCGGAATAGACCGCGATCGATTGCAACGCCTGGCGGATCGCCTGCTCATTGGCCTGGGCGCCGAACTGGACGGTCTGATTGGAATCGACCCGCACCGACGCGGTGGCACGCGCCGAACCGGGTCCTGAATTGCCGGTGTACCAGCCGACCGTATTGGCCGAGCCGTTCACGAGGGTGGTCGCCGTGCCCAGCGGCGTACCACCGACCCGGAGCGGCGGCGTCGCCGCGGTCACGGTGCCGGTGAAGCCGAGCTTGGCGAACGCGGCCGCGTTCGAGCTCGTGATCGACAGGCTCGCGGCATTGTCGGTATGAACACTGATCACGCCACCATGGATGGTCGAAGGCGTCGAGGTGCCGGTGATCGCGTCGATCTTCGACAACAAGGTCTGGACGTTGTCGGTGACATTGAGCTGGTTGCCGGTGGCGCCCGAAGCCACGAAGGTGATCGGCGTGCCGTTGACGGTGATGGTGTCGCCGGGCGCAAAGCTTGCCTGCAACGAGTCGGTGCCGGCAGCGCCCGACAGCGCAGTCGCGCCGGTCACCGCGGCCGGCGGAACAACCTGGTTGTTGACGGCGCTGCCGGTCGCCGTGCCGGCGGTGTTGAAGAAATTGTCGCCGGCCGCGACCGCCGATGCCGCGAACAGCGCCGTGCCGGCCAGCGTGCCGATCGCCGAGGTCAGCGCCGACTGAAGGTTTGCCGCGGTCGCCGCCGGCGTCGTGCCGATGGCGAAGCTGCCCGCCGGCATCGGTGTGCTGCTCGACGCGGTCAATGAAATAGATTCGGTCGTGCCGTCGGGCAGGCTGAAGGAGTAACTGATCTGGTCGCCCGGATTGGGATTGCCCGCGGTCATGTCGACGGACACCGCAGCCGGCGAGCCGGATGGGCCGGTGACGACGGCATTGGCGAGCGACGATGACACCGAGCTCAGCTTGAATCCGAACGGCGAGCCGGCGACATCTTCGGCCACGTTCACCGACGTCGTGGTCGGCGCCGAGATCACGAGCCGGCCGAGCCCGCTCGGGCCGAGATCGGCCTGCTGGCGTTCGGAGATCACCTGCTTCAGCCCGGCCTTGCCGGGCGTGCCGTTGAGGATGTCGTCGGCGGAGGCGACCGCCGGCGTACCGATCGCGTTGCCGGAGAAGATATAGCGGTCGCCGACCTGCGTGTTCAGGATGCCGACCACCGCTGATAGTTCGGACAATGCGTTTTGCTGGCCGATGCTCTGCCCGTTCGCGGTCAGGTTCTGCGGCGTCGCCGACGCATTGCCCTGCACCTGGCCGGAGACCTGCGACAACGATTGTATGGCGGTGTTGGCCGCGTTGATGATCGTATTGACGTTGGTCATGGTGTCGCCGAAGGCGGTGATGTTGGCGAGCTGCGAGCGCGCGGCGATGGCAAAGCCCTCGTTGGTGCCCATGCCGGAGTAGACCTGCGACTTCACGCCGCTCGAAAGCTGCGTCGACAGGTCCGCCAACTGCTTGTTGATGTTCTGCACGGACTGACCGAGCAGGGACGAACCGTAATTGATGCTGCTGACCGACATATCGCGACGCCTTTACACGTTAGCCTGCAGCAAGCTTTGCATCATGCTTTGCACGACCGACATGATGTGAGCATTCGCCGCATAGGTATTCTGCACCTGAATCAGGTTCGCCATCTCGGTGTCGATGTTGACGCTGGCGGTGGAATCGAACTTCTGCTGCAGGGTCGAGACCACCACGCTCTGGCCTTGCTGCAATTGCGTCGCCACGGTGGCGGCATTGCCCTGCTGGCTGATGAACTGCTGCAGGTAGCTCGAGATCGAACCCTTGAACGGCTGCGCCGCTGAACCCAGGCCCGTCGACGGCGAATAGCTGAAGGTCGCCGAGGTCAGCTGCGTGAACAGGAAATCCGAGCGGGTGTTGTCGCCGCTCGGCGTCGGCGGCGAGGTCGAGTAGGTCGACAGTTTCGTGGGATCGGCGACAACGGCGGGATTGACCGAGATACGCCCGGCCAGGCCCGTCATCTGCGGACCGCCGGCCGTGTACTGGCCGGTGTAGAGCGAATTGCCGTCGGTGAACAACGGCAGCTGCGGGTTGCCTGATGTCAGCGAGGTGACCGTCGTCGTGGTCGAGGCCGAATTGACGGTCGCGGCTGCCGAACCCAGCAAATTGACGGTCGAGCCCGAATTGGAGAACTGCAGGCCGAAGCTGCCGAGCGCAGTGTTGAGCTGCGATACGGCGGACGCCGTGCCGAGCGAGAAATTGATGCCGACCAGAAGCGGATTCGGATTGGCGCCGTTCTGCAGCGGCAGCGCATTGGGATCGGTGACGTTGACGATCGAGATCTGGCGCTGCGTGTTGGTCGCGGTGTCGGTGTAGGTCAGGTTGATGGTGTTGCCCGGCAACACATTCGACGTATTGACGGCAATGCCCGCGGGCGGGCCGGTCACGGCAGTGCCCGCCGTCGTGATATCGGACAACGACGAGGCGAGCGTCGCCGCCATCTGGTCGACCTGGGTCTGCGCCTGCACCAGCGTCTGGTCGCGCAGCTTCAGGTCGGCGGCGATCTGGCCGGAGCTCAGCACGTTATTGGCGACGACGTCGATCGAGGCGCCGTTCGGCAGTTTGATGCTGAGCGAGCCGACGCCGTTCTGCGCCGGGTTGGCGCTATAGAGCGAGGTGGCAGTCAACGCGCCGGGCGTATCATAGGTGAAGCTCGAGGCGAGCCCGTCGCCGACCAGCTGGATACCGGAATTGGTGAAGATGCTGGTCTGGTTCGAGGAGCCGGTGACGACCCGAACATCGACATATTTGGACAGATCGTTGATCGCGTTGTCGCGCTGATCCATCAACGTCGCAGCTTGCGGGTCGGTCGACGACATGCCGGCAAGCTTGGTGTTGAGTTGCGCGATCTGGGTCATGTCGACATTGGCCTGCGCGGCCGAATTGCCGATGTCCTGCGCCACGTTGGAACGCAGCGACTGGATGCCCTGAGTCGTCGAATTGAGCTGTTGCGCCAGCGACTGCGCCGACGACAGCGCCACACCCTGGGCAGAGAAATTGCCGGGGTTGTTGGACATCGACTGCAGCGCAGTGGTGAAATTGTTGAGCGCGGTCTCCAGCGTGCCCGCGCCGCCCGGCGTGCCGTAAACGCTCTGCAGCTGGTTCAGGATGTTGGAGGTCTGGGTGGCGTAGGCGCCGCCACCGGTTTCCGTGCGCAACTGGTTCTGCACGAACAGGTCAAGCTGGCGGTTGACGCCGGTCGTGGTGACGGTCGAGCCGAAGTCGCCGCTGGCGACCTCGATCTGGTTGGGATTCTGCGTGACATAGCCGGGCGTCTGCGCGTTCGAGACGTTCGACGAGATGATCGACAACGCGGCCTGGTTGGCGCGCAGTCCCGACATCGCAGTGGCAAGGGCCGAACTCAAACCCATTTCAATTGCCCGCCTTCAAGTACGTCACGAAGCGGCCGGCCGATCAACGCAGTACGTTGAGCAGGTCCTGCACCATGTTGTTGGCCGTGGTAATCACCTTGGTGTTGGCCGAATAGGCCTGCTGGGTCACGATCAGCTTGGTGAACTCGTCGGCGATGTCGGTGTTCGAGCCTTCGAGCGAGGAACCGCTGATCGTTCCCGAGGCGCCGGCGATCGCGGGTCCCGACAGGTCGGTCACTTGATAGGCGCCGCCGTTAAGGGACTTCAGATAGTTGGTGCCGTTGAAATGCGACAGCGTCACCGAGGCCAGATCGATATTTTGGCCATTGGAGAACGTGCCGACCACGGTGCCACTGTTGTTGATGGCGACCGACTGCAACTGACCCGCGGCATAACCGTTTTGCGTGATGGTGTTGATGGTCGCGGCACCGCCCGTGCTCGCGAACTGCGTCAGCGCACCGGAGGACATGTTGAATGAAAGGGCTCCGAGCGATTGACCGTCGACGACGACGCCAGGGATGCTGATCGACGATCCCGTCGGTGACGCCAACGAGCCGTTGGCACTGAAGGTGAAGTTAGTGCCGACGTTGACCCATGCGGTCTGCACACCCGTGGCAGTGGTGCTGGTCTGGTAGAAAAGATTCCAGACGTCCTGGTGACCGGCGCCGAGCGCCGAGCTGTCGGTCTTGGCCCAGCGCAATTGCATGTTCACCGGGGTGCCGGCGGCATTGTAGGCAGTCACCGCACCGCCGGAGATCGATTCGCTGGTGAAGGTGGTGATGTCGTTGGCGCTGACCACGCCGGTGCCTGCCGTACCGCCGCCACCGCGGGCAACAGTGACGGGTGACGAGAAGCCGAGCGCGGAAAACGCGGGCGACGAGCTGCTGATGCTGAGATTTTGCGCCGTGCCGGTGTGCAAGGTGATCGCGCCGGTCGTGGCGCTAATGGTCGGCGCGGTGCCGGTGATGTTGCCGATTGCAGTCATCAGCGTACCGACATTGTCGGTGATGTCGATGACAGGCGGCACCGCGGCGAGGTTGGTGCCGGTGGTGACGAAGTGGATCGTGGTGCCGTCCACCGTCATCGTATCGCCGTTCGCGAAACTGGTCGGAAGCGAGTTGGAAGGTGCGGTGCCGGACAACGCAGTCGCCGCGGTAATCGGAGCCGGCGTCGCAGCCTGGTTCATGACGCCTGTGCCGGTAAGGGTATTGTCCGTAAACGGCGCGGCCGGCGTGCCGACCGGCAGCGGGTTCGAGGCGAAGTCCGCCGGATTGAGCCCGCCATCCGCCGTCAGCGTGCCTGCGGACGCCGAGGAGCTTGCGACCGTCTTCGGTTCCGTGGGCAGGTTCGCGGCATATTGGATCGCGCTGGTCGCCTGCGCCGGGATGAAGTTGTTCTGGAATTGCAGGACGTGTGCCACGTTGCCGGTCGGGTTGCCGGTCTTGGGGTCGACATCGACTCCCATCAGGTAATAGCCGGCGCCGTTGACCAGGTTGCCGTTGGCATTGACCTGGAAGTCGCCGCGCCGCGTGTAATCGGTGACGCCGGAGAACACCGGCACGTTGTCGACGACGCCGGTCGCCGCCTGTACCGAGAAGAAGCCGTCGCCGTTGATCGCCATGTTGGTGGCCACCGACGTAGCCGAGACCGTGCCCTGGGTGGTGATGGTCTGTTGCGCGAAGGCGGTGACCCCGCCGGCGACCTGACGGCTCGGCGTCGTCGAGTCCGGGATCAGATCCTCGAAGCTGGTGTCGATGCCCTTGTAACCGGTGGTCGAGGCGTTCGCGATGTTGCCGGAGATGTTCTGCAGCGCGAAGGACTGAGCCTGCAGGCCGCCCACCGAGGTGTTCAGTGCGTCGAAGATACCCATAACAATGTCTCCACTTTGATCCGGCGGCCATCACTGGCCTTTGCCGCAATTCGCTGGAGACTGTCGCAAGCGTTATGCCAAATTGGAAAAACGCGTCAGATCAAATGCTTGAATGAAAATGCCCCGGCCAAATGACCGGGGCACAATTGCCGGGCCGGCAACTCTTGCCGGGCGAAACATAGCGTTTTCGAGCGAAGTGGATACCGGTTCGCGTGACGAAAACGCGTCAAGAAAGAAGTTCTCAGCTGGCCTGCGGTCCCGCCGGATGAAACACCAGCGCGAAGCCGTCCATGCAGTAGCGCAGGCCGGTCGGCTTCGGGCCGTCGTCGAAGACGTGGCCGAGATGGCCGCCGCAGCGGCGGCAGTGGATCTCGGTGCGCAGCATGCCGAAGGTGCGGTCTTCCGTCTTGCCGACCGCGTTCTCCAGCGGCTGGTAGAAGCTCGGCCAGCCGGTGCCGCTTTCGAACTTGGTATCCGACGAGAACAGCGGCAGGTCGCAGCCGGCGCAGGCAAAGATGCCCTTGCGATGCTCCTTCAGCAGCGGGCTCGAGCCCGGCCGCTCGGTGCCCTCCTTGCGCAGGATCTCGTATTGCTGCGGCGTCAGCTGCGCGCGCCACTCGGCGTCGGTCTTCTCGATCTCGAATTTTTCGGCGGCCTGCGCCGGCGTCGCCCGGAGCCAGCGGAAGGCGGCAAGGCCAAACAGGCTGGCCAGCGAGGCGAGCAGGATGCGGCGGTCAATCATCTGATGTCTCCGTACGGCGGTTCGCTAGTGCTCCGATTCCGAAGTTCGCATCATATCGCGGCGCCTTCGTCTGCGATGGCGAGCGCGCGGCACAATTGATCGGAACTTCAAAGTCGCCGCACTAGTCAGATACGGCTCGTTACAGCAGAAGTTACATCGAGATATACGAAATTCTCTCACTTTCATGCGAGCGCCGAACGATCCTAGCCGCCCTCCCCGGCCTGGCTTGCGGGCGGCGCCGGCTCGGGCGGCGGTGCGGCCGGCGGCGGCGGACGTACCGGCCGGGGACGGCCGGGCGGCGGCCGGCGGGGTGCGGTCGGCCGCGACGCGGCCTGGCGGTTAGCCTCGGCCAGACGCGCCTCGCGCAGCCGCTCCTGGAAGCGCGCCCTTTCGCGGTAACGCGCCAGGGCGCCCGATGTCGCCGAGCTTCCCCGACCCCACATGCCAACGACCTGTCCGGCAACACGGCCGATCGGGCCACCGGCCCAGACCAGTTCAAAGGGCGAAAACAGCCGCCAGCGCTCGTCGCCCCAGAGGATGCTGCGCGCGATCAACTGGCCCGCCATCGCCGATGTATTGAGGCCCTGGCGGCCGAAGCCGCTTGCGACCCACAGTCCTTTGCGCAACTGCCCGATCTGCGGCATGCCGTGGACGGTCTGCCCGACCGCGCCGCCCCAGACGTCCGAGATCGTCACCCGGCCGAGCTTCGGGAAAATCGTCCTGATTCTGCGGGCAATGCTGCCGGCATAGCGGCGCGGCCGCATCCCCCATGTCGATTCCGGGCTCGCCCACATCAAACGGTCGCCGTCGACGATACGGAAATGATCGATGCCGTCGGTGTCGGTCACCGATCCCTTGAAGGCGATCACCTCATTCAGCCGCTCGCCGAGCGGCTCGGTGACTCCCGCATAACGCCAGACCGGCAGCAGCGTGTCCGACAGACGCCGCATCGGCGCGCCGAGATGGACATTGCCGGCGAGCACGATATGAGAGGCGCGCAACCGGGCCGATGGCGTCACGATGCGCTTGCGGATCCCCGAGTAATCCACGCTGACGACCGGCGTGTCCTCGAAAATGCGGGCGCCCGCGCGCCGCGCCATCGCGGCAAGGCCATGCACATATTTGCGGCCGTCGATCTGGAAGGCTTTGGGATAATAGACGCCGTGGAAATAGCGGTCGGTCTTGAGCTCGCTGCGCACGCGGTCGACCTGCCAGCCCTCGACCTCGGTCTCGAAATCCTCCGAGAGCATCTGCAACTGGCTGATCAGGCGCTCGCCAACGTCGACATTGGAGACTTCGAGCGCGCCCTCGGAGAGCCCGATCCCCGACATCTGCTCCTCGGTTGCGGTGGCGCGGACGAATTCGGCGCCCTCCTTCGACAACGCCCACAATTCGCGGGTGTCGTCGAAGCCGATGCGCTCGATCAGCTCGCCGATCGGCAGGCCGTAACCCGGCATGACCGTGCCGAGCTGGTTGCCGGAGGCGTTCCAGCCGACATGGCGGCCTTCGAGCACGGCGACGCTGGCCCCTAACCGCGCCGACTCCAGCGCCACGGTCAGTCCCGCCAATCCGGCGCCGACCACGCAGATATCGACGTCGAGATCGAACGACAGCCGCGCGCGATCTCGCGCTGCGGCATCGAGGCCCCTGTCCACGCTTGTGGAAGTCTCATCCATGTCGTTTTCTTACGAAGCCTTCGTGCCGCCGATTTGAAGTTCCTGCACTGGTTGCAGCGAGTACGCAACAGGAACTTCAAATCGAAAGCGGCACGAGATTATAATCTTGCTAGTGTCCTACGAATCCGAAGTTCGCAAAAGAGGGGGCTGCGACTTCGGGCGAACTTCGGATTCGGGACACTAGCCTGACTTGTCACCTTGTCCCGGCCTTCAAGCTATACATTAAATGCGTTCCCACGAATCGAGTTTGTCGCCCATGCGCCATCTGATGCTGCTGCGTCACGCTAAAACCGAAACCGACGCACCCTCGGGCCGCGACCAGGACCGCAGGCTCGATGAGCGCGGCCATCGCGATGCCGCCGAAATCGGCACCTGGATCGGATCGCATCCGCCCTTTCCGGACCACGTGATGGTGTCACCTGCGGTGCGGGCGGTGCAGACCTGGGACATCGCCTGGGAAGCGCTGCAGGAACATGCGCCGAAGCCACAGATCGAACTGGTGCCGGAACTTTACGGCGCCGATGCGGCGCAATTGCTGCTGAGCATCCGCATGGCCTCGGCAACCGATCCAAAGCAGTTGATGCTGGTCGGCCACAATCCCGGAATGCATGAGCTGGCGCTGGCGCTGACCGGCAGCGGCGACAAGGGGGCGCGGCAGGCGCTGTCGGACAATCTGCCGACCTCGGGGCTCGCCATGTTCGAGTTCGAAACCGACGACTGGAACGACGTGGCATTCCGCCGCGGGCGGCTGGCGTTCTTTGTCAGCCCAAAGTTGCTGAAACAGGCATCGAACGACTGAGGATGTGCCGGCGCAATTCATGTTAGGGTGGTACTCACAGGGAGGCGCAGATGTTCAAGTCCATTCTCGTGCCGATCGATCTCGCCGATACCGATCTGGCCAAGCCCGCGATCGCGACCGCCGCGACGCTGTCGCAAACCTGGAGCGGCTCCGTCCGGCTGCTGAACGTGCTGCCGATGACGCCGGTGATGCTGGCCGAATATGTGCCGGCGGATTTCGACGCCCAACAGCGCCAGACTTCCGAAGAGGCACTGGCGATCGTGGCGCGCGAATCCGGCATCGAGCCGTCCAGGATTTCGAGCGTGGTGCGGCAGGGCGGCATCTATCACGAGATCCTCGAGGAAGCCGCCCATGTGAAGGCCGACCTGATCGTGATGACTTCGCACCGGCCGGCGATGCGGACCTACTTCCTCGGCTCCAACGCCGGCCATGTGGTGCGCTACGCCAAGTGTTCGGTGCTGGTGGTGCGGCATTGATCAAGTCCGCCTGCCGGCATCAGGGGCATCAATGATTACGGAAGACTTCGTCCGAACGATTTTCAGGGAGCTCGAGCACGGCGACGGCGCAGGCTTCTTCGCGCATGTCGACGACGAGGTCGACTGGATCGTCGAAGGTACGCATCCGCTGGCCGGTCACTACACGACCAAAGCCGATTTCCTGGCCGGCACTTTCGCAAAGCTCGGCAAGGTCTTGCCAAACGGGGCTCAACTCGTCGTCGAATATGTGATCGTCAGGGACGACTGGGCTGTCGTCGAGCTTCACTCGCTCGCGACGGCAAAGAACGGAATGAGGTTCGACAACAGGTATTGCTGGGTGATCCATTTCACCGGCGACACCATCGACCGGGTGAGGGCCTATCTCGACTCGGCGATGGTCGCGCGCCTGTTCGCGGAAAACCCGATCTGACGATCCGTACCGGGCGCTTGCGGCATATATCGCCGCATCGACCTTCGATACGGTCGTTCCAGAGAACAGGAGAGCAATGATGCCGACGTCTCACATCCAGACGCTTCGCGCGATGCTGCGCGAGGAGAAGGGCGTGGTCCTGCCGGGCGCGCCGAATGCGCTCGCGGCGCGGATCATTGCCGATCTCGGCTTCAAGGCGGTCTACCTGACCGGGGCCGGGCTCACCAATACGCATCTCGGCCTGCCGGATCTCGGCTTCATGGATTTGAACCTGGTGGCCGATCACGTGATGGCGATCCGCTGCGTGATCGAGCTGCCGCTGATCGTCGATATCGACACCGGCTTCGGCAACGCTGTTAACGTCACCCACACGGTTCGCATTCTGGAGCAGGCCGGCGCCAGTGCTGTTCAGATCGAGGATCAGCACGCGCCCAAACGTTGCGGTCATTTCGAGGGCAAGGAGCTGGTCCCGCTCGAAGAGATGGTGGCCAAGGTGCGGGCCGCGGTCGACACGCGGCGGCAGGATATGGTCGTCATCGCGCGTACCGATGCCTGCGCCGTCGAAGGTTTCGAGGCGGCGATCGAGCGCGCCGGCCGCTACATCGAGGCGGGTGCGGACGTCACCTTCGTCGAAGCGCCGGAAAATCTCGACGACCTCAAGGCGGTGCCGCGCCGCCTGAAGGCGCCGCAATTGGTCAACATGGTGCTTGGCGGCAAGACGCCGATCATCGACGCAAAGGCGGCGGCCGACATGGGGTTCAGCCTGGTGCTCTACGCCAACGCCGCCTTGCAAGGCGCCGTGCATGGCATGCAGACGACACTGTCGGCGCTGAAACAAAAGGGCGTGCTCGACGAGGCCGCCGTCACCTCATTCGCGGAGCGTCAGAGGCTGGTGGGCAAACCGGAGTTCGACCTGATGGAAGCGCGCTACGCGGCGCATCCGGCGGGCGAGAAGTCCCACCGCTGATCAGCATCGACAAGGGCACGATCACTCCGGCCACTCCGCGATAAACCCTCTCGCCTTGTAAGGCGCGATCTTGTCCCATTCCACGAGCACGCGCCGGCGAAACTCGGGATCGCTGTGCCAGTGCTCGCGCGGCGTGGCGAAGCTATCGACCGTGAGCAGCATCTTCTCCACCTCGGGCCAATGCCGATGCAAGGTCATGGCATAGCGCCGGCCGGTCCAGGTGTTGCCGAGGCAGATCACGCTCCGGATATTTCTCAATCCCAGCGCGGCATCGATGATGGGAAGCGAGAACATCACGTTCTCGCCGGTGTTCATGGCGCGATGCTCTTCCAGGATGAGATCGGACGGCACGCCGCCCGTGATCATCAGCGGCTTGATCACGGCGCATTCCGACAGATCGGAGCCCGGCGTCACGCCGCCAGAGACGATCGCCCGGCGAAACAACCCTTCCCGCCACAGCCGACATGCCGTCTCCGCGCGCAAGAACCTCGTCGTCGCGCGTGCCAAACACGAACAACAGATCGGCAGGCGCGAGCCGCGTCTGGATCAGATGCTTTGCATTGATCTCGGCGATTTCGGCCGCGCTCGGCAACCGCTGCGATCGATCGTCCATGCTGGCATCCTAAGGCAACAGCCGTGCCGGAATGTCGGCGAAGCTATAGACCAGCGGCCGGTTGCGCCGGAGGAAGCCGCCGATCTGCCAGCCGAACAGCGCAGCAAAGGCGAGCAGGAACAGCGCGCCCGAAAATTCGCCCGTCACCAGCGCGCGGATGAAAAGCGCGGCCATTCCGATCGCAAGCAGGATGACCAGCGTCAAGCCCGCTGCATAGAGGTTAGGGCCGAGGCCGCCGGTCAGAACAGCCTTGCTTCCCGCGCGCGCCATCCGTTCATGCAGTTCGACCATGAAGCTGCGATAGTCCTGGTTCTGCGTCGCCATCAGCGCCGCGGTTTGCCATGAGGTGGAGACGACCGTGATGCGCGCGCGACGCCCGTGATGGATGTCGGCGCGAAAACGGTCCGCCTGCATCGTGACCGGGCGGTAGGACAGCCGGATCGCCGTGATGTCGGTGTAGGGCCAGACGCCCGAACGGCCGGCAAGCCGCCATGACAATCCGGCATCGGTCAGTTCGAATTGATGGGCGGCGCCCATCAATGCCGGCTTGAAGGCGTAATGAGCGCCAGGGGAAACTTGCGCGGGAGTTGTGGGCTGTTCCTGCAAATCAGACGTCCGATGGTATGCGGCGGATCGGCTTGCGATTCCGACCGGGTTTACTCTACAAGTGGCGCATGGCCGATACGACCACCTTTTTTCCGCGCCGCCTCATTCTCGGCGGTGCCGTAGTCTCCGGCGTGCTGCTGGCGCTGGCCGTGCACATGCTCGGCGCCCGCTACGGGCTCGACCTCGGCGGCCTCTGGCGCTCCGATACCCGCGAGTTCATGCCAGCGGGCGCCGCGATCGCCTGGTGGCTGATCGCAACCGTCGGCTTTTGCGGCGGCTATTTCACCGCCAACCTGATGCACAGTGCGGTCGAGGGACAAATTCCGCGACGGATGCGTCAGTTCCTGATCGCCGTCGGCGTGTTGCTGCTGGCCGGCGCGGGCCAGGCCGCCGCCGCCCCGAGCCCGATCCCGACCATCTCGGGCGTGCTGGCCGGCATCGCAGCACTTTGCCTTGGCGCAGTCGTGGCGTTTTGCGGGGCGCATTTCGCGCTGCGCAAGGCATGAGCTTGCGGCGGCGCGATGTCCTGACCGTCCTCGGCGGCGCGCTCTTTCCATTTGCGGCGCAAGCGCAGGAGCCGGGCCGGGTCTATCGTCTCGGCATCGTCATTCCGGCCACGCGCGAGTCGATTGCCGGCTTCTTCGACGAATTGCGCATGGCTGGATTCGTCGAAGGCCAGAACCTCACCGTCACCGGTTTCTACAGCGTGCCCGGCGACAAGAGCGATGATGCGATCGCAGCCGTGGTCAAGGCCGCGCCCGACGCCATCCTTGGTGGTCCCGAGACCTACGCACGGCGCCTGCGCGCCGCGACGCAGAGCATTCCGCTCGACTGCATGAGCGAGGATCTCGTTGGCGAAGGCTTTGCCGCTTCGCTCGCCAAACCCGGCGGCAACATCACCGGCGTCAGCCTGCTCTCACCCGAACTCGACAGCAAACGATTGGAAATCCTGATCGAGGCGGTCCCCGGCGTGAAGAAGATCGCGGCGCTGGCCTATTCCGCGATCACCACGAAAGAACACCTGGACCAACTAAGACAGTCGGCCCGCGCGCGTGGCGTCGACATGTCGGTGTTCTTCTTTGCCAAAGCCGAGGAGATCGGCCCCGCGCTCGATGCGGCCAAGGCCGCCGGCTGCGAGGCCATCAATTTCCTCGCCAACCCGCTTCAGGTCGTCAGCCGCGGCGTCATTCTCGAGGCGATGTCGCGCACCAAGCTGCCTGCGATCTATCAATGGCCGGAAACCGCCGAACTCGGCGGCCTGATCGGATACGGGCCGATCTTCGACCGGGTCTATCGCCAGCGCGCGCGGCAGATCGCGAAGATCTTTCGCGGCGCCAGCGCTGCCGACGTACCGGTCGAGCAGCCCGCCAATTTTTCGCTCACGATCAACCTGAAGACCGCGAAAGCGATCGGCCACAGCATTCCGGATGGGCTGTTGCTGCGCGCCGACAAGGTGATCGAGTAGAGATCACCTTCGAGCGAAGCGGCATGGAAGATCACCTCTCCCCGCTGGGGAGAGGTGAACGGAGCTCGCGGCGACGTCAGGCTTTGAGTCCCGGCACCAGTTCCCCGCCCGTCTCCACCTTCAGCGTCGATCCTGCGAAATCATCGCCGATCGGCTGGACGCGGCCGCCGAGATGTTTCGCCAGGAAGGCCTCCGCGACCGCGTTGAAGGCGAGGCGATTTTCCGGCCGCACGAAGCCATGCCCCTCGTCGGCGAAGGTGATGTAGGTGACGGGCACGCCGCGCGCCTTCAGCGCCGTCACCATCTGCTCGGATTCGGCCGGCACGACCCGCACGTCGTTCATGCCTTGCGCGATCAGGATCGGCCGCACCACGCGATCGATATGGGTGAGCGGCGAGCGCTCGGTGAGGAAGGCGCGCCCCTCCTCGGTATCGGGATCGCCGAGGCGGTTCTTCCACACGCTCATCCACGGTCCCCAATAGGGCGGGATCGTTTTCATGAAGGTGTTGAGGTTGGAAATGCCGAAGAGATCGACGATGCAGGCGAACACTTCCGGCGTCCTGGTCGCCGCGGTCAGTGCCGAGTAGCCGCCATAACTGCCGCCGAAAAACCCGACGCGTTTGGGGTCGGCGATGCCCTGCCCGATCGCCCAATCGACGGCGTCGATCAGGTCGTCGTGCATGCGCCCGCCCCACTCCTTGTCGGCCTTGGTGATGAACGCCTTGCCGAAGCCGGTCGAGCCCCGATAGTTCACGCTCAGCACGGCATAGCCGCGATTGGCGAGCCATTGATGCGTCGGGCTGAAGCCCCAGACGTCGCGCAAATAAGGCCCGCCATGGATGACGAGCACCAGCGGCACCTTGCCGCCACCGCCTTCGGGCATGGTCAAATAGCCGTTGAGCCCGAGCCCGTCACGCGCGGGAATGATCACCGGCTGCAGCTTGCGCAACGGCAGCCCGGCCAACGACTTGCGATCGACGAAAAGTTTCCGCACCTGCTGCGATGAGCGATCGAGCAGCGCAAATTCGGAGCTCTCGGAATCGCGTTGATAGTAGATGCTGCCGAGACCGCGATCGAGACTGTCATTGATGAAGACGATGTCGCCCGATCCGTGACGGGCGAGATTTGCAAGGTCCGGCTTCGCACTCGCGTCGACCGCATACCAGCGGACGCGGTCCCGGATCGCTTTCGCCGCGATCGGCTGGCGCCTCTCCTCGTCGAAAGCAGCCTCGACGATATCCGCCTCGTCATCGGCGGCCAGCAGCGTCGTCTTGCGGGTCGCCATGTCCATCGCGAACAGCGCCGCCTTGTCGCGCCCGCGCGAGTCGATCAGATAGAGCGTCTTGCCGTCGGCACTGAAGTCGACGAAGTGCGTCGAATTGACGTCGGCGATCGGAACTTGCGTGAAGGGCTGCCACGTTCCATCGGCCTGCCGCTCGAACCATTCGACCGTGCCTTGCGCGTTCAGCCGCGCCGCCAGGCGCAATTGCAGATCGCTGTCGGTGAAGATCTCGTAGAAATCCGGATTTTCGAACACCAGCGTGCTTTCGCCGGTGGCGACATTGATCCGGAACACATCGAAATAGCGCTTGTCGCGCTGGTTGTGCCGGATCAGCATCTCCTGCGGGAATTTGTGACTGATTTCCTGCAGGAAGGATTTGACGCCGCCTTCCGGCGTCAGCGGCGTAACCGCTGCGCTCTCGATGTCGACACTGAAGGCGCGATAATTCTCGTCGCCGTCGCGATCCCTGAAGTAGACGAGATGGCGATTGGTGTGCGCCCATCGGAAATAGGTGGAAATGCTCCGACCGGTGATGTGCGTCACCGGCCGGGCCGCGCCGGGGTCCGCGGCCGGCGCGACGAACAGATTGATCACGCCGTCGATCGGCGCGGCCCAGGCGAGGTTCTTGCCATCGGGGCTGAGGCGGACATTGTAGCAGTCGGCATTATCGAAAAAGACCTTGCGCGCGATCAGATCGGCCTCGCGCGCCTCGGTTCCCCGGACGCCCGCAAACGGCAGCGCCAGGCCTGCGGCACTGCCTTTCAGGAAGGCGCGACGATCGACTGATTTGAAAAACATGGGAGGAGCCTCCGGCGGAGGCACCATAATGCTACAGCCGGTAGCAGTCAACGGCCGCGTGCATTACGATTGTGCAACTTTGGCGCCCCCGAACCAGATCGCCGCCGCGGCCGCGAGCAGAACGCCGGCCGAGATCATCAGCGAAGCATGCGTGCCGGCCATGAAGGCGCTCGATTGCCCGATCAGCGAGCCGAACAGCGCGACGCCGAGCACGCTGCCGGTCTGCCGCGTGGAATTGAGCACGCCGGCGGCAATGCCGGAGCGCGACTTGTCCACGCTGCCGAGCAAGGTCGAGGTCAAAGGCGGCACCAGCAGGCCCAGTCCGCCGCCGAGCGCGACCAGCTGCGGGCCGAGGGCCCAATAGCTCGTACCGGGTGCCGCGACCAGCAAGCCGAGGCTGCCGCATGCGGCGATGCACGAACCCAACGCGATGGTGCGCGGCGCGCCGATGCGCTCCGCCAGACGCGGCGCCAGAAGATTGATCGGCAACACCGCGCCGAGCATCGGCAGGAACGCCAGACCGGTCATGAATGGCGACCAGTTGTTGATGCGCTGGAAGTAGAGGCTGAGGACAAAGATCAATCCGTAAAAGGCGACGTTGACGAGAAGTCCCGCCATTGCAGCAACCGAGAACGTACGATTGCTGAACAGAGCAGCGGCAGCATCGGTTGCGGCGAACGGCGCTCCTGCAGCACGAACAGCACTGCGAGCACAGCCGACACGACAAAGCCCGCGATCACGAAAGGATTGCGCCATCCGATCGCGCCGCCCTCGATGATGGCGCCGGCGAGACAACCCAGCGCGGCGATGGCGGCAATCTGGCCGGGCAGATCGACCTCGCGTTGCGGCGCGCGCGTCGTCTCGGCGGCAAAGCGCCAGGTCAGCCACAGGCCCAACAGGCCGATCGGCAGGTTGACGAAGAAGATCCAGCGCCAGCCGACCAGCGCGATCACGCCGCCGCCGATCAGCGGACCCGCTGTCAAGGTGAGGCTCGCGCCGGCCGCCCAGATACCGACGGCGCGGCCGCGCGACTTGTCGTCAGGATAAGCGTGACTGAGCAGCGCCAGTGAATTGGGAACGAGGATGGCGGCGCCCAAGCCCTGCACCGCGCGCGCGGCGATCAGGGTCGATGCACTTGGCGCGAGGCCACAGGCGATCGACGCCGCAGTGAAGATCGCAAAGCCCGCCATGAAAACCCGCTTGGCGCCGATGCGGTCACCGAGCGCGCCCGCGGTCAGGATGAAGGCGGCAAAGGCAATGGTGTAGGCGCTGACGACCCATTGCAGTTCCGCCACACCGCCGCCGAGCGTATCGCCGATGCTGCTGAGCGCCGTATTGACGATGGTGACGTCGAGTTGCACCACCCCATAGCCGAGGCTCATCGCCGCCAGCGTCAGTGACGCGGACAGCCGCGATTGAACAGGTTTTGGCTCGGAATGGCTCGAATGGAACTTGAGAGCAACGCTGCGCATGGATCACCTCATATCTCGGGGAACCAACGCGACAGATAGTTGTCGGTTTCGACGCGACGCTTCGTCAGACGTCGAATAATGAAGTCCGCGTGATCAAAAGAAAACGCCGCGCGAAAATCGCACGGCGTCTCCTTCAGTCACCCGTTGTCGTTAGCTCGCGGCGTCGTTAGCTCGCGGCGCGGAGATTGACCTGGCCTTCCGCCAGCGAGGTCAGCTTCTTGTCCGTCATCTTTTCCTCGTCGAGCGTCTTCTGCAACAACGCAGCGGCGTCGTTGCGGCCGAGCTGCCTTGCCCAGGCGATCAGGCTGCCATAGCGGACGATCTCGTAATGCTCAGCGGCCTGCGCCGCGTTGATCAGTGCGGCGTCCAGCACCTTCTTGTCCGCGACCTCGCTCGTTACCTCTTCGGCTTCCTCGATGATGCCGTCGATCGCCGGGCAGTCGACCGCCTTCACTTCGAAGCCCAGTCCCTTGAACACCTGCTCGAGCCGCGTCACATGACCTTTGGTTTCCTCGAGATGGGTGAGGAAGCCTTCCTTGAGTTGCTTGTCGGTCGCTTTGTCGGCCATTTTCGGCAGCGCCTTCACGAGCTGCTTCTCGGCGTAATAGATGTCCTGCAGCTGATGCGCGAACAGATCGTTCATGGTCTTGATGTCTTTGGTGAACAGTCCCATTGGGCAATGTCCCTCTTTGTTGGAACTCACCGCGCGGCGGTCCCCTCAATGCCGGCCGTGATGTTCGGGTTTCGTATGTCGTGCTAACCGAGCGCGTACGCGGTTGTTCCTGGGAACAGCGAAAGCCGCGCGACCTTATGTCTCAACCTGATGTGACCAGATCGTCATGTGACGCGGCGAATGTCGGCGCGCGGGAACTGCCTTACGCTTGCGACTTGAAACGGAGTGCAACAGGTGTCCCGTTCGCGGGATCTCGAATCCACAAATTCACGACCTATCTCGTGACTGATGGACTGCGGCAGCAGCGGTTCCGAAGCCGCCAGAAATTGTCAAGGGCTGCACAAGACAGGCTTTTTGCCGTAAGGAACCTGTAAGGGAGCGCCGCCTCACCGATTGGTGTTCGGCCGTAACAGCTCTGCCGCCCTGCCGGGAGGATGAATGCAAGGACTGCTGACCGCGCTCGGGCGCGGCTTCAAGAAATGGATCGGCTGGAAACGTCTCGGCGTCGCGGCGAGCCTCTTCATCATTGCGTTTGCGATCACGACGTTGATCCGGACGCTGAAGGGCGTCGACACCGGCGTGGTCCTCACCGCGCTGACCGAGATTCCGCCGGGCCACATCGCGCTCGCGGCGCTTTGCGTCGTCTGTGCGTTCGGCACGCTGACCTTCTACGATTTCTTCGCGCTACGCACGATCGCCAAGCGGCATGTGCCGTACCGGATCGCCGCGCTGTCGGCCTTCACCAGCTATTCGATCGGCCACAATATCGGCGCGACCGTCTTCACCGGTGGCGCGATCCGCTTTCGCATCTATTCCGACTACGCTCTGAACGCGATCGACGTCGCCAAGATCTGCTTTCTTTCCGGCCTGACCTTCTGGCTCGGCAACCTGGTCGTGCTCGGGGTCGGCATGGCCTATCATCCCTCCGCGGCCTCGGCGATGGACCTGCTGCCGGAGACCATGAACCGGCTGATCGGGATCGGCTGCCTCGCCGGCATCGTGATGTACTTCGTCTGGCTGATGTCCGGCGACGGGCGGCGCCAGCTCGGCCAGCACGGCTGGAAGGTGGTGCTGCCATCGGCGCGGCTGACGCTGGTGCAGGTTCTGATCGGCGTGGTCGATCTCTCTTTCTGCGCGACCGCGATGTATCTCTTGATGCCGGCGAATCCGGCGATCGACTTCCTGTCGCTGGCTGTCGTCTTCATTCTTGCGACGCTGCTCGGCTTTGCCAGCCACGCGCCCGGCAGCCTCGGGGTGTTCGATGCCGCGATGCTGGTGGCGCTGCCGCAATTCGGCCGCGAGCAGCTCCTCGCGACACTGCTGGTGTTCCGCGTGCTCTATTTCGTGATCCCGTTCACGATCGCCATCTCGATCATGGGCACGCGCGAACTGTGGCTCAACGTCGTCTCGCCCTGGCAGAAACGCCGTGAAACGAATGGCAACGGCAATGACAATTGCGCGCCGGTGCACGCGTCCCCGCGGGGCGCACCGGCTCCCGCGGCCGTGCCGCAACCGGCGAAACGCTTGAAGTCGAGGTCGTAAGCGGTCACGTTATGTTGGCTCCGGCGGATCCTCTTATTTCCGCCCCAACTGTAACGTCAAAGCGGGCCATGATCCCCTTGTTATTCCGCCCGATCCTTGCCGGAGTGCTGCTCGCGGGAGCGCTCGCATGCGCGCCTGCCATGCGCGCCGCGGCACAGGCGCCCGCCGACGCGCCGCTCGCCCAGTCGCCCACGGACGCGCCGCTGCAGATCACCTGGGAAGTCAAGAACCGCTTCCGCCTGTTCCGGGAACAGCGCGATTTTCAGCTGCATGCGGAGGCCATGCGCGATCGCAGCGTGCTTGCGTCCGAGCAATCGCTGGAATTGCAAAGCGAAGGCCGCGGCTGGGCGCGCAACATCGTCAATCGTCTCTGTATCGATCTCACCGGACATGTCAGCGAGCCCTGCACCCGCGACAGCGTGAAGGAGAGCTACCTCACGCCGACCGACCACCCGATCGTGGTGCGCCTGACCGGCGCGGTCCCGGTCGGCGCTACCTGCGCCTGGTCGTTCGACGATGGCGACGGAGCACAGCAATCCACCTTCGATTGCGCCGAGCCGGTCAATCTGCGGGTCCGCTATGGCCGGCAAACGGTCGCCACCGTCGAGGTCTCGAGCGGACAAGAGGCGCCGCAAAAGATCTCGACCGAGATCCGGGTGCGCGACGTGCTGATCGCAGGCCTCGGCGATAGCGTCGCCGCCGGCGAGGGCAATCCGGACCGGCCGATCGCGCTCGCCGATGAAGGCTTCTGCTTCCGTTATTATCTGGGATCGGCGGCCGCGCAATATTACCGGCCGAGCCGCAACGGCTACAAGGGCGGGCGCGCCTGCGAGGCGCCCGACACCTTGCAGAACTGGCAGCGCCACGGCGCGCTCTGGTTCAACGCCGCCTGTCATCGCTCGCTCTACAGCTATCAGACCCGCACGGCGCTGGCGCTCGCCGTGCAATACCCGCACATCGCGGTGACCTATCTGCCGCTGGCCTGCACCGGCGCCACGATCGCCGACGGCCTGTTCGGCAGCCAGCGTGCGCGCGAATGCCCGCCGGCCAAGTCGACCGCGAGTTGCCAGGCCGGCGTCAACGGCCAGCTTGCCGAACTGCGCGACGCGCTGACGGCGGCGAAACGGCGGCAGCCGGACCGCCAGCTCGATCTCGTGCTGTTGTCGATCGGCGCCAACGATATCTATTTCTCCGGCCTCGTCGCCAACGTCATCGTCGACACTGCAACCGAGCGGGCGCTGTTCCGCCGCAGCGGCGTGATGGCATCCATGGACGATTCACGCACCGCGCTGGCGCGGGATCTGCCGCAGGGTTTCAGCAAGCTGCGCGCCGCGCTGAAATCGCTGCTCGGCGGCGATCTGGCGCGCGTCGTCTATACGTCCTACGCCAATCCCGCGCTGTCGAACGGCGGCACGCCATGTCCGGGCGGCCGCGCCGGCTTCGATATCCACCCCTCCTTCAATGCCGACCCGCAGCGGCTCGCCGATGCCGCGGGCTTCGTGCAGAACGAATTCCTTCCCGCCCTGAAAGCGCTCGCGACCTGCCAGTCCGGCGTGCTGTGCCGCGAGCCGGCCACCGATCGCATGACCTTCGTCGATGCGCACCAGGCGCCCTTCGCCGATCACGGTTTCTGCGCACGCGCAGAGGCCGATCCCGAATTCGACCGGCAGTGTTTCTCGCCAAAGGGCGAGAGCTTCGACCCTGACATCGTCAACTCCGCCAACCAGCCGCTGTTGTGCGGCCGCAGCGCCGGCGATTACCGCGCCTATCTGCCGCGGGCGCGCTGGATCCGCGACGCCAATGACAGCTACTTCGCGGCGATGACCTATCCGCAAGGCTTGCCATCGTCGATGCAGCCCTCCGATATCCACGATGCGACCTGGGGCGTGCTGTCGGCCGTTTATGGCGGCGCGTTGCATCCATCCGCCGAAGGCCATGCGGCGATGGCGGATGCGGCGGTGCCGGCCGCGGCCAGTGTTTTGCAGCTCACCAATAGTCCGGATGTGGTCGCGGAGCCGGCGGCCCCGGTCGCACCGGCGCCGCAGCAGCAGCAGTAAGTCGCGGCGTCAGCGCGGTGCCGCAGCGGGTGCGGGCGTCATCGCTCCAGCGGGCGCGGGCGCAGGCGCGGCCTTCTTGCCGGATTTCGCGGTTGTTGCCTGCTTCGGCAAATATTTCGCAGTGATCGTGGGATCGAGCTGCGCCATCGCGCTGTCGGGCAGCCGGTCCCAGATCTCGTCCTTGCCGAACAGCGAGATGCCGAGATAGCCACGCATGGTCAGCTTTTGCCCGTCGGGGCTCAGCGTCATCTTGGCATGGTAGATTTGCCCGTCGCGCGGATCGAGCACGTTGCCGTTCTCATAACTGAAGCCGTTGCGCTTCATGTCGCGGATGAAGGGGATGCCCAGCCAAGGCATGTCCTTGCGATCGTCGGTGCATTTGGTGCAGGTCGGATTGGGTGGATCGCCGGGATCAGGATACATCTTGGCGATGATGCCCTCGAAGGTGCCGTTATGATCGATCACCAGGAACCATCCGGTCGGCTTGCCGTCCTCGATTTTCTGCCAGAGGCCCGCAGCCGATGTAGGATCGAAAGCGCGCGCATTCGGCGCACGCTGCGGCGATCGCAACGACAGTTGCGACCGGCAGCAGCCATCGAAATCTGGAAAGCGTCTTCTGCATCGTTATCACCCGACCAATCGACAAATTGAATGGCCGCAGACTACGGCCATTTCGCGGACGGTTCCAGTGCGCAAGCGAGCCCGAAGATGACGATCAGGTCATAATTTCGCGGAAATTCAGTTGACCCCGAGCTTCTTCTGCAGGCTCGTTGACGAGGTCGTGTACTGGAACACCAGACGCTTGTCCGGATAGACGTAGCGGTGCGCCTTCTGCGCCATCAGCGATCCCTCGTGGAAGCCGCACAGGATCAGCTTGAGCTTGCCCGGATAGGTGTTGATGTCGCCGATGGCGAAAATGCCGGGCACGCTGGTCTCGAATGCCGAGGTCTCGACCGGCACCAGATTGTTCTCGAGCTCGATGCCCCAGTTCGCAACCGGGCCGAGCTTCATGGTCAGTCCGAAGAATGGCAGTATCGTATCGCAGGACATGTTCGAAACCGAATTGTCGTTGGCCTTGATGGTGGCCCCGCGCAGCTTGCCGCCGTCGCCCTCGAGCGCCGTGACCTGGCCGATCTTCAATTCCATCTTGCCGGAGGCGACCAGCGCGCGCATCTGCTCCACACTGTGGGGTGCTGCGCGAAAATCGTCGCGCCGGTGCAGCAGCGTCACGCGCTTGGCGATCGGATGCAGATTGAGCGTCCAGTCGAGCGCGGAGTCGCCGCCGCCCACGATCAAGAGATCCTTGTCGCGGAATTGCTCCATCTTGCGCACCGAGTAGAACACCGAGGTGCCTTCATAGGCCTCGATGCCCGGCACCGGCGGACGCTTCGGCTGGAACGAGCCGCCGCCCGCGGAGATCACCACCACCTTGCACTCGAACACCTTGCCGCCATCGGTGGTGACGCGAAAACCGGGATCGCCGATTTTCTCGACCTTCTCCACCATCTCATTGAGATGGAAGGTCGGGTTGAACGGCTTGATCTGCTCCCTCAGCGCGTCGGTGAGGCCCTGGCCGGTGACGAAGGGAATGCCGGGAATGTCGTAGATCGGCTTTTCCGGATAGAGCTCGGCGCACTGGCCGCCGACCTTGTCGAGGATGTCGATGAGATGCGCCTTCATGTCCAGCAGGCCCAGCTCGAACACGGCGAACAGTCCGCAGGGACCCGCGCCAATAATCAACACATCGGTTTTGATCGCTTCGCTCATATCGCTTCTTTTCAATCGGCTGTGCCCGGGAGGAGAGCAGCGGTTCGGGCGCCCGTCTGTCTAGCCAAGCCTGCCCTGAGAGGAAAGCCCATAAATGGCGGCCAGCCTTGCCGGGCAACCCCTTGCCGGGATGTCTCAAACGCGTTGTAACAAGAAGGATTTTTTGGAGGTCGCCACGTGAATGCAGCGTTACGTTCGGACGCCGAGCCGCGCCTGGAAGATTTTCCCTATCGGATCGCCGACAATGTGCGTTACGCCGATCTCGATCCGAACCAGCACGTCAACAACGCGGTCTATGCGAGCTATTTCGAGACCGGTCGCGTCACGCTGATGAAGGATCACGCCAGAGGCCTGATGCCGCCGGGCTTGTCCTGGATGATGGTGCGGCTCGACATGCATTTCCGCGCACAGTTGCGCTGGCCGGGCCAGATCGAGATGGGGTTGGGGCTGGTCAAATTCGGCCGTACGTCTGTCACGTTCGACCAGGTGGTTTTCTCCGAAGGCAAATGCGTGGCATCGGCGAAGTCGGTCAGCGTGCTCATCGATGCGGTGAGCCACAAGCCGATGCCGCTCACGCCCGGAATCGTTGCGGCCTTTCAGCGCTGGCTGCGCCGCGGCGTGGAGATTGTTCAGCCGAAGCTTTAAGCTTGACGCTCCGGCGTCGAGACCACGAGCCCGTCGAGCTCATCGCTGACCTTGATCTGGCACGACAGCCGCGAATTCGGGCGCACGTCGAAGCCGAAGTCCAGCATGTCCTCTTCCATCGGCGAGGGTGAACCGACCTTGTCGCGCCAAGCCTCATCGACATAGACATGGCAGGTCGCGCAGGCGCAAGCGCCGCCGCATTCGGCCTCGATGCCGGGAACGGAGTTGCGGATGGCCGCTTCCATGACCGTGGCGCCGTTCTCGACGTCGATGGTGCGGGATTCGCCGGTATGGTTGACAAAGGTAATCTTGGCCATGTTCGCTCGTAGTACGGGGAGAATGAAGGTGGGGTCCGGCTGTCCTATAACGGGTCGATCCGGC
>CAWCHW010000032.1:0-37493 GCA_963795365.1 uncultured Alphaproteobacteria bacterium
CGAAAGAGTGCAAAAAGGGTCACGAAAAGGCGACGTAAGGCCTAGAATCGGTTGACGAAACCGCATTCGATCCCTTAATAAGCCCCGCATCCAAGTCGGATAGTGATCAGGACGATGCCGGGCCCCAAATGGACGAGGGGTTGGGCGTCGTGTTCGCGTTTGCGGACCTGCCCGAGAGAGCAAGAATTCAGAGCCGGACACCCGCAGGGGATCGGCGACAGGAGAGACGTACGTGGCCCGTATTGCCGGCGTGAACATTCCGACCAACAAGCGCGTGCTGATCGCGCTGCAGTACATCCATGGCATCGGCCAGAAGAGTGCGGCCGAGATCATTGAGAAGGTGAAGCTCCCGGCGGATCGTCGCGTCAGCCAGCTCAGCGACGCCGAGGTGCTGCAGATCCGCGAAGTGATCGATCGCGACTACGTCGTCGAGGGCGATCTTCGTCGTGAGACCGGCATCAACATCAAGCGGCTGATGGACCTCGGCTGCTATCGCGGCCTGCGTCATCGCCGCGGCCTGCCGGTGCGCGGTCAGCGCACCCACACCAATGCGCGTACGCGCAAGGGTCCGGCGAAGGCGATCGCCGGCAAGAAGAAGTAATTCAGCGAGTAGCGAATGGCGATTGGCGAATAGGGGACAAGCCCTATTCGCCAATCGCCACTCACCATTCGCTTTTGAGGTGTAGCCGCTGGCATTACGGCGGCGTTTGAGATCGACAGGAAAGGTTTGAGATGGGCAAGGAAGCCACACCCGCCGGACGCGTTCGCCGCCGCGAGCGCAAGAACATCGCCTCCGGCGTCGCGCATGTGAATTCGTCGTTCAACAATACCACCATCACCATCACCGACGCGCAGGGCAACACCATCGCCTGGTCGTCGGCGGGAACGATGGGGTTCAAGGGGTCGCGGAAGTCGACCCCGTATGCCGCGCAGGTCGCGGCGGAGGATGTTTCCAAGAAGGCGCAGGAACACGGCATGCGCACGCTGGAAGTCGAGGTCGCCGGTCCCGGTTCGGGCCGCGAGTTGGCGCTCCGCGCACTGCAGGCCGCGGGCTTCACCGTCACCTCGATTCGCGACGTGACCACGATCCCGCACAATGGTTGCCGGCCGCGCAAGCGTCGCCGGGTGTGATGCTGCTTTCGCGGGTGGTCGAACCATCCGCGGAAATCGTTTTTGGAATTTTGCGCGCGGACTGATCCGCGATCTCGAACGCCGGATGACGATCTGGCCTGAGGGTGAAAACAGTGACGATCCAGAAAAATTGGCAAGAGCTTATTCGACCGAACAAGTTGCAGGTCGCCGCCGGTCACGACGCCAACCGCCATGCGACGCTGGTCGCCGAGCCGCTCGAGCGCGGCTTCGGCCAGACGCTCGGCAACGCGCTGCGCCGCATCCTGTTGTCCTCGCTGCAGGGCGCGGCCGTGCAGTCGGTGCACATCGACGGCGTGCTGCACGAGTTCTCCTCGATTGCGGGCGTTCGCGAGGACGTGACCGACATCGTGCTCAACATCAAGGACATCTCGATCAAGATGCAGGGCGAAGGCCCCAAGCGCATGGTCGTGAAGAAGCAGGGTCCGGGCGTGGTCACTCGCCGGCGACATCCAGACCGTCGGCGACGTCATCGTGCTCAATCCCGACCTCGTGCTGTGCACGCTGGACGAGGGCGCGGAAATCCGCATGGAGTTCACGGTCGCGACCGGCAAGGGCTATGTCGCCGCCGAGCGTAACCGCCCCGAGGACGCGCCGATCGGCCTGATCCCGGTCGACAGCCTGTTCTCGCCGGTGCGCAAGGTCTCCTACAAGGTCGAGAACACCCGCGAGGGCCAGATCCTCGACTACGACAAGCTGACCATGACGATCGAGACCAACGGCGCGATCTCGCCGGAGGATTCGGTGGCCTACGCCGCGCGCATCCTGCAGGATCAGCTCAACGTGTTCGTCAACTTCGAGGAGCCGCGCAAGGAAGTCGCGCAGGAGATCATCCCCGATCTCGCCTTCAACCCGGCCTTCCTCAAGAAGGTGGACGAGCTCGAACTGTCGGTGCGTTCGGCCAACTGCCTGAAGAACGACAACATCGTCTATATCGGCGACCTCGTGCAGAAGAGCGAAGCGGAGATGCTGCGCACCCCGAACTTCGGCCGCAAGTCGCTGAACGAGATCAAGGAAGTGCTGGCCCAGATGGGCCTGCATCTCGGCATGGAAGTGCCGGGCTGGCCGCCGGAGAACATCGACGAGCTCGCCAAGCGCTTCGAGGATCACTACTGAGAACAAGCATGATCCCGGAAAAGTGCGAAGCGGTTTTCCGATAAAGGATCATGCTCAAATAAAAGGAGCAAAAGCGTTCTTTACGCTTTTGCGGGCGAACGCAGGAAGCCCACCTGAGCAACGCGCCGCTTGCGGCGAACTGAAGGAATAAAGTCATGCGTCACGGAAAAGTTCATCGCAAGCTCAATCGCACCGCCGAGCATCGCCGCGCGATGTTCGCCAATATGTGCGCCGCGCTGATCAAGCACGAGCAGATCGTCACCACGCTGCCGAAGGCCAAGGAGCTGCGGCCGATCGTCGAAAAGCTGGTGACGCTCGGCAAGAAGGGCGGTCTTTCCATGCGCCGCCAGGCCATCTCCGAGATGCGCGACCTCGATCAGGTCAAGAAGCTGTTCGGCGTGCTGGCGCCCCGCTACAAGGACCGCAACGGCGGCTACACCCGCATCATCAAGGCCGGCTTCCGCTACGGCGACAACGCGGCGATGGCGGTGATCGAGTTCGTCGATCGCGACGTCGACGCCAAGGGTCTGGATTCCGGTCCGGTCCAGGAGAAGGAAGAGGCGGAGGCGGCGTAAGCCTCGCGCATATCGAGTTTTGAAAAGCGGCGCCTCGGGCGCCGCTTTTTTGTTGGGTGGTGACCGCAGCGCGCTCCGCGTGCATAATCTTCGTGATTGGGGCTGAGGGGGATTTCAATGCGGATTGTCCTGGGCGTGGCGCTGGCCCTTCTGGTTTCACCGGCCGTCGGCGAGACGCTGGTCGAGCGCGGCGCCTATCTCGTCAACAGCGTCATGGTTTGCCACAACTGTCACACCCCGCAGGGCCCCCGGGGGTTCGATTTGTCGCGTGCGCTGTCGGGCGGTCCCCAGACTTTCGACGAGCCCGCCTACAAGGTGGTCGGCTCCAACATCACGCCGGACAAGGAGACCGGCATCGGCAACTGGAGCGACGCCGAGTTGAAGAGGTTCCTCGTCAGCGGCGTCAAGCCGAACGGCACCAAGGCCGCGCCGATCATGCCTTTCGAATTCTACACCGTGCTCACGGCGCGCGATCTCGACGCGCTGGTGGCGTATCTCAAAACCGTGCCGCCGGTTCGTCACGAAACGCCGGCGCCGGAATATCGCAGGGCGTCAAAGCCGGAGACGCCGACCTACTCGGGCGCGCAGATGACCGACGCCCAAATGGCCGACAAGCTGTCGCGCGGCCGCTATCTCCTGAGCATTTCGCATTGTCTGGAATGTCACACGCCGGAAGGCCCGTCGGAGGTACATGATTTCGCTTCCGCGACCGGCAAGGGCGGCCGGAAATTTCTGGGACCATGGGGCGAGTCCGAATCCCGCAACATCACCTCGCATCCGGCGTCCGGCCTCGGCCAATGGAGCGACGACGAGATCAAGCGCGCCATCACGCAAGGCATCGGCCGCGACGGCCGCCGGCTGAAACCACCGATGGCCTATGCCGCCTATGCCACCATGACCGCGCAGGATCTGGATGCCATCGTCGCGTTCGTCCGCACGATACCGCCGCTCCAGTAGGTTAGTACCCTGTCGGCGCGGCTTTCTGGCAGCGCGGCGCCTTGCTATGATGCGGCCTCATTCTATTGGGAGGCGCGCGTGAGCAAGTTTCTGCGGACGATTTTTTACGGGTTCGTTGTGCTGTCGTTGTTGGGGTCGCTGTCTGCGCGTGCCGATCAGGCGTTTCAGCGCTTCCTCCCACTTTTTGTGGAACTCGACGGCTGGCAAGGCAAGAAGCCTGACGGCATGTCGATGGAAATGTCCAACATGAGCATGACCACGGCAAATCGCGACTACCAGAAGGGCGCGGCCCAGGTGCACGCCTCAGTCGTGGTCGGCCAAACTGCGGCGGGCGCGCTGGCGCCGCTGCAAAATTCGATGAATATCCAGACCGCCGAGGGCCACATGGTCACATCGACCATGCACGGCATGCCCGTCCTCAAGGGCTTCAACACCAAGGATAAGTCCGGCTCGCTTATCGTGGGGCTCGCCAAGGACGCGATGTTCAGCTTTGCCTATAGCGGCCTCACCGAGGATGAGGCGCTGGCCCTCGCAGAAAAATTCGACTGGAAGGCGCTTCAGGCGGCGAGTCAGTCGAAGTGAGGCCCTGCAATTCCCAAGGCTACCACCCCTCCAGCACGATCTTGCCGCGCGACTTGCCGGACTCCAGCAGCGTATGCGCGCGCTTCAGGTTTGCGGCGTTGATGGTGCCGAACGCCTGATCCATCGTGGTCCGCAGCACGCCCTTGTCGATGAGGTCGGCGACGTCGTTGAGCAGATGATGCTGCGCAATCATGTCCGGCGTCTGGAACGAGGAGCGGGTGAACATGGATTCCCAGTGCACCGAGATCGCCTTGCCCTTGAAAGCACTCATGGTGAATTCCTGGGGATCGTCGATCAGGCCGAACTTGCCCTGCGGCGCCATCAGCTCTGCAATCGCCTTGTAGTGCTGTTCGGTGAAGGTCAGGCTGGCGACGAGGCCGACCGGCGGCAGCTTCAGTTTTTCGATCTGCTCCTTCATCGGCCTGGAATGATCGATCACGGCATGCGCGCCGAGGTCGAGGCACCATTTCTGCGACTCCGGCCGCGCGGCGGTCGCGACCACGGTCAAGCCCGTCAGCCGCCGGGCAAGCTGGACCATGATCGAGCCGACGCCGCCGGCGCCGCCCATGATAAGAAGCGTGCGCGGATCGACGCTCTTGCCGGGCACCGCGCCGAGCCGGTCGAACAGCAATTCCCACGCGGTGATGGAGGTGAGGGGCAGGGCGGCGGCCTGCGCGAACGACAGTGATTTCGGCTTGTTGCCGACGATGCGTTCGTCGACCAGATGGAATTCCGAGTTGGTACCCTGGCGCAGGATCGAGCCGGCGTAGAACACGTCATCGCCCGGCTTGAACAGCGAGACGTCGGGACCGACCGCATCGACCACGCCGGCCGCGTCGAAGCCCAAAATCTTCGTCTCGCCCTCGGGCGGCGCGGCGCGTTTGCGCACCTTGTAATCGACGGGATTGGCGGAGATCGCCTTCACCGCCACGCGGATGTCGCGGCCCTTCGGCTCCGGTTTCGCGGCCTCGAAATCGATCAGCGCGTCCTTGTCCTCGATCGGCAGCGACTTCCTGTATCCGACGGCCTTCATTCCTGTTCTCCATCTTGTGTGGCGCGGCAGAATTGTCGTGCTGGCGTCAATTTGGCAAGTACTGTAAATTCAGGCAGATAGTCCCCATTTGGATACTATTGGGGACGGGTTGGGAAGGCACGCATGAAACGGCGAAATTTTGCGCATCGACCGGGATGCGCGGTCGAGGCCACGCTCGATTTGATCGACGGCAAGTGGAAAGGCGTGATCCTGTTTCACCTGCAGTCGGGCACGCAGCGTTTCGGCGAATTGCGGCGGCGGATGCCGGGCATTACGCAGCGCATGCTGACCAAGCAGCTTCGCGCGCTGGAGGACGACCGTCTCATCATCCGCAAGGTCTATGCCGAGGTGCCCCCGCGGGTGGAATATTGCCTGTCGGAGATCGGCGAGAGCCTGCGGCCGGTGATCGATACCTTGAAAGCCTGGGGCGAGACCCACCAGGAAAGATTGTCATGCGCACCGGGCGCTGCAGAAGCGCCGCCACGGGCGGCCTGAATAAATTCGGGTATCTCCGTCATAACCTATCTATCTAGATCCAGGATTACTCACGATGTTGAATCGCTTCGTCTCTGTGGTGCTCGTATCCGCCGCGCTCGCCGCACCCGCGCTGGCGCAGGACCGCCGCGTGCCGTCGTCCGCCCAGGAATTGCGGCTGTCCTACGCGCCGATCGTGCAGCGTGTGCAGCCCGCGGTGGTCAACGTCTACGCCGCCAAGGTCGTGCAGAACCGCAACCCCTTCATGGACGATCCGCTGTTTCGCCGTTTCTTCGGCGTGCCGGGCGGGCAGGGCGAGCAGATGCAGCGCTCGCTCGGCTCGGGCGTGATGGTCGATCCGTCCGGGCTCGTCGTCACCAACGTGCACGTCATCGAGGGCGCCGACCAGGTCAAGGTATCGCTGGCCGACAAGCGCGAATTCGAAGCCGAAGTCATCTTGAAGGACTCGCGCTCCGATCTCGCGGTGCTGCGGCTGAAGGACGCGCACGAGAAATTCGCCACGCTCGACTTCGCCAATTCCGACGAGCTGATGGTCGGCGACGTCGTGCTCGCGATCGGCAATCCCTTCGGCGTCGGCCAGACCGTGACGCACGGCATCATCTCGGCGCTGGCGCGCACGCAAGTCGGCATCACCGATTATCAGTTCTTCATCCAGACCGACGCCGCCATCAATCCCGGCAATTCCGGCGGCGCGCTGGTCGACATGACCGGAAGGCTCGCCGGCATCAACACCGCGATCTATTCGCGCTCCGGCGGTTCGCAGGGCATCGGCTTCGCGATCCCTGCCAACATGGTGCGCGTGGTCGTGGCCTCTGCCAAGATGGGCGGCAAGGCGGTCAAGCGTCCGTGGCTTGGCGCCAAGCTGCAAACCGTGACGCCGGAGATCGCCGAGAGCCTCGGCTTGCGCTCGCCGACCGGTGCGCTGGTCGCAAGCGTGGTGTCGGGCAGTCCTGCTGCCCGCGCCGGGCTTGAAGTCGAGCGACCTGATCACCGCCATCGACGGCCAGAGCATCGACGATCCCAATGGTTTCGAATACCGCTTCGCGACCCGTCCGCTCGGCGGCACCGCGCAGCTCGACGTGCAGCGCGCCGGCAAGCCGGTGAAGCTGGCGATGCCGCTGGAGACCGCGCCCGACGGCGGCCGCGACGAGATCACCGTGAAGGCGCGCTCGCCGTTCCAGGGCGCCAAGGTCGCCAACATCTCGCCGGCGGTCGCCGACGAACTGCATCTGGATTCCGACACGCAGGGCGTGGTCGTGACCGAGATCCCCGAGGATTCGATTGCCGGCAATGTCGGCTTCCAGAAGGGCGATATCATCGTCAATGTGAACGGCCAGCAGATCGCCAAGACCAGCGAGCTCGAGAAGGCCGCGGGTCAGTCGGTGCGGGTGTGGCGCATCGTGATCCAGCGCGGCAACCAGCAGATCAACGTGACCTTGCCGGGATGAGTCCGAAACGGCCAACAACTCAGGGAGCATCACTGTTCGCCGCGGCGGGCCTCGAGCAGGACGCGCCGCGGCCGCTTCCGGATCGGCTGCGTCCGCACAAATTGTCCGACGTGGTCGGCCAGGACCACATCCTCGGGCCCGACGGCGCGCTGACCCGCATGCTGGAAACGCGGACGCTGGGCTCGCTGATCTTCTGGGGGCCGCCGGGTACCGGCAAGACCACGGTGGCGCGGCTGCTCGCCGATGCCACCGAGCTGCATTTCGAGCAGCTCTCGGCGGTGTTCTCCGGCGTGGCCGATCTGAAGAAGGCATTCGACGCCGCGCGCGCCCGCCGCGAGACGGGCAAGGGCACGCTGCTGTTCGTCGACGAGGTGCATCGCTTCAATCGCGCGCAGCAAGACTCGTTTCTGCCCGTGATGGAGGACGGCACGGTCGTACTGGTCGGGGCGACCACCGAAAATCCATCCTTCGAGCTCAACGCCGCGTTGCTGTCGCGCGCGCGGGTGCTGGTGTTTCATTCGCTCGACGCGGACGCGATCGAAAAATTGTTCGTTCATGCCGAGAAGGCCGAAGGCAAGACGCTGCCGCTCGATGCCGAGGCGCGCGCCGTGCTCGTGCGGATGGCCGATGGCGACGGCCGCGCCGCGCTGACCTTGGCCGAAGAAGTCTGGCGCTCCGCACGCGGCGGCGAGGTCTTCGATGCCGTGCAGCTGCAGGACATCCTGCAGCGCCGCGCGCCGATCTACGACAAGTCGGCCGACGGCCACTACAACCTGATCTCGGCGCTGCATAAGGCGGTGCGCGGCTCCGATCCCGACGCGGCGCTGTATTATCTCGCGCGCATGCTCGATGCCGGCGAGGACCCGCTGTTCCTGGCGCGGCGGGTGGTGCGCATGGCCGTCGAGGACATCGGCCTCGCCGATCCGCAGGCGCTGGTGGTCGCCAATGCGGCCAAGGACGCCTACGATTTCCTGGGCTCGCCCGAAGGCGAGCTCGCGATCGCGCAGGCCGTGCTCTATGTCGCCACCGCGCCGAAATCCAACGCCGCCTACAAAGCCTTCGGCGCCGCGATGCGCACGGCGAAAGAGGCGGGCTCGCTCTTGCCGCCGAAACACATCCTCAATTCGCCGACCAAATTGATGCGAGAGGAAGGCTACGGCGCCGGCTACGAATACGACCACGACGCGGCGGAGGGCTTTTCCGGCCAGGATTATTTCCCGGAAGCGCTGGGGCGGAAGACGTTCTACGATCCGCCCGAGCGCGGCTTCGAGCGCGAGATCAGGAAGCGGCTGGACTATTGGGCCAAGCTGCGGGCACAGCGTGGCGACCGCTGACACGTCTTTGGAATAGCGATATACTGCGCATCAACTTTAGGGGGCAGCATGGACAATCCTTGGCTGACTGCCGTTATCGTGGTGGTGCCGCTACTGGCCGGTCTAGGCATGATCGCAGCGCTGGCGCGCACCATCTACAATCACCCGGACATTCCCACTGGCATGGCGATCGTGCTCGGCATCGCCGCCCTGCTTTGCGTCGCGCCGACCATTCTCAATCTCGCGATCAAATTGCCCGGCGGCACCGAGATCAGCCTGGTCAAGGATCAGCTGAAAGACCAGGCGCAGCAGATCAAGAACGATGTGGGATCCCAGGGGGCCGATGTCCGCGGGCAGATCGTGGCGCTGGCCAAGCGCGTCGAGGTACTTGAAAGAGGAACGGCGGCTGTGCTTCCGACGGCGGAAAAGCAGCAATTCGACAACAACAGGGCCAAGACCGTCGTGGTGCTCTATGCCGACGGCCGGAAGGATCTGGCAACCCAAATGCAGGACTTCCTCCTGCAGAAGGGATACAGCGCCAGCACGGTCTATACCGATTTCACCGAGCTCTCGGAGGAAAACCGGCTACCATCGGGAACCGTTGCGTTTGTCTCCGCAGAGACGGACTCGACGCTTCGTAATGAAGTTGAGAAGACGCTCCGCGCCAAGTTCTCGCAGGTGCTGAAGGTCGTCGACGCCACGGCTTCAAAGCTCGCGAGCAATGCCGTGCAGGTGAGGTTGTTCTGACCGCCGCTATTTCCGGCTCGGACGAATTCCAGGCCCTGATGCGTCAGCCTATCCGACTAATTACTGTTTACGTAAGTCATAAATCGTGCTAACGATCTCGCTGTGATTGTCAGCTACGGGAACAGGGCAACTGAACGATTTGCCTCTGGACGGCACGTCAGGGAGTTTTCGGGCTTTGCCCGCCAAGCCGAGCTGCGGCTCGATCGGCTTGAGGCAGCGACGAGCCTGGCTGATCTTGCGGCGTTACCCGGTAACAGGCTCGAGGCGCTCAGAGGTGACCGCGCCGGACAGTTCTCGATTCGAATAAACGATCAATGGCGGATTTGCTTTTCGTGGCCCGACGGATCGCCCGGCCCCGTGAATGTCGAGATCGTCGACTATCATTGAAGGATAACCATCTTGCCCCGTACCCCCATCCATCCCGGCGCACATCTTGCTGAAGAGTTGCGCGAAATTGGTGTCACGGCTGCCGAGCTTTCGCGTCAAATCGACGTGCCCGTAAATCGCATTACAGGAATCATTCACGGCCAGCGGGGGATTACAGCCGACACGGCGCTGCGCCTCGGGCATTGGTTCGGCACGACGCCGCAGTTCTGGATGAATCTGCAGCAACTCTACGAGTTACGCCTCGCGGAAAGCGAAATTGGTGCCGAAGTTGCAGCACTGCCGCGCCGTGCAGGCCGATCGGCGTCACGCAAATTTGGAAGAACGGCATGAGCCGTCGCGTCAAGAAGCCATTGAGACCCCGGGGTGAGCGTCCGAGGGGCGCACCTCCCTACCGGAACAAGCTGCGGGGTGAGCATCCATCGGCGCATCGCACCGGCGGCAAGCCCGCGCGCTTCGCGGCGCCCCGCGCGGCAAAGCCTGCGCCTTTTGTTGCCGAGCCCGAGAAGATCGTCGCCGACACACCGCCGCTGCCGACCAAAGTCCAGACCGTCGTGGTGACGCCGGACGAGGACAACATGCGCGTCGACCGCTTCCTCGAAGCGCGGTTTCCGGGGCTGTCGTTCTCCCATATCCAGCGCATCGTCCGCAAAGGCGAGCTGCGCGTGAACGGCAAGCGCGCCGACAGCAAGGACCGGCTGCAGGCCGGCCAGAACATCCGCATTCCGCCGCTGCGGCTGGATACGCCGAAGGTTGCGGGCAAACTGTCCGAAGCTGGAGCGAAGACGCTCGCCGAATTGAAGGCGATGATCCTCTACGAGGACGACGACGTGCTGGTCCTGAACAAGCCGGCCGGGCTTGCGGTGCAGGGCGGCTCCGGCACCACGCGGCATGTCGACCAGATGCTGGAAGTGATGCGCGACGCCAAGGGGCAGAAGCCGCGGCTGGTGCACCGGCTCGACAAGGAGACTTCGGGCTGCCTGCTGGTGGCCAAGACGCGCTTTGCCGCGTCAGCGCTGACCGGATCATTTCGCCACCGCTCGGCGCGCAAGATCTACTGGGCGCTGGTCGCGGGCGTGCCGAAGCCGAAGCAGGGCCGCATCTCCACCTATCTCGCCAAGGAGGAGAGTGAGGATGACAGCATCATGCGCATCGCCGCCCATGGCGACGAGGGCGCAAGCCACGCGGTGACCTATTACGCGGTGGTGGAAACATCGGCGACGAAGCTCGCCTGGGTGTCGCTGAAGCCGGTCACCGGGCGAACGCATCAATTGCGCGCGCATATGGCGCATATCGATCATGCCATCGTCGGCGACCCCAAATATTTCAACAAGGAGAACTGGGAGCTGCCGGGGGGCCTGCAGAACCGGCTGCATCTGCTGGCGCGCCGCATCGTCATTCCGCATCCGCGCGGCGGGGTGATCGACGCGTCGGCGCCGCTGCCGCCGCATATGCTGCAATCGTGGAACCTGCTCGGACTGGAGGCGGACCGCTTCGATCCGATCGAGAACGCGCCGGAGGAGTGATGTCTGCTTCGCGAATCCGTGCCGCGCTCGTTCTCGGCCTTGTTGGCTCGCTTATTTGTGTTGGCGCGGCGCAAGCCGAAACGACGGTGTTGAGAGGCGGGGTGCTCTACGCCTCGCCCGAGGCCGCACCGCTCGCGAATGCGACCGTCGTGATTTCAAACGGCGTCATCAGCGCGATCGGCGGTTCAAACGAGGTGCAGATTCCGCAAGGTGCGCGCGTGATCGATTGCACCGCCAAAACCATCGTGGCCGGCTTCTGGAACAGCCACGTCCATTTCACGAACGTCGCATGGAAGAACGCAGCCAGCGCGCCGGCCGCTGCGCTCGAAGCGCCGATGCGGGAGATGTTGACCAAGTGGGGATTCACCACGGTGTGGGATCTTGGCTCGGACCCGACCGATTCCCTGCCGCTGCGCGCCCGCGTCAACGCCGGCAACGTTGCAGGCCCCAACATCCTGCTTGCCGGCAACATGTATCCGAAGGGCGGCCATCCCGTTTATGTGCCGGCCAACGTGGACGTGCCCGAAGTCGGATCGCCCGAGGAAGCCGCAAGACAGGCCCGTGAATTCATGCGCATGGGCCACAACGGCATCAAGCTCTTCACCGGCGCGTTCATGGGCGACAAGCCCGTCGTGAACATGGACCCGGCCGTTGCCAAGGCTGCGGTCGACGTGGCGCATGCGCAGGGCAAGCCGGTGTTCGCCCATCCGCAAAACAAGGCCGGCGTCGAAACCGTGATCGCGGCCGGCGTCGATGTGATGGCGCACACCGTTCCCAGTCAACCGGATGGCTACACCGCAGAGCAGCTTGCGCGGTTCAAAGCGCAGAACGTCGCATTGATTCCGACGTTGTCGCTTTTCACGACCATCGTGCTCGACCCCGCCGTCACGGCGCGCGCGGTCGCGGCAACCGTCAATCAGCTCAGGCAATTTTCCGAGAACGGCGGCGTGGTCCTGTTCGGAACCGATGTCGGCTTTACCAGGCTGTTTGACACAGGCCCCGAATACGAACTCATGCACCGCGCGCTGTCGGAGCGGCAAATCCTCGCCTCGCTCACGACCAACCCCGCCGATTATTTCAAGTCGGCCAAAAAGGGCAGGGTTCAGGTCGGGTTTGACGCCGATCTCGTGGTGCTGGATGGCGATCCCATGAGCGACGTCGCGAATTTCGCCAAGGTTGCCACCACCATTCGCGCAGGCACGATCATCTATCAAAGGCCGTGAGCCGCGGCTGCGCGTAAACCCTCTCCTCCCCAAGGGGAGGGCTGGCCGCGCGCTAATTCCTGAACTGCTCGAGAAATTGCCGGAGCGAATCGTGCGGACTCTCGATATCCGTGATCACCCAGCCGTCGCGGCCCTGCACCAGGATGAAATTCAGAGTCACGCTGCGACCCCCATTGTCGAAGCTCGCGGTCACATAGGTCTTGTCGAACTGCTTGCGCAGGATCGAGATCGCCACCGGCCCAAGCTGCCAGCTCGGGCTCTGCACCATGAAATCATAGGGCTCGCTATGCGGCGCGAGCCATGCGCTGCGCAAGGTGGCATCGAAGAATTTCTGCGCGGTCGCCTCGTCCCGCGGCAGTCCGCGGGAGAGATCGGGCGCGCCCTTGCCGTAAAAGGCATAGACGTTGCGCACCAGCGACTCCGGCGTACGGAACCCGGCCTCGGCTGCAAGCGCGCAAAAGCCGGCAAATACCGCTATGAGGATGGTAAAAGTCCGCTTCACCGCCAGTGGTCCGATTCCAACATTCGCATCCCATTGCAGCGGCCACTCTTGCGAATGTTGGAATCAAAGGACCACTGGCAAAATATTGATTCTAGTGGAGCTTTGGATTTGACGTTCGCTTTCGAGTGTGCTGACGGCAGGTAGCGAACGTCAAATCCGCTCCACTGGCTCGCTTTATTGGCGCGCGGGCTTATCATAATTGGTCAGTTCGCATGATGCGACGGAGGGAAGCAATTTCGTATGCGTGAGTTGTTCGACGAGGCGGCCGGCCAATCGCCGCTCGATCCGCAGGAGGCGGTGCGGCGCCAGGCGCGCGTGCCCAGGCGCAAACGCTTCTACAAGGAGGCTGGCGTCGTGGAGACGGAGGGCGGATTTGCGGTCACCCTCGACGGCAAGCCGGTCAAGACGCCGTCGGGCCGCACCCTCACGGCGCCGGTGCGTGCGATCGCCGACGTCATCGCGGAAGAATGGCGCGCGCAGCAGGACACCATCGACCCCCTGACCATGCCGCTGACGCGCTTTGCCAACAGCGTGGTCGAGTCGGTGGTGGATCGCGTCCAGCTGGTGCGCGACGACCTCGCCAAATATCTCCAGTCCGACCTGGTGTTCTATCGCGCCGGCTATCCGCAGGCGCTGGTCGCGAAGGAGGCGAAGCACTGGGACCCCGTGCTGTTCTGGGCTGCCGATGCGCTCGGCGCACATTTCATCCTCGCCGAGGGCATCATGCATGTGCGCCAGCCCGACACCGCGGTGGAAGCGGCACGCTCCGCGCTGCCCGACGATCCCTGGTCGTTGGCGGCGGTGCATGTGGTGACGACCCTGACCGGATCGGCGCTGCTCGCGCTGGCGCTCGCCCTTGGCGTGCGCGATCCCGATCAGGTCTGGGACGCCGCCCATGTCGACGAGGACTGGAACCGCGACCTATGGGGCGTGGACGAGGAGGTGGCCGCGCGTCGCGCCGCCCGCGAGGTCGATTTCCGCGCCGCGGTGCGGATTTTGCGGGCGATGAAGCCGTCAGGTTAACGAGAGGTTTACGCGCCGCGCGCTAGCGTTCGACCATGGCGCTGACCGTCAACCCAAACCTTCCCGTCATTGCCGCGCAGGCCACCGGCAGCGCCACCTCCGGCGTTGTGCTGCAGCCCGGCACGGTGGTCGACGCGCAGGTGCTCAAGGTTGCCGAAAACCTGGTGCAGATCGCGATCGCCGGGTTGTCGATCGACGTGATGTCGGAGGTGGCGCTGACGCCGGGGCAAAATTTGCAACTGGCGGTATCGCAGACAGCCGATGGCACGGTGCGGCTTGCGGTGGTGGCGCAGGATGCCGGTGCGCCGCCGGCAGACAATGCAGTTGGTGTCGCGACGAATGCGTCGATCGCCACGACTCCAAACGCGCCCGCCACCATCAACGCGATCGCGAACCCGGCGCAGGTCGCAGCGCCGGCGCCCAGCGATCCCTTGACGCCGCTGGAGCGGATCGCAGTGTCGCTTGCGTCCGAGACCGCGGCCACGCAGCAGCAATCGCTCGCGCCGCTGTTTGCCAATCTCAATGCGGTCGCGACATCGCGCAGCCTGCCGCCGGTGCTGCAGCAGGCGGTGGTGCAGGTGCTGGCGCAGCAAACGCCGCTCGCGCCTGATCTGACAGGCGGCGATATCGCGCACGCCGTTCAGACATCCGGATTGTTCCTGGAGTCGTCGCTGGCGACAGGCTCGCTTCCGCCGACCGGCATTCCCGATCTGAAGGCTGCGCTGATCGTGCTGCGGCAGACGCTCGCGGCGGCGGTGCAGACATCAGAGACACCGCAAGCGGTTACGCCTGCTATTTCAACCGTTGTGACAGCCGAAACAAGGCCGAGCGATCCCGTCACCTTCGCTCGTTCCAGCGCCGCCGGAGCAACCGCAACCGGCGCAGGCTGCAATCCGTCAGCACAGGTTTCGGCGCTCGGCGGACCACGAGATCGCGAACGCCGCAAGCTGCGCCTGCCACTTGCCGTCGCTCATCGCTGACACGAAGGGCGCTCCCGTCAAGCTCATGATTGCGGAGGCGTTGCTCGGCGCCGGGCCGAAGTCGGTGACATCAGGCGCGGCGCTCAATCTCCTGCAGGAAGCTCTGCAGGAATTGCCGCGCGGAAGCCATCCGCAGGCCGCGACCGTCACCTTGCCGGGCGGACAAAGCGAGGAGGCGATCGTCCACACCAACACGCCGCCGCCGCCATTCCGCGGCGCGCTGCCGTCGGCGCAGCCGGTGGCCGCACCGTCCATCGCGCCGGATGCGCCGCTCGCGACCGCCGTGCGCCATCTGCTCGACGACACCGACGCGGCGATCGCGCGGCAAACCCTGCTGCAGGTGGCCTCGCTGCCGGATCGGCCCGATGCATCGGCCAACCGCCTCGATCCGACGATGCCGCGATGGAATTTCGAGATTCCGTTTGCGACGCCGCAGGGCACCGCCATGGCGCAGTTCGAAATCTCGCGTGATGGCGGCGGCACCGAAGCAGAGGCAACGAAACGCGTCTGGCGTGCCCGCTTCTCGCTCGACATCGAGCCGGCCGGCCCCGTGCATGCGTTGATCTCGCTGATCGGCGACCGCACCTCGGTCAGGATGTGGGCCGAGCGGCCGCAGACGGCGTCGCTGCTTCGCGCCGGCGCAAATGATCTCAGCCAGGCGCTGAGCCGGGCCGAGCTTGCGCCCGGCGACATCGTCATCCGCGAAGGCACGCCGCCGCAGCCTCAACCGGCCAAGGCCGGGCATTTCCTGGATCGCGCACTATGAGCGAGACCAGGAGCCAGCTTGCCGTCGCGCTGCATTACGACCGCACCGGCGCACCGCGCGTGGTCGCCAAGGGCAAGGGCGCGATCGGCGCGAAGATCATCGAGGTCGCGAAAGCCCACGATATCCCGATCGAGGAGAACGAGGTGCTGGCGGGCGCGCTCTCCAATGTCGAGCTCGGCGACGAAATCCCGGCCGAGCTCTACAAGGCCGTCGCCGAAGTGCTGGTGTTCGTGCTGCGGCTGACCAAGCGCGCGCGCTGACGGGGCCGGCGGCCCCTGGCGTGGACTCAGCCGACGCGGTCTCTCGGTTCGCTGCCGCTACTCAACCGCTCGAACTTCGGCAAGCCGCTTGACTGCGAACGCGTCGTCCCAGCAGACGGCGGCTTCCCACGCGGCCGAAGCTTGCGCGGCGATGTCATACGCGCCCTCGTCGAGACCGGCAGCGTTATGGGGCAGCACCAGATCGAGGTCGGGCACGTCGACATGCGACTCGTCCCAGTCGATCAGCGCGACCCGATTTGCGGTTATGCGGACGTTGCCAGGGTTGTGGTCCCCGTGGACGACGCATGTCGGACGTCCGACGAACCGCGCCCACGCTGCGCGGCATCGAGCAACTCCCTCCGGCGGCATCGCACTGAGATCGATCCTTGTCCCGCTCTCGGCGCGCAGGAGGTCGGTCGACGATCGCCAGCCTGGGCGCTGCGGCCAGCCCTCGGTCAACCGATGCAGCCGGCGGAGTGTGTCGGCCACGCGACGCCAGTCGGCCTCCGTCGCGGGCGGTTCGCCTTCCACGTAAGTCATCACCACGAGACCGTCCGCAAACAGCCGTCCGTCCGTCGTCGGGATCGGTACCGGCACGCTCAGACCCTCACGGTCGAGGTGTTGCAGGAGCCTGGTCTCCCACGCGAGATCGGCGTCGCTCCTGGCGCCGAGACGACCCACCGCAAGGTGCCCTCGGACACGCACGCTCCATACGTCGTTGGCCACACCACCCGCGAGTGGTTCGATGCGGCCGACGTCGTCACCCCATAGCCCGAGTGTCTCCCATCCCAATGGCATCCCCGCGCAGATCCGAGCATCGCTCCTGCAAATCGCGCGCGCGAATTGGAGCGACCAGACCGAAGGATACACGTCAACACCTTGGGCGCCAACGTGAACGGGCCGTCGGCAAGCGTCGGGCTGCTGACGAGACACAGGGTCGCAGGCAAAGGGCGCGATCGGCGCGAAGATCATCGAGGTCGCGAAAGCCCACGATATCCCGATCGAGGAGAACGAGGTGCTGGCGGGCGCGCTCTCCAATGTCGAGCTCGGCGACGAAATCCCGGCCGAGCTCTACAAGGCAGTCGCCGAAGTGCTGGTGTTCGTGCTGCGGCTGACGCGGCCGGCGCGTCGGTCACCTTAGCATTATTGGTGCAACGGCGGAGCCGAGCCGAAGAATCCGATCATCCTGATCAATCTTCCGTCGGGGCCAATCTCACCGACGTCGATCGAAGTATCGCCGCAGGTGTTGTCGGCCCGTACCAGCCTCCAGAGGAAACGCACGACCCGGTGATGGACGTCGACGCCGCTCATGAATTCTAGCCATGCGCCCGGACGTCCGGCCTGTATCTTCGAGATATGCTGCGCCAATGCATCGCGGCCGGCCAGCTCGACACCCGGGTCAACATAAATCCCGCCATCAGCCCAGCATTGCTCAAGCAGAGCCTTGCGGCGCGCGACATCGGCTTCGTTCCAGGCCGCCATGTATTTCGTTACGATCTCGATGGCCTTGTCGTTGTCCATGATTTCCCTGTCGCTTCCCCAAAACGTGGGTTGTCCGATCGTGATCCTGTATCATACGGGCGCATCACGCCATTGTTTTACCACGATGTCACACGCATCCTCCGCGCCCTCTCAACCCGTTTTTGGATGCATCCCGTGATCACCCGCCGCCATACGCTCGGCCTGATGGCCGCAGCCAGCCTGCTGCCACAGCCCAGCTTCGCCAACGTCGCCTATCCCAAGACCCAGCTTCGCCCCGACCTCGCCAAACACTTCACCGATGCCGGCACGGCCGGCACCTTCGTGGCCTATGACGTTGATGCCTACACCTTGATCGCGAGCGACCACGACCGCTCGGCCGAAGCGAAACTGCCGGCATCGACCTACAAGGTCCCGAACTCGCTGATCGCGCTGGAAACCGGCGTGGTCGAGGATCCCGACAAGGACGTGTTCAAGTGGGACGGCGTCAAGCGCTCGATCGAGGCCTGGAACAAGGATCATACGATGCGCACGGCGATCGCGGCTTCCGCCGTGCCGGTCTACCAGGAGATCGCGCGGCGCATCGGCGAGGCACGCATGCAGAAATATGTCGACCTTCTCGAATACGGCAATCGCAATATCGGCGGCGGCATCGACCAATTCTGGCTGACCGGCGACCTGCGGATCGATCCCGTCCAGCAGGTCGATTTCCTCGATCGGCTGCGGCGTGGCGTGCTGCCGGTCTCCAAGCGCAGCCAGGACCTGGTGCGCGATATCCTTCCGGTGACGCAGGTTGGCGACGCCGTCATCCGCGCCAAGTCGGGCCTGTTGGGCGCCGAGCGTGGCCAGCCGTCGCTCGGCTGGATGGTCGGCTGGGTCGAGAAGGGCGAGGCGAGGGCGGTGTTCGCGCTCAACATGGACTGCAAGGAGCCGCGTCACATCGCCGACCGCATGAACCTGACGCAGGCCTGCCTGAGGGATATCGGCGCGATCTGAGCGCGTGACGTGCTGGCGTTGACAGTCCTATGCAGCTAGCATCCTCCCGATAAAATCAAAAACGCGCCGGAGGAAACATGTCGCGACGCTTTCCGCAACTCACGCAGGATCAGCTCAACGCCGAGCAGAAGCCGCTCGCCGACCAGGTCATGAAGGTCTCGAGCGTCGGTATCGGCGGGCCCTATAACCTGCTGCTGCGCAGCCCCGTGCTGGGCCAGCGGATGTTCGACCTGTTCGACTATCTGCGCTGGAACACCTCGGTGGAGACGCGGCTCAACGAGTTTGCGATCCTGATCATCGGCCGGCAGTGGCGCTCGCAGATGGAATGGTTCGCGCATGCGCCGATCGCGGCGAAGGCGGGACTTTCGGCCGACATCATCGCGGAATTGAAGGCGAACAAGCGGCCCTCTGACATGGCGGAGGACGAGGCTGTGGTCTACGACTTCGTCACGGAGCTGACGACGACGCACAAAGTGTCCGATGCGACGTTTGCGCGAGCAAGGAAAGTGTTCAGCGATCAGCAGATCGTCGACCTCACCGCGGTCGCCGGCAATTACGTGATGGTGGCGATGATCCTGGCGATGGCGGAACAATCTGTGCCTGATGGCAAGGAGGAGCCGTTTAGGGCGGGAGAGGCGTGACCACTGCGTCCTCTCAATTGTCGTCATGCCCGGCCATGACGAGATGAGAAAACGGCCCGCCGCCGTCAACTCAGCATGAACAAGTCTCGCAGAAACTCCACCACCGCCTTGCGCGCTTCCTGCGCGGTCGCCGGATTGCCGCCGACATGCGGGCTGAGCTCGACGCAAGGATCCTTGTAGGTGAAGGGCACTTGTGTATCCGCGTTCATCAGGAGGCCGCCTTCGCCTTCCCTGATATGGCAGTGACGCACGGTCTGTGCATTCGTCGACTCCACCACGATGTTGTTGCCGATCAGGCCGGCATCGAAACCGTGCGCGGAGTCGGGATATTCCGTCAGCACGACATCGCGTCCGGCCTCTTTCAGGCGCGCGACAAAGGCCTTGCAGCTTGCGACGGGATTGTAGTCGTCAGGCGTGCCGTGGAAGATGCGGATCGGCCGCGCGACGTCGGTGTCGCCGTTGTAGGTCGTCGCGCAATCCGGATAGAAGGGCACATAACCCGCGAACTGCAGGCCCGACTTGTTCCAGAGCTTGTGGAAGCGTTCGAGGCTCGCATAGAGCGTAGCCTGCCCACCGCGCGAGAATCCCATCAGCACGATGCGGTCGGGGTCGACGCGCGGATGCTTCGCCAGGATTTCCAGCGAGTGGTAGATGTCGACGATGAGATTGAGCCGGCCGAGCAGCGCCTGGTTGGTGCTGACGGAGGTCAGCCCGCGGCCGGAGAAGCCGTCGATCACGAAAGTGGAGATGCCCATCGTATTGAACTGATGCGTCCAGGCTTCGGTGGTGCCGTTGACGCCGCTGGAGCCATGCATCATCACCACGACCGGGAGCCGGCCGGTGCCCTGTGCGACGCGGAATTCGCCGGCCACCGTGACCGGCTTGCCGTTGGCGTCGCCGGTCAGGAATTGCTGGTCGGAGATGGTGATCGACGGGATCGCGTAGATCTCGACGCGGGAGGCGATCTCCTTCGGAATGCCTTGCGCGTTGGTCTCGATGCAGGTGAGCAGCACGCCCGAGCACAACAGCGCGGCCGCGACCGCAAAGCGCCAGTCGGTCAACATCGGTTTCCCCCGGATTTATGTTATTTGCCGCGGAAATAGACCAAGCGCCGCGCGGGCTGTCAAACCCGCGCGCCCTTCGAGTGTGAAAAATGAAGGGGGTTAGTCGTTGGCGCCCGTCAGCGCCTTGTCGAGCGCCTGCGCGCCGATCTCGCACATGGTGAGCGAGATCACGTCGCCGCTCTGCTCGAAGGCTTTTGCCAGATATCCGAACTGGGTCCGCGCCAGCCGCAAGCCCTGCACCGACACCACGGCGACGGTTTCGTCGATCGCGCCGATCGCCTGTTCGGTCGTCGCGCTCATGTTGGCGAGGCTGTTTTCGGTGTGCTGAATCTGCGTGCGCAGGCGCTCGGCTTCCTCGGTGAACACGCGGCGGTCGATTTCGGCGAGCCGGTCGCGCTGCTCGATTTGCGTCTTCAGGGACGCAATCTCGACTTGGACGTCCTGCGCATGTGCGCCCTTCTCGGCGAGCTGCGCCCGCAGCGAGGCGATCTCCGCTTCAGATTCCTGCTGGTTCTCGATGAGCTGCAGCCGGAGCGAACCGATCTCGGCCTCGGCGTGCTGCTGATGGTCGGCGAGCTCCAGCTTGAGCGCGGCAAGCTCGGTCTCGGCCTGCTCCTCGCTGTGGGAGAGATGCTCCTTCAGCGCCTTGACTTCGGCCAGCAGATTGTCGGCGGCGAGCTCCGCCACTTCGCGCTGTTCGGTGCTCTTGGCCTGCTCCTCCTGATGGTCATGGAGCAGCGCTTCGGCGGTGATCGCGCGCCGGCTCAGCGTCTCGATCGCACCGGCCGCGGCCTGCAGCATCTCCGCATTGCGGCCGCCCGTCATCATGCTGGCGAGCCGCCGCAGGAAATCGATGGTCTCTTGGGTCTCGTCGGAGGGCAGGGAGCGGACCGTCGCTGGCATCGTCATTGTCTATCGGCTCGTTATGCGCCCGGTGGTTTTAGTCGACGCGGTGTGTCATTCGAACGACAAAGTGGCGACCTTTGGGCGAGTTGAGAGAATCACCTTCCGCCCCGTGACGATAGGCCGAAATCGGCATCTGCCACAGTTTTTCCCGCTGTTTTCGCACGTCTCGATGCCGCAGACCCAAAGGGGGCCGTACCATTACGGGGGCGGGTGCAGGGACCTGTCGAACGGGCGGCTTTTCGCCGCCGAAACGCCCTGTTACAACCCGCTGAAATCCAACGGAATTAGCGGGCGGAACAGATGAAGGACATCCTGGACACCCTCGAGGAGCGGCGCGCAGGGGCCAAGCTCGGCGGCGGCGAGAAGCGCATCGAGGCGCAGCACGCCCGCGGCAAGCTGACCGCGCGCGAGCGCATCGAGCTTCTGCTCGACAAGGGCTCGTTCGAGGAATTCGACATGTTCGTCGAGCACCGCTCGACCGAGTTCGGCATGGAGAAGACCAAAGTGCCCGGCGACGGCGTCGTCACCGGCTGGGGCACCGTCAACGGCCGCAAGACCTTCGTGTTCGCCAAGGATTTTACCGTGTTCGGCGGCTCGCTGTCGGAAACGCACGCGCACAAGATCGTCAAGATCCAGGACATGGCGATGAAGGCGCGGGCGCCGATCATCGGTCTCTACGATGCCGGCGGCGCGCGCATCCAGGAAGGCGTCGCCGCGCTCGCGGGATACTCCTATGTGTTCCGCCGCAACGTGATCGCCTCGGGCGTGATCCCGCAGATTTCGGTGATCATGGGCCCCTGCGCCGGCGGCGACGTCTATTCGCCGGCGATGACCGACTTCATCTTCATGGTGAAGAACACCAGCTACATGTTCGTCACCGGCCCCGATGTGGTGAAGACCGTCACCAACGAGGTCGTCACCGCCGAAGAGCTCGGCGGCGCATCCGTGCACGCGACGCGGTCCTCGATCGCCGACGGCGCCTTCGAGAACGACGTCGACACGCTGTTGCAGATGCGCCGGCTGATCGATTTCCTGCCGGCCAACAACACCGACGGCGTGCCGGAATGGCCGAGCTTCGACGACACCGAGCGCGTCGACATGTCGCTGGACACGCTGATCCCGGAGAACCCGAACAAGCCCTATGACATGAAGGAATTGATCCTGAAGGTCGTCGACGAGGGCGACTTCTTCGAGATCTCGGAGGCGTTTGCGAAAAACATCGTCACCGGCTTCGGCCGCATCGCCGGCCGCACCGTCGGCTTCGTCGCCAACCAGCCGATGGTGCTGGCGGGCGTGCTCGACAGCGACGCCTCACGCAAGGCCGCGCGCTTCGTCCGTTTTTGCGACGCCTTCAACATACCCATCGTGACCTTCGTCGACGTGCCCGGCTTCCTGCCGGGCACCGCGCAGGAATATGGCGGGCTGATCAAGCACGGCGCGAAGCTGCTGTTCGCCTATTCGCAATGCACGGTGCCGCTGGTGACCGTCATCACGCGAAAAGCCTATGGCGGCGCCTTCGACGTCATGGCGTCCAAGGAGATCGGCGCCGACATGAACTACGCCTGGCCGACCGCGCAGATCGCCGTGATGGGCGCCAAGGGCGCGGTCGAGATCATCTTCCGCAGCGACATCGGCGACGCGGACAAGATCGCCGCGCGCACCAAGGAATACGAAGACCGCTTCCTGTCGCCCTTCATCGCCGCCGAGCGCGGCTATCTCGACGACGTCATCATGCCGCACTCGACGCGGCGGCGGATTGCGCGGGCGCTGGCCATGTTGAAGGACAAGCATGTCGAGACGCCGGCGAAGAAGCACGACAATTTGCCGTTGTGAGGCGACGATGCCGCAGGACTCCACCAGCTTCTCCGGCAGCAGTATCCCCGATAACTACGATACCGGGCTCGGGCCGGTGATCTTCGTCGATTGTGCAGAGGATATCGCGCGGCGCGCCGTCGCCTTGAATCCAAGGCGCGTACTCGAGACCGCAGCCGGGACCGGTATCGTCAGCCGGTGTCTGCGTGATCATTTGCCCACGAGCACGCAGCTCACATCGACCGATCTCAGTCCCGGAATGATCGAGATCGCCAGGGCAAAGTTCAAGCCAACGGAGCAAGTTACCTTCCAGCCGGCCGACGCGACCGCGCTGCCGTTCCCGGACAAGAGCTTCGACGTCGTGGTCTGCCAGTTCGGCGTGATGTTCTATCCCGACAAGGACAAGTCGTATCGCGAGGTGCATCGCGTGCTCGCGCCCGGCGGAAGTTATCTCTTCAACGTCTGGGATTCTCACCGCTACAACGCCTTCGGTCGCATTCCGCACGGACTGCTGGCCCGCTTTTTCCCGACGATCCGCCGCAGTTTCAGGCCATCCCGTTCTCATACGGATTCGACGCGGCGAGGGACTCGCTGGTGGCCGCCGGCTTTGCCGACATCACCGCGCATGTCGTGCGCTTCGAGAAGAATATTGGCGACGGCAGCGGGCTCGCCCGCGGCCTCACCTTCGGCTCGCCGGTCGTCGACCAGATCAAGGCGAGGGGAGGCGCTACACCCGAGCAATTCTATGATGCGCTCGTCGCGGAGTTTCAGCGCGAACTCGGCAATCCCGGGAAAATGCCGATTCAGGCAACGGTGTATTCCGCGAGAAAACCAGGTTGATCGATGGCCACGTTCAGCGCGATCGACCCCTCGGAAGACGATCCGACCGACGAGATTTCAGACATCGAAGCGCGGATCGAGGCGCTTGCCGAGATCGCCGGACGATGCCGGAGGATCATTCTCGGATCGAAAGTCGCGATCGCCAGTGGTTTCGCATTGCTGCTCGCCGCGATCCTCGGCCTGTTCGGGGCTGGCGCGTCCACCGCGCTCGGATCGATTGCGCTGGTGCTCGGCGGAATCGTGTCGCTCGGATCGAATGTCACTACGTTGCGGCAGACCGAGGCGGCCATCGGTTCCGCCGAGGCGCTCCGTTCGGACCTGATCAGCGGGATCGACCTTCGCGTGGTTCGTGACGCTCCGGCGAAATTGATGTGACGTGTAGGGCGGATTAGGCGTAGCCGTAATCCGCCGGGACGATAGCGACAAACAAGACGGCGGATTACGCTTCCGCCTTCGCTCTTCGAGCTTCGGCGGACAAGTCGCTAATCCGCCCTACAGGTGACAACCATGACTACGCTCTTCGCCTTCCTGCATCATCTCTGCGCCTTCACCCTCGTCGCGGCGGTCGCGATCGAGTTCGTGCTGATCCGCTCCGAGCTGACGCTATCAACTGCGCGGCGGCTGCAGGTCACCGACATCGTGCTCGGCATCGCCGCCGGCGCGCTGCTGGTCATCGGCCTCTTGCGCGTGTTCTTCTTCGAGAAGGGCGCGGCGTACTATTGGCACAGCCATGCGTTCCTGACCAAGTTCGGGCTCTTCATCATCATCGGCCTGCTCTCGATCGTCCCGACCCTGGAATTCCTGTCATGGCGCGATGCGATCGCGGCCGGGCAGGCGCCGGTGATGGAGGCCGCCAAACGCAAGCGCGTCACCATGATCATTCATATCGAGCTTGCCGCGATCGTGGTGATCCTGCTCTGCGCCGCCATCATGGCGCGGGGAGGGTGGGTGTAGGGCGGATTAGGCGCAGCCGTAATCCGCCAATTGCATCCGACGAACGACGGCGGGTTACGCTTCGCTAACCCGCCCTGCGAAATCAAAAATTCGTCTTCCGCTCCGGCCGCTCGTTTTCCAAATACCCATCGCGGGTCTGCGGTAATTTCCGCCCGAGGATCCGGCTCGCCACCACCGTCCGCAAAATCTGCGCGGTGCCACCGCCGATGGTGAACATGCGGGCGTCGCGGACCATGCGCTCCAGCGGACGGTTGCGCGAATAGCCGGCCGCGCCGAACACCTGCAGCGCGTCGTTGGTCACCTTGATCGCCGCATCGGCCGCGAAGATCTTGGCCTGCGCCGCGAACAGCGGATCGGGAAACGGCGCCGCCGAGCGCGCGGCCTTGTGGATCAGCTCGCGCGCCGCCGAGATCTGCACCGACATGTCGGCCAGCATCCATTGCAGCCCCTGGAATTCGGCGATCGGGCGGCCGAACTGCTCGCGCGCATTGGCATAATCGAGCGCATGCTGGTAGGCGCCGTCGGCAAGCCCCAGCGCCACCGTCGCAGCACCGACGCGCTGCGAGTTGTAGGCGTTCATGAGATCGGCGAAGCCGCGGCGGAAACCCGATGGCGGCATCACCACCATGTCGTCGCCGACTTCCATATCTCTGAACAGAATCTCGGTCTCGGGGATGCCGCGCAGCCCCATGGTCGGCTCGCGCTTGCCGATCACGAGCCCCTTTGTCTTGTCGCGGATGGCGAGAAAGCCGCCGATACCCTGTTCTGCGCCTTGCTCATCGAACACGCGCGCAAACACCAGATGCAGCTTCGAGACGCCGCCGCCGGTGATCCAGTGCTTGCCGCCGTTGATGACGTAGCCGCCGCCCCTGCGGTCGGCGCGCGTGGTCATCTCGCTGGCGGCCGATCCCGCGCCGGGCTCGGTGATGCAGATCGCAGGCTTGTCGCCTGCGAGCACCAGCTCGGCGGCGAGCTTCTTCTGGGTCTCGGTGCCGTAATGCATCACGGCCGAGATCGCGCCCATGTTGGCCTCGACCACGATGCGCCCGGTGACGCCGCAGACCTGCGCCATCTCATCGACCACCAGCGCTGCTTCGAGGAAACCGAGGCCAAGGCCGCCATATTGCTTGGGAATGGTCATCCCGAAGAAACCGGCTTCAGTCAGCGCCTTCACATTGTCCCAGGGATATTGCTCTGTTCGGTCGACCTCGGCGGCGCGCGGCGCGATGGTCTCGCGCGCCAGCGCGCGCGCACGCTTCTGCAGCTCAAGCTCGGCATGGCTTAACGTCATCAGGAATGGGTCTGCTGCGTGACCAGCGGAACGAAATCATATTCGCCGACACCTTGCAGGACCAGGAAGGTCAGCGACGTCTGTCCGCCGTTGGTGACGAGGTGCGGCCGGCCCGGCCTGACGACATGGACCTCACCGGGCTTCAGCTTCACTTCCTCTTTCGGCTCCTGCAGGAACAGCCGCATCTGGCCTTCCAGCACATAGAAGGTGTCCGACACGTTGGTGTGGGTGTGCCACGGCACCTGCTGCTTCGGCGAGAGCTGCAGCTCCGAAATGCGAAAGCCGGGGCGGGCGGCGTGCTCGGCGCGGCGCTCGACGTCATAGAGGTGATCGGCGTTCTTGACCGGCTGTCCTTGCTTCATGCTGGCCTCCCTTGTTGGTGGCCATATGCTAGCCTTGTTGGGCCGCAGATGAAACCGGAAGAAGCCATGGGAACGCGGATCAATCGCTGTATCGAGCTGCTGGAGCAGGATCAGGCGATCTATTACGACGGGCCGCACAGCGGCCATGTGCTGACCTCTGCGCAAGGCCGCATCGATGCCGCCACCTGGGCCGATTACATGAATGTCGGCATGGAGCACGGCAGCTTCGACATGACGGGCCTTGCCTCCTACATGCACGGCATGGTCGAGGCCGGGCCGACGCGGTCGGGTCACCGCACGCCTGCTGTCATCGTCGAGGCGCCTGTCAACGGCATCGACGCGGCGCATGTGCGTTATAACGCCTGGCAGTTTCGCCAGATCCTCGGCCGCGGCGTACATGGCATCCTGCTGTGCCAGGCCGAAACCGCGGACGCCGTGCGCGCTTTCGTCGAATCCTGCCGCTATCCGCACAACATCATCGGTGTCGATCCCGCGATCCCGACGCCGTTGGCGCGAATGGAGGGCGCGAAGCGGCCGACCGATGGCGGCACCGACTCGGCGGGGCGCAAGCTGCTCGGGATCGGCACGCGGGGACGCGGATCGGAGACGACGGCCGCGCCGGTCTGGGGGCTGTCGACCGAAGCCTATATGGACCGTTGCGATCCCTGGCCGCTCAATCCGAAAGGCGAATTGCTGCTGGGTGTGAAGCTGGAAAGCCCGGAAGGCGTCGCCAATTGCGAGGAGATTCTCGCAGTCCCCGGTCTGGGCTTTGCCGAGATCGGTCCGGGCGATCTCAGTCTCTCGCTCGGTTACCGCACCATCCCGCGCGAGCCGTTTCCGCCGGAGATGCAACGCGCGCGCGACCGTATTCTCGGCGGCCTGCCGCAACAATGGCGTCGCATTCCTGCAGGGCTGCAACGCCGGACAACATCGTCACGCGGCTCGATGAGGGCGTGCGCGTGGTCGCGGGCCATAGCGAGGAGGCCGCGAGGAAGGGCAGGGCGCATCAGAAGCGCACGATGGTGGTGTAGGGCCACATCGTCATTGCGAGCGAAGCGAAGCAATCCAGAATCTTCGCTGGGGAACAACTGGATTGCTTCGTCGCTTCGCTCCTCGCAATGACGACGGAGAGGTTACGTCTTCATCTGCGCGGTCGGGGTGGAGCGCGAGATCTTGAGCTCCTCCTCGTTCATGTCGGCCCCGACGTCCGCAAACAGCGGCGTGGAGAGATAGCGCTCTCCAGTGTCCGGCAGCATGCAAAGAATGTTGGAGCCGGGTGCGGCCTCGGCGGCGACCTTGAGCGCGCCGGCGAATGTCGCGCCCGACGTGATCCCGACGAAGATGCCTTCCTTGGTCGCCAGCTCCTTGGAGCAGCGGATCGCCTCCGGTCCCGGAATCGGGATGAGGCGATCGATCAGCTTCATCGCCACCGCATCGCCCGTGATCTTGGGAATGAAGTCGGGCGTCCAGCCCTGCATCGGATGCGGCTTGAAGCTCGGATGGGGTGCCGCCGGCGTGCCGTCGGCGTTGCGCTTCTGCTCGACGCCGCTGCCGAGCAGTTGAGCATCCTCCGGCTCACAGGCGATGATCTTGGTTGCGGGACTCTCCTTCCTGAGCACGCGCGCGACGCCTTTCAGCGTGCCACCCGTGCCGTAACCCGTCACCCAATAGTCCAGCTTCGTGTCGGCGAAATCGTCGATGATCTCGCGGGCGGTGGTCTTCGAATGATAGTCGGGATTGGCCTCGTTCTCGAACTGGCGCGACATCCACCAGCCATGGGTCTTCGCCAGCTCGATGGTCTTGTTGATCATGCCGACCGCGCGCTCGGCGGCGGGTGTGATCACCACCTTGGCGCCGAGGAAACGCATCAGCCTGCGCCGCTCGACGCTGAAGGTCTCCGCCATGGTGACGACAAGCGGATAGCCCTTGGCGGCACAGACCATGGCAAGGCCGATGCCGGTGTTGCCGCTGGTGGCCTCGACCACGGTCTGGCCGGGCTTCAGCTCGCCGGATTTCTCCGCCGCCTCGATCACGCCGAGCGCGAGGCGGTCCTTCACCGAGCCGAGCGGGTTGAAGGCTTCGACCTTCACGAACAGGTTCACGCCCTTGGGCGCGAGCCGGTTGATCCGCACCACGGGCGTGTTGCCGACGGTCTCCAGGATGCTCTGGTATCTCTTGCCCATGGTGCCTACTCCGAGTTGGTGAATTTAAGCCGTATTTTCGAATGCAATTCGCGCCGGACTATATCCGAACTGAATTGCCCGGCAATGTGAACTGAGCCATATCCGCGCTCATTACGCGTGGCGTAGAAGCGCCTGGCCGTGCTCTAATGGCCAGTGGAGGAGGCTCTTTTTGTCCGACGAGCGCGTGGACCGGCGATTGGCGGCGGTGCTGGCGGCTGATATCGCCGGCTATAGCCGGCTGATGGGTCGCGACGAGGAGCGCACGCTGGCCCAGTTGAAGGTATTCCGGAAGACCCTCGTCGATCCCTCCATCGCCTCGCATCACGGCCGCATCGTCAAGACCACCGGCGACGGCATGCTGGTCGAGTTCTCCAGTGCCGTCGATGCGGCCCGTTGTGCTGTGGAAATTCAGCGCGCGATGGCGGAGCGGAATGTCGACGTGCCGCCCGATCTCAGGATCGAGTTCCGCATTGGCATTCATGTCGGCGATATCATCTTCGACGACGACGATATTTTCGGCGACGGCGTCAACATCGCGGCACGCCTGGAGGGAATCGCCGAGCCGGGCGGCGTGTGCATCTCCGACGACGCCCATCGGCAGGTTCGCGGCAAGGTGGATATTACCTTCGACGACATCGGCGAGCAGGCTTTGAAGAACATCACCGAGCCGATGCGCGCCTGGCACATGAAACTCGCCGCTGGCGGCGCGCCGTCAGGCTCGTCCGGTCCGGCCCCGGCGCGGCCTCGCGAGCTGGCGTTGCCGGACAAGCCCTCCATCGTCGTGCTGCCGTTCGACAACATGTCCGCGGAGCCAGGGCAGGACTACCTCGCGGACGGAATTGTCGAAGCCATCACCGCGGCGCTGTCCTGCATCCGCTCCTTTTTCGTGATCGCGCGCAGCTCGGCCTTCACCTACAAGGGGCGGGCCACCGATGCGCGCGCCATCGGCAAGGAGCTCGGCGTGGCCTATCTGCTCGAAGGCAGCGTGCAGAAGGTCGGCAATCGGCTCCGCATCACCGCTCAGCTCATCGAAACCGAGGGCGGCACGCATGTCTGGAGCTCGCGTTACGACGGCACGGTCGACGAGTACTTCGACCTGCAGGATCGCATCACCCAGCAGATCGCCGGCGCGCTGCAGCCCTCGATCCGTCTGGCCGAGATCGAACGCTCCCGGCGGAGACGGCCGCAGGACCTCGGCAGCTACGATTACACCATGAGGGCCATGCCCCACGTCTGGGCGCTCGAAAAGGAGGAAAGCGCCAAGGCGCTCGAACTGCTCGAGAAGGCATTGGCCATCGATTCCGAATACCCGCTGGCGCTCTCGCTTGCAGGCTGGTGCCACGCCCAACGCTCCGTCTACAATTGGGCGGATGATATCGCCGACAGCCAGGCCAAGGCGAGATCGCTCGCGGAGCGGGCCGCGGCGCTCAGCGGCGACGATCCGCTTGTTCTCGCCATCCTCGGTGCCGTGCACACGTTTGTGCGCAATTTTGGCGTAGCGCGCATATTGCTTGAGCGGGCGTTGGCGCTCGATCCCAATTGCGCGTGGGCCTGGAGCCGGCTCGGATGGATCGAGGACTATGAGGATAAGCCGGCCAAGGCGATCGAAAATTTCGAGCGCGCCATTCGTCTCAGTCCGATCGACCCGATGAATTTCAACAACTATGCCGGCATTGGCTCGGCCCATGAGGTGGCTGAGGAGTTCGATCAGGCCGTATTGTTTTGTCGGCGGGCCCTGCAGGAGCGGCCACATGCGACCTGGATCTACCGGAACCTGGCATCGGCTCTCGTAGGGGCGGGCCGGGTCGAAGAAGCAAATCAGGCGTTCGCGGAAATGCTGCGATATTATCCCGATCTGACGGTTTCGAAGTTCAAGCAGGCCATGGTGTTTTCCGCACCCAGCATCGAAGGGATGGCGCGGCGTCTTCAGAGCCTGGGGCTACCGGAGTAGGGCTCGGAAGCGGACGACATCGCGCTCGCCTTGCGCTATCCTCGCGGCAAAACAAACGGAGGAAACCATGTCCGCTGCCTTTTTCGTCGTCCGCGCCACCGTGAAGGACCCCGCCAAACGCAAGGCGTTCGACACCTGGTACCAGAACGAGCATCTGCCCGACGCCGCGAAATCCTTCGGCGTCGTCAAGGCATGGCGGTTCTGGAGCCTGACCGAACCCTCGCTGCATCAGGCCACCTATCAGTTCGCCGATGAGGCCTCGCTCGATCGCGCCATGAAGGGCGCGGATCTGAAGCGCCTTGTCGACGATTTCAATCGCGACTGGCCGGATGTGACGCGCACGCGCGAGACCTTCGTGCTGGCGGAGGAGTTTGCGGCCTGATCGTCATTCCGGGATGCGTGCGAAGCACGCAGGCCTGAAATCCATAACCCCAGTCCGTGGTTATGGATTCCGGGCTCGCGCCAAGAGGCGCGCCCCGGAATGACGAGTTGAATTATCTGTGCTTCGCGCGATCATGAAATCTTCGTAAGCCGGCATCTTAACCAACAGGATTCAGCCAGCGTTCACTTCATGAGAACGAAACTTGCTCGCGTGAATCCATTTCACGAGAGGACAAATCCCATGAAATTTCTCGCTGCATCCACCCTCGCGCTCGGCCTCAGCCTTGCCGCGATGAGCGCTTCACAGGCGATGCCGCTTGCGCCGTTGGCGCAAGCCTCGTCGGGGGAAATCATCCACGTGTCCGGCGGCTGCGGGTACTACGGCCATCGCGGCCCCTATGGCGGCTGCCGGCCGATCTACAACTGCCCGCCCGGCTGGCATTCCGGCCCGTACGGCCAGCGCTGCTTCCGCAACTGGTAAGCGCAAGGGCAGGGATCGAGAGATCGGTCCCTGCCTTTTCATTTTCGATCACTTCCCGAGAAAGCCGAGCAGCAGCTCGTCGTATTTCGCCCGCGCTTCGAGAAACACCAGATGTCCGGTGTTCGGGATCACCTCGGCGCGCGCATTGGGCATCAGCGCCGCCAGCGCCTGCGCGAGTTCTGCGTTATGGCCCATCCTGGCGCGCAACGCCTCCGGTGCGTTCGGCCGGCCCGGCGCGTTGTGATCGTCTGATCCCATCACGAACAGCGTCGGTTGCGACACGAGCGGAATCTCGTGCACCACCGGCTCGCGATAGATCATCTGATAGGATGAGACGAAGGCGCGCAGCCAGCGCGGATAGTCCGGGCTGTCCTTGATGTTGAAGCGGGAGTCGATGAACGGCGTCACCTGATCGGGAGGAAGCTTGAGCGCGTAGTTGGTTTCGAGCTGCTTGCGGTAGCCGTCGGCGGTGAGCTTGTCCTCGTTCTCGATGATCCGTTCGGTCGACACCGGCGGTACGTAGAGCCGGTAGTCCTCGAGCCCGATCGGCGCGGTCAGTACCAGATGAGCGACGCGATCGGGAAACGCGCGCGCAATGCGCACTCCGAGCATGCCGCCCATCGAATGCGCGACGATGTCGGCCCTGGCGATCTGCAGATGGTCGAGCAGCGCCATGGTGTTGCGCGCGAGATTGTCGAAATGCAATTCGCCCAGGGGTTTGGAGGATTTGCCGAAGCCGATCTGGTCCGGCACCACCACGCGGTAGCCGGCGTCTGCGAGCGTCTTGATCACGGGCGCCCAGTAGCTTGCCGGGAAATTGCGCCCGTGCAGCAGCACCACCGCGCGGCCATTTGGCTGACCGGAGGCGCCGATATCCATATAGGCCATCTTCAGGTGCTCGCCCTCATTGGTCACGTCGAACAGGCTGACCGGATAGGGATAGCTGAAACCTTCGAGATTGATGCCGTAGGGCTCGCGCGGCGCATCGGCGGCGAGGGCGGGGGTGAGGAGGAGGGCAGGAGTGTGGCCGAGAAATGCGTCGCAGCAACGGTCAATGATGAGTCGTCATGCCCGCGCTTGTCGCGGGCATCCACGTCTACTTACAAGCTGGCGATAAAGACTGGATGGCCGGGCCAAGCCCGTCCATGACGAGAAGCGGTGAAACCAGAGACGTGCGATAGTGCCGCCGATCTGAAGTCCTCGCTCACTCGCGGCGCAATCGGGTTCAGGGACTTCAGATCGAAAGTGGGCACTAGCCTTCGCCGTTCGGGAACAGCGCGGCAAACCGCTTCTCGCCGGTTCGGGTGAAGTTCACCACGCGGCTGCCGGTCGCAGGGTCGCGCGCGGCCCATTTCAATTCGGTGAAGCGGTTCATCATGGCCGCACCGAGCGTGCCCGCAAGATGATGCCGCCGCTCGCTCCAGTCGAGGCAGGCCTTGCAGACGGGGCGGCGCGGATGGGCGAGCGTTTGGGAGGCGATCTGCAAATGCTTCTCCAGGAAGCGTGCGCCTTCGGCGGTCAGCTCGATGTCCTGCTTCTTCTGCCGCACCAGTTTCTGGACGCGCATGCTGTCGAGCATCTGCACGCCGAGATCGCCCGCGAGGTGGTCGTAGCAGATGCGCGCGCGCCGCAGCTCCGGGTCCTTCGGTCCCGTACGCACGCGCATGTGGCCGACGCGGGCCGCGAGCCCTTCGAGCATTTCCAGCAGACCGGCGATGTCCTCGCCGGTGAGACGATAGTAACGGTGGCGGCCCTGTTTTTCCGGCTCGATCAGCCCGCCGGCCTCGAGCTTCGACAAATGCGAGCTCGCGGTCTGCGGCGTGATGCCGGCTTCCTGGGCCAGTTCGCTCGCGGTCAGCGCGCGGCCGCTCATCAGCGCGGTCAGCATGTTGGCGCGGGCGGGGTCGCCGACCAGCGAGGCGATCATGGCAATGTCGGGTCCTGCTTTCATGCTTCGATGATAGCCGAAGCATCGTTGTCGCTCAAGCGGCTACGTTCAGAACAATCAAAGTTGATCGTCATTGCGAGCGAAGCGAAGCAATCCATCCATCAGCTTGTGGCGCCATGGATTGCTTCGTCGCTTCGCTCCTCGCAATGACGAGAGGAGGTTCCCATGACGGTCACCGTGTTCATCCGCTATCAGCTCGATCCGTTCAAGCGCGCGCAGTTCGAGGAATATTCGAAGCGCTGGCTGTCGATCATTCCGCGCTGCGGCGGCGACCTGATCGGCTACTGGATGCCGCATGAGGGCACCAACAACATCGCCTTTGCGCTGATCTCGTTCGAGAGCCTTGCGGCCTACGAGGCCTATCGCGCGGGGCTGCGTAACGACAAGGAAGGCATGGCGAATTTCAATTTCGCCGAGGAAAACAAATTCATCCTCGCGGAGGAGCGAACCTTCTTGCGCAAGGTGGTCGCCTGACTGGCAGGAGATGGCAGCACTGGCGGCCTGCTGATTGGACCGCTATCTAAGGCGTCAACAATTCAGCAAAGGGAGAGATCATGCCGGTTTCGACAGCGGACAAGCGCGCCACTTTCAAGAAGATGCACGAGTCCGGGTGCTTCATCATTCCCAATCCCTTCGATGTCGGCAGCGCAGTCGCCCTGCAAAAGCTCGGCTTCAAGGCGCTGGCCTCGACCAGCGCCGGCTTCGCCTGGACCATCGCCAAGGCGGACAACCGCGTCACCGTCGACGATGTCTGCGACCATCTCACCGCGATCTGTGCGGCGGTCGATATTCCCGTCAACGCCGACTACGAGGATGGCTTTGCCCACGAGCCGGACAAGGTGGCCGTCAATGTCGGCCGCGCCGTAAAGACCGGCGTCGCCGGCCTCTCGATCGAGGATTTCACGGGCGATGCCGCAAAGCCGCTATTTGACCGCGCGCTCGCGGTCGAGCGCATCAAGGCCGCACGCGCCGCCATCGACAAGGACAACAGCGGCGTGCTGCTCACGGGCCGCTGCGAAGCGTTCCTGCGCGGCGTAAAGGACATGAACCTGGTGATCGACCGTCTGAACGCCTACGCCGAAGCTGGCGCCGATTGCCTCTATGCACCGGGCATCTCGACCCACGAAGAGATTTCCACCGTCGTGAAAGCGGTCGCGCCAAGGCCCGTCAATCTGCTGATCGGCGGCTCCGGAGTGTCGCTGAAGGAAGCCGAGGCGCTCGGCGTGCGCCGCATCTCGGTCGGCGGCTCGCTGGCCCGTACCGCCTGGACCGGCTTCATGAAGTCGGCAAAGGAAATGGCGGAGAAGGGGACTTTTACCGAACTCGCCAGCGGCTATCCCGGCGGCGAGCTGAACAAGATGTTCGGGTAGTTCAAGGTGAGCCGCAAATTCCGTTCACCTCTCCCTACCTGAGAGGTGGCCTTCGCTCCTGTCAGTCCTGCGTAGCCGCAAACAAAAAACGCAGCGGGCGAACCCGCTGCGTTTTCGTTTGATCGGCTCAAGCCGTTACTGCTTGTCCATGCCCTGCGGCGAGGACTGCGGCGGGGTCGGATTGCTCGGCGCCGCGCCCGTAGTGGTGCCCGGCTCGGTATTCGGCCGCGGCGTCACGTCGCGCATGCCCGGAGGCGCGGCCGGGTTGGCCGGCTGGGTCTGGGCGGTCTGCGCAGGCGGCGCGGTCTGCGCCTCATGCACGCTGGTGTTGTTCAGGCCGTAGAACACGGCGCCCAGCACCAGCGCGATGCCGAGCGCGAACAGCGCGATCTTCCCGCTCGATGCCGGACCCTCGTCCAGCTCGGGATCGGCTTGCAACTCGGTGTCGAAACGTGACGGGCGGCCGACTTCATCACTCAGGCCGGAACGATACGGATCGTAGGGATCGTTCGGGATACGTTGGTTGGCCATGACGGGATTCCTCCTTTAGTCGTAAAACAACTTTCGTCCCGCGACCGGGTTCCGCGCATTCTTCTTGTTCCACAGGGAACCTGGTGCTCCGATTCCGGAGTTCGCATTATGTCGCGGCGCCCTCGTTTGCGTGGGGAACAACTGATCGGAACTTCAAAGTCGCCGCACCAGGCCGTAAGTTTCGGCCGACTGTTCCTTGAGGAGGCTCGCATGTGGAACCTGCCGCCCGCCGATAGCGTGCTGCATTTCCTCCAGTATATCGCGCTGGCGGCGCAAGCGATGACGGCGGCGCTGGCCGCGGGGCGGCGCAGCATGGACTGGGCGGGCGTCTGCATGCTGGGCGCCATCACCGGGCTCGGCGGCGGCACCATCCGCGACGTGCTGCTCGGCCATTATCCGTTGGTGTGGGTTGAGCAGCCGTCCTTCCTGGCGATCGCGGGGCTCGCGGCGTTCATCACCATCCTGATCGCGCGGGCCGTGCACCGGCTCAACGTCGCGTTCCTGGTGCTGGATGCGATCGGGCTGGTCGTCTTCACCATGGCGGGCTGCGATGTCGCCTGGCAGATGGACGCCTCGCTGCCGATCGTGATCGTGTCGGGCATGATCACCGGCTGCGCCGGCGGCGTGCTGCGCGACATCCTCTGCAACGATGTGCCGCTGCTGTTTCGCTCCGAGCTTTACGCCAGCGTCTCGGTCGTCACGGGTCTGTTCTACGCCACGGCGTTCGGGCTGAAGCTGAACAACGAGCTCTGGACCGCACTCACCTTCGTGCTCGGCGTGAGCTTCCGCCTGCTTGCAATCCGCTTCAGATGGGAAATGCCGAAATTCGTGTTCAACAGCGGGGATCGTTGACTATTGCCGCCGCGCCTTCTTGGCCTGCTCCGCGGTCACCGCCGGTGCGCTGTTGCCGAAGGTGTTGCGAATGTAGGTTGTCACGTCGGCGACCTCTTCATCATTGAACTGTCGTGCGTAGGCCGGCATCTGCCCGGTATTCGGCGCACGCGGCGTGGTCACGGTCTGCGCGCCGTCGAGGATGACGCGCAAGGTCGAGGAGGGATCGGCCGATTGCAGCAGCGCATTGCCGTCGAGCGGCGGATAGACGCCGGGCGAGCTCGACCCGTCGGCCTCGTGGCAGGAGATGCAATAGTGATCGTAGACCGCCTTGCCCGAAGCCATCGTGGCTTCCGACGGGGGCGTGACCACAGGCTCGGAATTCCCTGATGGCAGCGATTTCAGATAGACCGCGATCGCGCGCAAATCGGCATCGCTCATCTTGGAGGTCGAATTGACCACGACCTCGGCCATCGGGCCGCCGGCATGGCTCTTCTGGTTGCGGCCGCTCGAGAGATATTCGACGATGTCATCGACCTTCCATGAGGCGAGGCCGCTGCGCTCGGCGGCATCGAGCCGTGGCGCGAACCAGCCGTCGACGAGGCCGCCGGCAAAAGCGCGGTTGCGGCGGTCGGCGCCGAACAGGTTTTTTGGCGTATGGCAGGCGCCGCAATGCCCGAGCGCCTCGACCAGATAACGGCCGCGGTTCCATTCGGTGCCTTTGCCCTGGTCGGGCTCGAGGATGCCGGGCCGGAAGAACAGGTAATCCCACACCCGCATGACGACGCGGAAGTTGAGCGGGAAGCGCAGCTCCGGTGCCGGTGCCTTGTTGGCATATGGCGTCAGCGTTCCGAGCCAGGCGCGGATCGCAAGAATGTCGTCGCGCGTGAGCTTGGTAAAAAACGGATAGGGGAAGGCCGGGTAATAGCGCGATCCGTCCGGCGCGATGCCGGAGCGCAGCGCGCGATAAAAGTCCTGCTCGCTCCAGGCGCCGATCCCGGTCTCGCGGTCGGGCGTGAGGTTCGGCGACGTGATCGCGCCGAACGGCGTCTCGATCCTGACGCCGCCGGCGAAAGGCTTGGCCGGATCCGATGTGTGGCAGCTATAGCAATCGCCGGCGTCGACCAGCGCCTTGCCGTGCGCGATCATCTCGGGCGACGGCTCCGCAGCCTGCGCGGCTGACAACGCAGTGCACAAAAACAGACATGCGAGAATCGCCCGCATCCGTCCCATCCGACTCTGGCCCCCGCGCGCAGTATAGGGCCGCCATCTCGTTTCGCGACAGCGCGGATACGCGACACAAGCACAATAGCCATGCGCGCTTTCAGGCACGAAATTGCGATTTGGCGGGGCATGGCTTCATTGCCCCGAATTATGCTGCGCGACCCGGAAG
>CAWCHW010000033.1:0-79185 GCA_963795365.1 uncultured Alphaproteobacteria bacterium
GTACCGCCAGCGGAAATCTATAGACTAGCTGCAAACGAGCAACCAGCTAAAGCGAGGAAGCGACCATGCATCTCGGACTTGCCCTGCCCTTCGGCGACATCGGTGGCGATGGCCCGATCGTGCGCGAATTCGCCGAGCTCGCCGAGGCCGAAGGTTATGACGGCCTGACGCTGGCAGACCACGTGCTCGGCGGCAACCCGGCGAACCCCGCCAGCGGCCGTGCCGGTGGGCTCGGCCTGTTTCACGATCCCTTCGTGGCGTTCGGTTTCATCGCCGCTTGCACCAAAAAAGTCGAACTCTCCACCCAGGTGCTGATTCTCGCGCAGCGTCAGACGGTGCTGGTTGCCAAGCAGGCGGCCAGTCTCGACGTGCTCTCTGGCGGCCGCTTCCGGTTCGGCATCGGCGTCGGCTGGAACGAGCTGGAGTTCGTTGGCCTCAACGAGGATTTTCACAACCGGGGCAAGCGGTCCGAGGAACAGGTCCAGGTGATGAAAGCGCTGTGGGCCGATCCGTACATTACGTTCGAGGGCAAGTGGCACCGCCTCCCGGACGCCGGCATCAATCCCCGGCCGCCAAGCCGCAAGATTCCGCTGTGGTTCGGCGGTCACATGGACGTGACGCTGCAGCGGATCGCAAAGTGGGGCGACGGCTGGATGATGCTGTCGGAGCCGCCGGGACCCAAGGCCATTACGGAATTCGACAAGCTGCGCCGCCTGGTGGAAGCCGAGGGACGCGATCCCGCCTCGGTCGGCCTCGAAGTCTGGACCTCGACCGGCACAGGCTCCGAGAAGGACTGGCGCGAGGAAGTCAGCTTCTGGAAGAAGGCCGGCGTCACCCATGTGACGCTGCACAACACCTTCGGCGGCTATCACCACAAGCGCATGGCCGGCCGCAGCATGAGCGATCATGTCGAGGCCATGCGCCGCTACCGCAACGCCGTCGCCGATCTGCTCTAAGGGTGCGCGCCTCAGGTATCGGCGAGCGCGGCCAGCATGCGGTCGCGGGCGGCGAAATCGCCGTCTGCATGGACAGGCTGCAGACAGACATGCGTGGCGCCGGCTGTAAAGTGCGCGCGCAGACCGCGCTTGATCGTCTCGGCGTCGCCCCACAAAACCATCGCATCGATGAACCGATCGCTGCCGCCATCGTTGAGCTCGGCCTCGGTGAAACCCTGGCGCAGCCAGCTGTTGCGGTAGTTCGGCAGCACCATGTAGCGCGACAGCTCCTTGCGCCCGAGCGCGCGCGCCTTCGCTGGATCGGTTTCGAGCGTGACCTTCTGCTCCACCGCAAGCCACTTCGACGGCCCGAGTATCGCAGCAGCCTGCGCCGTATGCTGCGGCGTCACATTGTACGGGACGGCGCCCCGCGACTTGGCGCCGCTCAGCGCCAGCATCTTCGGTCCGAGGGCCGCGACCACGACCGGCAGTTCGCCTGATGGCGTGGATTTGTTGATGCCGTCGAGATAGGCGCTCATCGCCGCCAACGGTTTGTCATAGCGATGGCCGCGCAGGCCCTCGACCATCGGAATATGGCTGACGCCGAGACCGAGAATGAACCTGTTACCGTAGAGCGCGTTCAGCGAAACCATGGCGCGCTGCGCGGTGAAGGAATCGCGCGCATAGATGTTGGCGATCGAACTGCCGATCATGAGCTTCTCGCTGCACGACAGCAGCCAGGACGCCAGCGACATCGACTCATAGCCCCGCGATTCCGGGTACCACAGGGCCGAGTAGCCATTATTCTCGACCGTGCGCACGAAATCGCGCAGCTGCGATCCGTCGAGTTTATCGGTCGAGTACCATACGCCGAGGCGTCCGAGTTTCATGGCGATATCTCCGATGGAAGGGTACGGACTGAAGGTCAGTCTGGATCAAGTCAGTCCAAGGGCACGTTGAGATTCGTACCTTTGGTCACGATGCCACCGCGGTTGCCGACCTCGATCGAACCATAGCGCTGTTTGAAGCAATCAGGCAGCGGTCGATCGCCTGCCATGGATAGCCAAAGCCGCAGCAAGTGCCGCTTCTGGCCTGCGTCCGGCCAGTCGCGAAAACCCGTTCGGTCATGCAGCAAAGCGTGATTGTAAACAAACTGCATGTCACCTGGCTGAAGCTGCATACCCAAATGGAGGATGGGGTCATTTGCGAGTTTGTCGAACAGATCGAGCGCCTGGACGCGAGCGGGTGTCAATCTCGGCGCATCGGGAAAGCGCTGGGCACTATCGATATACTGGCGCTGATAGAAACCCGTCAGGAATCCCGCGTGCCAACTCAGCACCGGGATTTCGAGGTATGGCTTTTCGCCCTCCGGCACCTCGCCTCGCCGGTCTGTTGCGATCGGATCGAACAGCAGCGCGGCGAGATCCGGATGCGTGCGCAACATCTCGTTATAAATCGTCGTCGTGCTGACAAGCAGGGATTTGCCTCCCTCCATCGCCTCGCGAATACAGAGTAGCCCGACCACGTCGGACGAATCCGTGTGGAACGTTTGTCGTTCCGACGTCTGGTAAATGCGTGTGTTCGGGTTGTTCGCGTCAGCGCCGATGTCGCGGACGTGACCGAGAATATGGCCCGCGGCGTTTTGGGATCGTGCCGATCCGAGATGCGCACCTACACCGCAAAAGATCGTCGCGGCGAATTTCTGGCTATAGTTCGCCACCGGAAGGCCGCGTATGAGCTCGAAACCGATGCCATTTATCAGTTTCGTCCGGAGCTTCTCGAGGTAGCCGCCGAAGCGGGGCAGCGGAAAGCTCTCCCTGGTAATTTCAGCTATTTCATCGGTGGCGGCGAGGTATGACCTGGCTGCGTTCTCGAGTTCGGCAATCTCGGCGGCGCCGAGCAACGTCAGCCAGCGGTCCGGATTGGCCTCTATCTCCTCACCTCGCCACGCCGATGGAATGTCGATTTTTCCCGGAGGGCGATCTGCGCCAGCGAGGCGTCCGAGTTTCATATCTGATGTTTCCATTGAAGGGCTAGTTCCTCTCAGGCTGCAATTCCGAGAATGGTGCGCCGGGCGCGCGCGACGCCTTCGGACTGGATGTCGCTGGCGAGCCGGCGCAGACGTTCGCGATCGCCGTCGTTCTTGACCGCGATGGAGAATTCGCAGTTGGTGACCACGCCGCCATAGCGGTCGCAGAGCTTGCGGCCGATCTCGTCATAAGTGGCGATCGTCACGAACGTGTTCAGGACATCGTCGTCGATGTGCTGCGGCATCTCTTCCCAGCGTTGCGCCCGGGACAACAGCTTGAGCCGGTCCGCCAGATCGCCCAGACCAAGATGGTCGAACGCGGCGCGATATTGCGGGGTCGAGGCATAGAAGGCGATCCGGGCGCGCGCATCGCGCACCTTGGGCACCAGTTCCGCCTCGTTGGCGGCCGTCGCGACCAGCGGCTTCATGCAGACCTGGAAACGATCGAGCGACCTTCCCGTCTTGACGGCGCCCGCCCGCACGGCCGGCAGCATCACCTTCTCGATGTAAGATGGCGTGCAAACCGGATGCGGCCGGATGCCCTCGGCGACTTCACCCGCCACCTGACACATCAGCTGGTTCACTGCCGCGAGATGAATGGGAATCTCGGGATGCTCGATCGGGCCGGGATTGAACAACGGCACCATCAGATTGATGTTGTAGTGCGGCCCCCTGACGTCGAGCGGCGTTCCGTTCTGCCAGCAATCCCAGACCGCGCGGACCGCACTCACATACTCGCGCATCCACGGCCCTGCGGGCGTCCAGGGCATGCCGAAGCGCCGCTCGATATGGGCCTTCACCTGGGTGCCGAGACCGAGGGTAAAGCGGCCGCGGGAGAGCTTCTGCAGCGTCCACGCACTCATCGCGGTCACGGTCGGACTGCGCGGAAAGGCAATCGCGACCGACGTGCCGAGCTTCAGCGTCCGCGTCGTCTGGGCCGCCAGCGCCAGCAGGATGAAGGGATCGTCCTTGGTTTCCTCGACGACCAGCCCGTCATAGCCGATCTCTTCCAGCAGGCGCGCGTCGCCGGCGATGGAATGGAGATCGAGCGGCAGTTCGGGCGCGCGCAGGCCGGGATCGACCTTACCCAGCGGCAGAAGCGTCTCGAGCAGCACGCGGTGACTCCACGATCAACGGCTGCTGCACTTTATCACGCAAACGCATCGGGCCAAGCCGTCGCACGGATGCGGCATTTCCCTCTTGCCCATCCTGAGTGAGCATCGGCGAAATCCGAAAATCGAACGGCAAAATCTGCAATTGGCCGGCTCAACGGTTCACGTCGCACTGGGCGTGTTCGGGCATGCTGCCCGTCAGATCGCGAACATCCAGACCGCGATGATGGTGCCCAGTGTCGCCAGCCCCGAGATGGTCCAGCCGGCCGCGTAGGCGGCGTCATCTTCCGGGTTCGCGTGCGGCGTCTCGGTTCGTACCATCGCGTTGCGCCAGTCCATGGGGTTCTCCCGAACGCCCTGCCTTCGCAACAACGCCGGCCTTGCCTGCCGGTTCCCGCATCCGGACGCCGCGCCGAAAGCGCCGATTGCATGGCAGGTAAACTCACGAACAACTGATCGCTCCGGCAGGGCCGGAATCGACGTCGCTCCGTTATGGTGCACCCGCCGGGAACAAGAACAATGGAAAACAATGGAGGTTTTCGCATGCGCAAACTGATTATCGCGGTCACGGCTCTCGCCTTTATCGCGTCTCCCGCCCTTGCCCAAACGGCAGCCCCCGACAAGGGCGCCGCGCCCGCCGCTGGTACCGATACGGGCGGCGATACCATGAAGAAGGCGCCGAAAAAGGCGAAGAAGTCGACCGCCAAGAAGAAGACCGGCGACGACGCCATGACCAAGCAGTAGGCATTCGCGAACCACGATCAGGCCGGCCCAAGCGCGACGGCTTGGGCGGTCTTTTCGTTTGGGTAGGGCGCCAGCCGGCTACTTTGTCGCCGCCCGCACCGCCAATGTCGGCTTGGTCACGCCGTCCAGCCCCTGCAGCATCAGGATCGCCAGCAACGCGCGCTGAGGCCCGAGCCAGGCTTCCGTCGGCTTGAACCACTCATTGCGCGAATGCCAGTTGCCGCCCTCGCCACCGCCGCCGATGGTGACGGCGGGAATGCCGAGCGACATCGGCTGGTTGGAATCGGTGCTGGAGCCGGCGAGCCCCGTCTTCAGCCCCGGCGCCACTGCCGCGACCGACTTCAGCGCCGCCTGCACGACGGCTGAGTCCTCCGCCACGATGCCGGCCGGCCGGTCGCCGATCAGCTTGATCTCGACCGGAGAGCTTGTCGGTCTTCCAGCGCGCGTTCTCTTCCGTGACCGCCTGCTTGACCAGATCGAGCAGCCGCGCTTCGAGCTTGAGCAGTTCCTCGGTCGAGTTCGAGCGCATGTCGACGGCCATCCGCGCTTCGGCGGCAATCGCGTTGACCGAGGTGCCGCCGCTGACCGTGCCCACCGTGAACGTGGTCTTCGGGTCGGACGGTGTCTGCAACTCCGCGATCTTTGGCGATCGCGCGACCCATGGCATGGATCGCGCTCGGCAGGCCGAACTCCTGGAAGGAGTGGCCGCCCGGCCCCTTGAAGATCATCTCGTAACGATGGCTGCCGGTGGCCTGGTTGACGACGCGGTCGATGCCGAGCCCGTCGATGGAAATGAAGCCGTCGATGTCGGTGTGATCGCGGAACAGCGCCTTCATGCCGCGGAGATTGCCGAGTTCCTCCTCGCCGACGTCGCCGACGAACATGATGTCGCCGACGGTCGAGAGCCCGTTGGCGTTCATCGCCTTGATGACCGACAGCAGTGCGACCAGTCCGCGGGCGTCGTCGCCGATGCCGGGCGCCACCACCGTGCCGTCCTTTTCCTTGACCGTCACATCGATGCCTTCGGGAAACACCGTGTCGAGATGGGCTGCAACCGCGAGCTTGGGATGGCCGCCGCCGGTACCCTTGCGCAGCGCGATCACGTTGCCCTCGCTGTCGATGGAGGCGTCCTTGAAGCCGAGCTCCTGCATCCTCTTCAGGTAATATTCGGCGCGAACCTTCTCCTTGTAGGGCGGCGCCGCGATCTCGGTGATCTTTTTCTGCTCGGCGAAGGTCGACGCGTCATCGGCCTTGATGGTCTCAAGCGCCGCCTTGACCTTCGCGTTGCCGACAAGCGCAGAAAAGGCGGCATCAATGTCGGACGGCGGCTCGGCGCGCACCGGCATTGCGATCAACGCGAACACGCCCGCAACAAGGAACAGTCTGCTTCGCATACCGGCCTCCATTTACGCGCTCAGCCCTGCTTCTTTCAGCGCGTGGCCGAACCAGACCGACCCGTGCGGTTCGATCACGCCACCGGCATAGACTTCGGAATGGGTGACCTGCTTGTCGGCGAGCGTCAGCATGACGCCGATGGAATAGGCGAACCACAGATGCGGATCGGTCAGCGCCTTCAGCTTGTGCTGGTCGTGCTCGATCGGCTGATGGTTGGAGGCCTTCCTGACCTCGACCGCGAGCAGATTGTTCGGGATGTCGCGCTGGTGCACGACGATGTCGGGATAGACGGACTTGCCGTAGTGGTCGTCGGTGGAGACGATCGAGCCGTGCGGCAGGCGCATGGTGCGATCGCCGAGCCGGTCGTAGTCGCAGTCGACCTCCCAGCCCGAAAACTGCTTTTCGATATAGACGGCGAGGCGATGAGTCAGCGTGCGTTCGCCGAGATCGCGTTCCATCAGGTAATGTTCGCGCGCGAAAAACTCCTGGAGCGCAGCGACGAGCTTGCCCAGTTCGGTCTGCATGTCGCCCTCCCCTGTCGCCTTGGCGCCCCCGCGCCCGCTAAACCCTGCTTATGCCATCTGCACTTCGATCAGTCGCGGGCCCTGCGCGGCCACGTACTCCGCCAGCGCCTTGTTGAAATCGTCGACATTGGCGACCGCGCGTCCCTCCACGCCCATGCCCCTGGCGAGCGCGACGAAGTCGATGGTCGGCCGGTCGAGCTTGAGCATGTCCTGCGCGCGCTGGCCGGGTTCGCCGGCGCCGACGCCGTCGAACTCGCCGCGCAGGATCTGATAGATGCGATTGGCGAACACAATTGTGACGACGTTGAGGTTTTCCCGCACCTGCGTCCACAGGGATTGGATGGTGTACATCGCACTGCCGTCGCCGACCATGCAGATCACCTTGCGGTCGGGACAGGCGACCGCCGCTCCGGTCGCAACGGGAGTCGAGAAGCCGATCGAGCCACCCATGTTCTGCAGCCAGTCATGCGGCGCGCTTGCGGCCGTCGGCGGGAAGAAGCCCCTCCCGGTGGTGATGGATTCATCGATGATGATCGCATTCTCGGGGATCGCCAGCGCAATCGCCTGCGCGATCGAGGCATGGGTCAACGCGCCCGTCGGCTTGGTCAGCTCAGTGAGCTTCTGCGGCTTGACGTCGGCGGGCTTCGCGCCGAGCGCATCTGCCAGCGCCTCCAGCGCCGCGACCGAGTTCTCGCCCCAGGAGGTCATCTGGTGCACCTCGCAGCCTTCCGGCTTGAGCATGCTCGGCTTGTTCGGATAGGCGAAGAAGGCGACGGGGTCGCGGGCCTCGACCAGCACGATGTTCTTGAAATTTTTCAGGATCGGCAGCGCGGATTCGATCACATAGGGAATGCGGTCGATCGAGAAACGGCCGCGGCCGCGCGCCATGCGCGGATGATAGGTCTGGCCCATCACCTTGCAGCCGGTCTTGCCGGCGATCTGCTGCGCCAGCGCCAGCCCCTGCTCGGTCAACGCGCCGCCGGTGACCAGCAGCAGATTGGTGTCGCCGCCGGAATGCAGCACCTTGGCCGCTTTTTCGACCGCCTCCGCCGAAAAGCCTGGTTGCTGTTTCGGCCCGGGAACCTTGGCGATGCCGTCGGCCTCGTTCCAGGCGGTGTCGGCGGGCAGGATCAGGGTGGCGATCTGCGGCGGCGAGCCGCTGGCGGCGGCGATCGCTTCCATGCCATCGGCGGAGACCGACTTGGCGTCGGGCGACGTCTTGACCCATTCCGACATCGGCCGGGCCAGGCCCTCGATATCGGAGGTCAGCGGCGCGTTGAGGCCGATGTGGTAGGTCGCGTGCTGGCCGACGATGTTGACGATGCCGGAGCGCGCCTTCTTGGCGTTGTGCAGGTTGGCCAGACCATTGGCGAGGCCGGGGCCGAGATGCAGAAGCGTCGAGGCCGGCGTGCCCTTCATGCGGTAATAGCCGTCGGCAGCACCGGTCACCACGCCCTCGAACAGGCCGAGCACGCAGCGCATGCCCTCCACCCGGTCGAGTGCGGCGACGAAATGCATTTCCGAGGTGCCGGGATTGGTGAAACAGACGTTAACGCCGCCCGCAACCAGCGTCCGTACCAGGCTTTCCGCACCGTTCATCGTTCCAACCCCGTTTGCGCTTCTGACTTTCGCCGCAAGCAGATCAATCATTGTTCGCGTCCGCAGTCAAAGGGACGGCCCGGCAATCCAGCCATCATTGTAAAGCAGAGCCGTTTTTTAACCGCACTCACGGCTAATGGTCGCGCTCACACACGGTTGGCTTGCACAACCGCTTTCGATTGGCCAGTCTGACCGGAAGCAGAATTTTGCGGGAAAGAAAATGACCCGGGCGTTGGTATTGTTAGCGGCGTTTGTGGCTCTTGTCGGCGGCAACGCCGCTTCACGCGCCCAGGGCGTCGACATGCGCGATCTCATGGGCGGCGGTCCCTCCTTCTACCGTTACGGTGGTGGGGGCGGCTACCAGCAGGGCGGTTACGGTGGCGGCCGCTACGACCAGGGCGGCGGTTATTACGGCGGCGGCGGTGGGCCGATCGCGCGCCAGACGGTCAACTATCCGGCGAATTATGCGCCGGGCACGATCGTGGTGAACACCGCCGAGCGCCGGCTATACCTGCTGCAGGGCAACGGCACGGCGCTGCAGTATGGCATCGGCGTTGGCCGCGACGGCTTCCGCTGGAGCGGCGTGCACCGCGTCTCCGCGAAAAAGGAATGGCCGGGCTGGACGCCGCCCGTGGAGATGCGCCGGCGGCGGCCGGACCTGCCGGGCCACATGGCCGGCGGCATCGACAATCCGCTCGGCGCGCGCGCCATCTATCTCGGCTCGACGCTCTACCGGATTCACGGTTCCAACGAGCCGGAGACGATCGGCCAAGCCGTCTCGTCCGGATGCTTCCGCATGACCAACGAGGACGTCAGCGACCTCTATGATCGCGTCCATGTCGGCGCGACTGTGATCGTGAAGAACTGATGCGCCTGGCCGTGGTGGCGATCGCTCTCGTCACCATCATGTGGCCCTCATTGGTAACCGCGGAAATCCCCGCCATCGCGGCGCGACAGCGCGCCGAGAAAAAGACCTTCACCGACGCCGAGATCGTCGAAGGCTTCCTAAAGACCACCTTCGGTGCTGAATTCCAGCTTGCGGGGCGGGTCGACCGCATCCGGAAATATGTCGCTCCGGTGCGGATCTTCGCCGAAGGCAATCGCGCCGACCGCAAGGCGCAGCTGGCGCAGGTCGTCGCCGACATCGGCAAACGCGTGCTGCATCTCGACATCGCGATGGCAACTCGCGCCGAGGACGCCAACGTCACGGTCAAGCTGGTGCGCGACCGCGACCTCACCCGCACCATCGCGAAAGACTACGGCAACGAACGCGCCAAGGAGATCAAGACCTCGCTCGATCCGCAATGCCTCTCAGGATTCCGCAAGAACGACGCCTACGAGATCGAGCGCTCCAACGTCATTCTCACTGTCGACAACGGCGATTTCGTCTTTTTCGACTGCGCCTATGAGGAGCTGTTGCAATCGCTCGGGCCGATCAACGACACCAGCTCGGTGCCCTGGACCATGTTCAACGACAAGGTCTCGATGGGCTTCTTCGACGTCTACGACCAGTACATCCTCAACCTGCTCTACGATCCCCGCATCAAGCCGGGCATGACGGTCGAGGAGGTCAGAGCGGTGCTGCCGGCGGCGCTGGCGGATGTGCGGGTGTGGGTGAAGAAGGTGAACAATCTGACTGAGTGACGCTCTATCCCCTCGTCATGCCCGGCCTTGTGCCGGGCATCCACGTCTTGGCCACAACTAAGCAAGAAAGTCGTGGATGGCCGGGACAAGCCCGGCCATGACGAACGCGAAACTACGCCCCCTTCGCAAACAGCTCCCGCCCGATCAGCATGCGGCGGATTTCGCTGGTGCCGGCGCCGATCTCGTAGAGTTTTGCGTCGCGCAACAGACGGCCGGTCGGATAGTCGTTGATGTAGCCGTTGCCGCCGAGCAGCTGGATCGCGTCCAGCGCGCATTGCGTCGCCTTCTCGGCGGCATAGAGGATCGCACCGGCCGCATCCTCGCGCGTGGTCTCGCCGCGATCGCAAGCCTTCGCCACCGCATACACATAGGCGCGCGAAGCGTTCATCGTGGTGTACATGTCGGCGATCTTGCCCTGCACCAGCTGGAAGCTGCCGATCGGCTCGCCGAACTGCTTGCGCTCGTGCACGTAAGGCAGCACCACGTCCATGCAGGCCTGCATGATGCCGAGCGGTCCCGCCGCCAGCACCGCGCGCTCATAGTCGAGGCCGCTCATCAGCACGTTGACGCCGCGGCCGACCTCGCTCAGCACGTTCTCTTCCGGGACTTCGCAATCCTCGAACACCAGCTCGCAGGTGTCGGAGCCGCGCATGCCGAGCTTGTCGAGTTTTTGCGCGGTGGAGAACCCCTTCATGCCCTTCTCGATGATGAAGGCGGTGATGCCGCGCGGACCGGCGTTCGGATCGGTCTTGGCGTAGACCACCAGCGTCTCGGCGACCGGACCGTTGGTGATCCACATCTTGTTGCCGTTGAGCACATAGCGGTCGCCCTTCTTCTCGGCGCGCGTCTTCATCGACACCACGTCGCTTCCCGCACCCGGCTCCGACATCGCGAGCGAGCCGACATGATCGCCCGAGATCAGCTTCGGCAGGTATTTGCGTTTCTGCGCCTCGCTGCCGTTGCGCCGGATCTGGTTGACGCAGAGATTGGAATGCGCGCCATAGGACAGCCCGACTGACGCAGACGCGCGCGAAATCTCCTCCATCGCCACGCAATGCTCGAGATAACCGAGGCCCGAGCCGCCATACTCCTCCTCGACGGTAATCCCATGCAGCCCGAGCGCGCCGATCTTGGGCCAGAGATCGCGCGGAAACTGGTTGGTTTTGTCGATCTCGGCGGCGCGCGGCGCGATCTCGTTGCTCGCAAAGTCCTGCACGGTCTCGCGGATCGCATCCGCGGTCTCGCCGAGATCGAAATTGAGCATCCGCTGCGCGTTGGAAATCATGATGGCGGCCTCCGGCGACGTGAAGGGGTCGAGACAAGCCATAGCCCGTGTCGCCGCGCTTGTCACCAGAAATGATACGGTACCGTATCATGGCAAAAGCATTTCCGTGCAGTGCGGCCAAAAGCGCCAAACCCGCCCTTGCGGGTGCGTCTCCGACGCGCTTCAATTCGCGCAAACAAGGCCGCCTTCCGCGCCGAAATCGGAAGGGCCAGACGGGAGCCGCACATGGACGGAACGATCGATCTGGACGCGAGGTCCAGCCAGGAGGCCGCGCGCGAGCGCGCCTTGTCTTTGCCGCTCAGCGAATTCGATCCCGGCGATCCCGAGCTGTTTCGCTCCGACACGCACTGGCCGTATTTCGACCGGCTGCGCAAGGAGGACCCGGTCCACTACTGCAAGGAGTCGATGTTCGGCCCGTATTGGTCGGTGACGCGCTACAACGACATCATGGCCATCGACACCAATCATCAGGTGTTCTCGTCCGCCGCGTCGCTCGGCGGCATCACTATCCGCGACGTGCCATCGGATTTCCGGCGCGAGAGTTTCATCGCCATGGACCAGCCGCGCCACTCCGCGCAGCGCAAGACCGTGGCGCCGATGTTCACGCCGACCAATCTCGACGAGCTTGCGCTCAACATCCGCAAGCGCGCGGCGAGCTGTCTCGACAATCTGCCCCGCAACGAGGCGTTCGATTTCGTCGAGCATGTCGCGATCGAGCTGACCACGCAGATGCTGGCGGTGCTGTTCGATTTCCCCTGGGAGGACCGCCGCAAGCTGACGCGCTGGTCCGACGTCGCCACCACGATCCCCGGCGCCGGCGGGCTGGTTGCGAGCGAGGAAGAGCGGCAGAAAGAGTTGCTGGAATGCGCGGGCTATTTCTCGCGGCTCTGGAAGGAGCGCATCAATCAGGAGCCGAAGGCCGACCTGTTGTCGATGATGGCGCATAACGACGCCACGCGCGACATGGACCCGAAGAATTTCCTCGGCAACCTGATCCTGCTGATCGTCGGCGGCAACGACACCACGCGCAACACCATGTCGGGCAGCGTCTACGCGCTGCACCAGCATCCCGACCAATACAAAAAGCTGCGCGACAACCACGCGCTGCTCGACACCTTCGTTCCCGAAGTGATCCGCTGGCAGACGCCGCTCGCGCATATGCGCCGCACCGCGCTCGAGGATTTCGACCTGCACGGCAAGAAGATCAGGAAGGGCGACAAGGTCGTGATGTGGTACGTCTCGGGAAATCGCGACGAGGAAGCGATCGAGCGCCCCTACGAATTCCTGATCGATCGCGCGCGGCCGCGCACGCATCTGTCGTTCGGCTTCGGCATTCACCGCTGCATCGGCATGCGCCTCGCCGAGCTGCAACTGAAGATCATCTGGGAAGAGATCTTCAAGCGCTTCGACAAGATTGAGGTGGTCGACGAGCCCAAGCGGGTGTATTCCAGCTTCGTCAAGGGCTACGAGACCCTGCCGGTGCGCATCGCCGCTTAAGGTGCGAGCGCCAATCTCCTTCAAGGGATGCAGCACGATGAACGTCCAGACCGCGATCCGTGCCGACAAGGCCGAGCTGATGCGAAGCGCGCGCGAGGAAGCCTATTCCACGCCGCTGAGGGATTTTCATCCCGGCGCGCCGCGGCTGTTCCAGAATGACACGCTGTGGCCGTGGTTCGAGCGGCTGCGCAAGGAAGAGCCGGTGCATTACTGCACCAACGCGCCGATCGAGCCGTATTGGTCGGTCGTCAAGTACAACGACATCATGCATGTCGACACCAATCACGGCATCTTCTCGTCCGATTCCACCCTGGGCGGCATCTCGATCCGCGACGTGCCGGCGGGCTACGACTGGCCGAGCTTCATCGCGATGGACCAGCCGCGCCATGCGCCCAGCGCAAGACCGTGTCGCCGATGTTCACGCCGACGCATCTGGATGAGCTCGCCAAGCTGATCCGCGCCCGCGCGATCAAGGTGCTGGACGACCTGCCGCGCAACGAGACCTTCAATTTCGTCGAGCGGGTGTCGATCGAGCTCACGACGCAGATGCTGGCGACGCTGTTCGACTTCCCGTTCGACGAGCGGCGCAAGCTGACGCGCTGGTCCGACGTCTCCACCGCGCTGCCCAAGAGCGGCGTCGTGGAGTCGCCGGAGCAGCGCCGCCAGGAAATGGACGAGTGCTACGCCTACATGTCGAAGCTCTGGAACGAGCGCGTCAATGCCGAGCCGCGCAACGATCTGATCTCGATGATGGCGCACAGCGAAGCCACCCGCCACATGGACCCCGACAATCTGATGGGCAACATCATCCTGCTCATCGTCGGCGGCAACGACACCACCCGCAACACCATGAGCGGCTCGGTGCTGGCACTGAACGAAAATCCGGACCAGTACAGGAAGCTCCGTGAAAATCCCAAGCTGATCGATTCCATGGTGCCGGAGGTGATCCGCTGGCAGACGCCGCTCGCGCATATGCGGCGCACCGCGCTTGCAGGACACCGAGCTCGGCGGCAAGCAGATCAAAAAGGGCGACCGCGTGGTGATGTGGTACGTCTCGGGGAACCGCGACGAGGAAGCGATCGAGCGGCCGAACGAGTTCATCATCGACCGCGCCCGTCCGCGCACCCATCTGTCGTTCGGCTTCGGCATCCACCGCTGCGTCGGGATGCGGCTCGCCGAGCTGCAGCTCCGCATCGTCTGGGAGGAGATGCTGAAGCGCTTCGACCGCATCGAGGTGGTGGGCGAGCCGAAGCGGGTCTATTCCAGTTTCGTGCGCGGCATCGAGTCCCTGCCGGTACGCATTCCGGCGTGAGCGCGGAACTGAACCCACCGAGTCTGGCGGCAGGCCGTCAACGCCAAGGGTTTCACCGCCGCTGCCGGCTTCCGCATCGTCAAGGTCGAACCGGGCTACGCGGAACTGGTCGTCGCGCGGCGTGACGACCTCGTACAGTTCTTCGGCCATTTCCACGGTGGCGTCATCAGCGCGCTCGCCGACCACGCTGCCGGTATCGCCGTTACCTCGGGCCTGCCGAAGGGGCGGATCGGCGTTACCGTCGAGCTGAAGGTGAATTTTCTCACTCCAGGTGACAAGGCCGAGCTTGTGGCGCGGGCGAAAACCCTGCAAATGTCGGGCTCGATCGGTGTCGCCACCGTCGAAGTCTTCACCCGCGATGAAAAGTCCGAGCGCCTATGCGCATTCTGCACTGCCACGATGCGCGCGCTTGATTTACCCACCGAGTTCAGATGAGCGCTCAAGAACACCAGCAAGACGAACACGCCGACATCCGCGACGCGGTGGCGAAACTCTGCGCCCAGTTCCCCGGCGAATACTGGCGCAAGCTCGACCGCGAGATGGCCTACCCGTCCGACTTCGTCAACGCGCTGACCGAGGCCGGCTACCTCTCGGTGCTGATCCCCGAGGAATATGGCGGCGCCGGGCTGAAACTGTCGGCGGCGACCGCGATCCTGGAAACGATTCATCACTCCGGCTGCAATGCCGGCGCCTGCCACGCCCAGATGTACACCATGGGCACGGTGCTCCGGCACGGCAGCGATGAGCAGAAGGCGAAATGGCTGCCGCAGATCGCTGACGGCAAGCTGCGCCTGCAGGCCTTCGGCGTCACCGAACCGACCAGCGGCACCGACACCTCGTCGCTGAAGACCTTCGCCAAGAAGCAGGGCAACAGCAGTTATATCGTCAATGGCCAGAAGATCTGGACCAGCCGCGCCGAATATTCCGACCTGATGATCCTGCTCGCGCGCACCACGGCGAAGGAGCAGGCGAAGAAGCGCACCGAGGGCCTCTCGGTTTTCCTCGTCGACATGCGCGAGGCGAAGAAGGCCGGGCTCACCATCCGTCCGATCCGCACCATGATGAACCACTCCACCACGGAGGTGTTCTTCACCGACATGAAGGTGCCGGCGGAAAACCTGATCGGCGAGGAAGGCAAGGGCTTTCGCTACATCCTGTCCGGCATGAATGCGGAACGCATTCTCATCTCGTCGGAATCCATCGGCGACGCCAAATGGTTCATCGACAAGGCCACCAACTACGCCAAGGAGCGCTCGGTGTTCGGCCGGCCGATCGGCCAGAACCAGGGCATCCAGTTTCCGATCGCAAAAGCCTATGCCGCGATGCGCGCCGCCGAATTGATGGTGAAGGAAGCGACCCGCAAATACGAGGCGGGAGAGGACTGCGGCGCGGAAGCCAACATGGCCAAGATGCTGGCGGCCGATGCGGCCTGGGACGCGGCCAATGCCTGCGTGCAGACCTTTGGCGGCTTCGCGTTCGCCGAGGAATATGACGTCGAGCGCAAGTTCCGCGAGACGCGGCTCTACCAGGTCGCGCCGATTTCGACCAATCTGGTGTTGTCGTTCATCGCCGAGCACGTGCTCGGCATGCCCCGCTCTTATTGAGAAACGATCATGCTGCCGCTCGAGGGAATTACCGTCATTGCCGTGGAACAGGCGGTCGCCGCGCCATTCTGTTCGTCGCGCCTGGCGGATGCCGGCGCCACCGTCATCAAGATCGAGCGCCCCGAGGGCGATTTCGCCCGCGGCTATGACACGGCCGCCAAGGGCCAGAGCAGCTATTTCGTATGGCTCAACCGCGGCAAGCAGTCGGTCGCAATCGATCTCTCGACCAAAGGCGGACGCGAGCAGCTCGAGGCGCTGATATCAGGCGCCGACGTGCTGCTGCAAAATCTCAAGCCCGGCTCGATGGACAAGCTCGGCTTCTCGCGCGAGCGCCTGCGCAAGGACTATCCGGCGCTGATCTGCTGCACCATCTCAGGCTATGGCGACGAGGGCCCGTACAAGGATCGCAAGGCCTACGACCTCCTGATCCAGGCCGAGAGCGGGCTTGCCTCGATCACTGGCGGGCCCGAGGGAGCATCCCGGGTCGGCATCTCCGTCGTCGATATCTCGACCGGCGCCACCGCGCATGCCGCGATCCTGGAAGCGCTGTTCGCGCGCACCCGCACCGGCAAGGGCGCCGACATCCGCATTTCGATGTTCGACGTGATGGCCGACTGGCTCGCGGTGCCCCTGATCAACTCGGAAGCCGGCAACCCGCCGCAGCGCATTGGTCTCGCCCATCCCTCGATCGCGCCCTATGGCGTGTTCCAGTCAAAGGACGGCAAGGACATTCTGATCTCGATCCAGAGCGAGCGTGAATGGAAGAAGCTCTGCGCCGAGGTCTTGAAGCAACCCGATTTGCCCAGTGATCCGCGGCTCGCCAACATTTCCGAACGCGTGCGCAATCGTCCGCTCACCGACAAGATCGTCGCCGATGTCTTTGGATCGCTGAACCGTGACGAACTGATCCAGCGGCTCGACGACGCCGACATCGCGTTTGGCGAGGTCAACAGCATGGCCGACCTCACGGTACATCCGCATCTACGTCGCATCGAGGTCGAGACCCCGAAGGGCGTCGTCACCTATTCAGCGCCGGCCGCGATCTTTGTCGGGGAGCCGCGCATATATGGCGCGGTGCCTGCGATCGACGAGCACGTCGCGATCGACGCGCCGCGCGCACGGAAATCGTCATGAGCGAAACGCTCGATCTCGATCATCTCAGGCAATGGATCGGGCGCTCGGCCGAGGCGACCGATGTCGTCACTTCGCATCTGGTGATGGGCCTGCGCGCGACGTTATTCCAGGAGGTCGGCGAGCCCAAAGACGGTGACGCCGCACCGTTCACGGTGCATTGGTGCCTGGCCCAGCCGGTGTTTCCGATGGAGATGCTCGGACCTGACGGACATCCCACACGTGGCGGCTTCCTGCCGCCGGTGCCGCTGCCGCGCCGGATGTGGGCCGGCGGCGAGCTGGAGTTTTTCGATGCGCTCCGCGTCGGCGACGAGCCGAAGCGCACCTCGCGGATTTCGGATGTCACGATCAAGACCGGCTCGACCGGCACACTGTGCTTCGTCGCGGTCGAGCACGTCGTCACAACGCCGCGCGGCACCGCGATCCGCGAGCGCCAGGACATCGTCTATCGCGAGATGGGAGGCGCGCAGGCTTCGCCCGCCAAGGCGCCGCCTCCGCCGCCGGTCGCCAAGCATCGCGAGACGCACATGGCCGATCCGGTGCTGCTGTTTCGTTACTCGGCGCTGACTTTCAATGGCCACCGCATCCATTACGACCGCGACTACGTCACCAAGGTCGAGGGTTACCCTGGCCTGATCTTCCACGGACCGCTGCAGGCGGCCTTCATCGTCGAGCTGGCGGCGAAGCTGCATGGCGGCTCGCCGCCGATAGAAGCTCAGCTATCGCGGCGTGCAGCCGCTGTTCGAAGGCGCCGAGTTCTCCGTCAACGCCAATGAGAATGGCGGCGGCCTGGAGCTGTGGATCGCGAATGCCGAGGGCCAGCCGACCATGAAGGGGACGGCGACGTGGTGAACCGTCATTGCGAGCGAAGCGAAGCAATCCAGACTGCCTCCGCGGGAACAGTCTGGATTGCTTCGTCGCTTCGCTCCTCGCAATGACGAATGCTGAGGTAACCATCCGTGTCGCGCAGGCAAGCCAAAGACCCAACCAAAACAGTCACCGTCAAGCAGGCGACATTCGACCTGCTGCGCGCCTTCGGCATCAAAAAAGTCTTCGGCAATCCCGGCTCGACCGAACTGCCGTTCCTGTCGGACTGGCCGGACGACATCGACTATGTGCTGGGCCTGCAGGAAGCGAGCGTGGTCGGCATGGCCGACGGCTACGCGCAGGCAACCCGCAACGCCGGTTTCGTCAACCTGCATTCTGCCGCCGGCCTCGGCAATGCGCTCGGCAACATCTTCACCTCCTATCGCAACCAGACGCCATTGGTGATTACCGCGGGCCAGCAGGCGCGTTCGATCCTGCCGCTCGAACCCTTCCTCTATTCCGAGCGCGCCTCCGAATTTCCGCGGCCCTACGTGAAATACAGCGTCGAGCCGGCGCGCCCGGAGGACGTACCGGCCGCGATCGCGCGGGCCTATTACACCGCGATGCAGCCGCCGTGCGGACCGACCTTCGTCTCGGTGCCGATCGACGACTGGACGCATCCGGCGCAGCCGCTTGCGGCTCGCCAGGTGAGCCGCGAACTCGGCCCTGATGCCGATGCGATGAAGGCGCTGGTGGCCGCGCTGTCGGCGAGCAAGCATCCTGTCTTCGTCGTCGGTCCTGCGGTCGATCGCGCGCAAGCCGTCGATCTGATGGTGCAGGTGGCGGAGAAAGCAAGAGCCGCTGTCTGGGTCAGCCCGTTCTCGGCGCGCTGCTCCTTTCCGGAGCGGCATCCGCAATTCGCCGGCTTCCTGCCGGCATCGCCAGGACAGGTGTCGGAGGCCCTGCGCGACTACGACCTCGTCATCGTGGTCGGCGCGCCCGTCTTCACCTTCCACGTCGAAGGTCATGCCGCGATCTTCGATGGCGGCGCCACGATTTTCCAGATCACCGAAGACGGCAACGCCGCCGCCTACACGCCGGTCGGCACCAGCATCATTGCGACCATGAAGCCGGCGCTGTCGGCGTTGCTGGCTGCGCTTCCCTGAGAGCAAGCGCGCGGCTCCCGCAGGGCGCAAGCCGGCACCCGCGCCGGCTGCCGCCGATCCGATCCCGGTCGAATATTTGATGCATGCGCTGTCGCAGGCAATGTCCGACGACATGGCGCTGGTGGAAGAAGTGCCGTCGCACCGGCCCGCGATGAACAAGCACCTCGCGATGCCCGGCCAGGACAGTTTCTACACCATGGCGAGCGGCGGGCTCGGCTACGGCCTGCCGGCCGCGGTCGGGATGGCGCTCGGCCGCGCCAAGGGCCGCACCGTGTGCCTGATCGGCGACGGCTCGGCGATGTATTCGATCCAGGCGCTATGGACCGCGGCGCAGCGGAACGTGCCGCTCACGGTCGTGGTCGTGAACAATGCGGGTTATGGCGCGATGCGCTCGTTCAGCCAGGTGATGCAGGTCCGCAACGTCCCGGGCCTCGACCTGCCCGGCATCGACTTCGTCAAGATCGCCGAAGGCCATGGCTGCGACGCCGTGCGTGTGAGCAAATCATCCGAACTCGCTCCGGCGCTGAAGCGCGCGCTGGCGCACAAGGGCACGAGCCTGGTCGAGGTGATCGTCGATTCCGCGGTGCCGCTGCTCTACACGCAGAAGAGCTGACACGAAGCGTCTATCCATCGTCATGGCCGGGCTTGTCCCGGCCATCCACGTCTTTGTTGCAGGTGGTAAGTAAGACGTGGATGCCCGGCTCAAGGCCGGGCATGACGAATGAGTATGTGACGCCGTCCCCGCCTCGGTTACCGCCGCTAGCGCTTCGCCACCCGCGCCGCCGCGATCTCGTTCGCCATCCGCGTATAGTCGGTCCACACCAGATTGATGAACAGCGGCGGCTCCTGCTTGGCCGCGAGCATTTCGGCATAGCGCTCTCTGGCGCCGTCCATCGCCCACCATTTCTGCGCCGAGGACGCAACTTTACGGAAGTTGCGCAGCGCGCCCAGAAACTCCTTCGGATCGGCGCCGGCCTGCACCGCGCATTGAACCAGCCAGTTGAAGCCGGCGAGGATGGCGATGGCGAGATCGGCGGAGGTATTGCCGGTGAATTCGATCACGGTCTGGTCGTGCGGCAGCTGGCGCAGATAGCCGTTCAGCAGCGCGGTTTGCTGGTCGGGTTCTGCGAGCAGAACGAACTCGCGTCGCGGCACGCTGAGGAGATACCGGAAAGCCTCCAGCCTGGTGTGATCGCAAATCGAGGGCTCGTCGCCGGCATGATCGGACGCCGCGCGTTTGCAGGCGGGATAGACGAACTTTCCATTGTCGACGTCGTCGAGATATTGCTTCGCGCGCTTCTCGATCTCATCGAGAAACGAAAGCTGTTCTTGCGTCGTCGAACTTCCCCCGAATGGCCACCAGTTCATGCGACACCAGTGAAAGTATGTTAAGATTCTCTGGTCATTTCCCGTACGTCTCGCGCAGCTTCGCCTGGATCTTCGCCATGCCCGCGATCCAGCGGTCGTAATTCTCCGTCTTCTTGCGCATATAGCCGAGCACCTGCGGATGCGGCAGAATCACGAAGGTCTCCTGCTCCAGGCCTTTTAATACATCCTGCGCCACCTGCTCAGGCGACAAATCGCCGTCGCCGGATTGCGGTCCCTTCGGGATCGCGCGCAGCATGTTGGTGTCGACCCCCTGCGGACAGAGGATCGAGACCTTGATGCCGTCGGCGCGGTGCGAGATCGCCAGATTCTCGGCAAAGCCGACCGCGGCATGCTTGGTGGTGGAATAGGCCGGGCTGCCGACCTGCGACAACAGGCCGGCCGCGGAAATGGTGTTGAGGAAATAGCCGCCGCCGCGCGCCTTGTAGCGCGGGATCAGGTGCCGCGCGGCATAGACATGCGCCATCACATGGATCGCCCAGCTCCGCGCGAACGGCTCGTCCGAGGTGCCGCCGGCATTGACCGACAGCGGATCGAAGCCGCCGCCGATGCCGGCATTGGAGCAGAACAGCGCGATCGGGCCGAACTGCCGCTCGGTTTCGTCGATGACGTGGAGGATGTCCTTTTCCTTCGCGACGTCGCACTGGAAGGCCGCGCCGTTGACGGCGGCCGCGACGGCGCGCGCGCCCGCGCCCTCGATGTCCGTGACGACGACCTTGGCTGCCCCGGCGCCATGAAAGGCTTCGCACAGCGCCCTGCCGATGCCGTTGGCGCCGCCGGTGACCACCACGACCTTGCCGGTCACCTGCATCGCGCCCCCTCCTCGTTCGCCGTCAGGCCAGAACCAGGGCGAGCACCGCGGTGTAATGGCAGGCCGCCCCCAACAGGACGAAACAATGCCAGATCACGTTCTGGAAGCGCAACCGCCGCCAGGCATGAAAGATGACGCCGAGACTATACAGCGCGCCGCCGGCCAGCACGCACCACAGCGCCATTTGCGGCAGTGCCGAAACCACGCGGTCGTAGAGCATCAGGCCGCTCCAGCCGAGCGCGAGATAAAGCCCGACCGAGAGGCGGTCGAACCGGCCGGGCCAGCCGAGCTTGAGCACAATGCCAAAGATCGCGACGCACCAGACGCCGGCCAGCAGCGACAGCGCGAACACGCTTTCCCGGAGCTCCAGGATGAACGGCGTGTAGGTGGCGGCAATCAGGAGATAGATCGCGGAGTGATCGAACCGGCGCAGCACCCATTTGGCGCGCGACACCGGCCAGAGATTATAGGTGGCCGAGAACACCAGCATCGACAACAGGCCGGCGACATAGATCGAGGCGGCGACGATGTCGATGGCGTGGGCATAAATCGCGGCGAGCACGATCAGCACGGTCGCGGCGATCAACCCGAACACGATGCCGATCGCGTGGACGATGCCATCGGCGATCAGTTCGGCGCGGTCGTAATGCCAGCCGATCATGCCGGCGGCGGCATGGACCGAGGTCGAGGCAAGCTGTTTCAGGCGGAAGACGGTCATGACACGCGAACTTCAACTATCCCACATTTGCATCATAGGTCGTAACGGTCAATGAAGCGTTCAAGAGCAGCTTTCGTTCCGTTTATGGCCAATCGCGGCCAATCTGTGAAGCTTGATTTCGCGGCCCAAATCGCCACCTTTTGATTTGCGTCAACACCCCCCATTCGAGCCCTCCCCGGATGCCACCGAATTTTACCGACATCGTCGAGGAAGCGCGCCTGTCGGCGCGGGCACTGCTCGACTACGGCGAGAGCTTTTTCAACCCGACGGTGCGGCTCGGCGTCACCGGCCTGTCGCGCGCCGGCAAGACCGTGTTCATCACCGCGCTGATCCACGGGCTGACGCGGGGCGGCCGGTTTCCGGTCTTCGAGGCCATGAACTCCGGCCGCATTGCTCGCGCCGAACTCGCGCCGCAGCCCGACGACGCCGTGCCGCGGTTCGACTACGAGAACCATCTGCGCACCCTGGTCGAGGAACGGCGCTGGCCGAGTTCGACGGTCGACATCAGCGAGTTGCGGCTCGTGATCGACTATCAGCGCCGCAACGGCGCCGACCGTACGCTGACGCTCGACATCGTCGACTATCCCGGCGAGTGGCTGCTTGACCTGCCGCTGCTGAGCAAGAGCTATGAGCAATGGGCGAGCGAAAGCCTCGCGCTGTCGCGTGAGGCGCCCCGCGCGCACCTTGCGGCGGAATGGCACGCGCAGCTTGCGGCGCTCGATCCGCGAGGCCGGGAGGACGAGCAGGCCACGCGGCTGTCGGCGAAACTGTTCACGGATTATCTGCGCGCCTGCCGCGACGAGCGCTTCGCCATGAGCCTGCTGCCGCCCGGCCGCTTCCTGATGCCGGGAAATCTCGCAACTTCGCCCGCGCTGACCTTCGCGCCGCTCGACGTCCCCGCCGACGGCGTGGCGCCCGAAGGTTCGCTGTGGACGATGATGGCGCGGCGCTACGAGGCCTACAAGGACGTGGTGGTGCGGCCGTTCTTCCGCGATCATTTCGCCCGGCTCGACCGCCAGATCGTGCTGGTCGACGCGCTGGCCGCGTTCAACTCCGGTCCCGAGGCGCTGCACGATCTCGAGGCGGCTCTGGCCGGCATCCTCGATTGCTTCCGGATCGGACGCAGCACGATCATCTCGACGTTGTTCCGGCCGCGCATCGACCGCATCCTGTTTGCGGCGACCAAGGCCGACCATCTGCATCATCTGAGCCATGACCGCCTCGAGGCCGTGCTGCGGCGCGCGGTGAGCCGCGCGGTGGCGCGGGCGGAAGCGACGGGTGCTGCGATCGACGTGGTGGCGCTTGCGGCCGTGCGGGCCACGAAAGAAGCCATCGTGACGCGCGGTCGCGACAAGCTGCCGGCCATCACGGGCATGCCAATTCCGGGAGAGAATGCCGGCGGCGAGACATTCGATGGCAATACCGAGGTTGCGACCTTTCCGGGCGACCTGCCCGCCGACCCCGAGGCGCTGTTCAGTGGCGCGTTCCGCGGCCTGTCCAGCGCATCCCCCGACGCAAGCGACTTCCGCTTCCTGCGCTTCCGCCCACCGGTGCTGGAGCGCGACGGTCAGGGCGAGCCCGCGCTGCCTCACATCCGCCTCGACCGGGCGCTGCAGTTCCTGATCGGAGACCGATTGCAATGACCGACCGATCGAAGCCCCGCAAGCCAGCGACCTTCCGGCTCGACGACCAGAATGTCGTCATGGTCGATAGCGACGAGGCCGGACGTCCCGCGCGCGGCACGGTGCGGATCACGCCGGAGGTTGAGCCGCAATTGCCGGTGCCGATCGATAGTCCCGTTGTGCCGCGGCGCGGCTTTGGCTGGGGCACGCTGTTCTGGGGCGCGGTCGCAGGCCTCGTGCTGCTCGGGCTTGGGCTCGGCACCGTCAATCTGATCGAGGATCTGTTCGCGCGCAGCGAAGGCCTTGGGCTGCTCGGCATTGCCCTGACTGCCGCGGCCGCGCTCGCGCTCGGCGTGATCACGATGCGCGAGCTCACCGCGCTGGTGCGGCTTGCGACCATCGAGCAGTTGCATGCACGAGCGGCCGCCGTCCTGCTCAGCGACGACCGCAACGAGAGCCGCACCATCCTGCGCGACCTGCTCAAGCTCGCGCACCAGAACCCACGGCTGGCGCGCGCCCGTAACGCCCTGGCCTCCCATGCCGAGGACATCATCGACGGCGCCGATATGATCAAGCTGGCCGAGCGCGAGCTGATGAGCCCGCTCGACCAGGAGGCGCGACGGCTGGTCTCCACCGCCGCACAGCGCGTTTCCATCGTGACCGCGATCAGCCCGCGCGCGGCAATCGACATCATCTTCGTGTTCGTGGCCGCGCTGCGGCTGATCCGCCAGCTCGCACGGCTCTATGGCGGCCGGCCCGGCGCGCTCGGCATGATCCGCCTGCTGCGTCATGTGATCGCGCATCTCGCCATTACCGGCGGCATGGCCGCGAGCGACAGCCTGGTGCAGCAGATGCTCGGCCATGGATTGGCGGCCAAACTCTCGCAGCGGCTCGGCGAAGGCATGCTGAACGGGCTGCTCACCGCTCGCCTCGGGCTCGCCGCCATCGACGTGACCCGCCCACTGCCGTTCACGGCGCTGCCGCGGCCGGCGCTGACCGATCTCGCGAAAGACCTGTTGAGGAAGCGCGACGACGAGGACTAACGCTTGGTCTGCTCTCGCACGAAATCGACGATCAGGCCGATCGCCTCGACCGATGCGGGACCAGTCGGGTTCAGCACAATGAACGTGTGGGGCTCGCCTTCGAATTTCCGCAACGTGATCTTCCCGCCGGCCCTGGTGTAGGCGGCGACGAACCTGTCGGGCATATCAGGCGTCACGTTGTTGTCGGCGGTGCCCTGGATGATCAACGCCGGCGGCAGGTTCTTCGCCTCGCCGCGCTCCAGGATGCTCTGCGGATTGGCTTCCGCCATCGCGGCCTCGGTCAGGAAGTAGGCGTCGTGATTCTTCACCAGCCGCTCGTTGCCGGTCTCGCGCGCCATCTTGTAACGCGCCACGGGATCCGAGATCGGCCAGCACACCACGACGAAATCGAGACTGGCATCGACATCGCCGGCAAGCTTATGCGCCGTGTATCTGGGATCGCGCGGCCGCATCACGTTCAGCCAGAGCTGATGTCCACCGCTCGAGCCGGCGATCCCGCCAACGCGGTTTCCATCGCCGCCCCATTTGCCGATGTTGGCCTTGAGCCACCGGATGCCGAGATTGATATCGGCGATCGAGGCTGGATAGGCCGCCACCGGCGGCATGCGAAAATCGAGCGCCAGCACCGCCGTACCGGATGCCGCGATCGCCTCGTTGATGACGGCCATTTGCAAGCGGTCGTTGGCGACCCAGGCGCCGCCATGGACGTTCACCATTGACGCAAAGCCGGCAGCGCCTCGCGGTCGATACAGCCGCGCAATCAACGGCGCGCCGTCGACGCGGCCATATTCGAGATCCTCGGCGATGACGTCGTATTTTTGGGCGAGGTCGTCGGTTGCTGTCATGTCCGTCACCTCTTATTTCGGCGCCACGATCTTCGTGCGAAGTCGCATCAGTCCTTCGAAGGCAATCACCATATCGTCGCCCGGACGCAAATAAAGCTCGTCCGCGTTGGGCTGGCCGACCGCAACGCCGCTCGGCGCCCCCATCGCGATGAGGTCGCCGGGCTCGAACACCACATAGCGCGAAAAATGCTCCAGCACATCCGCGATCTTGTAAAGATAGTCGCCGGTGTTCGAGCGCAGGCGCGGCTTGCCGTTGACCTCGCAGGTCACCCACAGGTTCTCGGTGTCCGGCACCTCGTCCATGGTGAGAACGTACGGCCCGACCGGCGCAAAGCCCGGCATGTTCTTGGCGGTCCAGAACCGGCTGCCGGAGGCGACCTCGCGCTGCTGGATTTCGCGCGCACTGACATCGTTGGTCAGCGTGAAGCCGGAGATATAATCCATCGCCTCGGCCTTCTTCACGCCATGCGCGCGCTTGCCGAGGACGTAGCAAAGCTCCGGCTCGTAATCGAGCTTGACGATGCCCTCCGGCCGCGCCACCTCGTCGCCGTCGCCGGACATGGTGCTGATCAGCTTGATGAAGCCGGTCGGCTCGTTCGGCACTTCCGTCAGCATCTTGTTGGCGGCGAGTTCCTCGCGATGCTTCTTGTTGTTCTTGCCGACACAAAAGAATTTCGAGGGATCCGGGATCGGCGGCAGGAATTTGAGGCCGGCGATGGGACGCGACAGCTTTGCGTGTTCGGCCGCGGCAACCAAATCTTTCAGAGCAGCGATCGTGTGTGCACCGCTGGTGATCGCAAGCTTCACCGACGTCGCCGGGACGGCACGATGTAGCGCGTCCGCCGCAGCGACGACGTCGACGATATCATCGCCCCTGACGATGCCGAATCGCGCGTCGTTCCCTTTTTGCGGATCGACAAACGTTGCAAGACGCATGACTCACTTTCCTCCCGGCAATTGCACGTTGTTGTCTTTGACGATCTTCGTCCACTTCGCGACGTCGGCGTTGATGTAGCGGGCGAACTCTTCCGGCGTTTGCGGCCGCGGCTCGGCCCCCAGCGTCGCGAGGTGATCCCGGAATTCCTGGGTCTGCATCGCCGCAACGATGACTTCGTTGATTGTCTTGACGATATCGGGCGGCATCCTGGCCGGCCCCAGCAGGCCGAACCAGCCGACGGATTCGTAACCCGGCACCGCATCGGCCACGACAGGCACATCGGGATAGAATTTCGAACGCTCTGTGTCGGTGACGCCGAGCGCCTTCAACTGGCCGGACTGCACGAATTGCTGCACCACCGGTCCCGGCGCGAACATCACGTCGATCCGGCCGCCGAGGAGATCGGTGACCGCGGGTCCCGTGCCCTTGTAGGGCACATGCAGCATCTTGATTCCGGTCTGGCTTGCAAACAGCAGCCCCGACAGATGCGAGGCGGCGCCGACACCCGACGAGCCGAAGGTCAAGCCTTCCGGCTTTTCCTTGGCGTAGCGGATCAGATCCGCCGTGGTCTTCACCGGCAGGTTCGGGCTTGCGACGAGGAGATAAGGCGGCGCCGCGCCGATCGCGATCGGCGAGAGATATTTGTTGACGTCGAACGGCTCGCTTGGCGTCGGCGCTCGCCGACACCGCCATCAGCGCGCCGGTGGACGCCATCAGCAGCGTGTAGCCGTCGGGCGCGGCATTCATCACCGCGCGGGTGCCGATCGCGCCCGAGGCGCCCGGCTGGTTCTCGACCACGACCGGCTGGCCCCATTTGCTGTTGAGGTTTTGCGCGATGATCCGCGCCAGCACGTCGGTGCCGCCGCCGGGGGCGAACGGCACGATCATCTTGATGGCGTGATCAGGGTATTCGGCGGCACTAGCCGGCAGGCTCAGATGCGCAAAGCGACAGTAGAAGAGCTGCCATCCGAACAGATTTCACGGACGTCTCCCGGGATGCGTCGCTTGTCGCGACTGTTGTTGAAGGCAATTGCGTCTTGTCTTGCATTGCCCGCCAGCACGCGCCAGCGGAAAAAAGGCGTATCCGGCGGTGGCGACAATTCGGGCGTCCAGCCCGTGATCTTTTCCAGCGTGTAGGTGTCTTCGACCTTCCCACGCCAGACCCGGTCGACCTGTCCGAGGCGCTCACGCCTGGCGCCGGTCAGACCCCAGATCGGCAGCAGATAGTCGTAGGCGCGCGCGACATAGAGGCCGGGATGGCCCTTGACGCGATCCATGCCGGGATCGGCAAAGCCCATGAAGCGGCCGCGTTCGGTCACCTCGATGACGGGCACCCGTCCCCGGAAATACCAGCGCAGCATCGAATTGGTGCGATAGTCCGTGGTCGCGATCCAGGTCGCGCCGGCTCTTTGCAACTCTGCTTCGACGTCCGCCGCCAACTCGTCAAAGCCGGCCTCGCTGCCGACCGGATCGATGCGACCGATGAAATTGAATGGCGTCGCCACATAGTAGACGAACACGATCACGATGAAGCCGATGCCGGTGATCACAGATGTCTTGGCCCAGAACGGCGTCGCCCGGATAATCCTCGCGCGCCAGTCTTCGCCCGGCAGCACGGCGACGTTGATCGCAGCGGCGGCGATGCCGGCCGGCCACAGGAACATCGGCCAGGTGTCGCCGACCCGTAAGGTCAGCGACTTCACCAGGAAATAGGCGAACGGGATGATGACCGCGGTCGAGAGCAGGATCGCCACCGGCTCGCGGGTGCGATAACCGCGCCAGGCGGTCAGTGCGACGCCGACCAGCACCACCGGAAACAGCACGAAGCCGACCAGTCCCCATTGCAAGCCCGATGAAGTCGCCGAAGGTGCGCAGCGAGAGCCCGTAGGATGTCGTGGCGCGCACCGACTGGAAACGGAAGGTCGCCCAGTCGTGCTGATAATTCCAGATCAGCACGGGCGAGAAGATGAGAATCGCGATCACCACCGCAAGCCACGGGTATGGCGAACGCAACTGGCGCAGCCGCCAGTCCGGCACCAGCATGAACGCCAGCACCGCCGGCACCAGCAGGATGCCGGTGAACTTCGACAGCAGCGACAGTCCACCGAACACGCCGGCCGCGAGCCACCAGCGCTGGTCGCCGCTCTCGGCTAGCCGCACCAGCGACCAGATCGTCGCCACCGCAAACGGGATCAGCGCGGTGTCGGGCGCGACCTTCGCCATCAACAGCCCGTAATACAGCGCAGCTTCCGGCATCAACAATGCGAAGACGATCGCGCGCCAGTCATGCGTGACGCGATGAACGATGTCGGCGAGCAGCAACTGCATGCAGAGCATCGCGGCGATGCCGGCAAAGCGCACGCCGAAATTGGTGTCGCCGAAGATCGCGGTTCCGATCCGGATGAACCAGGCGACCATCGGCGGATGATCGAGATAGGACAGCACATGCTCCTTCGACCAGGTCCAGTAATAGGCCTCGTCGGTGCGCAGCTCGATCAGATGCGCCCATGCGATCCGCAAGGCGGTCATGGCCACGATCACCATCACGGCGGTCAATAGCCACCGGCGTGCGGCCCGATCGGGCATTTTTCTTGGGGGAAGCGATGTCACGGCGCTTTCTTGCCGATGCCATAGGGGCTGTCAACGCATGGTGAGGGCGGCCCACGCGCCGCGTCACATAAACGCGTGTGAGAAGTGACAATTGAAGTGGAATGAAAGCAACCGATCGCCGATAATGGTGGAAATGGCCAGGTTTTCAGCCGAACAGATCAGGAAGAAACTCGAAGGCATCGGCGTGCGCCAGGTTCGCCTCGCCTGCGGCGTGATCCTGTTCGCCTATCTTCTCAGCCATTTCCTCAACCACGCGCTCGGCAACATCTCGATGAACGCGCTGGCCGAGGGCGTCTACTATCATACTCTGTTCTGGCAATTCCCTCCGGTCGGGATGGCGCTCTATGCCGCGATGCTGGTTCATTTTGTGCTCGGCGTCTGGGCGATGTACCAGCGCCGCCAGTTCAGCTGGAAGACGGTCGAGCCGCTGCAGCTCGTGCTTGGCCTGAGCATCCCCGCCCTCGTTGCCGCACATATCGTCGGCGTGCATGTCGCACAGACGATGTTCGGGCATCAGAAGCTCTATCCGCAGGAGCTCTACGCGTTCTGGGTCGCTTATTACCCGGTAAAGACCCTGGAGATGTCGGCGGTGCTGGTCATTGCCTGGGTGCATGGCTGTATCGGCCTGCATTTCTGGCTGCGCATGAAGCCGTTCTACAAGCGCCTTGCGCCGTTCCTGCTTGCTGGCGCCGTGCTGGTCCCGACCTTGGCGCTGCTCGGCTTCTATCAGGGCGGCCAGATGGTGATCGCGGACGCCGACGATCCGGACTGGCGCATCAGGAATCTGGGCCGGCAGCAGGTCGGGACGGCCGCCGAGCAAAACACGCTCGACACCATCACCGACGGTTTCCTGCACGGATATTTCGTCCTGCTCGGCCTCGTCGTGCTGGCGCGCGGCGTGCGCGTGCTCCTCGAGCGGCGCGGCGGCATGATCGCATTGTCCTACGGCAACGGCCGCACCGTGCGGGTGCCCAAGGGAATGAGCGTGCTCGAGGCGAGCCTGCGCAACAACGTCCCGCATGCCAGCGTCTGCGGCGGACGCGCGCGCTGCTCGACCTGCCGCATCCGCATCATCGGCGATTGCAGCGCGCTGCCGGAGCCGTCGCAGCGCGAGGCTTTCGTGCTGGCGCGGGTGGGTGCCAGCGATCCCTCGATCCGTCTCGCCTGTCAGCTCAGGCCGACCGAGAACCTGTCGTTCTTCCAGCTGTTCCTGCCGAGCACGACAACGGCCAACACTCATGCCTCCAACCCGGCGCGGATCGGCCAGGAGCGCTATCTCGTCAGCCTGTTCGTCGACATGCGCGGCTCAACCCAGTTGGCCGAGAAGCGGCTGCCGTTCGACACCGTGTTCGTCGTCAACCGCTTCCTCGCCGCGGTCGCGCAAGCGGTGATGGAATGCGGCGGACGGCCCAATCAATTCCTCGGCGACGGCATGCTGGCGCTGTTCGGGCTCGGCACCACGGCACAGCTCGCTTGCCGCCAGGCGTTGCGCGCAGCGGCGATGATCTCGGCCAATATCGACGAATTGAATGAATTCCTCAGCCACGATCTGCGCGAGCCGATCCGTTTCGGCATCGGCATTCACGGCGGCGAGGTGATCGTCGGCGACATCGGCTACCGCGATCATATGGTTTTCACCGCGCTCGGTGACCCCGTCAATGTCGCGGCACGATTGCAGGACATGACGAAGTCACTGGCTTGCGAGGCAGCGATTTCCGAAGAGGTCCGCGTTACGGCAGGGCTGGCGGAGGATGACCTGCCGCAGCGGGAGGTCGAGATTCGCGGACGCGCCGAGCCGATGACGGTCCGCGTGGTCGCGGAAGCGAAGGCGCTGGCTGCCCTGGTCGATGCGCTCGCGCTGTCGCTGCCCGATTCCACGCGGCCGGCGCCGGTCGAAATCGCCGTGTGATTTCCAGCACATCTGAATGTCCGTTCAGGAAATTCTCCATAAGCAGAACCGAACCCGCCTTCGACAGCCTGCGTCTGATGGGCGGTGGGTAACACTGCAACCCGCGCCCCAGGCAAAACGCTCTCGGGCCGCAACATTTGGAGAATGACCATGTTTCGTAAGTTCGCTCTTGGACTCCTTGCCGCAGCTTCGCTGAGCGCCGTCGCGCTGGCGCCGACCGCTGCCTCCGCCAAGCCGTGGGGCTGGGGCGGTGGCTGGGGTGGCGGCTGGGGCTTCCATCATCACCACATTGGCCTCGGCTTCGGCGTGGTCGACGGCGGCTGCTACGTGAGCCAGCTGGTGGCGACGCCGTTCGGCCCGCGCTACCGCACGATCAACGTCTGCGCCTACTGATCGCGCCTGCATTCGACTGGAAATCCCGGCTGCCCTGCGGCCGGGATTTTCCATTTGAACGTCTGCCGTGCTTCCCGCACTGCAGCGGGGTGCGCCGAAAGCATGGTTTGACTTCTGCAGGGCTCCGCCGAAGAATGTTTTTCCGATTCCGGTGGCGACCGGGGTCGAAAAGAAGCTTCGGAGGAAGCCCAATGATTGATCGACGGGAGTTGATCAAGCGTGCCGGTATGGCTGCGCTTGTGACAGGTTTCAGTTCACCCAGGGCGTTCGCGCTGGAGTCCGTGACCTTGCCATTCGAGAATGGCGAGCGACCGCTGGTGAAATATCCGCAGAAGCGGGCCATGATCGGCCTGACCAGCCGTCCGCCGCAGCTCGAGACGCCGTTTTCAGTCTTCAATGACGGACCGATCACGCCGAACAACGCGTTCTTCGTGCGCTATCACCTCGCCGACGTTCCCACCAATATCGATCCCGACAAGTTCACGCTCGAGGTCAAGGGCAAGGTCGACAAGCCGCTGAAACTGTCGCTGCAGGACATCCGCAAGATGAAGGCGACCGAGATCGTCGCCGTCAATCAATGTTCCGGCAACAGCCGCGGCTTCTCCACTCCGCGCGTGGCGGGTGGCCAGCTCGCCAACGGCGCCATGGGCAATGCGCGCTGGCGCGGCGTGCCGCTGAAGACCGTGCTCGACATGGCCGGCGTCCAGGCCGGCGCCAAGCAGGTGACATTCGGCGGCATGGACGGTCCGGTCTCGGACAAGACGCCGGATTTCGTCAAGGCGCTCGATCTCGACCACGCCCGTGACGGCGAGGTGATGCTGGCCTACGGCATGAACGGCGACGAACTCCCGGTGCTCAACGGCTTCCCGCTGCGGCTGGTGGTGCCCGGCTATTACGGCACCTACTGGGTCAAGCACCTCAACGAGATCACGGTGATCGACGGCGTCTATGACGGCTTCTGGATGAAATCGGCCTATCGCATTCCCGACAACGACTGCAATTGCGTCGATCCCGGCACGGCGCCGAAAGCGACGATCCCGATCAACCGCTTCACGGTGCGCTCCTTCATCACCAGCGTCACCGACGGCGCCAAACTGAAAGCCGGCAGCACCAGGCTGAAGGGCATCGCCTTCGACGGCGGCCAGGGCATCAAGGAGGTCGCAGTGTCGACCGACGGCGGCAAGACCTGGACGCCGGCCAAGCTCGGCAAGGATCTCGGCAAATATTCCTTCCGCGAATGGACGCTGCCGGTGAAGCTCGCAGCCGGGTCTTACGAATTGAAAGTGCGCGCCACCAACAATGCCGGCGCGGTGCAACCGGCGGAGGCGCGGTGGAATCCGGCCGGTTATCTGCGCAACGTCATCGAAACCACCCGCGTCACCGTGGCCTGAAGGAGGAAATCATGAAGACAATCTTCCTCCTCGCGCTTGCTCCGCTCGCCATCGCCGGTGTCGTGGCGGCGAACGCCGCGCCGGTCGACTACAAGCTGCCGGAAGAGACCGCGACGTTGAAACCCGGACCGAATCTCGACGTGGCGCAGAACAACTGCACCGCCTGCCATTCCGCCGACTACATCAAGACCCAGCCGATCATGAAATCGAAGAAGGATTTCTGGCAGGCCGAGGTCACCAAGATGATCAAGGTCTATGGCGCGCCCATCGACGACGCCGACGTGCCAAAGCTCGTCGAGTACCTTTCCACGGCCTATTAAGGCGGAAAGCACGCCTCCCGGGCGGGCTGGTCAGGCCTGCAAAAATGGAACCCGAAGGGCGGCAAAATGCCCCGCCCGAGCGGGTAAAAGCCGCAAATGCGCCACGATATCGGTCATTTCCCGCCCAAACAGGCCATGGTTTGAGCTACCCAGCTTGGCGTAACCGTCGTATTCTGGACGCCGAACAGGCCGGTTCGGTGCGGGCGCTGGCGGTTCACGATTTTATTTGCCCGTGGAGAAGACGACGTTATGGCTAAAGGTACGGTCAAGTGGTTCAACCCGACCAAGGGGTACGGGTTCATCCAGCCCTCGTCGGGCGGCAAAGACGTGTTCGTTCATATCTCGGCAGTGCAGAAGGCTGGTCTTACGACCCTCAATGAGGGCCAGACGATCGAGTACGAAGAGATCGCCAATCGCGGCAAGACTTCGGCCGAGAACATCAAGGTCTAGCGCTAGTCCGCGCGAACTTCCGAACGCATTTCGATTAAACAATTTCAGCAGGAGCGGATATGTCCGCTTCTGCGCATCAGACGTTTTTCGTGGCCTGCCGGTTGCGTGATAAGACACCGGCATGAACGGTCGCGGCATGACGTCTCTTCCCCTTCCATCATTTACTGCACCTTACGCCCCGGATGATCGCGTCATCGCGGAACGTTTGCTTGCGTCGGCACGGCTCGATGCCGAGCAGGAGCATGAGATCGACCGCGTCGCGACCCGCCTGATCGAGGCGATCCGCGCCAATGACGATCCGCTCGGCGGGGTCGAGGACATGCTGCGCGAGTTCGCGCTCTCGACCAGGGAGGGTCTGGCGTTGATGGTGCTGGCGGAGGCGCTGCTGCGCGTGCCCGATGCCCGCACCGCCGACCAGTTCATCGAGGACAAGCTCGGCGAGGGCGACTTCATCCATCACGAGACGAAATCCTCCGCCTTCCTGATCAATGCCTCGGCATGGGCGCTTGGGCTGTCTGCGCGGGTGATCCAGCCCGGAGAGACACCGCAGGGGACGATCGGCCGGCTCGCCAAGCGGCTCGGCGCGCCCGCGGTGCGCGCCGCCACGCGGCAGGCGATGCGGCTGATGGGCAGTCACTTCGTGCTGGGCGAGACCATCGAGGCGGCGCTGGCCCGCGCGCATGCGCCCACCGCCGCGCGCTATTCCTTCGACATGCTCGGCGAAGGCGCGCGGACCGCGAAGGACGCGCAACGCTATTTCAATTCCTACGCTTACGCGATCGACGCGATCGGCCGCAGCGCGGGCGGCCGCCCCCTGCCCGAGCGGCCCGGCATTTCCGTGAAACTCTCGGCGCTGCATCCGCGGTTTGAGGCGGTGAGCCACGCGCGCGTCATGACGGAGCTGGTGCCACGGCTGATCGATCTGGCGCGCCGCGCGAAGGGCCACGATCTGAACTTCACCGTCGACGCCGAGGAAGCCGACCGGCTGGAGCTGTCGCTCGATGTGATCGCCACGGCGTTCGCAGACACGTCGCTGAAAGGCTGGGACGGTTTCGGGCTTGCGATCCAGGCCTATCAGAAGCGCGCGGCCGACGTGATCGCCTGGATCGACGCACTGGCCCGCGCGCACGACCGCCGCATGATGGTGCGGCTGGTCAAGGGCGCCTATTGGGACACCGAGATCAAGCGGGCGCAGGAGCGTGGGCTCGAACGGCTATCCCGTGTTCACGCGCAAGGCGATGACCGATCTCAATTATGTCGACTGCGCGCAGCGGCTGCTGGCGCTGCGGCCGCGCATCTTTCCGCAATTTGCCACCCACAATGCGCTGACGGTCGCAACCGTGCTGGAGTTGGCCGGTGGCGAGAGCGGATATGAATTCCAGCGCCTGCACGGCATGGGCGAAGCGCTTTACGCGCGCCTGAGCGAAGATCATCCGAAGCTCGCTTATCGCACCTATGCGCCGGTCGGCAGCCATCGCGACCTGCTGGCCTATCTGGTACGGCGCTTGCTCGAGAACGGCGCGAACTCATCCTTTGTCGCGCTCGCGGCCGACGATAAGATTCCGGTCAAGACGCTGTTGCGGCGGCCGGCCGACATCATCGGCAGCGCGGCGCAGGCGCGGCATTCCAGGATTCCGCTGCCGCGCGACCTGTTGCCGCAACGGATCAATTCGCGCGGTATCGAATTTGGCGAGCGCGCGGCGCTGAACACGCTTGTCGCGGAGATCGCGCGTGCAAAAATCCCTGCGAGGGGCAGTGTCGCCGATGCGTCCCCTGTCGACGCGGAGCGCGCGGTCGGGGCGGCACGCGCCGGCTTTCCCGCCTGGAACGCGAGGCCCGCAAGCGAGCGCGCGTCAATATTGGAGAAGGCGGCCGACCTGATCGAAGCGCGCGCCGCGCATGTCATGGCGCTGCTGCAGCACGAGGGTGGCAAGACGCTCGACGACGCGCTGTCCGAGGTGCGCGAGGCCGCAGATTTCTGCCGCTACTATGCCGCGGAGGGACGCAAACTGTTCGGCGCGAGCGAGGCCATGCCGGGTCCGACCGGCGAGAGCAACGAGCTTCGCCTGCGCGGCCGCGGCGTCTTCGTCGCGATCTCGCCCTGGAATTTTCCGCTGGCGATCTTCCTCGGCCAGGTCACCGCGGCGCTGATGGCCGGCAATGCCGTGGTGGCCAAGCCGGCCGAGCAGACGCCATTGATCGCGAACGAGGCGATCAAGCTGCTGCATGAGGCCGGTGTGCCCGCCTCGGCGCTGCAGGTCGTGTCGGGCGACGGCGCGATCGGCGCGGTGTTAACGGCACATCCCGATATTGCAGGCGTGGTGTTCACCGGCTCGACCGAAGTCGCGCGCGCCATCAACCGCACGCTCGCCGCCAAGGACGGGCCTATTGTACCGCTCATTGCAGAAACCGGCGGCATCAACGCCATGATCGCGGACGCCACCGCGTTGCCGGAGCAGGTTGCCGACGACGTCGTGACCTCGGCGTTCCGCTCGGCGGGACAGCGCTGCTCGGCGCTGCGGTTGCTGTTCGTGCAGGAAGACGTCGCCGACCGCATCATCGAGATGATCGCGGGCGCGGCACGCGAATTGAAGATCGGCGACCCCGCCGATCCCTCGACCCATATCGGCCCTGTCATCGATGCCGAGGCCAAGGCGCGGCTGGACGCGCATATCGCACGCATGAAGAAAGAGGCGCGGGTGCATTTCGCCGGGCTCGCACCGAAAGGCAATTTCGTCGCACCGCATATTTTCGAATTGCGCGACGCCGGCGAGCTCACCGAGGAAGTGTTCGGGCCGATCCTGCACGTGGTGCGCTACGGCGCCGACAAGCTCGAGAGCGTGCTGCGCTCGATCGAGCGCAGCGGTTATGGACTGACGCTCGGCATTCACTCGCGGATCGACGACATGGCCGATGCCGTCATCGCGCGCCTTCAGATCGGCAACATCTATGTCAACCGCAACATGATCGGCGCCGTCGTCGGCGTGCAGCCGTTCGGCGGCTTCGGGCTGTCCGGCACCGGTCCGAAGGCCGGCGGTCCGCATTATCTGCCGCGGTTTGCGACGGAGCAGACGGTGACCGTCAATACCGCAGCGGCCGGCGGCAATGCCGCCCTGCTCTCGGGCGACGAATGAACTCCTAGAGACACGTGCCGTCCTTCGAGCAGGGCACGCGCTTGGAAAGCTGATCCGCTTTCTTCTTCGACTCCGCCTGGGCCTGCAACTCGAATACGTTCAGCGGCTTCAGCTCGGTGGCGCGGCGATAGTCGCTCGCCGCCTTGTCGGTCTTGCCCTGCGCTTCGTAGACCGCGGCGCGCGCGACATAGCCCTCGACTGTCTCGCGCAACTCGTTTGCCTTGCCGAGATCGTCCAGCGCCCTGTCATAATCCTTCGTGCTCGAATAAACGATTCCGCGCAGCCGCAGCGCATCGGCATTGTTCGGCTGCGTCGCAAGCACCTGATTGAGATCGGCCATCGCGCTGACCGGATCCTTCTTCGCAAGATAGGCCCGCGCGCGCAGCAGGCGGGGAAAGGAATCGCTCCCGACGTTCTTGCCGATCAATTGATTGAGCGCCACGATCGCGCGGTCATATTGTCCGGACACGAGCATCGCCAGACCCTGACCGAGCTCGGCGGTCTGGTTGGCGGGATTGCGATCGAGCGCATTCTTGATGTCGACCAGGCCTTCCGAAGTGTTGCCCTTGAACAGAAGCGCGAGCCCGCGTGCGGCGCGCGCCGTGTCGTTCGAGGGGTTGAGGGCGATCGCCTGGTCGAAATCGACCAGCGCCTTGTCGAGCTGCGTGAGCGCCATATAGGCCTGGCCGCGCTCGGCAAAGGCCGCGCTTTCCTTTGGATTGATCGAGATCGCACGGTCCATGTTGGCGACCGCGTCCTGGTATTTTCCGGTGAGGCGGCTGACCATGCCGCGGCCGAAATAGCCGAGCGCATTGTTCGGATCGAGGCTGATCAGCTTGTTGGCCTCGTCCAATGCCAGCTCGGGCTGCTTCATGCCGAGCAAGGCAATGACCCGCTCGTAGCGCATCGGCTTGTCATCCGGCTTGATGGCGAGGAACGCCTCGACGTCGGTACGACCGTCCGCATAGCGGCCCATGCTGAGATAGGCCACGGCGCGAAGCCTGAGCGCGGCTTCGTCGCGCGGATTGGCGGCGAGGATTGACGACAGTTGCACAGCCGCGTCGGCATATCTGCGCTGGGCGTAGAGGGCCTGCGCCTCCTTGATGCCCGCGCTGGAGGGCGGCGCAGCGGTGGCTGCCGGAGCGGCGGGTGACATGGCGGTCGGCGGAAGCACCGCCGCCTGCTTGGTGCCGGGCTGGTCATGGACCTTGGCCAGCTCCGCCTGCATCGTGACCGCCGATTGGCGCTGCTGCTGGGCAAATTTGTCGTCGGGCGCCGTTGCCAGGACCTTGTCATAGTCGGCGATCGCGCCGGCATAGTTGCCTTTGGCGACGAAAACCTGGGCGCGCGCAAGTAGCGGGTAGCGATCGTTGGGAGCGCGGGCGATCGCGAGCGTGAAGTCGTCAATGGCGCGGTCCATGTCGCCCTTCCCGCGCCAGGCTAATCCGCGCCAATAGAATGCGTTCACCGCATTGGCGTTGATCGAGATCGCCTTGTCGAGATCGGCCATGGCCTGATCAATCTGGCCGGTCTCGATATTGGCGAAGCCCCGGCTCGCGTAGGCCTGGGCATAATCCGGCCGCAGTGCAATCGCCTGATTGAAGTCGGGCAGCGCGTCCGCAAAGTTTCGCTGGACGTTTCTCAGATTTCCCCGATTGAAATAGGTGACTGCGTTCTTGGGTTCCAATTCGATCGCCTGGCTGAAGTCGGCGAGCGCGCCCTCGTAATTGCCCATACGCTGCCTCGCGTAACCCCGCTGCAACAGCGCCAAAACCGATTTCGGGTTCAACAGGACGGCGGCCTCGGCATCGGCAAGCGCGAGGTCCAGCTTGAGGCGGGCCGCGAACAGGCGCGAGCGGTTGAGCAAGGCCTTGAGCCGATCGTCGGCGGGTTTCGCGGCATCATTGATGATCGCCGTGCAAGCGGGCTCGACCTTGTCCGCGGCGGCGCTTGCGCAATCTTCGACGTCGCCCGCCCGAGCCGGCGTCTGCGTCCCGCACAGCGCGGCAAGCAGCAGCACCGGCAGCCGGGCGTGAAAGGACAACTTCATTAGCTTTCCCTTCGGCGAGGAGGTTTGGGACGCGGCTGACGATTGGCCAATTTTACAACCGACCTCCGCACAATGCCACATTCCCTTGGCGCATACTTGCCGAGCCGCTTCACGTTCTGGAGCGGTTGCATCCTTCGCCGACATCGGTCAAATGGGCTCAAATACACGGGAGCAGCGCGCTATGGGCAAGGGCATCTTCGAGGGGCTGAAGGTTCTGGACTGCGCAAGTTTCATCGCGGCGCCAGCTGCCGCGACCGTGCTGTCTGACTTCGGCGCCGACGTGATCAAGATCGAGCCGCCCGGCGCCGGCGATCCCTACCGGAACCTGCCGAACCTGCCCGGATATCCGGCGAGTGAGCATAATTTTTCGTGGCTGCTGGACAACCGCAACAAGCGCGGCCTGGCGCTCGACCTGGCAAAGCCTGAAGGACAGGCGGTGCTGCACAAGCTCGCCGAGCAGGTCGACGTCTTCATCACCAATTATCCGCCGCAGGTGCGCGCGAAACTCGGCATCACCTATGATCACCTCGCCCCCAAAAACGAGCGGCTGATCTATGCCTCCTTCACCGGCTATGGCGAGAAGGGCGAGGAAGCCAACAAGCCCGGGTTCGACAGCAACGCCTATTGGGCACGCTCCGGCCTGATGGACCTCGTGCGCGCCGACATCCACACTACCCCGGCGCGCTCGATTGCCGGCATGGGCGACCATCCCTGCGCCATGGCATTCTACGGCGCAATCGTCACCGCGCTCTATCAGCGCGAACGGACCGGCAAGGGCGCGCATGTGGCGTCGAACCTGATGGCGAACGGCGTCTGGGCGGCGTCCGTTCTGGCGCAGGCCAAACTCTGCGGCGCCAAGTTCGGCGAACGGCGGCCGCGCGAGCGCGCGCTGAACGCGGTCACCAACCATTATCGCTGCAAGGACGACCGCTGGATCATCCTGTCGCTGCTCAACGAAGACCGGCAATGGCCGACGCTCGCCCGTATCCTCGGACGCGAGGACCTGGTCGCGGATGCGCGCTTTGCCACCAAGGCGGATCGTCACGCGCGCTCGATCGAGCTCATCAAGATCTTCGACGAAGTGTTCGCGACCAGGCCGCTCGCCGACTGGCGCAAGCTGCTCGACGGCAACGGGCTGGTGTTCGGCGTGGTCGGCATCCTCGATGACATCCCCAACGACCAGCAGATGATCGACAACGAGGTCGTGGTGCCCTTCGAGAACGACACCATGCTGACGGTCAACAGCCCGATCTGGGTCGACGGCGCGCCCAAGGTGCGCCCGCGCAAGCCGCCTGCGCTCGGCGAACACTCCGACGAGATTTTGCGCGCGGCAGGGTACGATGAGGCCGCGATCGGGAAGCTCCGGGCTTCCGGCGCGGTGGCATAGGATTAGCCGTGCCGACCTATCGGCTGCATTACTTTCCGGAGTCCGGCAACAGCTACAAGCTGGCGCTGATGCTGACCCTGTGCGGCCAGCACTTCGAACCGGTCTGGACCGATTTCGGCGGCGGCGTGACGCGGACGGCGGAATGGCGCGCGCGCGTCAATCCGATGGGCGAAATCCCGGTGCTGGAAATCGACGGCGAACGCCTGACCCAGACCGCGCCGATCCTGCTCAAGCTGGCCAAGGATTACGGCAAGTTCGGTGCAACCACAGAGCAGGAGCAATTCGAGCTATTGCGCTGGCTGTTCTGGGACAACCACAAGCTCACCGGCTACATGGCGACCTATCGCTTTCAGCGGACGTTCATGCCGTCGCCGGACCCGCAAGTGCTGAAATATTTTCGCGCGCGTCTCGATGACTTCCTGTCCGTGCTCGAGCAGCATCTTGCGTCAGAACGCCTTTGCGATCGGTGAGCGGCCGACCATCGCCGACTTCTCGATGATGGCCTATCTGCATTTCCCGGCGGACGAGACCGGCTACGATTTTGCCGCGAGCCATCCCGCGATCCATGGCTGGCTTCGCCGCATTGCGAGCCTGCCGGGCTGGAAGTCGGCCTACGATCTGCTGCCTGGTCAGCGGCTGAAGCACTACACCTGAGGCGGCGGTTCGGTCAGCGCTTCAGCCAGGCCCAGACGACCCCGACCACGATCACGCCGATGATGATCGCAAACGCGACCGCCCAGCTGCTGACGCGGACATCGCCGACGGTCTGGCGCGTGGCCTCGTTCTCGGCGATCTCGCGATTGCGCTGCTTGTTCTCCTGGTCGGAAGAACTCATCGGCCGCTCCCTGGTGACGCCCGGGCCTTCAGGTCCGGGCCGTGGTCGCCGGCTTCAATGTAGCATCCATCGATGACGATTGCTCGTTCGCACTGCTCGCAGCGGCAATCCGGCTCAGCAGCAGCGACGCCACCGCCGCGCAGGCCGCGGCTGCGGCTGCGGCCATGAACAGCGCCCCAGTGCTCCATTTGGCGTCGATCAGGATGCCGGCCACCAGCGGGCCGATGATCGAGCCGACCCGGCCGATGCCGAGCGCCCAGCCGACGCCGGTGGCGCGCACCGAGGTCGGATAATAGCCGGCCGTGAGCGCATTGGCCGCGATCTGGCCGCCGACCACGCAGAAACCCGCCGCGAAGATCGCGATCGAGACCGGGATCACGGCGTGGCCGAGCTGGCCGATGGCGGCGACTGCGAACACTCCAACGAGATAGACCACCGCCAGCGCGCGGAACGAGAAGCGGTCGATCACGCTGCCGAGCGCGAAGGTGCCGACCACGCCGCCGATCTGCAGCATCGAGCCGATCAGCACGGCGACCGACACCGTGGCGCCGAGATCGTTGAGCACCGTCGGCAGCCAGAGCGCGAGGAAATAGATGTCGAGCAGGCTCATGAAGAACACGACCCACAGCAACAGCGTCGCGGCGGTGCGTCCCTCGCGGAACAGGTGCAGCACCGGCACCCCCTCGAGGCGCGGTTCATGCACGACGAATTGCGCGCCCGGCGCGAAGGCGGTGCTCGGGTTGATCAGCTTCAGCAATCCTGCGACGCGTTCGGTCGCCTGGCCGGTGGCCGCGAGAAAGCGCGCGGATTCCGGCAACCGCCACACCAGGATCGGCACCATGATCAGCGGCGCGATGCCGCCGACCAGGAACACCGAGCGCCAGCCGAAGCGCGGAATGAGGTCTGCCGCGAGTATGCCGCCGAGCGCCGCGCCGATCGAGAAGCCGCAGAACATGATCATCACCATGGTGGCGCGGCGGCGCTGCGGATTGTACTCCGCGGTCATCGCCACCGTGTTCGGCATGGCGCCGCCGAGGCCGAGGCCGGTCAGGAAGCGGATGACGAGCAGGGTCGGAATGTCATGCGCAAGCACGGTCGCGAGCGCGCCGACGCCGAAGGCGGCGGTCGAGAAGATGATGATCTTCTTGCGGCCGATGCGATCGGCGAGCGGGCCGAACACCAGCGCGCCGATCATCAATCCGAACAGGCCGGCGCTGAAGACCGGACCAAGCGCGGCGCGCGTGGTCAGGCCCCACTCCTTGGCAAGCGCGGGCGCGACAAAGCCGATCGCCTGGGTGTCGAAGCCGTCGAGGAACAGCACCGCCGCGCACATCAGCAGCAGCTTGATCTGGAATCCGCCGATCGGCTGACGGTCGATGAAATCGGCAATATCGATCACGGGCCCGCTGCCCGCCTCGCCGGATTTCGCCATGGCTCCCTCCCCTGATTGTTGACTCGCGACTCTTCGGCCGCTTCGGATCTGCAATGAGCCTAGCGCGCGCAATCAGTGGCGCAAGGCGTCCTTAGAATAACCCGCGATGCGCTTGTAGCCGTCGGACAGCGCGACCAGCTCCTCGCGGCTGATGACGTCGTCGATGGTCTTGAACGGCTGGTCGTGGGTGCGCTGGAACACCTCGCGCAGGATCGCATCCGGCGGATTGGTGCGGTTGGTCAGCACGATGCGGGTGGTCGCCTCGAGCCGCTGCTGCTCGTAAGCCGCAAGCGCTGCGACGGGATCGGCGAGATCGGACAGGACGGCGGTCAGCGCCTTTGCATCCAGGATCGCCTGGCCTGCGCCGTTCGAGCCGCGCGGCACCATCGGATGGGCGGCGTCGCCGAGCAGGGTGACGCGGCCAAAACTCCAGCGCGGCAGCGGGTCCTGGTCGACCATCGGGAATTCCAGCACGTGATCGGCGGCGCGGATGAAGGCGGGCACGTCGAGCCAATCGAAATGCCAGTCCGAGAACGGGCCGATGAAGTCGTCGAGCGAGCCGGCTCTGTTCCAGTCGCGCTTGCGATAGTTCGGCGTTTCGATCTCGGCAACCCAGTTGGTCAGCTGCAGGCCGTCGGCGCCGGCCTCGCGGATCGGGTAGATCACCATCTTGCCATGCGACAGCCAGCCCGCGCGCACCATGCTCGCGCCCGACAGCATCGGCTTCCACCGCGTCACGCCGCGCCACATGTTGACGCCGGAATAGCGCGGCTCGCCTTCGTCGGGGAAGAACTGCTTGCGCACCGCTGAATTGATGCCGTCGCAGGCAATCGCGACGCGGCCACGCACGGTGAAACGCTCCTTGCCGCCGGGACCATCGGAGAAGGTCACGGTGACGCCGGCCTCATCTTGCGCGACGCCGAGACAATGACGATTGAGAACGACACGGTCGGCGCCCGCGCGCTCGCGGAACGCGTCGAGCAACACCATCTGCAGATCGCCGCGATGGATCGAGAATTGCGGATGGTCGTAGCCGGCGGCGCGGCCGAGCGGCTCCTGATAGATCAACTGCCCGAAGCGATTGAAGAAGGTCGCGTCCGTGGTCGCGATCGCGACCTTGGCCAGCGCATCTTCAAGCCCGAGCGCCGCCAATTCCCTGGTCGCATGCGGCAACAGATTGATGCCGACGCCGATCGCCCGCACCTCGGGAACGGACTCGTAAATGCGGCAGGGAATGCCGGCCTTGTGCAGGCTCAGTCCGAGCGTCAGGCCGCCGACGCCGGCGCCGATGATGATGACCTCGTCCATGTTTCCGTCCCGGGGTTAATTGGCGGCGATGAAACACGATTAGTAAGCCTACTGTCAATCTGGCAGAGAGGCTGAAATCAGCGCGTCTTCACAAAGCACATGCCGATCCGCGTCGCAGCCGTGGCAGCTTCGCAGGCGAGCCCTTCGGCGCAGGTCCATGACCGGAAACTCTTGTCGTTCTCGCTTGCCCGCGCGCGCTGCACATAGCAATGCGCGCCCCAGCCGTCTTCATATTCGGTGCCGGCAAGCTCGGTGCTGCCGCGCAATTGCGGCCGGCTGGCAAAGCCCTTGGAAAAATCCGGCGCCTTGCCGTCGCGGAACGCGGTGAGGATATCGCGGCGGCGGACCTGATCGCCGAAGAAATGCGGCGAGGCCGGCACCACGGTCGTGTTCGAGGGTTTGGCCGCCATCCAGTCGACGCCGGGAAAATGGAAGCCGCCGATGCCGCGGGTCTGGTGGCAGCCGGCGCAGGTGACGTCGTTGAGCCGGCGCGCAAAGCCCGCGACCGAGCGGATGTTCTGCAAGGTGATGCCGCGATCCGCCGCTGTCTTCAGCGCGCCGACGACATCGTCCTCGGTGAACACGGGTTTGGCGCCCTCCCCCGCAACAAGGCCATAGGTCGGCATCAGCTCCGACGGCACGAAGCCTGTCGGCGTCGGCGCGATCGCAGCCCTGGCGAGGAATTGATCGGGGATCAGAACCGTGCCGCGGTCGAGCTCGGCAAAATGTTCGGGCGCGAGCAGCCACGCCTTGAACTCGCGCGCGAGCTGGTCGTCCTTCAGCAGCAGGTCGCGATCGATCTGGTCCTCCAGCGGCGCTTCGACGAAGATCGCGGAAGCGGTATCGTATTTGAACACCTTCATCAGATAGTCGGTGCGGAAATCGCGCACAGCGGATTTCGGCGCATGCGCGATCTGCAGATTGGTCTCGATGCGGTCGATGTTTTCGAACCGCACCAGATCGAGCGCATCTCCGGGATTGCCGGTGGCAAGCCACCGCCGCGCGATGTCGGCACAAGGCATCGCGCTGCCGTCGCCCTTCGCCTTCAGCACCACGTTCAGCGTCATCGGCAGCCGCGGGGTCACCGCTGCCTCGCCGATCGCTGGCCGCGTCGGTCCGGGTGAGCCGATAGATCAGGCGGATCTCGCCGCAATTCTCCGGCGCGACATAGGCGCGGTCCATGCGATTGACGATGCCGGCGAGCACGAAACGCGTATCGGCGGAATAAAGCTGCGCGCGGTCGAACAGCTGGAAGGCGAAGCCGGTGCCGACGCCGATACTCTCGTTCGGCAACTCGGCCTCGTGCCGTTCGACATATCGCCCGAAATCCGCATCCAGCGCTTTTGCGACCTGTGCCATCGACGGCAGCGCGAACAATTGCGCGTTGGTCAGCGGGCCATCGGCCGCGCGCGACGGCGACATGATGCGCACGAGACCAAAGCGGCCGCCATCGAGCTCGCGCAATACACCGGGATCGATGATGGCGGTGCCACGCTCGAGCGGCGCATCGAGCGCGGCCCGTGCGGAACACATTCCGATCAACAGAACAACGACCGCCAGCAGTGGTGAGCCAGAGCGCATGCCCTGACTAACACCATGAGATCGCGGCTATTCAAGCCAAAAGCGCGTCACTGACCCGCGACGATCAGGCCCTTTTCGGTGACGACCACCCAGTGGCCATCCTGTTTGCGGATGGCGTCGATGCGGCCGAGACCCGGGATGCGGTCGCCGGCATAGACCTCCCAGGTTCCGCGGCGATTGCGGATCAGCGCGCCGCCGTAGCCGACATCGGCGAGAGTCCAGCCTTCGACCGTGGGCAGCCGGGCGACCTCGGGCTTGGGCGGCGTTGCGGGTGCAGCCGCAGCCACAGGCGCAGAGGTCGCAACAGCTGATGGCGTCACCGAACCCGTGACGTCCTTGGGCGCGACCGGCGCAACAGTGGCGGGCGCCACGGCGGCGACGACCGGGGCCGGCGCAGGTGCAGGCGCGGCGCGCAGCTTCTCGACCGCTTCGGAAAGCTTTGCGAGCCTGGCGGTCGGCTCGGCCTGCGCCTTCTCGATTTTTTCGAGGCGATCGCTGGTCTTGTTGAATTGGGTCAGCGCCGCCTTGGAGGTGTGATCGAGGCCGGACTTCAGCTGCTGCACGTCGGCATCGATGCGTGCGATCGCGGCCTCCAGCGCGACACTCGCCGGCGCCGGCGCGGTCGCAACCGCGTCCGCTCGTATGAATCATGCCCATGGTCGCGAACGCACCGCCAACGGCGCCCGCAATCGTCGCAAGCGCGACGACCGCGGCCATCGCGCCAAAGCGGCGCTTGGCAGGCGCCGGTTCGGCCTCGGCCTTCGCACCGGTCTCGCCGCGCCAGGCACGGTCGCCCGGCGACATGATCAGCATCTTGCCGGCCGCGCCGGGCGCGCTGGCCTTGCTCGCCTCGATCCTGGGAATTTCGGACCCGGTCGCTTCGACCTTCGGCGCCTCGTGGTCAGGCGCAATCGGCGGAGACTCGATCCTGCCGGCATCCGGGGCGGCAGCGCTCGCCTCGGCCTTCGGCGTATCCTGCTCAGATTGTTCGCTCACGTGCAATTCTCCAGAATTGATTGACCATTTGGTAACTTTCATTCCTTGCCAATTCCTTACCGGACGCCGATCCGGCGGCGGGCTTACCGAAATTTTAGGAATTTTCCCGGGTGGCGTCTGGACGGGTACGGGCGATGCCTGGGCGGCCGAAGCCCCGGGATTGTCGCCTCGCGAGTGAGTCAGGGACTTCAGATCGGCGGCACCAGGCGGACCCCCGACCGTTTGACAAAGCATCGCTGCCGCTGTTGAAACGCGGCAACAACATTGCCTCGGGAAGAAAACGCGCCATGAAGCTGTACGACTCGATCGGACCGAATCCGCGCATCGTCCGCATGTTCATGGCGGAGAAGGGCATCGAAATGCCCCGGCAGGCCGTCGATCTGCGCGGCGGCGAGAACCGCGAGGCCGCGCATCTGAAGCGCAACCCGCACGGCCAGATGCCGACGCTGGAGCTCGACAACGGCCACTATCTCTCCGAGGTCGTCGCGATCTGCGAATATCTGGAGGAGAAGCATCCAAGCCCAGCGATGATCGGATCGACGGCGGAGGAGCGCGCCGAATGCCGGATGTGGACGCGCCGGATCGACCTCAACATCGCCGAGCCGCTCGCCGCCGGATACCGCTATGGCGAGGGGCAGAAATTCTTCGAGAAGCGGATTGTCGTCGTTCCCGAAGCCTCGCCCGGACTGAAGAAGGTCGCGGCCAATCGCCTGCAATGGCTGAACGGCCAGATGGACGACAAACGCGAGTATGTCTGCGGCAAGCGCTTCACGCTCGCCGACATCCTGCTTTATTGCTGGATCGAATTCGGCAATCAGGTCGGCCAGCCGCTCGATCCCGCCAACACCAATATCGTCGCCTGGCTCGCGCGCGTCGGACAGCGGCCGAGCGTGAAGGCGTAGCATCGTCATCCAGGCTGCTCATCATTGCGGGTCCGGCGGGATCACCGGACTGCGGGAACAATGTTCATTCCCGTCGGTTGCCCGACGGGTTCAATGATGCAGAAGCAAATGCAGGATGTCGCATTTCCACGGCCGATCGCTGATTATTTGCAGCGTCCCTTTGCTGGCTTTTCTCGCCGGCTGCAGCGCGAAGCCGGAATGCGATTCCTTCGAAACCCGGAACGCGGTGCTCCAGGCCATTTCGGACGACCATAATAACCCGTTGGGCAACTATGCCGCCCAGAATTCGAACGTAGGCAAGGACGATTTAAGCAGGGCCAAGCCTGACGCGGAAGCATCGAAGAATTCGGAACGCACAAGGCCGCTCTATCGTCTCGGCGAAACAATCGTCACGACCTCGACGAGCAAGGACAAGCGAACGCTGCAATGTAGCGGCGCGATATCCGCCACCGTCGGCGACACGAAAGCCTCGAAAGAGGTGAACTTCACCGTGCAACAAGCGCCGGACGGCAAAATATCGGTTTCGGTGGCTCCATTTCAGTTCTGAGACGTCATGGGGACGCGGACGTTTTGCCCGGGAACACCTGGTTCGGCTGGCGGTTCCCGTTCCATCGACGGAACCATTCCGCGCCCGGGGGCGTTGGATTTCAACCATTGGGTACGAGGACACGCCATGCCATTCCGCGCCGCGGCAGCTCTTGCATTGCTATTGATACTCGGAAATCAAGCGACGGCAGCCGAAAGGCAAGGTTTCGGGCGGCACCTCTCATGTACCGTCGTCCGCTTTTACGTCGCCAGGTACTCCGAAGCTGCAGCGGAAAGCTACGCGCGCAGCCGCGGTGCGACCAATTCCGAAATCCAGAGCGCCCGGAGATGCCTGGGCGGATCAGGCGTGCAGACCGCGAGCTTCGCCGCCAAGTGATCGAGTAGTGCCGCCGATCTGAAGTCTGACCTGCTGCAAAATCGGGCCCAGGGATTTAGATCGAAAAGCGGCACGAGAATCATGGGTTTGGCTTGTGCCCATAACTTCAGAGCAACCGGTGTCATTCTCTCCCCTGTGTGCACTTGTGGACAGAAGGCCCGGGCAACACCCTGCTAATTTCGTCCAAAGTCGCACGCATCGGCAGGCCGTGAGCAGGGGAAACGCGGGAATGGACGAATTCGACGAGCGCACCAGGGCCAACATGGACGTCGTGCTGGAAGAGATTTGTCGCGAGATGGCGCATGGCGGCGATCACGAGAACCGCAAATTCATCGCCGAGCGCCTGATCGAATGCGCCCGCGAGGGACGCACCTCACTCACCGAACTGAACAGCGTGGCGCGACGCGCCCTGCTCGAACTGGTCAATCGAAAGTCCGCCTGAGGTTTGCTCAGATCACGATCGGTTTGTCCGGCAACTCATTGCGCGGATGCCCATCGGGCGGGAAATATGTCGCAAGTTCGCGTGAGACCGCCGAGATTCCCTTGAGGACGCCGGTCTTGAATTGCCCGGTTCGGAAATCGGCCTCCATGTCGCGGCAGATCGCCTCCCAGCCCGCCGCGCCGACCTTCGCATCGATGCCGCGATCGGCGACGATCTCGACCTTGCGGTCGGCGAGCAGGAGATAGATCAGCACACCATTGTTGTGCGCGGTATCCCAGATCCGCAAATGCGAGAAGATGTCGAGCGCGCGTTGGCGCGCCGGCTGATTTTTGAACAGCGGCCGGCCGTCGAGCGCGCCTTCGACGACGAAACGCACCTGTCCGCGATGGGTGGTCTCGCCGGCTTTGATCGCCTGCTCGATGTTATCAAGCACCGCGGGCGTGAAAATCCGCCGCGCGCGCCAGTGATATTCAACCAGATGTCGTGCGATGCGCCCGATACTCATCTGACTACCAGCTCCCCGAGGCGCCGCCGCCGCCGAAGCTGCCGCCCCCGCCGCTAAAACCGCTGTCGCTCGAGCCTGAACTCGAGCTGCCGCTGCTCCAGCCGCCACCGCCGCTCCAGCCCGAACTGCCGCCCGACCAGCCGCCGCTGCCGCGGTGGTTACGCTGATAATTCTGGTTCGCCGCCATGATGCCTTCGGCAAAGAACGTAAGAACGGAAACAAGCGATCCCGCCAATCCCGCAACGCCAATCGATCCGATGGAATACCAGGTGAACCAGCCCATCACGCCGCCGGTGATCACCGCGCCGAGCAGGCGTCCGAGCAGGCTCCGGGTAATCGCGCCGACCGCGAACACGAAGAAGAGCGTGAACGGATTGAGTGGGTTGAGAAAGCTGAGGAGGAGGTCGTTGTCGTTCGACCCATGCGAGGCTTCGGGCACAGGCGCAGGCAACGGCTCGCCGTCGATCACGCCCATCATCCGCGTCAGCCCCGCCGCAATGCCGCCGGAGAAATCGCCACTCTTGAAACGCGGCACGATGGTCTCGTCGATGATGCGCCGCGCCGTGACGTCGGTCAGCGCGCCTTCGAGGCCATAGCCGACCTCGATGCGCAGCTTGTGGTCGTCCTTGGCGATGACGAGCAGCGCGCCGTCGTCGATCTTCTTGCGCCCGATCTTCCAGGTCTCGGCGGCGCGGAGCGAGAATTGCTCGATGGTCTCGGGCGCGGTGGTCGGCACGATCAGCACCGCGATCTGGCTGCCCTTGCGCCGCTGCAGATCCTGCAGCCGCGACGATTGTGCGGCGATGTCGCTACTCGAGAGCGTGTTTGTGGTGTCGACCACGCGACCGGTGAGCGGCGGCACCGCGACATCGGCGAAAGCCGCCTGCGTCCAGCACAACAGGAGCGCGAGGACCAGTGTGATTGCGAAGCGGCCGCAGCTTGCTCGCTCTTCTCCCCTCCCCCTTGCGGGGTCCGAGGCGAGCGAAGCTCGCTCTCGAGGGCGCGAGGTGGGGGTGTCTTGCGCGACAGCGAGACGTTACCCCCCTCCCCAACCTCGAGAGCGAGCTTCGCTCGCCTCGGACCCCGCAAGGGGGGAGGGAGCACACCGCCCTCGCCGCAATAGCTCGATCCAATCTCATCGCAACCGGCTATTTCGCCGGAGCCGGCGTCGGCGTCGGCGTCGGCGTGCCGAAATCAACCTTCGGCGCGGTCGAGATTTCCTTCTCGTTGTCGACCGTGAAGTTCGGCTTCTCCTTGTAGCCGAACATCATCGCCGTGAGATTGTTCGGGAACGTGCGGATGCCGACATTGTAGTCCTGCACCGACTTGATGTAGCGATTGCGCGCCACCGTGATGCGGTTCTCGGTGCCTTCGAGCTGCGACATCAGGTCGTGGAACAGCGCGTCCGATTTCAGCTGCGGATAATTTTCGGTAACGACGAGCAGTCTCGAGAGCGCGCTGGAGAGCTCGCCTTGCGCCTGCTGGAATTTCTGGAACGCAGCGGGATCGTTGAGCACTTCGGGCGTGACCTGGATGCTGCCGACCTTGGCGCGTGCATTGGTGACGCCGAGCAGCACGTCCTTTTCCTGCTGCGCAAAGCCTTTGACGGAATTGACGAGGTTCGGCACCAGATCGGCGCGGCGCTGGTACTGGTTGACCACCTCCGACCAGTTGGCCTTGACCTGCTCGTCATTGGTCTGGATCGCGTTGTAGCCGCAATTGGTCAGGCTCAGCGTTGCCAGCGTCGCCAACACGGTGAAGAACTTGCGCATCGAAACTCTCCGGTAGATTGCCGTCGGCAACGTAACAGATCGAAGCTGTCGGGGAAGCAATTATAGCCGCCTTGCGGCGACTGTTTGCTATCAGTGCGGGCGTATGTCGCGGGGGCGTTGCTGGAGGTTCACGCTACTAACGTCATTCCGGGCGGTGCGAAGCACCGAACCCGGAATCTCGAGGTCCCGGGTTCGCGCTTTGCGCGCCCCGGAACGACGGCTACGCCCGCGCCCTCGCATCCCGGATCGCCTTCCACACCTTGTGCGGCGTCAGCGGTGTCGGCAATTGCGTGATGCCGAACTCGGCCAGCGCATCCATCACCCCGTTGGCGATGCAGGGCGGGCCGCCGATCGCACCCAACTCGCCACAGCCCTTGGCGCCGAGCGGATTGGTGCGGCACGGTGCGGACTCGTCCAAGGTCACCGCAATCGGCGGAACATCGTCGGCGCGCGGCACGCAGTAGTCCTGATAGCTCGCGGTCAAAAGCTGGCCTTCGGCGTCGTAGGCAACGCCTTCATAGAGCGCCTGCCCGATGCCCTGCGCGACGCCGCCATGCACCTGCCCCGTCACCAGCATCGGATTGACGGCGCGGCCGACGTCGTCGACCGTGGTGTAGCGCACCACGCGCGTGACCCCGGTCTCCGGATCGATCTCGACCTCGCAGATGTGCGTGCCGTTCGGCCAGCTCGGCCCGTCGACCTCGCCCTCGCTGTCGACGGACAGCTTGGCGCCGTCTTGCTTTTGCGCGATCTCGAACAGGCTGATGCGCTTGTCGGTGCCGACCACGGTCAGCAGGCCATCGCGATATTCGATGTCCTCGATCGACGTCTCGAGCAGGTTGGACGCTTTCTCGCGCGCCTTGTTGATCAAATCATTGGTGGAGACCGCAACCGCGGTTCCGCCGACGAACAGCGAGCGCGAGCCGACGCTGCCGAAACCGACGACGAGGTCGGTGTCGCCCTGCACGACATCGATCTTGTCCATGGCAATGCCGAGGCTGTCGGACACCATCTGGGTATAGGTGGTTTGCAGCCCCTGCCCCATCGCCATGGTGGCGGAATGCAGGACCACGCGGCCCTCGGCGGTCGCATGCAACGACACCTTTTCGGTGTGCACGCGGCCGCCGGTCCATTCGATATAGCTGGTGAGCCCGCGGCCGTAGAGCAGGCCTTTCTTCTTTGCAGCACGCTTGCGGGCATTGAAGCCGTCCCAATCCGACAGTTTCACAGCACGATCGAGCATGTGCGCGAAGGCGCCGGAATCGTACACCTGTCCCACCGCGTTGGTGTAGGGCAGCTGCGCCGGCTTGACGTAGTTCACTTTGCGGATGGTGCGCGGATCGATGCCGACCTGGCGCGCGGCGGCATCCATCAAGCGCTCGACGATGAACACGCCTTCGGGCCGTCCCGCGCCGCGATAGGCGCCGACCGGCGCGGTGTTGGTCATGACAGACTTCACCTCGTAATGCACCAGCGGCAGGTCGTAGACACCGCTCTGCACGAACGGCCCGAGCACCAGCGGAATGACGTTGCCGGCTCCGGTCGAATAGGCGCCGGTGCCGCCGACCGAGCGCACCCGATAGGCGAGCACGCGGCCCTTCTCGTCGAGCGCGAACTCACCGGTCGAGGTGAGATCGCGGCCATGCGTGCCGCCGACGAAATCGTCGGTGCGATCGCCGCGCCAGCGGATCTTCTTGCCGAGCTTGGTCGCGGCATAGGCGACGATGCCGTCCTCGGGATAAAGGCTGGTCTTCTGGCCGAAGCCGCCGCCGATATCGCCGACCAGCACGCGGATGCTTTCCTTCGGCCGCTTCAGCACCGCGTCGGCGAGGATGTCGCGGGTCGAGCCCGGCGTCTGCGACTGCACATGGAGCAACAGCCGCCCGGTCTTCTTCTCGACCTCTGCGATGGTCGAGCGCGGCTCCATCGCCGACGGCACCAGCCGCTGGCTGACCAGGTCCAGCGACACCTTGTGCGCAGCTTTTGCGAACGCCTCTTCGACCTTGGCGGCGTCGCCATAGCTCATGGCGGCGACGATGTTGTCGGGCGCATCGGGCCACACCACGGGCGCGCCGGGCTTGATCGCTTCCAGGGGATCGACGACCGCCGGCAACACCTCGTAGTCGATCTCGATCGCTTCGGCCGCGCTTTGCGCCTGCAGGCGCGACGACGCCACCACGGCCGCGACCGGCTCGCCGGCAAAGCGCACGATCTCATGCGCCAGCAGCCGGCGCGGCGGCACCGTCATCGGCTTTCCGTCAGGCCGCTGGAACACTGACAGTGTCGGAATGATACCGACATCGTCCTTGATCAGGTCGGCGCCGGTGTAGACGGCGGCGACGCCGTCCATCTCGGCAGCGGCCTTGGTGTCGATCGACTTGATCTTCGCATGCGCATGCGGCGAGCGCAGCACATGCAGCCACAGCGCGCCGTCTTCCGGCTTGTCGTCGATGAACTGTCCCTTGCCGGTGAGCAGCCGCTGGTCTTCCAGACGCTTGGGCGACTTGCCCGCACCGAACCGCAGATTGCCGGGAAGAATGTTCATCAGTTTGTCCTTCGCGTTTCTTCGAATTCAAGTCTGTTTCAGGCGACGTCCTTGAGCGCCGCCTCGACCGCCTTGCGCTGATCCGCGGTCAGCGCGGCTTGCGGCGGCACGGGATCGCCGACATCATAGCCCTGGATCGCAAGCCCGGCCTTGATGCAGGCGGCGAGATTGAAGCGCGCGAAGGCTTCGTTGATGCGCCAGAGTTTTCGCTGCAGCACCATCGCTTCATCCCAGCGCTGCCGTTTGCAGAGATCATACAGTGCAACGCTCTGCCTCGGGATGATGCAGGCGGGCCCTGCCATCCAGCCGACGCCGCCGATCAGCATCACCGCGGCTGGAATATGCGCAGACGCCGAGAACACCTTGATGGCGTCGCCACAGCGATTGATGATCGACAGCAGCCGTCCGGTGTTGGTCGAGGCGTCCTTGATATAGCCGATGCGCGGATGGCTCGCGAGGCGCGCGATCACGTCGAGCGTCAGGTCCGAGCGCTGGAATTGCGGGTTGGTGTACATCACCACGGGAATGTCGACGGCATCCGCAATGCTGCGGAAATAGGATTCGACCTGCGCGTCGGCCAGCGGAAAATAGGCTTCGAGGATGGCAAGGATGCCGTCGGCGCCGAGCATCTGATAGGCCCGCGCCTGCGCCACGGCATCGGCCGTCGAGGTCGAGACCACGCCCGCCACGACAGGGACGCGGCCCTTCGCCGCTGCGATCGTGGTGCGCACCACGGCGGTGCGCTGGTCGGCGTCGAGATAGGCAAACTCGCCGGTCGAGCCGAGCGGCGTCAGCCCGTGCACGCCGGAAGTGATCAAATCATCGCAAAGCCTGGCGAGCACATCCTGGCGGATGTGGCCGGCCGCATCGATCGGGGAGACGAGATAGGGGAAGACGCCGTGGAAGTCGGACATGACTGCCGCTGATATAGCGGGCGGCGCGCGCGACGCAAGCGTCACGAGGCGAGGATGGCTCGCGGCATCCGCGGGCCATCGCTCGAACTACGTATCAGTAGGCGTAGTAGCCCGGGCGCCGTAGGCACCGGCGTGCCGGCGTAGTAGCCGTATGGCGCGTAGCCGTAGCCATAGGCTTCGGCGGCAATGGCTGCGGCAGTCGCAGCGGCGGCGATCGCGGCGCCACGGCCGCCGACGCCGATTCCGACACCGTGATGCGGACGCAGGCCGCGCGCTTCGGCGGGAGCAGAGGCAACCGCGGCCAGCGCGGAGATGGTCGCAATGGTCAAGAGCAGCTTCTTCATGACGATATCCTTTCCTGAAATGGCCTCACCCGATGGGGTGTCCGTACGGAGTGTCTTCAATGTCCGTGTGGAGCAGGAATAGGCGCGGCTGAGACGGCGGTATGTGCGCAACGTCACATTCGCCGACCCGCCCGCCGGGGGCCCAACGGCGGCGTCACGGCCGCGCCGGATGCGCCTTGATCCAGGCGTCGATCGCCGGCAGCGCGCGTGACTTCAGATCGGCGGAGATCGCGATCGACTCCAGCGCGCGCGACGTCATCACCCGACCGCCGAGACTCTCCTGCGCCGGCGCGAAATTCCGGAGCGCGTCGGCGTGAACCTCGTCGGAGAAATTGGTCATGAAGTTCGGCACGAACTCGTGCGGAAAGTCCGGTCCCTGTCGCGCGGTCAACGCGGCGAGGTTCTTCTGCACGAAATCCCACGCCAGTTCGCGCTGTCCGCCCGATTGCGCGACCTCGTTGATCAATCCGTTCACGAGGGTGCTCGGCAGCTCCTTTGTCAGTGTCAGCGCCAGGGTGTCCTGCGCCAGCGCGCCGTCGCGCGCGCTCGCTGCGGCATAGTAATAGCGCACGCGCTCATTGGTCTCCGTGCTGCCGCGCGCCAGCGCGAGCAGCGCGTCGTAGTCGTCGCGGCCTGCGGACACGCCGACGACATGGGCGACGGACTCGCGCAGCGCCGGCGACAGCGATTTCGGATCCCCGGGGAAGGCGGCAAAGCGCCGCCGCGCCTCGGCGACCGTATCGGCATCGCGCAGATCGCCGAGCGTCCAGATCAGGCTCGCGCGCAGCAGCGTGTCGTCGTCATCGCCCGCGCCGCTGCCGTCCCAGCCAAGCCGATCGAGGACGGGGCGCAGTTTTGCCCGCGCCCAGGCCTCCAATTCCGGCTGCTCGGGTCGTTCACGCGCCAGGCGATCGAGCGCACTGAGGGTGTTGAGCACCTGGTCCCAGACCGCGCGGGCATCGTTGGCCGCGAGCCCATCGACCAGCGCGAAGTACGACGCCGGCTCGGCGCGTCCGGCCTGCACCATTGCCCAGTCGTCGCCGAGGAAATTGACGCGGTCTTCCGGCGTCATCTGCGCGAGTTGCCCGGTCAACGCAGCACGCAGCCTCACGCCATACGCGACCCGGTAATAGCCGATATCGCCGGAATTGACCTTGATCGCCTCGCCGCATTTGCCCGCCGCGATCTCGGCGCTGCCGTCGAGCAGCAGCTTTTGCGATTCCGTAACGCCGACCCTGGCTATCGTGACCGGCACCTGCCATTTCAGGGACGGCAGCGTGGCGTTGGCCTGCGCGGGAATGACGGTGAAACGCTCCTGTTTCAAGGTGAGGCGCTGGCTGTCGCCGTCGCACGACGTCTCGGCGATCAGCAGCGGCACGCCTTCCTGCTCGGTGAACGAGGCCGCGATCGGCGCGACGGGCTTGCCGGTCGCGCGCTCCAGCGCCTGCCAGAGATCGGCCGTGGTCGCATTGCTGTAGGCATGCGCAGCCATATAGGCGCGGATGCCGTCGCGGAATGCGTCTTCGCCGAGATAGTCCTCCAGCATGCGGATGAACGCTTGCCCCTTGTTGTAGGTGATCGCATCGAACGCGGTCATCGCCACGCTGTGGTCGGCAACCGGTTGCTGGATCGGATGCGAGGTGCGCCGCGCATCGAGCGCGAGTGCAAACTGCTTCTGATTGTAGCCGTTGAGCCAGCTCTTCCATTGCGGGTAGAAATGCCCGGCCGCCTTCTCCTGCATCCAGCTGGCAAAACCCTCGTTGAGCCAGAGATTGTCCCACCATGCCGTGGTGACGAGATCGCCGAACCATTGATGCGCCATCTCATGCGCGAGCACGCTGAAGATGCGCCGCCGCGCGCTGTCGGGCGTGGTCAAGGGATCGAACAACAGCCGGCTCTCGAAGAAGGTAATGCCGCCCCAGTTTTCCATCGCGCCGCCGAAGCCGCCGGGCACCGCGATCAGGTCGAGCTTGGGCAAGGGATATTTGCTGCCGAAATAGTCGTTATACCAATCGAGCAGCTTGACGGCGTTCTCCAGCGCGAAGCGACCCTTCTCGGCCTTGCCTGCCGTCGTCACGACGCCGACGGTGACGCCGTTCGCATCCGCCGTGATCCGCTCGAGCTCGCCGGCCGACAGCACGAACAAATAGCTCGACATTTTCGGCGTCGGTGGAAAGGCGACGCGCTTGTTGCCGCCGGCCAGCGGCTCCTCTCTTTCGATCGGCATATTGCTGACCGCGAGAAAATTCTGCGGCACGGTCACGGTCAGCGCGAACGTCGCCTTGAAGGCCGGTTCGTCCCAGCATGGAAAAATCCGCCGCGCATCCGCGGGCTCGAGCTGGGTCGAGATCATCCGTTTGCTGCCGGCCTCGGTCGGATAGTCGGCAAAGAACAGGCCGCGGCCGAACGGGTTGATCTTCGCGGTGAAAGCGAGACGAAGCTTGTGCGGGCCCTTCGAAATTGCGTTTGGAAATGTCAGCGTCGCCGTCTCGGCGGCCGGATCGAGCGCCACTTCGGCGCGCTGCGCGCCTTCATCGATGCTGGCTTCGGAGATCGCAAGGTTGGCGGCGTTGAGCTGCAGCCGCCAGGTCGTTTCGCGGACCTCGATATCGATCACCTCGCTGCCGTCGGCTGTCAGGGCCTGCAGGTCCGGCACAAGCGCGATCGCGTAATGCGAGGGCACCGCGATCTTCGGCAGCTTGCCCGGCGTCGTGTCGAACGCGAATGTCTGCTCGGCCTGCGCATCGACCGGCAGCAACAAGCCAATTGCGGTCAGGCCGAAGGCTGCAATCAGCAACGCTCTCAAGTGACGTCTTTTCAATATGCTGTTCATTGCTTCGACCTGCATGACCTTGGCGGGGCACCCTCTTTTCTTGGGGCATGATCCGGAAAACCGGTTCCCACTTTTCCGGATCATGCCTTAGCCGGAACTTAAGTCCGCGTTAACCTTAATTGTTAAGACCCGCTTCAAGCTTTGCATTCAAGGTGTCGAAGCTTGGTCGGCGGCCCAGGCGCCATTGCTGCATGCGCAGTGAAGGGTGCTTCAACGAGAGCCGATCGAGCGATGCAAGACAAGTCAGGACAAGTGCGGCCGCGCTGGACGCGAGGCGTGCCTGTCGCATTCGCCGTCGCCCTGGCCGGATGTGCGCAGGCTCCGGCCCCCGACCCCCCTCCCGCCGCCACCTCCCCGCAAGCCCATGCAGAAGCACAGATTTGCCGGCCGGAGGCCGCGCTTCTGGTGCCGCCATCCGCCCCGGATTGCAGCTTTCGTCGCGGCGATCTGAAGACCGCCGACCCGGATCTGTGGGCCAAACTGAAGGTCGAATATGAGCGGCAGTGCTACCAGGCGGCCGAAAGGCGCGTCCGGGAGCATCTCGTCCGGCTGCAGGCCGCCAGCCGCTGCGAAACCGAGGGTGCTGTGCGTTAACGCCTCCGCCGGAGGGTCGGCAATCTGGCGGCGAAATGGTTAACGTGCACAATTCAGTCATCTTTTTGCCGCCCTCCACAGGCACACCCCACAGCATCAGCGCACGGTACTCCACAACGAATTCTCGGCGGGAATTTCGGTGGAGAGAGTTTTGTTGAGTAGCCGCGAGTGCGATGATGGATACGTTGTACGATTTGCTCGGAGCTCTTCCGCGCGATGACGCCGAAGAGTTGAGAGGCGCCTTCCGTCGCGCCGTCAAGGGAACTCATCCCGATCTTCACCCCGGCGATCCCGACGCAGGCTTCAAATTCCGACAGATCGTTCGCGCCAACGAGATCCTCGCCGATCCGGACCAGCGCGCGACCTACGACCATCTGCTCGACCTCGCCGAGGAGGAGAAGAAGCATTTCGGCAAGCAGGCCGTCATGCACCGCGTGGTCGCGGTCACCTCCTTCGTGGTGGCGCTCGGCTTCATCTCGGCGGCGTCGGTCGGCGGATATCTCCTGTTCCAGCAGATGTCGGAAGCGTTGAGCGCGCCGATCAGCCAGGTCGCCGCGGTGGTCAGCGACGTCACCGCGAGCGTTCGCGAACCGTTCGAGACCGTGCCGGCTCCAACATCGACTGCGCCGATCCCGGTCACGACCGTCTCGATTCCGGTGACGCCGCCCAAGACTGAAATGATCCAGACCGAGGTCGCCGCGAACGACAAGGGCACCGGCCTTCCCCGCGCCGACATCGTGCCCGCGTCCGTCACCGTGAGCGAGGCGGCGCCGGTAGCCGCGCCCCTGCTCGGTCCGCCGCTCGAGATAGCCCCGCCCCCGGACGCAAAGTCTTTTCGTGAGCGCGGCATCTTCGCCTATCGCGCGGGCGATCTCGACAACGCGATCGCCGATTTCGACCGCGCCATTCAGCTCGATCCGAAATTCACCGCCGCCTATATCGACCGCGGTATCGTGCTCTACCGCCTGCGCAAGTTCGAGAAGGCATTCGCCGACATCGCACAGGCCAAGCGCATCGAGCGGACCAGGACGTCGAAGACAGGCAGCAAGCAGCGCACCACCAATCCAGCGATCGAGATGAGCATCATGCCGCCGGCTCCCAGGGCGCGGCACACTGCACGGCTGGATTCGCCGCGCGAGGTCGGGTTTCTCGCAAGCCGCCGCCGCGAGATGCCGTATTAGGCGAGGAGCCTTTTCCGGATGGCCTCTTCGACCAGCGCGAGAGCGCGCTGTGCCTGTCTGGCTTCTGCGACAGCCGACTGGGCCCGGAATTCAGCCGCGGTCAGCTTGTCGGCTTGAGATCTGATGCGGGACTGGGCTTGCTCGAGCGCGCTCGACGCTTCGCTCAATCTCTGGTCCGCTGCAATGGCGAGCTCCCGGTGAGCCCGCTCGGCGGCCTCGGCGCGCATTTCGGCCTGCCGCACCTTCTCCGATGCCGCCCGGCACATCGCATGAGCGCGCGTCTCGGTTTCGTGGGCGCGCTCTTCCACTTCGCGGAACATGTCCGCGGCCCGGTAAACCAGGTCCAGGGCCTCGCTCGATCCGTCCGGCATGGCGGGGGTTTCGGGAAACGAGTGGACGTTTCCGCTCTGCAACTGCTCTGCTTTCAATCGACGCTGCGCCATGAACCCACAACCGAACCGTTAACCCGGAAATACCATCCGCTGTTATGGTAAACGCGCGGTTAAGACGGCGCTCGGCGCTTCACGACATCCCCAGCGACACCGTCGACTTCTCGTAATCGCCGCTTCCCATGCTGCCGGGTTCGAAGATCTCGTGCCGGGCGATCCAGTCGAAGGATTCCGAGAACACTTCGCGGCTGTAGGGCTCGAACACGATGCGCTCGCCCGGTCCCCAGCGCCGCGTGTCCATGCTGGCGTGGAAGCGCTCGGGAAATTCCTTCTTGTAGTAATGGATCCACTCCTGCAGGCGAAAATGCGTGCCATCACCACCCTGCGATGCGGCTCACGCTGTTGTGCTTCGTCTGCGCCTGTTGTGAGATGGGCCAACGCGACGCAGGGTGAGACAGGCGCATGGCACGCATCGGCAACATCGAGACCGGACACTACCGCATCCCGCTGCCGGTCACGCTGTCCGACTCCACGCATGGCGAGATCACCGCCTTCGAGCTGATCACCGTTCGTGTCAAGGATGCCGACGGCGCCGAAGGCACGGGCTACAGCTACACCGTCGGACGCAACGGCGCCGCGATCGCCGATATCCTGCGCCGCGAAGTGCCGGATTTGATCCGCGACTGCGACGCCGACGATACCGAGGCGATCTGGCATCGCATCTGGTGGGGCCTGCATTATGGCGGCCGCGGCGGGCCGGTGGTGCTGGCGCTCTCGGCGGTCGACATCGCGCTGTGGGATCTGAAGGCGCGCCGCGCCAACGCGCCGCTGTGGCGGCTGCTCGGCGGCTTCGATCCGCGCGTGCCGTGTTATGCCGGCGGCATCGACCTCGATCTCTCCGTCGAGGCGCTGCTGAAACAGACCGACGACAATCTTGCGAAAGGTTTTCGCGCCATCAAGATGAAGGTCGGCCGGCCCGATCTCGCCTCCGACGTCGCGCGCGTCAAGGCGATGCGGGCTCATCTCGGTGAAGGCTTTCCGCTGATGGCGGACGCCAACATGAAATGGGGCGTCGAGGAAGCGATCCGCGCCGCCCGCGCGTTCCTGCCATACGACCTGACCTGGCTGGAGGAGCCGATCATCCCCGACGACATCGCCGGCCACGCGCGCATTCTCGGCAGTGGCGGCGTGCCGATCGCGGCCGGCGAAAATCTGCGCTCGCTGTGGGAGTTCAAGAATTACATCGCCGCCGGTGCGGTATCCTATCCCGAGCCCGACGTCACCAATTGCGGCGGCATCACCTCGTTCATGAAGATCGCGCGGCTCGCCGAGGCCTTCAACCTCCCCGTGACCAGCCACGGCGCGCATGACATCACCGTGCACCTGCTCGCGGCCTGCCCGAACCGCTTCTATCTCGAAGCGCACGGCTTTGGTCTCGACCGCTACATCGCGCATCCGCTGGTGCTCGAGGATGGCATGGCGCGGGCGCCCGATCGTCCCGGTCACGGCGTGAGCTTCGACTGGCAGGGACTCGCGAAGCTCGCGGTGTAAATGGCCTCGCCTCGTTCAACTGTCAAACAGCCAGGAGACGTGACGCCGCGTTCCCGCGGCGCAGATGCGTCCGAGTGATGCATCATTCTCGTGTCCCTCAGAAATCAGAGGGCGCAGGGAATGCCGGGCGCTCAACCGCACCCGCAATCCTCGTGGGCTGAAAAGGAAGAATGCCCACAAGTCGTCAGGCAGGGCCGAAATCGCACGGCACTCCCTGCGCAATGGTTTACGGCTTACTTCGCGCTCTCGCCGGAGTACCGGGCTTGTTAGCCTCCGTCGCCGGCGGATCATCACGCGCCAGCTTGATCCCAGCGTCGGGGGACCACGACCACGCGACTTGACCGTCCGCATCCAGCTCGCATCGCCTGCGCGCCGACGCGTCCATCGCATCCCGCCCAACGTATCGTGACGATTGGCCGAACGTCCCTCAGTAGCGAGGCGGGATGGCAGCGTTAGATCATATTTTCTGAATTACGTAAATCAGAATATTTTTGCGTCACGCGCTTGACGCGTCGGGCAAAACAGGCGGCGGGTTTTGGGGGTGCCTGACGGGCAAAACAAGGAGGGACCCAAGGCCGCCGGTAACTGTTAATGTCACCTGAAGGGAACGCCGGAGCGCTCTCGCGTCGTCGCAAGACAGGAGTCGATGGGTGCTGAAACTATACCGCTGGCCAACGGATGATTGGCGAAAGCTCGGCGCGGACCTGCCGCCGGAGATCATCTGGATCGACCTGCTCAGCCCGTCCGATGAGGAGAAGGCGTTCGTCGAGCGGCGGCTCAACATCCGCGTGCCGTCGGAGGAATCGCTGGGCGAGATCGAGGCGTCGAGCCGGCTGATCTTCGAACACGACACGCTGTATCTGAGTTCGCCGTCGGTCCGCATCGACGAGGACAGGGAGGCGCAGCTCACCTCGATCGGCTTCATCATCGGACCGCGGGTGCTGGTGACCGTGCACTTCTGGCCGCTGCCGACCTTCGACAAGGTCGCCAAGGAGATGGAGACCGACGGCGACCTGCAAAACGGCATGTGCGTCTTCACCAGCCTGGTCGAGGCGATGGTGGATCGCGGCGCCGACGTGCTGGAGCAGCTCGGCACCAACGCCGATCATCTGTCGCGGTCGGTGTTCAAGGGCGGGCTGGTGCGCAGCAAGCGCCCGGTGCGCTCCAGCCGCAGGATGCGCGAGGCGCTGGCCAGTGTCGGCGACCTCGCCGATCGCCTCGCCAAGGCGCGCGACGTTCTCCTGAACGTCGGCCGCATCGCCGCGTTCGCCGGCGAGGTCGGCAGCGACTGGATCACGCCGGCCTCGAAACGGCGCCTCGATGCGGTGTCGAAGGACGTGGTGTCGCTGAGCGACTACGAGTCACGGCTGTCGGACAAGATTCAGCTGCTGCTCGACGCTATCCTTGGCTTCGTCAACATCCAGCAGAACGATCTGTTCAAGATCCTGACCATCGTGTCCGTCGCCGGCGTGCCGCCGACCATCATGGTCGGAATCTGGGGCATGAATTTCAAGTACATGCCGGAGCTCGGCTGGACTTACGGCTATCCGCTGGCCTGGCTCGCCGTGATCGCCAGCGCCGCGTTGCCGTTGCTCTGGTTCAAGTGGCGCGGGTGGTTTGATTGAGGGGGCGGGCCAATCGCTGGTATCACATCGAGATACGAAGGTCTTGTACTACGTATCTCGATAGGATACGTATTGTCCGTGATCAGGAACTTCAAGGGGAAGTTTGCCGAGGCGATCCTTCAGGGCCGCATGGTTCCGAAGGGCTTCCCGGCCGATCTCGCCAGGGTTGCTCGGCGAAAACTGATCATGGTGGATTCAGCCGAACTTCTCGAAGCTCTGAACTCACCTCCCGGCAATCGTCTCGAAGCTCTCAAGGGAGATTTGAAGGGCAAGCACTCGATCCGCATCAATGACCAATGGCGGATCGTGTTCCGGTGGAGCGATGCGGGTCCGGAAGACGTGGAGATCATCGACTATCACTAGCTCGCGCCGGCCGAAGGCGGCGGCCGGGCAGGAGACCGCAAATGGCAAAGAAACTACCGCCGGTTCATCCCGGCGAAATCCTGCGGGAGGAATTTCTCGTCCCGCTCAAGCTCACGCCTTACGCGGTTGCGGCTGCGCTGCACGTGCCGCGCACCCGGATCGAACGCATCGCGCGCGAAGAAAAGCCCGTGACAGCCGACACCGCGCTGAGGCTCGGCAAATTCTTCAAGACCGGCGCGGCGTTTTGGATGAACATCCAGGCACGCTTCGATCTGGAAACCGCCGAAGACGTGCTCGCACCGCAGATCAGGAAGATCGCAGCCTACGAGGCGGTGTAGGGGGCAACCCGGCGTCTTGGATTTCTTATAATTCCGCCATCAGCTACCGATCACCTAACAGGTTTGATCCAACCTCGGAGAAGCCAGCGCGCAGGCACTCCCTAATGCGCCATCGCGACGTCACCCGCGACTTGCTCGCGCCGCGCATCGATCCGCAGCACCATCACGACGATCGCGCCCACCAGCGAGCAGCCCGCCAGCAACAGCAGGCCCGCGGTGAAGTTGCCCGTCAGGTCCTTCAGATAGCCCATCGCGTAGGGGCCGGCGAAACCCGAGAGGTTGCCGAGCGAGTTGATCGCGGCGATCCCTGCAGCGGCCGACGCGCCCGTCAGGAAACTTGCCGGCAGCGGCCAGAACATCGGCGGCACCGCGGAGATTCCGATCTGCGCGAAACACAGCAGTGCCATGATCATGACGGGGCTGGAAATCAGACCCGATAATCCGACGCCGATCGTGGCCATCAAAAGTGCTGCGGCGACGTGACCCTTCCGCTCCATGGTCCGGTCCGAGTGACGCCCGAGCAGAACCATGCCGATGGCGCCGAACACGAAGGGCAGCGCCGCGAGCAACCCGGTCTGCGTATCGCTGACGCCGAAATCCCTTGATGATCGTCGGCAGGAAGAACGCCACGCCGTAACTTGCGGCATTCAGGCAGAAGTACACCAGCGCGCACAGCAAGATGCGGGGATCGGTCAGCGCCTGTCCCAAAGAGAGGTGTTCGACCTTTTCCTTATTTGCCTTCTCGGTGGCCTGCACGTTCTCAAGCCAGGCGATCTCTTCCGGTTGCAGCCAGCGCGCCTGGCGCGGAAAATCGGTCAGATAGACGAGGACGCCGATGCCGACCAGAACGGACGGCAACGCTTCGAGAATGAACAGCCACTGCCAGCCGTCCAGTCCCCAACCCGTCACGCCCAGCAGCAGTCCTGAGATCGGCGACCCGATGATGGACGAAATCGGGATCGCGAGCATGAACAGGCTGATGACCCGGGCGCGGTACACCGCCGGAAACCAGAGGGTCAGATAGAAAATGATGCCGGGAAAGAAACCGGCTTCGCAGGCGCCGAGCAGCAAACGGAGAAAATAGAAAACGCCGGTGGAGGGAAGGCCGGTCGACGCCGATATCCACGGTATGAAGGCGAACGCCGCCGACACGATGCCCCAGGTGATCATGATGCGGGCGATCCAGACGCGCGCGCCGACCTTTTCCAGGAAGATGTTCGACGGCACTTCGAACAGGAAATATCCGATGAAGAACAGGCCGGCGCCGAGCCCGAAGGCCGCTTCACTCAGGCCGAGCGCCTGGTTCATGTGAAGCTTGGCGAAGCCGACATTGACGCGATCGAGATAGGCCACGAAATAGCAGACGATCAGGAACGGGATCAGCCGCCACATCACCTTGCTGATGACACGTTTTTCCAGGCCTTCCATGGCGCGCACTCCCGTTCATATTTGCAGGCCCGTTGAGAAAGCGTCGGGCCGTTTTGCGAACTATGACGGTCGGCAACGGCAAGTGCAAAGGGCATTTTCGGATCATCAGGTCAGCATCAGGATGGTGCGCTGCGGCCGATCGGGACGACGGCACGTCTTCAGTTCCATCGGCGTCTCAGCGTTGCTCCGTCGCCCCAGTTGGGAATGGACCAATTGGCTGTTTTGTAAACGCCGATGATTGCAGCGTCCGAAACCGGCGCCTTTTCAACTCGCACCACGACGTAAAAGCCGAGAACGAGTACGAAAGCGACGACAGCCAAGCCTACGCCAATTCCGTAGAGCCAATCATTCACGATTGGAGATTCGACGCGACGACCGGGATGATGTGCCATCCTCACCCCGCCTTCTTCACCTCGCCTCCCACCAACCCCTTGCGCACCGCCTCCGCATAGCCATCGTCGAGCGCGCCTGTGAGCGCTGACATCAACTCGTCGATCTCAGCCTTGGTGATGATCAGCGGCGGGCAGACATAGACCGCATCGGGCGTGGCGCGTAACAAAACGCCGCGATCCATCGCGCTCTGCTGGATCAGCGGACCGATGCCGGCCGCCGGCGGCAGCGCCGCGCGGCTCGCCTTGTCGGCGACGAGGTGCACCGCGCCGATCAGGCCGACGCCACGGGCTTCGCCGACCAACGGATGGGTGGCCAACGCCTGCAGCTTCTCCTGCAGGTACGGACCGACCTGCCTGACATGGGAGAGGATGTCGCGCTCCTCGTAGATCTTCAGCGTCTCCAGCGCCACCGCCGCTGACACGGGGTGACCGGCATAGGTGAAGCCGTGCGCGAAGGTTCCGAGCTTGCCGGAATGCTTGGTGATGGCTTCGGCAATGGTCTCGCTGATGACAGTCGCCGAGATCGGCAGGTAGGCCGACGACAGCGCCTTCGCCACCGTCATGATGTCGGGCTCGATGCCAAAGGTGTCGCAGCCGAACATGTTGCCGGTGCGGCCGAAACCGCAGATCACCTCGTCGGCGATGAACAGGATGTCGTAGCGGCGCAGCACCTCCTGCACGCGCGGAAAATAGTCGCGCGGCGGCACGATGACGCCGCCGGCGCCGTTGACGGGCTCGGCGATGAAGGCCGCGATGGTGTCGGGCCCTTCGCGGATGATCAGCTGCTCGAGATTGCCGACGATGCGATCGACGAAGGCGCGCTCGCTCTCGCCCGGCAAGCCATAGAGATAATGGCTCGGACAGTCGGTGCGCAGCACGCCGCCGACCGGCAGGTCGAAATCATTGTGGTTGGGCGCCAGCCCGGTCAGGCTTCCGGAAAACACCGTGATGCCGTGATAGGCGCGCACGCGGCTGATGATCTTCTTCTTGCGCGGGCGGCCGATCGCGTTGTTGTAGAACCAGACGAGCTTGGCCGCCTGGTCGTTGGCCTCCGAGCCGGAGTTGGCAAACAGCACCTTGCCGAGCCCTTTCGGCGAGATCTTCAACAGCGCCGCTGACAGTTCGATCATCGCCTCGTTCGAGCGGCCGTTGAAGGTGTGATAGGTCGGCAGCTCGCTCCATCTGGCGGATGGCCGCCTCCACGAGGCGCGGCTCGGAAAAGCCGAGCGAGGTGCTCCAGAGCCCGGCCATCCCTTCCAGATATTTCTTGCCGCCGTCGTCATAGACATAGACGCCCTCGCCCTTCGCGATCACGGTCGGGCCGGTCGTCTTGTGCGCCTCGAGGTTGGTGTAGGGGTGAATGACGGAGGCGACATCGCGACCGGCGAGCGAATTGGGTTGGGCGACCATGGGGTTCTCCGGAAGGGAGCTTGGGTGGGGCGATCTTGCCTCACCGGGCGGACAACACCAATTCAAATAATTTTGTATTGTAAAACGCGCTACAAGCATTATAGGTTGGTCATTACGGAGAATTCCTCATGCCCCGAGCCGCTGAACGCAAGGAGCATCCGCTTTCGATGCGGCTGCCCGAAACCGACATCGCCATCATAGACCGGGCGGCCGCCCTGCGTGGCCGCTCGCGCACGGATTTCGTGCGCGACGCGGCCGTGCGCGCGGCCGAGGAGGTGCTGATGGAGACAACACCCATCCGGATGAGTTCCGCCGGGTTCAAGGCTTTTATGGCGGCATTGTCCGGACCGGCGACTTCCGTACCTGAAATGGTCGAACTCTTCGAGCGAGCGGCACCATGGGAAACCCGCAGTTCGCGCAGGAGACGCTGAGGTTTGACGATCTCCGGCCCCGAACCGCTGACGCCGGCTCATCGCCTCGACGAATTTTCCTGCGGCAAGCCATCGCTCGACCGGTGGCTCAAGACGCGGGCACTCTCCAATCAAGAAAAGGGTTTTACGGCGGTCATCGTGGTTCACGAGGCGCAGCGGGTGATCGGCTACTATGGACTCGCGCCGACAGCGATCGTCCCATCGCGCCTGCCGCGTTCCATCCGAACCGGACAGCCACCCGATCCCGTTCCTTGCTTGCTACTTGGACAGCTCGCGACCGATCAAAACTGGATCGGCAAGGGAGTTGGCACCGGCCTGCTCAAACATGCCCTGGAGCGATGCGTCGCGGCGGCTGGTCTCATCGGCGGACGCGCGCTGATCGTGAATGCCGTCGATGCCGAGGCTGCCGCGTTCTGGGGGCGACGCGGTTTCATTCCATCGAAAGACGATCCGCTCATCCTGTTCAGATCAATCGCCGATATTGCGGCATCGCGTCGATGAGGTATCCATGCAGACAATCAACGTGCTGGCGATCCAGCGCACCAGCGCTGAAGATCGCGCGAAGATCGAGGCGGTCGACCCGAGAATCGCATTGACCGACGCCGGCGGCTGGTTCGACGGCGAATATTCGCGAAACCTGGCCCGCCTTCACCACGGCGCGCTATCTGGCGCCGGGCGCGGCCGGGGCAGGCACACGCGAGGAACGCGATCGCCTGCTCAGCCGAAGCCGAGATCATCCTTGGCGGCTGGCCGTTCCCGCTCGACCTGCGCGCCCGCGCGTCGCGGTTGAAATGGTTTCATCAACGCCCTGCCGGCGCCAGCAACCTGCTGCTCGGCGATCTCTGGGGCAGCGCCGTGACGGTGACGACAACACGAGGTCTCGGCAATAAGCTGGCGATGGCGGAATACGCGCTGGCCGGCATCCTGCATTTCGCCAAGGGCCTGCATCGCGCCGCGATCGATCGCGCGCCGGCGCGTTCGACCATCGCGCCTATCGGCCGCTGCTGGTGCAAGGCAAGACCGTGTGCGTCGTGGGCGCCGGCGGAATCGGGCTCGACGTCGGCAGGCTCTGTGCGGCGCTGGGCATGCGCGTCGTCGGCACCCGACGCCGTCCGCAGCCAGACCGGCCCTTGCCTTCGGGATTCAGCGAGCTTGGCGGCGCTGCCGATCTCGACCGGTTCCTGCCGCAGAGCGATTTCGTCGTGATCTGCTGCCAATGGACGCCGGAGACGACCCGTCTGTTCGACAAGGATCGCTTTGCGGCGATGAAACCGGGCAGCGTGCTCGTCAACGTCGCGCGCGGCGAGATCGTCGACGAGGAGGCGCTGGCCGACGCGCTCGCGCGCGATCATCTGCGCGGCGCGGCGCTCGATGTCTACATCGGCGAATTCGAGCACACGCCGGCGTCGCGGCTGTGGTCCGATCCCAGGGTGCTGATCACGCCGCATATCTCGGCCGCCAGCGATCAGGACCGTCACGGCGCCATCGATCTGTTCTGCGATAATTTGCGCGCCTATATCGAAGGCAAGCCGCTGCAGAACGTCATCGATTGGGAACGCGGCTATTGAGCCGGTTGAGAAACCTGACATGCAGCAGTCCGACCGCGAAACCTCATCATCAGGTGTGGAGAGCGCGCCGACCTCGACGCTGACACCCGATTGCGGGCCGGGCGTGGCCTGGGGCAAAGCGTTCGTGGCGCGCCTCGCGGACCGCGGCGTGAGCGGCGCCGGCATCCTGCGCCCCCTGATCGACGATCTGAATGCGCACGGTTCGATGACGGCTCTCGACAAGGCGACGGCCGCACGCGTCGCCTGCAATTCGCAAAGCGCGAAGGATTGGGGCGCGGGTCCGGTGGTCGCCATGCCGAACGGCGACCTGATCGTCACGTCCAAAATGGTCGACAAACAAGGACCGGTGCTGATCGTCAAGCCGGACGGCCTCGTCAAGCGCGGCACCGCCGGCATCGATATGCTCGACGAGACGACCTACGTCGTCTCGAACGTGATCGAGGGGGCGTGGCCTGCGAGAGCGATCTGGGTTTCGGGTTCGACGGGATGACATGCGCGTCACCCAGCAATCCGGTCAGTCCTGCGTCACGAGCGTTTGCGCGTAGGTCTTGCCGTAGGGATAGAACAACTCCTTCCGGCCTTGCTGCCACGCTGCTTTCAACTCGGGCGTCTCGATGTCCCAGTCCGGCCGGCATTTCATGGTGACCGCGCGCAGATCGTGACGAAGCTCCTCCATCGTCGGGCGGCCGAAGAACCAGTAGCCATTGTAAATCTTGTAGATGACAAGTCCGGGCTCGAGCACGATCACGTGGGGAATCATCGGATTGTGCGCGGGATCGGTGTACTCGGCGATGTCGAGATCCTTCTGGACGATGCGCCTGGCATCGGAGAGGAACGGCCAATGCGCGCCGACCCCGCTGCGATACTCATTGGTCTCGGTGATATTGTCGGTCAGATCGTGACCAGCCGGCAATAACCGACTTCCATTTCACGATGGAGTTGGACGAGTCCTTCCGACTGCCGGCGATCCTTCGGACAGTAGCCGCCGCGGCTCAGCACGACGATCATCGGATCGTGCTCCTGCAGCTCGGACAGCTTTCGGCGCTTTGCGGTGTGGTCCGACAACTCGTAGTCGGGGAAGACCGCACCTGGAATCATATCGGGCCGCATGTCAAATCCTCCTGCTCTGGTTCAGGCTTCGAGCAGGTTGGGATCGATCGGCAACTTTCGCAACCGTTTTCCATTGGCGGCGAACACGGCGTTGGCGATGGCGGAAACCACTACGGACACGCCGCCCATGCCGCCCGGCGGCGCGGTATTCTGCTCACGATCAACCTCGACGACAGGCGCCTCGTTGATTAGCTTTGGCAGAGCATCAAGGACGAACGTCATGAAAACAGTTGCAGATCAGTTCGCGGAGACTCTCGCGGCAGCCGGCGTCAAGCGGATCTACGGCATCGTCGGCGACAGCCTCAACGGCCTCACCGATGCGATCCGCCGCGCAAGGCAAGATCGAGTGGATCCACGTCCGCCACGAGGAGGTCGCCGCCTTCGCGGCCGGCGCCGAGGCGCATCTGACCGGCGAGCTCGCCGTCTGCGCCGGCAGCTGCGGGCCGGGCAATCTGCATCTCATCAACGGCTTGTTCGATTGCCATCGCTCGCGCGTGCCGGTGCTCGCCATCGCGGCGCACATTCCTTCGGCCGAGATCGGCTCGCGGCTACTTCCAGGAAACGCATCCCGGAGACGCTGTTCAAGGAATGCAGCCACTATTGCGAGCTCGTCTCCAGCGCCAACCAGATGCCGCGCACGCTCGAGATCGCGATCCGCGAAGCGGTCGGCAAGCGCGGCGTTTCGGTGGTCGTGATCCCCGGCGACGTCGCGCTGCAGCCGGCGCCGGTCGCGCCGCCGCCCAAGTCGCCGGCCTGCTGCCGGCCACGCCCGTCGTCATGCCCGCCGACGCGACGATCTCGACCGGCTCGCGGCGACTGCTCAACGGCGACGAGCCGCGTCACGATCCTGTGCGGCTCCGGCTGCGCCGGCGCGCATGACGAGCTGCTGGCGCTCGGCGAGCGGCTCAAGGCGCCGATGGTCCACGCGCTGCGCGGCAAGGAGCACGTCGAATGGGACAACCCCTACGACGTCGGCATGACCGGGCTGATCGGCTTCTCGTCCGGCTACTACGCCATGATCGATTGCGACGTGCTGCTGATGCTCGGCACCGATTTTCCCTATCGGCAGTTCTATCCGAGCGGAGCGGGCGCGCATCGCGCAGGTCGACATCCGGCCGGAGCACATCGGCCGCCGCGCGCCGGTCGATCTCGGCGTGGTCGGCGACGTCGAGCGCGACGTTGCAGGCGCTGCTGCCGCTGCCTCGAGACGAAGACGCGACGACGCGCATCTCGACGCACGCGCAGCGAGCACTATCGCGAAGGCGCGCGACGGGCTCGACGAGCTGGCCGACGGCCAGCCCGGGCGAGGGCCTCATCCATCCGCAGCAGGTCGCCAAGGCGATCAGCGAGCACGCAGCGGACGACGCCATCTTCACCTGCGATGTCGGCCTGCCGACGGTCTGGGCGGCGCGCTATCTCGCGATGAACGGCAAGCGCCGGCTGCTCGGCTCGTTCTGGCACGGCTCGATGGCCAACGCGATGGCGCAGGCGATCGGCGCGCAGGCGGCCTTCCCGGATCGGCAGGTGATCTCGCTCTCGGGCGACGGCGGCTTCACCATGCTGATGGGCGACTTCCTCAGCCTCGCGCAGCTCGAGCTGCCGGTGAAGGTCGTCGTGTTCAACAACGGCGCGCTCGGCTTCATCGAGCTCGAGCAGAAGTCGACGGGCTTCCTCGACTTCGGCACCGAATTCAAGAATCCGAATTTCGCCGCGATGGCGGAAGCCGATGGGCATCCGCGGCATCCGCGCTCGAGGATCCGGCCGACGTCGAGCGCGGCAATCGCCGCCGCGCTTCGCGCATGACGGTCCGGTGCTGATCGATGCCGTGGTCGAACCGCAGCGAACTCGCGATGCCGCCCTCGATCACCGCTCGAGATGGCGAAGGGCTTCTCGCTCTACATGGTGAAGGCCGTGATGAGCGGCCGCGGCGACGAGGTCATCGACCTCGCACGGACGAACCTCTGGCGCTGACGATGCATGACGTGCGCCCGATGTTTGTCTGCAACTGGAGGGACCTCGGGCGCCCTGACGCTTCAAAATGCTGGCGGAGAGGATGAGCATCGCGTGGCGCTCCCTAGGGGAATCGAACCCCTGTTTCAGCCTTGAGAGGGCAAGAAGTTTTTTCTCGACCGGTTCGCATTCATTCGCCACAATTCAACGTTATCAATTACTTACGCGAAGAGCGTTCGCCGCCGTTCGGCCTCGTACGCCAATGCTTATTCGACGGATATTCGACGACTCCGAGGTCGGGTGCCATGACGAAGACACTCACAGAGGCTCAGGTCACGACCGCCAAGGCGCGCTCCAGGCTGGAGTTTGGCGTGCATTGGCGCCGCCTCGATGCCGAGGCGCACCTTGGCTATCGCAAGGGCAAGCGGAGCGGCGTTTGGTTCGTGCGCTGGCGCAATCACCATGATGGAGCCAACTACAAGCAGGCGCCGGTCGGCGTCGCCAACGACGTCAACGACAAATCTGCCGAGGGAACGCTGACTTTCGAGCAGGCGGTGACACAAGCGCGGGAACACGTCACCCGGTCGAGAACAGAAGCGGCGGCGCAAGCTGCCGGACCGGCACCCACCGTGCGGACGGCCATAGAGACATACATCAGGGAGCGTAATGCTCGTGATAGCCGAAGGGCTGGTCGCGAGGTTCGATCCGATGCTGGTCACCGCTTGCGGCGCTACGTTCTTGGTCAAGAGGAGCGCGGTAGCCAGGAAGCCGTTGAGGCTGCCTCTCTCGCCGCAGTCCATCTGCACGCGCTACAGGAAGATGACCTTTTGACGTGGCGCGAGGACCTTCCTGTAGAATTGAAGGCCACAACAAAGCAGAGGCTCATAAACGACCTGAAGGCTGGGCTGAATGCAGCATGGCCCCGCCTGCCGGCGGAACAAAAGAAGCTGAACCCAACGTTCCTCTCGATCGTGAAAGACGGGTTTAAGGCTGAGCGCATCGATGATGATGATGAGATATCTGTCGCCCGAGATAACCAGATCCTCACGGATGCGCAGGTCGGTACCCTGCTTCGAGCCGCACGCGAGATCGACGATGAGCAGGAATTTGAAGGCGACCTATATCGCATTGTCGTGTGCCTTGCAGCCACGGGCGCGCGATTTGCGCAGGCAAGACGGATGCGCGTCAGTGATGCACAACGGAAAGAGCAGCGCTTGATGGTGCCAGGTTCCTACAAGGGGCGTGGTGGCAACGGTGGCTCCGTCCCGTTTCCGGTGGGCGAAGATGTCATCGAAGTCCTCTTGCCGGGAATTTTAGATCGCCCGAAAGAGGCGCCGTTATTCGAGCGATGGAGCTACAAGCAGGAGGCCGGTAGCATCGTTTGGAGAAAGTCAGAACGCGGTCCGTGGAAGACGGCAGAGCTTACTCGTCCGTGGCATGCCATCCGCGAACGCGCAGGGCTACCTGAAGCCATTCCTTATGCGTTGCGACATTCCAGCATCGTTCGCGGCTTGCGAAACCGACTCCCTATTCAGCACGTTGCTAAACTGCACAACACTTCCGTGAAAATGATCGAGCGGCACTACGCGAAATATATCTCAACAGCCTTGGAAGACCTCGCTCGGGCGGCAGTTGTACCGCTGGTCCCGCGACACGGCGAAAATGTGCTCGAGGCGCGTATGATCGATAAGAAGCTCTTGGCATCGAACACATAACACCACTCAATAGGCGCGGCTTCCACCGCACGACCGATATGCATGAGGCCTCAAGCCCGGAAGCGCACTCGCTGCTTTTCCGGGCTCGTACGATAACCGCGCAAGAGCTAATTCACGATCGATTCGGTAGCCGTGCTATCGTCAGCTTCCGCACCTATTCGCGTCACTCTCATCAGGAGCCGCGAACCTATCCACGGTCGGCTGGTGTCGCATTGACGCCAACCAGAGCCAACAGAGATTGCACAATGACTAGTCGGCGGCGACCGACGGTCGTCGTGGTAACTCGACCATCCCCGATTAGTTCATAAATCTTGGTCCGCCCGAGACCTGTCACTTCACAGGCCTCCGCGACGGTGCAGGTCAACCGCTGCGCAAACGGGAAGCGACCTAGATGTCTGGGCATCCGCTTATCTGCGGCCGCACCACGTTCAATTTGGACACCGCTTTCGAGGTCCGGACCACGCCGTATCAAGGTTACGCCTCCTCCGCAGCCGAAGGAGCTACCCTGAGGCGCGCCGCATTCCGCGTCAACGGAAACAAAAGAGCAGAATGGAGAGCCTTAGCGAACGTCAGGAAGCGTCGGAAAAGTCTCGGCTACGAAAGGCAACGCAGAATTTTTTACAATCAATATCGAGGTGCACTTTCGAGACTAACAAATGGCTTCGCGCGTCCATCATTGGCTTCATGCCGAAGGCTTCACCGCGGAATCCGTCCTCCGACCCCACGTTCAGAAGCTACGGTTTGCGCGGTGACAAGGGGTAACATCGCGGAACTAGCGGCGATAAATTTTGTCGCGCTACTCATAGCTTTGCTGTCGGTTCGAACGATCGGATACACAGGAGAACAGCGCAGCGACGGAGAGGGAGTCAGTCAATCCCCATTGAAAGACAAAGCATTTTCGATCTTTCTAGACAAAAACCCACCGTTCGAGCCACGTCGGAAAACCTCTTGCTGGGCCTGCGTCGAGGTCTCCCTAATGATGTGTTGGCTTTCGGCATCCTTGCCATCCATCGTGACGAGTCCTTCGAAGCGCGAGGAGCTAACGCAGGATCGCATTGTTCTGCGCACATCACGCTCTGGCCATCTGGTTGCGTGTATGCGCCTGCGGAGCCAATCCCGAAAGCGACCATTTCATAGATGCTCATTCCGCGAATCGATCGGAGCGGACTATCCGTTAGCTTCCTTACGCAGCTTCCGTGACCGAACAAACGCTCGATCTGTTGCCATGAATCGCGCGAGCATTACGGGAATCAGTTTGTTGGGCTCGCTAATCGAATGCCCACTTTGCGCTGCCAAAATTTCGGCGTAGGCAACAAGATCGCGGTGAACGTTGTCGGGCAACTCGACGGTGACTTTTACACGCTTATTCTCGAAGAGCTCAGCTATTTTCAATTTCGCCATCTTCGTCACCCCCGGTACGGCTCCAGCACAAGGTCGCGGTTGACGATCACGCGGACCGGAAATCCCGGCCGGATTGTCAGCGTCGGTTGAATGTTGAGATTTCGGCGAACCACCTGCTGTCCGGTTTGGTTCAGCGAATTCGCCGCGCTCAAACGAAGCGCCTGAATAATATCCGTATTGCTTCCGGTATCGGCCCCGGAGCCAAGCTCTGCTCCCACGCCAAGGATGGTCGACAGCAATGCGGCCTTGAACAACTCGGCCCAGTGATTGTCGACCTCATCCTCAAGACCGGAATAGCCCCCGGCGTCTGCGCCCTGCTGCCGCTCCAGAACGATCGAGCGCCCATTCGGCATGATCAGCCGCGTCCATACCAACAGCACCCGCGATTGGCCGAACGCGACTTGGCTGTCATAGACCCCGATCAGCCGCGCCCCTTGCGGGATCAGGCGGGCGCGGCCAGTTGGGGTGTCATAGATATTTTCGGTGACTTGCGCTGTGATTTGTCCGGGAAGATCCGAGCGGATGCCGGTGATGAGAGCGGCCGGGATGATCGTTCCCGCCTGCACCACAAATGGCGACGCTGGACGTGAAAGCCGATCGGGCGCTGTAGTCCGCCGATCAACCGGGGCATTGACGAACAGGAGTTTGCTGATCCTGCCCGTTCTGAGTGAAGGTTTCATCAGAAGATGACGTAGTCTTGGTCGCCGTTTCCTGAGATGCGGCATGCGGCGGCGCAACGGGCGCGGTTGTCGACGCAAATACTTTGCTGGTCCGTGCCGCCTCGGTTTCCTGGTTGGCGCGTTGTTGTTCGGCATCGAGGCCGATCGGTCCTGATTGGCCTTCCGCCGTAACGATGGGACGCCCCAGGTCGCCCGGCAATGGCGGCCCAAGCCGGGGGACGTCGCGGGGAATCCCGGCATAATCCTGCGGCAACGTTGTCAGGCCATCCGCAACATTGTGATGGTCCGTGCTGTAGAGCTCGTCCGGCGCCGGATTATGCGGGCGGTTGCTCCTCAGCGCCCACAGCACCGCGCCAGAGATGAGCAGCAAGGCCAATGCGGTGCCGCCGGCAAGGACTTTGCGGGAGAGCCGCGTGATCCTTGGGCGTTCCGCACGCAGACGCAGAGTCTGCGCGCTATCATCGGATGATGGCGCTGATCCCGATACGGGACCGGCGCTCTCGTTTGGCGCCATTGCCCGTCACGATCGCCTCCCGTCGTTTCTGACAATTCGGACCTTCTGCTGCTTCTCTCCGCCAAGGCGCAGCTCGGCCGCGGCGAACAGACGGTCGACGATCAGTACATTCTTGTAGGCGCGATAGTTGACGAGCTCGGGCTTGCCGTCCTGGCCGATGACGAACAGCGGCGGCATTTCGCCTTGGGCGATGCCGGGCGAGAACTCGATATAGACCTTGCGGCCATCATCGTAGGCATTGACCGGCCGCCATGGCGGGCTGTCGCCCTCGATGACGTAGCGGTAGCGGCGCTGATCCACTTCCGGGATGATCGGCGTTGGTGGCAAAGCCCTTGAACGGCCGGATCGGTCTTCCGGGTAGAACCAGGCGACCGACGGCATGTATGGCTTTTCGCGGGAGCGCAGCTCGATCAGGTAGGTCCGCCGATCGGTGTTGACGACGAGGTTGGTCTCGATGGCAGGCCGTGTCGGCTTCACCATGATGTGGACGCGCCTGGTATCGCCGTTGCCGCTCTCGGTGTCGCCGACGATCCAGCGCACGGTGTCGCCGGCGGCGAGCGGCCCCGAGCCTGTTAGCTGTTCGCCCGGCTCGAGCGCGATATCCGTGATCTGCCCTGGTGAGGCGTAGATCTGATAGAGCGCGCCGGGACTGTAGGGAAAGATCTGGACGGCGTTGAAATACCCTGCCCGCCGCGGCTGGACCCGGGCGGCATCGTTGGCCGTCGTCGATCCGCTCCGCCGGCTCTTTGGCTTCTTCATCGCCCTTCTTGCCGCCGCGCGCCGGTGTCCAGGACGGCGGGACATGCAATGGACGCGCATGGTCGTCCGCCGGCATCGGTAGATCGGGAGACGGCGGCACCTCGTCATCATAACTGATCTGTGGTGGCTTGAAGGTCGTGCAGCCGGAGAGCGCGAGAACAAAAAGCAAGCGCCAGACGCACGGGCGCTCCGTTGCATTTTGGGCTAGCCGATCTCGGTACAGGCTTTCTCACTAGCCGAGCTCCTTCGACCAGTTGATGGAATTGACGTAGACGCCGAGCGGATTCTTGCGCAGGCGGTCGGCGTCGCGCGGGGTTTCGATGACGACGGAAAGGATCGCGGTCCAGCGCTCGGTCGCGGCGAGTTGGCCGCTGTCGTAGCGGCGTTCGGTCCATGCGACCCGAAAGCTTTCCGGCGAGGCGCGGATGACGCTGGAGATCTCGACCGCAATCTGCGTGTTGCCGAGCTTGGCAAAGGGATCGTTGGTTCGCGCGTAATCGTTCAGCGCCGCAGCGCCGCGATCGGTCGTGAAGTCGTAGGCGCGGAGCCAGTCCTGCCGCAGCACGATGGCGTCGGTCGGCAGGCCTCGCACATCTTCGATGAAGCGCGCGAGGTGAAACGCGATTTGCGGATCGGTCGGCTGGTAGAAGGGACTTGCCGGCGCGACCGCCTGGGCCTGGCCGAGATGATCAACTTCCACCACCCACGGCGTGATGGTGCCCTGGGTGGACTGCCAAACGAGGCCTGCGGCAAGCCCGCCGGACAGCAACAGGCATCCGAACGCCATCAGCCGCCAGTTCCTGGCCTGGACGCGGGCCGAGCCAATGCGCTCGTCCCAGACCTGCGCCGCCTTCTGGTAAGGCGTCACCGGCTCCGGCGTGCGGCCATAATGCACGGATGGTCGCTTGAACATCAGTGCCCTCCCTCGGACAGATCAACGGAGGATCCGCCACCGGCACTGTCACCGCTGCGGACGGCATGGGTGGCCGCGGACACACCCTGGCTCACGGTCTGCGCGCGCTTCATGCGACGCGCCCAGGCCGGTGGCGCGTCTGCCGTTGACGAACCGCCACCGAGCCCGGCAGCCATGCGGCGCAGCGGGCTGACGATCGCCGAGCCGCCTGCACTCGCGACGCCACTCAATCCTCCGGCTCGGTAAGCGCTTGCGGCTCCGCCTGCTATCGCTGCCGCACCACGAGCACCGCCCACGAGTGCGCCACCTGCCAGTCCGGCGCCGCCGGCTGCGAGACCGGCGCCAGCCACGATGGCGCCCCCCGCGGCCAAGCCGGTGCCGACGGCGGCGCCCGCACCGAGTTGCGGTCCGCCCGATACGATGCCGTTGGCAATGCCGGGCCCGAAGATGCCGAGGCCAAGAAGGGAAAGCGCCCCAAGCACGAGCGCCATGGCGTTGTCGATGGTCGGCTGATTGCCGCCAAAGCCCGCCGTGAACTGTGAGAACAGCGTCGAGCCGATGCCGACGATGACGGCCAGCACCAGGACCTTGACGCCCGACGAAATCACGTTGCCAAGCACGCGCTCGGCGGCAAAGGCGGTCTTGCCGAACAGCCCGAACGGGATCAGCACGAAGCCGGCAAGCGTCGTCAGCTTGAACTCGATCAGGGTGATGAAGAGCTGGATCGCCAGAATAAAGAAGGCGAGCAGCACCACGATCCAGGCGAACAGCAGAACCGCGATCTGGATGAAATTCTCGAAGAAGCTGACATAGCCCATCAGGCCCGAGATCGAATCGAGGATTGGTCGTCCGGCATCAAGCCCGACCTGGGCGATCTTTCCGGGCCTCAGGAAATCGGCCGAGGAAAGGCCGGTGCCGGAGGCTTTCAGACCCAAGCCGGCGAAGCTCTCGAAGATGACGCGGGCCAGACTGTTCCAGTTGCCGATCAGGAAGGCGAAGACACCGACGAACAGCGTCTTCTTGACGAGCCGCGCCAGGATGTCCTCGTCCGCGCCCCATGCCCAGAACAGGCCGGCCAGCGTGACGTCGATCGCCGCAAGCGTGGTGGCGAGATATCCGACTTCGCCTCCGAGCAGCCCAAACCCGAAATCGATGTAGCGGGTGAACGTCTCCAGGAACTGATCGATAATGCCGGTGCCGCCCATCGGTCACTCCTTCCCGGACTGCTGAATTGGAGGGTAGCCAGGTGACAGGCGGCTCTCGTCCTTGGGCGCCACGAACAACGAGGAGCCCTCTTGAGGAGACCCATTGTCGGACGAGCGATGGAGCCTTCTGCCCGAGAAATTGGCGGCGCTTCTCGGCCCACGCCTTCCGGCATTCGGACAGAGCATCTTTCTGCTCGTAGGTGACAGAGCGACACTCCGCGAGCTTTGCCGTGAGGCATCGGATGCATGATCGGCCGACGCAGCCGGCAGGGTTTGGCCCTCGTCGCCACGTAGCCGGATTGCGCAAGCGGCAACTACGAGCACGACGAGCACCCCTGCTGCCACGGTCGGGAGCCGTTCGAGTTTTTTCGCGTTCATCAGTGAAACATCTGCACGGTTGTGGGTTGATAGCCGGCGCCTTGCGTCAGGAATCGGCGCAGTTGCTCCCTGCCCTGGTCTTGAGCGGCGGCATGCTGCGCAGACTCCAGGTTTTGTGCGCGCCCATGGGCCGCGACGACCGCCGTGAGATCCGCGAGTTGCTGGGCCT
>CAWCHW010000034.1:0-174573 GCA_963795365.1 uncultured Alphaproteobacteria bacterium
GGGAAGACCGCACACGCGTCCGGCGACTTCGGTGACGACTCTGATATCTGGCATACCAACCCGCTTCTTGTTGTCGGGTCAGATTGCCTGAGGTACCGTCTTCCGCAAGTGGAATTTTATTCCGCTCTGCGGAACTGGTGGGCAGCCATGGGACGACGCTCTGAACGCCTGAGCAGGCAGGGAATGCTCGCGACCGATATCGCCGGCGAGAGTGGCGATGTCATTCAGGTGGTGTCACGCGCGTTCGACGTACTCCGATGCTTCGAGGGCCACGAGGCGCGGCTCGGCAATCTCGAAATCTCGAGTCGCTGCGGACTGCCGCGCTCCACGGTGTCGCGCCTGACCCACACGCTGACCCGGATGGGTCAGCTCGTCTATCTGCCGCGCGATCAGAAATATCGGATCGGGCCGAGTGCGGTGGCGATGAGCACGGCGATGATGAAGGGCCTGCAACTTCGCAATTTGATCCGGCAGCGCCTGCAGGACGTCGCCGAGCAGCTCCCCGGCACGGTCGGCTTCGTGATCCCCGACCGCTTCCATCTCGTCTATCTCGAATTTGCCCGCTCCGCGAGCGCGCTCGGCCTGCATGAATCGACCGGCAGCCGTATCGCGATTGCGACCACCGCGGCCGGACATGCCTACACTGCCGCGCTCGAACCGCCGGTTGGCGATGCGCTGATCGCGGAGATGGAGCGCGAGGTGCCGGACTGGGGCAAGCTGTTGCGGTCGCGCATCGAGAACAACCGCCGCCTGTTGCGCGAGCAGGGCTATGTCGTCGCCTGCGGCCTTTGGAGCCCGCATATCAACGGTCTCGCGGTGCCGCTATGGTCGCCGCAATATCAAACCTTCGTCGTGGTGACGATCGGGCTGTTGTCTGCGATGTACGACGAGAAGCGGCTGTACAGGGACGTGGCGCCGCTGATGATCCAGCTCGGTGTCGCGGTCGGCGCGCTGCTCGACGGCGGAGAAGGCGATCTCTTCAATAACCGGCTCGAGCGGAAGGCGATTCCGGTCCGGACCGACAACAATGTCGCCAAGACGGAGGAGACGAATGATCTGGAAGCCCGAACTCGACGAGCTCGCTCGGCGCGAAGCGTTCGCGCGCGAGATGGGCGGCGTTGAGAAGGTCAAGCGGCAGCGCGACCAGGGCCGGCTCACCGTCCGCGAACGCATCGACAGGATGGTCGATGCCGATACTTTCCACGAGATCGGCGCCGTCTCAGGCGTCGGCGAATATGACGAGCACGGCGAACTCAAGCATCTGACGCCCGCCAATTGCGTGTTCGGCCGCGGCAAGGTCGACGGCCGCACCGTGGTCGTGGTCGGCGACGATTTCACCGTGCGCGGCGGCTCGGCGGACGCGTCGATTTCGGCCAAGCCGTTGATGGCGGAAGAGATGGCGCATGACTTCCGCCTGCCGATCATCCGCATCATCGAAGGAAGCGGCGGCGGCGGCTCGGTGAAGACGATCGAGACCAAGGGCGCGGCCAATCTGCCCGGCGGCATCGGCGGCAATCGCGCCTATCGCTTGGTGACCGAAAATCTATCTTATGTGCCGGTCGTGGGCCTCGGTCTCGGCTCGGTCGCGGGGCTTGGCGCGGCGCGGTTGGCATCGAGCCATTACTCGATCATGACGCGCGCGTCCGCGATGTTCGTCGCGGGCCCCCCCGTAGTGAAGCGGCTGGGACAGGATCTGTCCAAGCAGGAGCTTGGCGGCGCCGATATCCAGACCCGCGCCGGCGGCGTCGATGATGCCGTCGACACCGAAGAAGAAGCATTCGCGCGGGCGCGCCGGTTCCTGTCCTATCTGCCGTCGTCGGTCTTCGAGTTGCCGCCGACCTTGCCCTGCACCGATGATCCCGCGCGAGCCGAGGAGTCGCTGATGAAGGCGGTGCCGCGCAGCCGCCGCCAGGTCTACAAGATGCGGCCGATCATCGAGGCCGTGGTCGACAAGGGTTCGTTCTTCGAGATGGCCTCCAATTTCGGCCGGCCCATGATCGTGGGCCTTGCCCGCATCGAGGGCCGCGCGGTGTTCGTGCTGGCAAGCGACCCCTTCCACTACGGTGGCTCATGGACCGCGGACGCCTGCCAGAAGGTGGTGCGCTGGGTCGATTTCGCCGAGACCTTCCATCTGCCGATCGTCTATCTCATGGATTGCCCCGGCTTCATGATCGGGCTCGAGGCGGAGAAAGCAGCGACCATCCGCCACGGCGTGCGCGCGATGGCCGCGGTCAACCAGACCACGGTGCCGTGGTGCACGGTGATCGTGCGCAACTCCTTCGGCGTCGCCGGCGTCGTGCATCAGCCGGCGGATCGCTTCTCGATCCGTTACGCCTGGCCGTCGGCCTATTGGGGTTCGCTGCCGCTGGAAGGCGGCATCGAGGCGGCCTACCGCGCCGAGATCGACGCGGCCGACGATCCCGCGGCGAAGCAGAAGGAGATCGAGGATCGCCTCAACAAGCTGCGCTCGCCGTTCCGCTCGGCCGAGAAATTCTGGGTCGAGGAGATCATCGACCCGCGCAAGACCCGCTCGCTGCTCTCTGAGTTCGCGCGCCTCGCCGAGCCGCTGCGGACGCCGGGCTTGCCGAAGGCGATGACGACTAGGCCGTGACCGGCTTCGGCCGCGAGATCGAAATCGCGAGCAGCGCGGCGATGACACAGAGCGCACCGGCGATGAAGAACGCCGGCAAATAGCTCGCGAGCAGGGTGCGCGAGAGCCCGGCGCCGAACGCCGCGGTGCCGGCGCCGAGCTGGTGACCGGCGAAGATCCAGCCGAACACGAGGTTCGCCCTTTCAGGCCCGAAGCGTTGCGCGGTCAGGCGTACCGTCGGCGGCACGGTCGCGATCCAGTCGAGCCCGTAGAACATCGCAAACAGCGACAGGCCGTAGAAGGTGAAATCGCTGAACGGCAGGAACACCAGCGACAGCCCGCGCAGGCCGTAATACCAGAACAGCAGCCAGCGATTGTCGTAGCGATCCGACAGCCAGCCCGACACGATGGTGCCGAAGAAGTCGAACACGCCCATGGCGGCGAGCAAGCCCGCCGCCTGCACCTGCGGAATGCCGAAATCGAGGCACATCGGGATCAGATGCACCTGCACGAGGCCGTTGGTGCTGGCGCCGCAAATGAAGAAGGTCGCAAACAGCGCCCAGAACACCGGCGATTTCGACACGTCGCGCAAGGTGCCGAGCGCAGCGGCGAGGATCGGTGCGGTATTCGCGGCGGCGCGGGCAGGGGGTCGGTGCCGGGGTCGCCAAACGGACGCAAGCCGAGGTCGCTCGGCCGGTCGCGCATGAGCATGAGCACGGCGAAGGCGGAAATGCCGAGCACGCAACAGACCAGCGCGAGCGCGGTGCGCCAGCCAAGCCGCTCGGTGAGCGAGGCGAGCAGCGGCAGGAAGACAAGCTGCCCGGTCGCGACGCTTGCGGTCATGATGCCGACCACGAGCCCGCGGCGCGCGACGAACCAGCGCGTCGCGATGGTGGCGCCCAGCACCAGTGCGGTCATGCCGGTGCCGATGCCGATCACCACGCCCCACAGCAGCATCAACTGCCAGACATGAGTCATGGCAAGCGACGCCACCAGCGCCGAGACCACGATGAGCTGCGCTGTCAGCGTGACGTTACGCAAGCCGTAGCGGTTGAGCAGCGCGGCCGCGAACGGGGCCATCAGCCCGAACAGGATGAAGCGGATCGACAGCGCCGAGGAGATCTCCGCAGTCGTCCAGCCGAATTCGCGCTGCAGCGGCACGATGAAAACGCCGGGGGCGCCGACGGTGCCGGCGGAGATCAGCGCGGCGAGGAAGGTCACGCCGACCATCACCCAGCCGTAGTGGATATTGCGGCGGGCGAGCGCCGCCGCGAGCGAGTTCGAGATCATTGAGCCTCAGAAGGTTGGTTTGGAGGTTCTAATTGGCGTGTTTCTTCGAAATAAGCTTGGAGGTTCGCTTGAGATTTTCTTGAGTTTCGCCTGACGCGCCTATTCTGACACGAGGGCGGCTCACCCGAAATGCCATCCTTCCCTCATTTCAGGACATGCACGTCAGTGCACGATGCGCTCGATCGCAATCGCAGTGGCTTCGCCGCCGCCGATGCAGAGCGAGGCGATGCCGCGCTTGAGATTGTGCGCCTCCAGCGCATGCAGCAGCGTCACGATCAGCCGCGCGCCGGTGGCGCCGATGGGATGGCCGAGCGCGCAGGCGCCGCCATTGATGTTGAGTTTGTCGCGGGGGATGCCGAGGTCCTTTGCCGCGGCCATCGCGACGACGGCGAAGGCCTCGTTGATCTCGAACAGGTCGACGTCACCGACGCTCCAGCCGACCTTGTCCAAGAGCTTGCGGATCGCCGGGATTGGCGCGGTCGTGAACCATTGCGGCTCCTGGCTGTGGGTGGCGTGACCCCTGATCTCGGCCAGCACGGGCAGACCATTGCGGTCGGCCAGCGAGCGCTTGGCAAGGATCAGCGCCGCTGCGCCGTCGGCATTGGCCGAGGAGGCGGCCGGCGTGATGGTGCCATTGGCGCGGAACGCCGGCTTCAGCGCCGGGATCTTGGCGGGATCGACCTTCAGCGGATGCTCGTCATTGGCGATGATGCGCGGGCCCGCCTTCTCGGTCAGCGTGATCGGTGCAATCTCGGCCTTGAAGGCGCCGCCCTCGACCGCCTTGCGCGCCCGCGTCAGCGTCTCCATCGCATAGGCGTCCTGGTCCTTGCGGGTGAACTGATAGGCTTCGGCAGTCGCCTCGCCGAAATCGCCCATGGAGCGGCCGGTCTCGTAGGCATCCTCGAGACCGTCCATCATCATGTGGTCGATGATGCGGTCATGGCCGGCGCGGTAGCCGGCGCGCGCCTTCGGCAAGAGATACGGCGCATTGCTCATGCTCTCCATGCCGCCGGAGAGGACGATCTCGGCGGAGCCTGCGTTGATAATGTCGTGCGCCAGCATGGTCGCCTTCATGCCGGAGCCGCAGACCTTGTTGATGGTGGTGGCCCCGGTCGCATCGGGCAGACCTGCGCCGCGCGCGGCCTGGCGGGCCGGCGCCTGGCCCTGACCGGCCGGCAGCACGTTGCCCATGAAGACTTCGTCGATCTTCTCCGGTGCCAGTTTGGCGCGTTCCAGCGCGGCGCCGATCACATGCGAACCGAGCTTGTGCGCGCTGAACGGCGACAGATCGCCCAGGAAACGGCCGAGCGGGGTGCGCGCGGCGGAGAGGATGACGACGGGATCGGAGCTTGCGGCCATGGCGGTCTCCCTGGAATTCGGGAACTGGATTGGATGATGCCAATCATATAATGCGGTGCAAAAATTGCAACGCATATGCCCTATGACAAAATGTCGTGATCGGATGACCGATGCCAAGGCACCGCTTATCGCTTGCGGTCGAGGAAACCCTGCATCAGCCGCGTCGGCTCATCGGTCAGGAACGATTTGCCGAACACGCCGATGCTGAGATTGACCAACTCCGTCAACGGCAGTTCTTCCCACGCGCGCAGCAACGCCTTCTGCGATCGCAACGCTTCCGGCCCGCATTCGAGCAAAGCCTTCACGGTATGCTCGACCGCGGCATCGAGGCCGCCGGGCTGAGCGACCGCATCGACCAGTCCCCAGGCGAGTGCCGTCGGCGCGTCGATATTTTCAGCCGTCATCACCAGCCAGCGCGCGCGGCCCCATCCGATCAGCCGCGGCAGAAGGGCGGCGTGGATCACGCTGGGTATACCGACCCGCACCTCCGGCATGCCGAACCTGGCGTCATGCGCCGCGATCCGGAAATCGCAGGCGGCGGCAACCTCGAGCCCGCCACCGAGGCACCAGCCCGGCAACCGCGCAATGACCGGCGCTGGAAACGAACGCACCGCCTCGCAGAGGTCGCGCAGTCGCGAGATGAAGGCTTCCGCGGACGTCTGGTTGAGCGTCGCCATCTCCTTGATGTCGGCGCCGCCGATCATGCTCTTCTCGCTCTGGCCCGCGAGAATGACGGCGCGAATCGTCTTGTCGGACGCCAGCGTCTCGAACCCTTCGCGGACGCCGTCGGTGACTGCGGAACCGAGGATGTTGAGCGAGCCGGCATTGCAGATGGTCAGGCGCACGACGCCGCGGGGATCGCGGGTGACGCCGCAATAATGATTGAGCATTTCCATCAGCAATTCTCGCTCTTGTGAGCAGATCCTTGCGTCCAGTTCCCGGCAAATCACCGTATTGTCAAGTTTGGCCGCGGCGGTGGGATATTCCCCACGCGCTTCGAAAATAAACTGCAGCTTTCGCCGGCAGAAACTGCTATTATATGATTGTAAACATCCCATAGGACGACCCATGCGCTATTCCAGGGAACACAAGCAGGACACCCACGACCGCATCGTGCGGAAAGCGTCCGTGCGCTTGCGGGAAAAGGGCGCGCATGGCATCGGCGTCGCCGACCTGATGAAGGAGGCTGGGCTGACCCATGGCGGTTTCTATGCCCATTTCGATTCGCGCGAGGCGCTGGTCATCGAGGCCTTCAGCTATGCGATGGACCGCTCCATGGCCCATTGGCGCAAGGCGGCCGAACAAATTGCACCGGAGAAGCGGCTGGAAAGCACGGTCGACTCCTATTTGAATTCGGTTCATCGCGACGATCCCGGCCGCGGCTGCGCGCTGCCGACGCTGGGCGCGGAAATCGCCCGCGAAAGCCCGAAGACACGCAAGGCGTTCGCAGCCAAGCTCGACCAGATGATCGAGATGCTCGCCGAGCAGATTCATGGTGTTCCGCCGAAGGTCGCGCGCAAGCAGGCCGTGGCGACATTGGCGACCATGATGGGAACAATCGTGCTGGCGCGGATTGCCGGCAGTGGCGAGTTTTCCGACGAGGTTTTGGGCGCAGGCCGTGAGGCGGCACTAGGACGGGCGGCGGCAAAGAAATCGCCTGCGAAAAAGGCGCCGGCGGCCCGCCATTAACGCGATCCGGTAACTGCCTACGCCCTTGGTCGTATGCGTCGGGGGCATGCGCGATCCCCGCATTTTCGCCGCTCTGAGGGCCGCTGAAAAACCTTCCCAAACGCCATAAAGACTGCAAGATGCCGCCCAAAACCGGCATTCGGTTCAGTTTGGGAGGATCACATGCGCGCAATCGGTCATTTCGTCGGCGGCAAGGAAGTCAAGGGCACGTCCGGGCGCACGGCTGATGTCTTCGAGCCCATGACCGGCGACGTCCAGGGCAAGGTGGCGCTGGCCTCGAAGGCCGAAGTGCGTGCGGCCGTCGAGAACGCAAAGGCCGCGCAGCCGGAGTGGGCCGCGACCAATCCGCAGCGCCGTGCGCGCGTGATGATGAAGTTCCTCGAGCTGGCGCAGCGCGACTACGACAAGCTCGCCGAGTTGCTCGCGCGCGAGCATGGCAAGACGGTGCCCGATGCCAAGGGCGACATCCAGCGCGGCCTCGAAGTGGTCGAGTTCGCGATCGGCATCCCGCATCTGATGAAGGGCGAATACACCGAGGGCGCCGGTCCCGGCATCGACATCTATTCGCTGCGCCAGCCGCTCGGCGTCGTCGCCGGCATCACGCCGTTCAATTTCCCGGCGATGATCCCGATGTGGAAATTCGCGCCGGCGATCGCCTGCGGCAATGCCTTCATCCTCAAGCCGTCGGAGCGCGATCCCGGCGTGCCGATGATGCTTGCGGAGTTGATGATCGAGGCGGGCCTGCCGCCCGGCATCCTCAACGTCGTCAACGGCGACAAGGAAGCGGTCGATGCCATCCTCGACGATCCCGACATCAAGGCCGTCGGCTTCGTCGGATCGTCGCCCGATTGCGCAATACATCTATGAGCGGGCGGCCGCGAGCGGCAAGCGCTGCCAGTGTTTCGGCGGCGCCAAGAACCACGCCATCGTCATGCCCGATGCCGACATGGACCAGGCCGTCGATGCGTTGATCGGCGCGGGCTATGGCTCGGCCGGCGAGCGCTGCATGGCGGTCTCTGTCGCCGTTCCCGTCGGCAAGACCACGGCCGACCGGCTGATGGAGCGGCTGATTCCACGGGTGGAATCCCTGAAGATCGGCACGTCGGTCGATCCGTCCGCCGATTACGGTCCGCTGGTGACGCGCGAGGCGGTCGAGAAGGTCAAGAACTACATCGACATCGGCATCAAGGAAGGCGCGACGCTCGCGGTCGACGGCCGCGGCTTCAAGATGCAGGGTTACGAGAAGGGCTTCTATCTCGGCGGCTCACTGTTCGACAACGTCAAGAAAGACATGCGCATCTACAAGGAAGAGATTTTTGGCCCGGTGCTGTCGGTGGTGCGCGCCAAGGATTATTCCGAAGCGCTGGCACTGCCGTCGGAGCACGACTATGGCAATGGCGTTGCGATCTTCACCCGCGACGGCGACGCCGCGCGCGACTTCGCGGCCAGGGTGAATGTCGGCATGGTCGGCATCAACGTGCCGATCCCGGTGCCGATCGCCTATTACACCTTCGGCGGCTGGAAGAAGTCCGGCTTCGGCGATCTCAACCAGCACGGCCCGGATTCGATCCGCTTCTACACCAAGACCAAGACGGTGACCTCGCGCTGGCCGTCCGGCGTCAAGGAGGGCGCGGAGTTCTCGATCCCGACGATGAACTGAGTTGTCTCAAAGCCGGCAAATGCAGTTCACGCTGAACGAGGACCAGATTGCGGTTCGCGACATGGCGCGGGATTTCGCCGCGGAGAAAATCGCGCCGCACGCGGTCCGCTGGGACGAGGAGAAGCATTTCCCGGTCGAGGTGATGCGCGAGGCGGCAACGCTCGGCATCGGCGGCATCTATATCCGCGACGATGTCGGCGGCTCCGGCATGACACGGTTCGACGCGGCGCTGATCTTCGAGGCGTTGGCGCAGGGCTGCCCGACGGTGTCGGCGTTCATGTCGATCCACAACATGGCGTCATGGATGATCGATGCCTTCGGCAACGACGCCCAGCGCCGCAACTGGCTGCCGAAGCTCTGCACCATGGAGCTGATCGCGAGCTACTGCCTGACCGAGCCCGGCTCGGGATCGGACGCGGCGGCGCTGCGCACCCGCGCGGTGCGCGACGGCGATCATTACGTGCTGAACGGCCAGAAGCAGTTCATCTCCGGCGCCGGCGGTGGCGATCTCTATGTGGTGATGGTGCGCACCGGCGGCGATGGACCCGGCGGCATCTCGACCATTGTCGTCGAGGCCGATACGCCCGGCGTTTCGTTTGGTGCCAACGAGCGCAAGATGGGCTGGAACGCGCAGCCGACCCGCGCTGTCATCTTCGAGAATGCGCGCGTGCCCGTCGCGAACCGTCTCGGCGAGGAGGGGATCGGCTTCAAGATCGCGATGGCCGGTCTCGACGGCGGCCGCCTCAACATCACGGCCTGCTCGATCGGCGGCGCGCAAAGCGCGCTCGACAAGGCACTCGCCTACATGAAGGAGCGCAAGGCGTTCGGCAAGCGCCTCGACGAATTCCAGGCGCTGCAGTTCCGTCTCGCCGACATGGCGATCGAGCTCGAGGCGGCGCGCACCTTCCTGTGGCGCGCGGCCGCCGCGCTCGACCGCAAGGACCCGGACGCAACGATGCTCTGCGCGATGGCCAAGCGCTTCGGCACCGATGTCGGCTTCGAGGTCGCCAACCAGGCGCTGCAGCTGCATGGCGGCTACGGTTATCTCAGCGAATACGGCATCGAGAAGATCGTGCGCGACCTGCGCGTGCACCAGATCCTCGAGGGCACCAACGAGATCATGCGGCTGATCGTGGCGCGCAAGCTGATCGAGGGCGCGCGATGAGCGAGACCAGCCTCATTGAGCCCGACCTGATCGCGCGGCGCGAAGGCTCCGCCGGCATCATCCGGCTCAACCGGCCGAAGACGATCAATGCGGTGACCCTTGAGATGTTTCGCGACATCGACAAGGCGCTGGATGCGTTCGAGCTTGATCCTGCCGTTGCCGTGATCGTGCTGGAAGGTGCGGGCGAGCGCGGGCTCTGCGCCGGCGGCGATATCCGTGCGCTCTGGGAGAGCTCGAAGGTTCGGGGCGATCTGGGCGCGATCCTGTGGCGCGAGGAATACATCCTCAATGCGCGCATCAAGAAATTTCCAAAGCCCTATGTCGCGTTCATGGACGGCATCGTGATGGGCGGCGGCGTTGGCCTCTCGGCGCATTCCAGCCATCGGGTCGTCACCGAGCGGACGAAACTGGCGATGCCCGAGGTCGGCCTCGGTTTCTTTCCCGATGTCGGCGGCACGTATCTCTTGTCGCACTCGCCCGGCGAGATCGGCACCTATTTCGGCCTGACCGGAACGACCATGAACGGGCCGGATGCGATCTACGCGCGGTTTGCCGATGCGGTGGTGCCGTCGGCAAGGCTGCCGGCGTTGCGTGAAGTGCTGACCAAGGTGCGCCCCGGCACGCAGTCGGGCGAGGTGAGGGCGCTGATCGACGGCTTTGCCACCGGCGAGACAGCCGGCCCGGTCGCCGCGAAACAGGCGGACATCGATCGGTTGTTCGGCCACGACCGGATGGAAGACATCGTTTCGGCGCTGAAGCGCGACGGCTCGGAGCTGGCGCAGTCGGCCTTGAAGACGTTATCCGAGAAGTCCCCGCGCGGCATGGTCGTGACCCTGACGCTGCTGCGGCTGGCCCGCAAGGCGGGCTCGCTGGAAGAGTGTCTGGTGCGGGAGTATCGTGCAGCGCTGGAAGTATTTCGCAGCGATGATTTCCGCGAGGGCGTGCGCGCCGCTGTGATCGACAAGGATCGCAACCCGCGCTGGTCGCCGCCTGATATCGAGGACGTGACGCCAGAGATGGTCGCGCCGTACTTCGCAGAAATCGGCGCCGCTGAATTGAAATTCGATCAAACGCAATAGAAAACGCTGCGGAGGAACTCATGGCAACGATCGCATTCATCGGTCTCGGCAATATGGGCGGGCCGATGGCCGCCAATCTGGTCAAGGCCGGCCACAAGGTGGTGGCATTCGATCTGGTCGCGTCGTCCCGCGATCAGGCCAAGGCCGATGGCGCTGCGATCGCCGAGAGCTCGGTCGCCTCGGTGAAAGGCGCCGACGTCGTCATCACCATGTTGCCTGCGGGCAAGCATGTGCTCTCGGTGTGGGGCGAGGTCGTGCCCGCGATGACCAAGGGCACGCTGATCATCGATTGCTCGACCATCGATGTCGAAAGCTCCAAGCAGGCGCATGCGCTGGCCGCCAAGCATGGCGTCGCCTCAGTCGATGCGCCGGTCTCCGGTGGCACGGGCGGCGCCAAGGGCGCGACGCTGACCTTCATGTGTGGCGGCGACGACAAGGCTTTCGCGGCCGCAAAGCCCGTGCTGGAGAAGATGGGCAAGAAAATCGTGCATTGCGGCGGCGACGGCGCAGGCCAGGGCGTCAAGATCTGCAACAACATGATCCTGGCGATTTCCATGATCGGCCTCGGCGAGGCTTTTTCGCTCGCGGAACGACTCGGGTTGTCGCATCAGGCGGTGTTCGACGTGGTCTCGACCTCGTCGGGACAGTGCTGGGCGCTGACCTCCTATTGTCCGGTGCCGGGTCCGGTGCCGACCTCGCCCGCCAACAATGATTACAAGCCGGGCTTTGCCGCGGCGCTGATGGTGAAGGATCTGACGCTGGCGCAGGACGCTGCGAAGGCGTCGGGCACGGCGACCCCGCTCGGCAAGCAGGCGCAGGAGATGTTCAAGGCGTTCGACGCGGCCGGCAATGGCGGCGTGGACTTCTCGGGCATCATCAATCACGTGCGTGGCCTCGCCGGGAAATAGCGATGACGACATTCAAGGATGCCCGCGCGTTTCTTTTGAAGCATCGCACCGACTACGATGCGGCGGTGAAGGGCTTCCGCTGGCCCGATCCGGTGCCGTTCAACTGGGCGCTGGACTGGTTCGATGCCGAGCTGGCGCGCGATCCCGCAAGCCGCGACCGCACCGCGCTCTGGATCGTCGATGCCAGTCAGGACCGCGAAACGAAACTCTCCTTTGCGACGCTGTCGCGGCGCTCCAACCAGGTCGCGAATTTTTTGCGCGCGCAAGGGTTGAAGCGTGGCGACCACTTGTTGCTGCTGCTCGGCAACGTCGTGCCGCTGTGGGAGACCATGCTGGCGGCCATCAAGCTCGGCGTGGTCGTGATCCCCGCAACCACCTTGCTCACGCCTGACGAATTGCAGGATCGGCTCGATCGCGGCCGTGCGCGCGCCGTGGTGGCGACGCAGGACCAGGTCGCAAAATTTACCAAGCTGCGTGCCGACAAACTGGTGCGGATCGTCGTCGGCGCCTCGTCCAGGGTTGACGGCTGGCTCCCGTTCGAACAATCCGCCGATGCGTCCGAGGCCTTCACGCCCGATGGACCGACCGCAGCCGACGAGCCGATGCTGCTGTATTTCACCTCGGGCACGACGGCCAAGCCCAAGTTGGTGCTTCACAGCCAGCGCAGCTATCCCGTCGGCGCGCTCTCGACCATGTACTGGCTCGGCTTGCAGCCTGGCGACGTGCATCTCAACATTTCTTCGCCGGGCTGGGCCAAGCACGCCTGGAGCTGCTTCTTTGCGCCGTGGAATGCCGGCGCGGCCATCTTCATCGTCAACCAGCCGCGCTTCGAAGCGAAACAATTGCTCGCGACGATCGGCCGCTGCGGCGTCACCACGCTGTGCGCCCCGCCGACGGTGTGGCGGCTGTTCATTCAGGAGCGGTTGGCCGATTTCAAGGTCAGCCTGCGCGAAGTCTGCGGCGCGGGCGAGCCGCTCAATCCCGAAGTGATCGATCAGGTCCGCGCCGCCTGGGGACTGACCATCCGCGACGGTTACGGCCAGACCGAGACGACGGCGCTTGCCGGCAATCCGCCGGGGCAGAAGGTCAAGGTCGGCTCGATGGGCCGCCCGTTGCCGGGCTATCGCGTCGTCATCCAGGACGCCGACGGGCGGACGGCGAAGGAAGGCGAGGTGACGCTGGTGCTTGGCGCCGACCGTCCGGCGGGCCTGATGCAAGGATACCAAAGCGACGGCAAGCTCTCCGGCGCTGACGGCGATCATTATCGCAGCGGCGACGTGGTATTCGTCGACGATGACGGCTACTTCACTTTCGTCGGCCGTTCCGATGACGTGTTCAAATCCTCCGACTACCGCATCAGCCCATTCGAGCTCGAAAGCGTGCTGATCGAGCATGAAGCGGTCGCGGAGGCCGCCGTGGTGCCGAGTTCCGATCCGATCCGGCTCGCGATCCCGAAGGCCTATGTCCTGTGCACCGCGGGCGTCGAGCGCACGCCGGAAACCGCGCTCTCGATCTTCAAGCACCTGCACGCGCGCCTGGCGCCGTTCAAGCGCATCAGGAAGATCGAGCTCGTCACCGAGCTGCCGAAGACGATCTCGGGAAAAATCCGCCGGGTGCAGCTGCGCCGGCTGGAGCATGAGAACAATCGCGAGGACAGCTTGCGTGGCAAGGAGTTTCGCGAGGAGGATTTTCCGGAGCTACAAAAGGTGCGCGCTGCCGGATCGGAGTCGCAATAAATGAATGAAGTCTGGAAGAAGCCACCGGTCTCGCTGGCGGCCTATCAGGCGATGGTCGGCAAGGAGGTCGGCGTGTCCTCCTGGCACGTGGTCGATCAGAGCCGGATCAACGCCTATGCCGACGTGATCGAGGATCATCAATTCATTCACATCGATCCCGAGCGCGCCAAACGCGAGACGCCGTTCGGCAGCACGGTGGCGCACGGCTTTCTCACGATGTCGCTGATGTCCATCATGTCCTATGAGGTGATGCCGGTTATCGAAGGCACGACCATGGGCGTCAATTACGGCTTCGAAAAATTGCGCTTCATCTCGCCGGTGCGGGCAGGGCGGCGCGTGCGTGGCCGCTTCGTGCTGATGGAAGCCAAGGTACGCCAGTCGAAGACGCTGCAATCGCTGACCAATGTCACGGTGGAGATCGAGGGCGAGGACAAGCCCGCGATCGTCGCCGACTGGCTCGGCCTGATCTATTTCGCTTAATATGAGTCGTCATGGCCGGGCTCGTCCCGGCCATCCACGTCTTGTTTGATGCGGTTGCCAAGGAAGACGTGGATGCCCGGCACAAGGCCGGGCATGACGAAGGTGAGAAACATTCGGGAATTGCAATCATGACGATCAGGTTTGACGGACGCGTCGCGATCGTGACCGGCGCGGGCAATGGTCTCGGGCGCGCGCACGCGCTGGGCCTGGCGAGCCGCGGCGCGAAAGTGGTGGTGAACGATTTTGGCGGCGCGCGCGACGGCACCGGCGGTTCGCTCTCTCCGGCCGAGAACGTGGTCGAGGAGATCCGCAAGGCAGGCGGCACCGCGATGGCCGACGGTGCCGACGTCTCGAATTTCGAGCAGGTCCAGGCGATGGTGGCGAAGGCCACGAAGGAGTGGGGCAGCGTCGATCTGCTGTGCGCCAATGCCGGCATCCTGCGCGACAAGTCGTTCAGCAAGATGGAGCCCGCCGATTTCGAGAAAGTGCTCGGCGTGCATCTGGTCGGCAGCTTCTACTGTTGCAAGGCGGTGTGGGACGGAATGCGCGAGCGCAACTATGGCCGCATCGTGCTGACCACGTCGTCGTCGGGCCTTTACGGCAATTTCGGCCAGGCCAATTACGGCGCGGCGAAAACGGGAATGGTCGGGCTGATGAACGTGCTGGCCGAGGAGGGCCGCAAATACAATATCCGCGTCAACACGATCTCGCCGACCGCGGCGACGCGGATGACGGAGGAGTTGCTGCCGCCCGAACCGCTCAAGCTGATGCGCCCCGAGGCGATCACGCCGGCGGTCGAATACATGCTCAGCGAGGATGCGCCGACCCGCACCATCATGGGTGCCGGCGCCGGCTCGTTCGCGGTGATCAGGATCGTGGAGACCGAAGGCATCAACCTGCCGCCGTCGGAGTGGACGCCGGACGCGATCGCCGCGCACTTTGCCGAAATCAGCGACATGACAACCGCGAAGGCGCTGGAAGGCGCGTTCCAGCAGACCCAGAAATATGTCGGCCAGGCCGCCGCCCGCGCCGGCGTGAAGCTTTAAGCCATGGACGCGGCCGTCATCGGCGCCGGCCCGGCCGGGCTGATGGCGGCGGAAGGGCTGGCGCAGGGCGGCGTGCGCGTCACTGTGTTCGACGCGATGCCGTCGGCGGGCCGCAAGTTGCTGATGGCCGGCCGCGGCGGCCTCAATCTCACCCATAGCGAACCGCTGCCGCAATTCCTGGCGCGGTACCGCGAGGCGGCGCCGCGGCTTGAACCTGCGATATCGGCGTTTCCTCCAGACCGGTTACGTCAATGGAGCGGGGCGCTCGGGCAGACGACATTTGTTGGCTCGAGCGGCCGCGTGTTTCCCGAAAGCTTCAAGGCCTCGCCGCTGTTGCGCGCGTGGCTACGCCGGCTGGATGCGCAGGGCGTGCAATTCGCGTTCCGCCATCGTTGGATCGGTTGGGACGATCGCGGCGCGCTGAGGTTCCAGACGTCTGATGGCGAACGCGTCATCGAAGCCCGCGCGACTGTGCTGGCGCTTGGCGGCGCGAGCTGGCCAAGATTGGGATCGGACGGAGCGTGGACTGACGTTGCTGGCGGCGAAGGGAATCGCGATCTCGCCATTGCGGCCGGCGAATTGCGGCTTCATCGTCGCCTGGTCCGCTATCTTCAGGGATCGTTTCGAGGGCCAGCCGCTCAAGGGCGTCGAATTCAAATTTTCCGATCAGGCGATTCGCGGCGAGGCGATCGTTACGCGAACCGGCATCGAGGGCGGCGCGATCTATGCGCTGTCGGCCGATCTGCGCGAGGCGATTGCGACGTCAGGCGAGGCGAAGCTGTCGATCGCGCTGCGGCCCGATCTCGAATTGGTCGATTTGACCAAGCGACTATCCGCCTCGCGCGGCAAGCAGTCGCTCTCCAATTTTCTGCGCAAGGCGGCCAATCTGTCGCCTGTCGCGATCGGGCTGTTGCAGGAGGCGGCGATTGCATCCGGTCAGCAGTTGGCATCGCTTGCGCCGGAGAATCTTGCAACGCTGGTCAACGCCGTGCCGATCAAGCTTATCGGTGTCGCGCCGATCGGGCGGGCGATCTCGACCGCGGGCGGCATCGCCTTCGACGCGCTCGACGACAACTACATGCTGCGCAAACTGCCCGGCGTTTTCGCTGCCGGCGAAATGCTGGACTGGGAGGCGCCGACCGGCGGCTATCTGTTGCAGGCATCGTTCGCAACGGGGGCAGCGGCGGGGAGGGGGGCGTTGCGGTGGTTGGCGGCCTAATTCGTCATTGCGAGGAGCGTAGCGACGAAGCAATCCAGACTATTTCCGCGGAAAGATTCTGGATTGCTTCGCTTCGCTCGCAATGACGACTTGCGGTCACCGCAACTTCCCCCGCGCCGCGACCGGCAGCACGCCGACGATCTCCTCGCCCCGCACCATCACCACCTCGTCCATCATGTTGACGACGACGCAGACATGGTTCGGCACAATGCGCACGACATCGCCGACATTGGGCCGCGTGTTGCTGCGCGTGAGATCGAGGAAGCCGTGCTCCTCGGCGAACTTCGCGATCTTCGCCTCGGGATGTTCGAGGATCAGGCCGTGGCCGTCGAGCCCGCCGCCGGTGTCCGAGGTCAGGGTTTTCGAGCCGGCATCGAGGATGCCGCGCTCCGGGCCGGCGCGGCTGACCACGGTCGCGTAGATATTGAGCGCGCAATCGTCCCAGCCGGCGACGCCGGCCGCGACCTGCATGCGGTCGTTGTAGATGTAGGTGCCGGGCCGGTGTTCGGTCGCGCCCTTGAGCTTGCCGACATTCTTCATGTTGGGCGTGCCGCCGGTCGACACCATCGTGGCGTCGAGCCCATGCGCGCGCACGCCGGCCAGTGCCTCGTCGTAGAATTTCTGCGCGTCCGCCCAGCCGCTCTCGGTCGGATAGAGCATGAAGCCCGTGAACTGCAGCCCCTTGGATGACGCGATGGTGCGCGCCAGCGCGATCGCTTCCGCCGGCGTTTCGACGCCGGCCCGCTTGCGCCCCGTGTCGCATTCGACCACGACCGAGAGCGGCCGGCCGGATGCGGCAGCGGCCTTCGGCAGGTCGGCGACAACGGTCGGGTTGTCGGCGGCGACCGTCATGTTGGCCTTCGTCTGCAGAGCGCCGAGGCGGGCCATCTTCTCGTCGCCGAGCAGATTGTAGGAAATCAGGATGTCCTCGATGCCGGCTTCCGCCATGATCTCGGCCTCGCCGAGCTTCTGGCAGGTGATGCCGCGCGCGCCGGCCGCGACCTGCATCTTCGCCAGCATCGGACTCTTGTGGGTCTTGATGTGCGGCCGGTTGGCGACGCCGGCCGCCTCGCACGCCGCCTGAATCCGCGCGATGTTGCGCTCGACCTTGTCCATGTCGATGACGGCGCAGGGCGTGCCGTATTCTTTTGCGATCTTGGCGGCGAGGGGAGTGGTCATGGGTAGAACCTCGGTTTCAATAATCTCGTCATTGCGAGCGAAGCGAAGCAATCCAGAAATCTAACCGCGGGTACAGTCTGGATTGCTTCGTCGCTTCGCTCCTCGCAATGACGAACATCTATGCCTGTTCTATTTCTTCGCGCAGCACTTCGAGCTCCAGCCAGCGGTCTTCGGCCGCGGCCAGTTCCTGCTGCGCCCTGGCCATGGCGTTGGATGCTTCATCGAAAGCTTCACGATCTTTGGCGTAGAGATTGGGATCGTCAAGCCTGCGTTGCTGTTTGGCGATCTCGGCGTGCAGCTTCTCGATTGTTGTCGGCAAGGTTTCCAGCGCATGCTTCTCGTTGAAGCTGAGCCGGCGTTTAGGCGCGGGGGTGCCAACAGGCGTCTTCGCCTCCTTCTTCTCGACGACTGGCGCCTTCGCGGCCTCGCGCTGCAAATCCGTGCCGCGCTGGCCGAGCATATCCGAGTAGCCGCCGGCATATTCGATCCAGCGACCATTGCCGTCTGGGGCGATCACCGAGGTCACCACGCGGTCGAGGAAGTCGCGGTCGTGGCTGATCAGGATCACCGTGCCCTCGTAGTCGCCGAGCATCTCCTCGAGCACGTCGAGGGTTTCGAGATCGAGGTCGTTGGTCGGCTCGTCCAGCACCAGCAAATTCGACGGTTTTGCCAGCGCGCGGGCCAGCATCAGCCGGCCGCGCTCGCCGCCGGACAGCACCTCCAGCGGCGTGCGCATCTGCTCGCGCGCGAACAGGAAGTCCTCCATGTAAGCGACGACATGCTTCGGCTTGCCGCCGACCATGACGTGATCGCCGCGGCCGCCGGTCAAAGCTTCCGCCAGGGTCGATTTGGGATCGAGGCTTTCGCGGTGCTGATCGAGCGTCGCCATCTCGATATTGGCGCCTGATCGCACGCTGCCGCTGTCCGGCGCATCCGCTCCGGTCAGCAGGTTCACCAGCGTGGTCTTGCCGGCGCCGTTCGGGCCGACAATGCCGATCCGATCGCCGCGCTGAATCCGGATCGAGAAATTCTCGACGATCTTGCGCTCGCCGAAGGCTTTGCCGATGCCCTTGGCCTCGATCACCAGCCGTCCGGACTTTTCGGCTTCGGCCGCTGCGAGCGCGGCGCTGCCGGCTGCGCCGCGATAATCCCGGCGCGACTGCCGCAGCGCGTGCAGATTGGCGAGCCGCTTGACATTGCGCTTGCGGCGGCCGGAGACGCCGTAGCGCAGCCAATGCTCCTCATTGACGATCTTGCGGTCGAGCTTGTGCTGCTCGCGCTCTTCCTCGGCCAGCACCTCGTCGCGCCAGGATTCGAAGGCGGCAAAACCGCGGTCGATCTGCCTGATCTGGCCGCGATCGAGCCATGCGGTGGCGCGCGACAGGTTTCCGAGGAAGCGGCGATCGTGGCTGATCAGCACCAGCGCGCTGCGGCGGCTGTCGAGTTCCCGCTCCAGCCATTCGATGGTGGGCAAATCGAGATGGTTGGTCGGTTCGTCCAGCAGGAGGATGTCGGGCGAGGGCGCGAGCACCCGCGCCAGCGCGGCACGGCGGGCTTCGCCGCCGGAGAGGTTTGCCGGATTTTCGTCACCGCGCAGTCCAAGTTGCTCCAGCAGATAGCGCGCGGCATAGCGGTCATCGCCGGGGCCGAGGCCGGCTTCGACATAGGCGAGCGTGCTGGGGTGTCCGGAAAAATCCGGCTCCTGTGGCAGGTAGCGGATGGTCGAACCGGGCTGAAGAAAACGGCTGCCGCTATCGGCCTCGACCAGCCCGGCCGCGATCTTGAGCAAGGTCGATTTGCCGGAGCCGTTGCGGCCGATCAGGCAGACCCGCTCTTCCGGCGACACCGACAACTCGACGCCTGACAGCAGCGGCGTGCCGCCGAAGGTCAGGCGGATATCCTTGAGCTGGATCAGCGGCGGCGCCATCGCGTCAGCCCTTGCTCGTGGCCGCCTGATCGGCATGGCGGCGCTGGATGCGGCGGATGGTCTGGTCGAGCGCCGACAGGAATGTGGAGCGGTCGCGCGGCGCGAACGATTTCGGTCCGCCGGTGATTTCTCCGGACGAACGCAGGTCGGTCATCAGGTTTCGCACGGCGAGCGTCATGCCGATCGATTGTTCCGTGAACGGCTTGCCGTTCGGCGCAATCACCTCCGCGCCGGCCTTGACGCAGCGGCTCGCCAACGGAATGTCCGCGGTCACGACGATGTCACCGGCGCGCGCGCGTTCCGCGATCCAGTCGTCGGCGGCATCCATGCCGGAACCAGCGGCGATGCGCTCGATCAGCGGGTCCTGCGGCACGCGAATGAGTTGTCCCGCGACGACGCTGACGGGCACGCCATGCCGGATCGCGACGCGATAAATCTCGTCCTTGACCGGGCAGGCGTCGGCATCGACATAGATGCGGGTCAGGGGTGCGGCGTTTGTCATGCTGCGCGCGTGGTACCCCATTCGATCAGGGAATGCGAGCAAAAGCCGGGGCTTGCCAGCGCAGTTCCTTGGCGTACCATCATGTGAGGGAAACGACAAAAATCAGGGAAGACGGGCATGGCCTATCGCGTCTCGGCCTACAACACCTCGAAGCATTCCGAGAACAAGATCCACGACGATACGGTCGCACGCAAATACGGCTTCTCCGGCGGGCTCGTCCCCGGCGTCGACGTGCTGGCCTACATGCTGCATATGCCCGTCGCGACATGGGGCCGTGATTTCCTCGAGCGCGGGCTGATCGAGGCGCGGTTCGTCAAGCCGGTTTATGACGGTGACATTGCCGAAGTGAGCGCGGTCGAGGACGCCAATGGTCTGACGATTGAAGTGCAGAGCAAAGGCGATCTCTGCGCCACTGGTACTGCATCGCTACCGGCGGCCGCCCCCAAATATGCGCTGAACGATTTCGCCGCGGCCAAAGTCGTCGACGAGCGCAAGCCGGTGAATGCCAATTCCTACGAGCTCGGCAAATGGCTTGGCTGCATTCCGCGCGACTGGACCGGCGATGCGGCCAAGGACTATCTCGCAGATATCCGCGAGACCGATCCGATCTACGCGCGCGAGGCTCTCGGCCATCCCGGACTTTTGCCGCGGATCATGAACAAGGTGCTGGTCGACAACGCCATCCTCGGTCCCTGGATTCATGTCGGCAGCAAGATGCAGCTGTTGTCGGCAGGCAAGGTCGGCGACGAACTGACGGCGCGCGCGAAGGTGGTCGGCAATTACGAGAAGAAGGGCCACCGCTTCGTCGAGCTCGATGCGCTGGTGGTTGCCAACGGCACCACGCCGCTCGCGCATATCTGGCACATCGCGATCACCCAGCCGCGCGAGCAGGCGGCGGCTTGAGGCAGCGCACTAGACGCACCAACACTCGTCATGCCCGGCCTTGACGCCGGGCATCCACGTCTTTGTCGCCGCGGAAAGAAAGACGTGGATGCCCGGCTCAAGGCCGGCCATGACGAAGATGAATTGCGGCGCTCTGAGACGCGACCTCACATCTCGAAAATCCGGCCCGGGTTGAGAATGCCATGCGGATCGAGCGCGCGCTTCAGCGTGCGCATGGTCTCGATCTCCTCGGCGGTGCGGCTGAGCTTGAGGTATGGCCGCTTGAGCAGGCCGATGCCGTGCTCGGCCGAGATCGAGCCGGCGAAATCGCCGGTGATGCCGTAGACCAGCCTGGTGACTTCTTCGGTCCTGTCTGTCGTCGGCGAATATTTCGCATTGACATGGAGGTTGCCGTCGCCGGCATGGCCGAACACGATGGCATAGGCATCCTTGTCGATCGTCTTCATCGCGGCCTTGACGGTGTCGGCGAACGCCTCCATCCGGTCGATGGCGATGCTGATGTCGAAGCCGACGCCGTGCGGACCGAGCGCGCGCGACAGCTCGACCGAGGAGTCGCGGATTTTCCAGATCGCCGCGGCCGCCGCGCCCGAGCTTGCAATCGTTGCATCCGATATGATGTCCTGCTCCAGCGCATGCTCGAGCATCTCTTCCAGATCGCTGCGGATGCGCTCGGCGTCGCTGCCGGATGATTCCATCAGCACGTAGAAGGGATGATTGGTCGGCAGCGGCGCGGCGACGCCTTTCACCAGCTCGGTGGTGAGCCGGTAATACTCGTTCCACATCACCTCGAACGCGGTGAGGTCGCCGCCGAGCCGCTTGCGCGCCAGCTCCAGGAAAGCGCGGACCTTGTCGAAGCTTGCGAGCGCGCACAGCGCGACCTGCTGCTCGGCCGGCGCGGGAAAAATCCGCAAGGCCGCACGCGTCACCACGCCGAGCGTGCCCTCGGTGCCGACGAACAGCTGCTTCAGGTCGATGCCGGTGTTGTTCTTGATGTATTTGCGGACACCTTTAAGGATCGTGCCGTCGGCGAGCACCGCCTCTAACCCGAGCACGAGATCGCGCGTCATGCCGTAGCGGATCACGCGGTTGCCGCCGGCATTGGTCGAGATGTTGCCGCCGATGGTGCAGCTGCCGCGCGCGCCGAGATCGAGCGGAAACATGAATCCGTCCTCGCCGACGCGCTCCTGCAGGCTTCTGCAGCGGCACGCCGGTCTGGGTGATCACAACTCCGCCGCCGGTGTCGACCTCCTCGATCCCAGTCATGCGCTCCGTCGACAGCACGATCTCGCCTGCGAGCGGCATGGTGGCGCGCACCAGGCCTGTCATGCCGCCCTGGGTCGTCACCGATACGCGCGCCTGATGGCAGAGCCTCAAGAGCGTCGAGACGTCCTCGGTGCTGCGCGGCCGCACCACCGCGAGCGGCGGAGCGACGGGAATCCCGGCCATATCGGTGTGATAGCGCGGATCGATCTCGTTGCCGGTGAAGACGGTGGTGGCGTCGAAGGCGGCGCGGAGATCGTCGATGAAGGCCGCGCGCATCGTCAGGCCGCTTTCGTCTTGGCGCTCTGGATCGCGCGCCAGATCTTCTCCGATGTCAGCGGCATGTTGAGATCGGTGATGCCGTAGTCCGACAGTGCGTCGATCACGGCATTGGCGACGCAAACGAGGCTACCGGCGCAGCCGGCTTCGCCGCAGCCCTTGGTGCCCAGCGGGTTGGTCTTGGCCGGCGAAGGATGGTCGCCAATGGTCATCAGCGGAATGTCTTCCGCGCGCGGCAATGCATAATCCATGAACGAGCCGGTGATCGGCTGGCCGCTCTCGTCGTAGCTGACCTCTTCCATCAGCGACTGGCCGATGCCCTGCGCCACCCCGCCATGAAGCTGGCCCGCGACGATCATCGGATTGACGACGGTGCCGAAATCGTTGACGGCCGCATACTTCACGATACGCACCACGCCCGTATCAGGGTCGACCTCGACCTCGGCGACATGACAGCCGTTCGGGAAGGTCGAGACGGTCTCCTTGGTGTTGTGGTCGACGTCGAGCGAGGAGGGCGCGCCCTCCGGCATCTTGCCCTCGCGCAAGCGCTCGGCGAGCTCCATGATGCCGATCGAGCGGTCGGTGCCGGCGATGGTGAAGCGTCCGCCGGAAAATTCGATGTCGGCTTCGGCGGCTTCGAGGACATGCGCGGCGGCCTTCTTGCCTTTCTCGACCACCAGCGCCGAGGACTCGACGATCGCCTGACCCGTGGCGGTGATCGAGCGCGAGCCGCCGGTGCCGTTGCCGAAGCGCACGAGATCGCTGTCGTTCTGCTCCAGCGTGATCTTCTCGAAGGGCACGCCGAGCTGTGCCGACAGCACCTGCGCGAACGGTGTGGCATGGCCCTGGCCGTAATCCAGCGTACCGGTCGTCAGCTTCACCGTGCCGTCCGGCTCGAAGGTGATCTTGCCGAGTTCGCCGCTCGGTGGCGCCGTGACTTCGAGATAGGAGCCGACGGCGATGCCGCGCAAGAGGCCGCGCTTGCGGCTCTCCTTCTTGCGCTTCGCGAAATTCTCATGGTCGGAAATCTCCAGCGCCTTGGAAAACACCGCGGCGAAGTCGCCGCTGTCATAGGTGACCCCCGAAGCGGCCGTGAACGGCAGTTGCGCGGGCTTGATGAAATTGCGCCGCCGCAGGGTCAGGCGGCTGATGCCCATCTCGTCGGCGGCGCGATCGATCAGCCGCTCCATATAGTAATTCGCCTCGGGCCGGCCGGCGCCGCGATAGGCGCCCATGTGCGTGGTGTTGGTCAGCACCGTCTTGACGTCGACGCCGAGCAGCGGCGTCCTGTAGACGCTGGCCAGATTCTTGGCGGTGTTGAGCGTCAGCGGGCCCGGCGCCACACCGGTGATATAGGCGCCGAGATTGCCATAGCCGTTGAGGCGCACTGCGAGGAACTTGCCTTCGGCGTCGAGCGCGAGTTCGGCATGCATGATCTGATTGCGGCCCTGGCTATCGCTGAGGAAACTGGTCGAGCGTTCGTCGGTCCACTTGACCGGACGGCCGAGCTCCTTCGACGCGTGCAGGATGCAGGCGTATTCCGGATAATTCAGGTTCTTCATCCCGAACGAGCCGCCGACATTGGCGGTGAGGATGCGCACCTTCTCCGGCGGCACATTCAGAATCCGCGCCAGCACCGCCTTGTTGCCGGCAACGCCCTGGGTCGGCACCTGCAACGTGAACCGCTCTGTCGTTTTGTCATAATGGCCGAGCCCGACGCGCGGCTCCATCGCGACCACGGCGACGCGGGTGTTGACGATGTCGAGCTTGGTGACATGCGCCGCGCCGGCGAAAGCCGCGTCGATCTTGGCGGTGTCGCCGAAATGGAAATCCAGTGCGACATTGTTGGGGATGTGATCGTAGAGCTGCGGCGCGCCGGGTTTGGCCGCTTCCGCCGCATTGGTCACCGCAGGCAACGCCTCGATGTCGACCTCGACGGCCTCGGCGGCGTCACGGGCCTGCGCCAGCGTATCGGCCACGACAAAGGCGACGGCATCGCCGACATAGCGCACCTTGTCCGACACCAGCGGCATGCGGTTGGTCTGCAGCAGCGGCGAGCCGTCGCGGCTCTTCAGCGGCAATCCGCAGACGAACGGCTTGTAGCCGGCCGCAACGAGATCGGCGCCGGTCCACACGCCGAGCACGCCCGGCATCCCCTTGGCCGCGGAAATGTCGATGCCCTTGATGATGCCGTGGGCGTGGCTGGAACGCACCATCCAGGCATAGGCCTGCTTCGGCAGGCTGAAATCGTCGGTGTACTTGCCCTTGCCGCGGACCAGCGTGTCATCTTCCTTGCGGCGGACGGGCTGGCCGACGCCATATTTTTGCAGTGCAATAGCGTTTTCGACCGATCGGGGCGACGTGTGATCTTGCATGCGGAAAATGCCTGATTTTGTGCGATTTCGCGGGGCTCCGCTCAGATAACGCACCGCACAGTCAGCCACAACGCCCCATTTGGTCATAGTCCTATGGGGTTGTTGCACGGGCGTTGGGCGCTGCTAAGGTTCGCGTGAAAAGCGAATTCCAGGCGGGCCGCCAGCGGCCTCGGAAAGACAGTTTGAATGAACGATGACACGCGCCTTCGCGACGGCTTCGAGCCGCGCGGAGAGCAGCAGGGTGCGAGGGGCGCGGTCCCGCGTGCCAATGGCGCGAGCGCACGGGGAACCGCGGTCTATGCGGCGCTCGATCTCGGCACCAACAATTGCCGGCTGCTGATCGCCTGTCCGACCGGCGACAGCTTCCGCGTGATCAATTCCTTTTCGCGGATCATCCGACTCGGCGAAGGCGTCTCCGCAACCGGCTGCATCAGCGAAGCCGCTATCGACCGGGCGATAGCCGCGCTCTCGATCTGCCGCGACAAGATCGAGGCGAAGCGGGCGAGCCGCCTGCGCATGATCGCGACCGAAGCCTGTCGCGCAGCGTCGAATGCGGATGGCTTCCGCGACCGTGTCGCGACCGAAACCGGCATCCGTCTGGAGGTGATCGACCGCGAGACCGAGGCGGCGCTGGCCGTGATCGGCTGCTCGCCGCTGCTGGACCCAAAAGGGCGCGGCGCGATCCTGTTCGACATTGGCGGCGGCTCGACCGAGCTGGTGCGGATCGAGCGCGATCCGGAGACGGCGAACGCCGAGCCGCGCATCAAAGCGTGGATGTCGATCCCGCTTGGCGTCGTCTCGCTGGCCGAGCAGTTCGGCGGCCGCGACGTCACCAGGGAGTCCTATGCGCGCATGGTTGCCGATATCGCGGAGCATATCGCGCCCTTTGCCGCCGAGCACGGGGCGGATTTGCGTGACATGCATCTGCTCGGCACCTCGGGCACGGTGACGACGCTGGCCGGCATTCATCTCAAGCTCGTGCGCTACGATCGCCGCCGTATCGACGGCGTCTGGATGAACGACGCCGATATCTCCGCGACCATCGCCATGCTGCTCGGCATGAGCTATCAGGAGCGCGCCAGCAACAACTGCATCAGCGTCGAGCGCGCCGATCTGGTGCTCGCCGGCTGCGCCATTCTCGACGCCATCCGCGATGCCTTCCCGTTGCCGCGGCTGCGCGTCGCCGACCGCGGCCTGCGCGAGGGCATGCTGGTCGAGATGATGCGTGAGGACGGCGCGCTCAGGACCTGATTTATGGCGAAAGACACAACGGGCCGGATGCATGTCCAGGTCAAGACCGGCGGCAAGCGCAAGCTGTCGTCGAAGCTCTGGCTGGAGCGGCAGCTCAACGATCCCTATGTCGCCAAGGCCAAGCGCGAGGGCTATCGTTCGCGCGCGGCCTTCAAGCTGATCGAGATCGACGACAAGTATCGGCTGCTCAAGCCGGGCATGACCGTGGTCGATCTCGGCGCAGCACCGGGCGGCTGGAGCCAGATCGCGGCCAGGCGCGTCGGCGCCGCCGACGGCAAGGGCAGGGTCGTTGCGATCGACGTTTTGGAGATGGGCGAGATTCCCGGCGTGCAATTCGCGCAGCTCGATTTTCACACCGACGACGCGCCGGAGCGCCTCACGGCCATGATCGGCGGCCGCGCCGACGTGGTGCTCTCGGACATGGCCGCCAACACGACAGGCCATCGCAAGACGGACCAGTTGCGCATCGTCGGCCTGGTCGAGATCGCCGTCGCCTTTGCGTCGGAGATTTTGAATCCGGGCGGCGCGTTTCTCGCAAAAGTGTTTCAGAGCGGGGCGGATGCCGAATTGCTGGCGCAATTGAAGCGCGACTTCGCCACCGTGCGGCACGTCAAGCCGGCCTCGAGCCGGCAGGATTCCTCCGAGCGCTACGTGCTCGCGACGGGATTCCGCGGTTAGCCGAAGCCGAGCAAGTTGGAGGTTCCAGGCATCTCATGTCGTCTGCTGCAACCATGTTTTCACAATCATTCTTCCACGGCACGCGCGCTGATTTGAAGCCGGGAGACCTGATCGCCGTCGGCCATCAATCCAACTTCACGGAGGTCAAGCCGCTGTCCTGGGTTTATTTCGCGGGCACTCTGGATGCCGCGATTTGGGGCGCTGAGCTGGCCGTCGGCACCGGGCGAGAACGAATTTATGTGGTCGAGCCTACGGGGCCGATTGTGGACGATCCAAACCTGACGGACAAAAAGTTTCCCGGTAATCCGACGCTTTCATATCGCTCCCGCGATCCGCTGCGAGTCATTGCTGAAGTTACGAGCTGGCAAGGGCACTCGCCTGAACGGCTGCAACAGATGAAAGAGGGCGTCGCCCGCGCGAAGGCGCAGGGTGCTGACATCATCGACTAAAATTGGGTGATCCGTGCCGGCTTTATGAAGACGCCGTCAACCGAGCCTTTGGTCGCGCATGTCCTGGGTGCCTTCGGTCGCCACGACGGCGGCGTCCTGCGCGGCGCCCTTGGCCGCGCCCTTGCGGCTCGACATCGCCAGCGCCTTGGAGATCGGCGAGATTCCCGGCGTGCAGTTTGCGCAGCTCGATTTCATGGCGACGATGCGCCGCAACGCCTGACTGCGATGCTCCGCGGCCGCGCCGATGTGGTGCTCTCTGACATGGCCGCCAACACCATGGGCCATCGCAAGACCAACCCAGCTGCGCGTCGTCGGTCTCGTCGAGATCGCTGTGGCCTTTGCGTCGGTACGCTCGCTGCGCGAGCTATTACGGTAGGAGTTTCCGGAGCGCTCCTGCCTACAGGCGAAAGTGAAGCAATCCATACGTTCCAGGGCGCGATGGATTGCTTTGCCGATGCTCTCAGCGAGGGTTTCCATTTGCGGCTCGGTTGCTCGGGACTCATTTTGGTCCGGTGATTGCCTGCTTCAGAAAATCGAGGACCAACACCACCAAAATCGCTCCCAAGAAACGCAGGAAATACAGGAAATATTGCCGCCAGCCCAAAAACCGCACTTCCTCATGTTTCTTGTCGAGATTGATGATAGGAATCACCGAGTCCAAGGAGAAAAATAGCCAACTCCTCGGCCACTCATTCGCAACAACACGAGTCTCACCGGACTTGAAGATGATGGTGCCGACAACGACCATGCCCACGATCCAGAGCATCCCAATCTCCGGACGATAACCGTATGCCGTCAGCAACCACCACAGAAACAGCAGCGCTCTCCACCAGCCCGAGTCAGTATGATCGTATTCGGCGTTCTGCTTCGCTATGAGTATCGAACGGGCAACGTCCGGTTTGCCCACTTCAGTGTACGATTTCGCCAGTCGTTCATAGAGTTCGGGTGCGTAACTCTTTCCCAAAAACGTTCGCAGGACCAATAAGGGATTGGTGCCCCATTCAATGTTCGAAACGTTGAGATTTTCCAACGTACCCGACGCCAACGTCTCGTCGCCTCGGAGGGCGAATCGTCGCTCTATCCGAGTGCTCGTCAGGTCCAAATTGCCTCGAAACGTTCCACCTGTCAGCTCGAGATCGCCTTTGATCTTCGAAAACGGAAAGTTGATGTCGCCCGCAACATCGGACCCGTTTCCCAGCAAGACCGATGTATCCACTGCCATGGCAGTTCCGTCCAGATTGCCAAGAACCTTCGAACCCCGAAGATCGACATAGCCGACGACGTGTGCGTTCGCGAGGCTCACGTCGGTCAATTCGGCGCCTTGCGCGATGAAATCACGCCCTATCTCGAACTCCGTCCATATTGAGACGTTTGACCTTGCTGGAGGAAAGATAGAGCCCGGCAAGTTTGGAGTTTGTCAGAATGACCTCATCGAAAGCGGCACTTTCATCCATGAAGCAATATCCGGCGATCTGAACGTCGTTCAGCAAAACGTGCCCGGCTCCGGTCGCGCCGCCGAGATCGAGGTGGCCCTTGAGCCTGGCTCCGATCATATCTACCGAAGCGAGTTTCGCCTTGTTCATCGCGGCATCGCCGCCAATCTGAACCCTGGTCAATCTGAGCAAGCCACCTATCGTCGAGCGGCTGAGAAGCAAAGTGTCTGCGACGTTGGCGTTGCTCATGTCGAGCAGTCCCGCAATGGTCGCATCTGAAATGTCCAGCAGTCCGCTCAGACTGGCGTAGCTCAATCTGACCGTGTTGAAGCTTGCACCTTCGTTCATGAATGCATATCCGTCGATGCGAATTCCATCCATGTCGAGCGAACCAGTGATCCTTGATTTTTGCAGGTCAAGTTGGCCTTTGACGTGTGCTCTACCGAGACTTACGTCGGTAAATTCGGCTTGTTCACTCAGCAACAGGTTTCCTTCGACACGCACTTCGTCCAGCCGGAGCGTGCCTTCCATACGGGAGCGTCTGAAATCGAGATCGCCGGCGACGGCGGTGCCGCTCAGGCTGATGTCGGCCGATGCAGAAATACGGTCCATCAAGACCGTTCCCGCGACCCGACCCCCTTTCATGTTGAACGGACCGGCGAGGACAGCTCCTGTAAGCGCCATCAGCCCACCTAGGCGGGCGTTATCCAACGTGACCTCATTGAGATTAGCGCCGTCCATCAGCACATATCCGTCTACCTGAAGAGCTTCCAGATCGAGCAAGCCAGTTATTTTGGAGTCTTGCAGGTTCAACTGGGCTTTGAGTTGGGATCCCGCCATGTGGATGGCATCGAATTGTGCCTTGGCGTTCAACCGCACGTGCCCGCCGATCCGGGCGCCGTCCAGCCATAGCGTCCCGCTCAGTTTCGTGCCCCCGATATCGAGATTGCTGGCAACAGAGGAATTGGCAAGCAGCACTTCACCTGTAAGCTCGCTTTTTCGGATGTACAAATTGCGGCCGATGCGAGCATCAAGAAGGTTGAGGGGGCCGCTGATCTTCGAGCCGTCAAATGTGACGGAAGCCGTCGACACCAAGCCTTCGAAATTGACCCCACTTTCAAACAGGCTTTCGTCGATCCAAAGTTCGTGCATGAGCGCTGCATCTTCGAGATCGACGGTCTCTTTGAACCGGGCGCCGGAGATGCGCACTCCGCGGGGCGTCAATGCCCGGCGGTACTTGTCGTCAAGTAAAATTGCCCTGAGAAATTCAGGCCGTAGGACGCGGCTCTCCGGCAAACCTTCGGGCGCCTTGGGATCGAGTTTGCCGCCAAAGCCTGGCTCCTTGTTGAAATCTGCCGGCTTTCCCGAGCATGACCGTGTCCAAACGAGTTTTTCCTGTGCGGTCCATGCTCCGTCGGCCCGTGGGCAAGTTTCGCGAGATGGTGTCGGTCTCTGCCCGTTCTCGGCAAGCGCGCTTGAGCAAGCAGCGATTGACGTGAACGCGAGAAGCCACATCAGCATGCTGCTGAGCGCGGCTATGAATTTTAGCCGCGAAGAAAGCATAGCCATCCCACCCTCCCGTGCTTCGAGGCGAACAATAGCATGGTTGGAGCGAAGTTGTATGAGAGCCAATTCACAATCGTTCCGCGGCCAAACGCGGACATCACGATGCTGTTGGTGTGATCGCCGCTCTCAACCCAGCCTCTGATCGCGCATGTCCTGGGTGCCTTCGGTCGCCACGACGGCGGCGTCCTGCGCGGCGCCCTTGGCCGCGCCCTTGCGGCTCGACATCGCCAGCGCCTTGCGGCCGGAGATTTCATGGCCGGCATCAACGGGCATCTGCCAGAAGAAATAGCAGGAAATCGCCGAAATCAGCGACACCACGAGGAAAGCGGGCGCAAACGCATCTGCGCTCAATTCGGCCTGGTGCCGCATCCACAATGTGGATTCCACCGAGAACGCGCCGACGGCAACACCGGCCGAGACCGCAAGCTGCTGGTTGACGCTGACGATGGTGGTGGCGCGGCTCATCTGGCCCGCCTCGACCTCGGCATAGGCGACGGTGTTGATCGCGGTGAACTCCAGCGAGCGGAAGAAGCCGCCGACCACCAGGATGATCATGATCAGCAAGAGCGGCGTCGTCGCCGTGAACAGCGCGCAGGCTGCCAGCAGGGCCGCGCTGATGAGGGCGTTGACCGTCATCATGTTGCGGAAGCCGAAGGCGCGGATGATGCGCGCAGCCAGTGTCTTCATGCCCATCGCGCCGACCGCGGAGCCGAAGGTGACGAGGCCCGACTGGAACGGCGACAGGCCGAACCCGACCTGCATCAGCAGCGGCAGCAGGAACGGCAGCGAGCCGATGCCAAGCCGGAACAGGAAGCCGCCGATGATCGCAGCGCGCAAGGTGGGCAGCCGCAGCAGCGAGAAGTCGAGCACCGGCGATCCCGTCCGCCGCGCATGGAAGACGTAGAGCGTCATCGAGATCGAGCCGATCCCGACCAGCGCCGCGACGAGGCTCCAGGGCAGCAGGTTGAGGCCGGCGACCGAGAGACCGAACGCGATGCCGCCAAGCCCGATGCCCGCCAGCACCAAGCCCTTGAGGTCGAAACGCTCGGGATCGACGCTCCTGATCGGGTCGATGTATTTCAGCGCCATGAAGATGCCGAGCAGCCCGATCGGGATGTTGATCAGGAAGATCCAGTGCCAGGAGAAATAGGTGGTGATGAAGCCGCCGAGCGGCGGCCCGACCACGGGTCCGATCAGCGCCGGCACCGTCACCCACGCCATGGCATTGACCAGCGCGCTCTTGTCGATGGTGCGCAACAGCACCAGCCGGCCGACCGGCGTCATCATCGCCCCGCCCATGCCCTGCAGGATGCGCGCGAACACGAAATTGTGCACCGAGGACGACATCGCGCAGCCGATCGAGCCGACCATGAACACGCCGACGGCGAGTGCAAACACCATCCGCGCGCCGAAGCGGTCCGCGGTCCAGCCGCTGGCGGGAATGAAGACGGCGAGCGAGAGCAGATAGGAGGTGATCGCGAGCTTCAGCGTCAGCGGGCTGGTGCCGATATCGGCGGCGATGGCAGGCAGCGACGTCGCAATGACCGTCGAGTCCATGTTTTCCATGAACAAGGCGGTGGCGACGATCAGTGGAATGATGCGTTCTTTGTTCATCAAATCAGGGGGAAGGAGGCGGGTGAGGGCGCTGTATCATCCCCCGGTCATGGTGGCTATTGTCAACCTCATGTGATTTCTGCAGCGCTGCGTCCATGGATTAATCCGCACGGTATCGCGATACGCGATTCTACTTGTTTGAGCTATCGCATTATGCGATGATGGTTCTGTGAAGCAGATCGTTTTCACTTCCGCCGCTGTGCGCCAATGGCGCAAACTTACCTCCGCCACGCGTGCGCAAATCGACTCCAAGTTGAAGACATTCGCAGAAACGGGGGTTGGAGATGTTAAGTCTCTAAGAGGCATATCTGGAATGCGATTGCGCGCAGGTGATTGGCGTGTGCTGTTCACTACGAGCGGTAACACCATCACCATCCACGCGGTCGGACATCGCCGCGACATCTACGACTGAGGACATCATGGCAAAAGCTGGTACCGCAAAAGGCAACGTCCAATTCATCCATACTCCTGGTGGGGACGATCTCGCCGTGCTGCCGCGCAATGAATATGATCGGCTGGTCGCGCTCGCAGCCGAGCAGCAGGAAGATGTCTCCGCAAGCCGTATCGTCCGCAACTCGGTGCGGGCATTAAAGGAAGGTCGTGATGTCGTGTTGCCGAAGCCCGTGGCTGATCGTCTCGCAAATGGCGACAATGCGGTGCGAGTCGTTCGGGAATGGCGGGGCATGATTCAGGGCGAATTGGCGGTCGCAGTCGGCATTAGCCAGAACTATCTGTCAGAGATCGAAACCGGACGGCGCAAGGGACCTGCGGAACTACAGAAGAAGTTCGCCCGGGCGTTGGGAGTGCCACTGGACCTTCTGATCGATTGAGGATCTGCCCCCTTATGCGAGCTTCGGCTCCCGTCAATCGGGGTATTGTTCCTGATGATAAGCACCCTAAATCCTGCCCGACGCTTTTCGCATTGGTCGGGCGGAGTTCGACGATGATCTACATCCTCGCAGCACTGTTACCGCCGGTCGGCTTGCTCCTCAACGGGCAGCCGTTTTCGGCGTTGTTCAACCTTGTCCTGATCGTGTTTTGCCTGCTTTTCGGGCTGGTTTTTCATATCCTGCTGCTGGTGCCGTCGGCGCATGCGTTGATTGCGGTTCACATGAAGCGGGAGCAGCGGCGGCACCGGGAAGTGGTGGAGGCGATCCGCCAGCACGGTCCGCCACCCGGGTACTACCGCTAAGGAGGCGCGGGGCAGGGTCGATGAAAAGGCTGTGCATAGCGCTTTGATTCGCTGCCAGCCCATGCTATCGACCCTCGTCAACCCCCCCGATGGGCACCGAGTCGACGGCGGCGCGCAAAGCTTCGCCGAAGGTGGCGCTCATCTCAGGACATCGCGGCCGATGGCCGCCGGAAGGAGTTGACGATGGCGCAGGGATTTCAGCGTTTTCCCGAGGCCTATACCTTCGATGACGTGCTGCTGAAGCCCGGCCTTTCGGATGTGCTGCCGTCCGACGTCGATATCCGCTCCCGCGTCACCCGCGCCATTCCCCTCAACATCCCGATCATCGCCTCCGCCATGGACACCGTCACCGAGGCGCGCATGGCGATCGCCATGGCGCAGGCCGGGGGCGTCGGCGTGATCCACCGCAACTTCGATCCGGACGCGCAGGCGGGCCAGGTACGGCAGGTCAAGAAGTACGAATCCGGCATGGTGGTGAATCCGCTCACCATCGGCCCCGACGCCATGCTGTCGGATGCGCTCGCGTTGATGAAGGATCATGGCTTCTCGGGCATTCCCGTCGTCACCGGTGGCGGCAACGGCAAGCCCGGCAAGCTGGTCGGCATCCTCACCAACCGCGACGTGCGCTTTGCCACCGATCCCCGGCAGAAAATCTCCGAGTTGATGACGCACGAGAACCTCGTGACGGTGCGCGAGGGCGTCAGCCAGGACGAAGCGAAACGGATGCTGCATCAGCATCGCATCGAGAAGCTGCTGGTCGTCGACGACCAATATCGCTGCGTCGGCCTGATCACCGTGAAGGACATGGAAAAGGCGGTGGCGCATCCGCTCGCCTGCAAGGACTCGCAGGGGCGTCTGAGGGTCGCCGCCGCAACCACGGTCGGCGAGGGCGGCTATGGGCGCACGGAGAAGCTGATCGATGCCGGCGTCGATCTGATCGTGGTCGACACCGCGCACGGCCATTCCAGGTACGTGCTGGACGCGGTCGGCCGCATCAAGCGTCTCTCCAACGAAGTTCAGGTCATCGCCGGCAATGTCGCCACCAAAGAGGGCGCGCAGGCGCTGATCGACGCGGGCGCGGACTCGATCAAGGTCGGCATCGGCCCCGGCTCGATCTGCACCACCCGCATCGTGGCCGGCGTCGGCGTTCCGCAGCTCACCGCAATCATGGATGCGGTCGAGGCCGCGAAGAAGGCCAACGTGCCCGTCATCGCCGACGGCGGCATCAAATTCTCAGGCGATCTTGCCAAAGCGCTCGCCGCCGGCGCCGACATCGCCATGGTCGGCTCGCTGCTGGCCGGCACCGACGAGACGCCGGGCGAAGTGTTCCTGTGGCAGGGCCGTTCGTACAAAGCCTATCGCGGCATGGGCTCGGTCGGCGCGATGGCGCGCGGCTCGGCCGACCGCTACTTCCAGCAGGACATCAAGGATACGCTGAAGCTCGTGCCCGAGGGCATCGAGGGCCAGGTGCCCTACAAGGGGCCGGTCGCCAATGTCATGCATCAGCTCGCCGGCGGCTTACGCGCGGCGATGGGTTATGTCGGCGCCAAGGATCTCAGCGAATTCCACGACAAGGCGCAGTTCGTGCGCATCACCGGCGCAGGGCTTCGCGAAAGCCACGTCCATGACGTGACGATCACGCGCGAGGCGCCGAACTATCCGGGCGGGATGTAGCTTCACCGTCATTGAGAGCAACGTAGGGTGGGCAAAGGCGCACTTGCGCCGTGCCCACCTTCAGTGCTGAGCTTGTGATGGTGGGCACGCTTCCGCCTTCGCTCGTTGAGCTACGGCCGACGTCGTCGTTTTTCCCACCCTACGCGGCGTTCGCTCGCGATGACGAACAACAATAAGCGGAGGAATCCCCCATGGCCCAGGCCAAGCGCATCGTTCTGGCATCGCGTCCTGTCGGCGAGCCGAAACCATCGGACTTCCGCATCGAGGACGTGGCGATACCGACTCCCGGCGACGGCCAGGTGCTGTTGCGCACGATCTGGCTGTCGCTCGATCCCTATATGCGCGGGCGCATGAGCGACGGGCCGTCCTACGCCACGCCGGTGCCGATCGGGGGCGTGATGGAAGCGGGCACCGTCAACGAGGTGATCGCCTCCAACAATCCCGCCTTCGCCAAGGGCGATATCGTGCTGGCGCGCGCCGGCTGGCAGACGCATGCGCTGTCCGACGGCAAGGGCCTGAACAAGATCGATCCGAAGCTCGCGCCGATCTCGACCGCGATCGGTGTGCTCGGCATGCCCGGCATGACCGCCTATACCGGCCTGCTCGATATCGGCAAGCCGCAGGCCGGCGAGACCGTCGTCGTTGCCGCCGCCTCCGGCGCGGTCGGCTCCGCGGTCGGGCAGATCGCGAAGATCAAGGGCGCGCGTGCGGTCGGCATCGCCGGCGGCAAGGACAAGTGCGAGCATGTGAAGAAGGAGCTCGGCTTCGACGACTGTCTCGATCATCGCGATCCCGATCTCGCCGCCAAGCTCAAGGCCGCCTGCCCTGGAGGGGATCGACGTCTATTTCGAGAATGTCGGCGGCGCGGTGTTCGAGGCGGTGTTTCCGCTCTTGAACAATTTCGCGCGCGTGCCGGTGTGCGGCCTGATCGCGCATTACAACGACACCGAAGCCAAGCCGCCGAAATGGGCCGCCATGATGATGCGCTCGGTCTTGACCAAGCGCCTCACCATCCGCGGCTTCATCGTCAGCGATTTCGCCGCGCGCCATGGCGACTTCCTGCGCGACATGTCGGGTTGGGTCCGCGAGGGCAAGGTGAAGTACAAGGAGTTCGTCACCGAGGGCCTCGACAGCGCGCCCGGCGCCTTCATGGGCCTCTTGAAGGGCGCCAATTTCGGCAAGCAGCTGGTGCGGGTCGGGCCGGATCGAGTTAAGCGTGTGTCCTGCGAATGCAACACTGGTGCGCGAATGACACGCGCTCCACAGGCCATGGCTTGACGAGCGGAAGCAAGGCATTGAAAAATAGCACCAATTTCGGGTGCTGACATGTTGGAAATCGGTATTTTAGTCTTCCTTGCGCTGGCCTTCGGCTACTGGGCGACCCTGTGGATCATGGGGCGGCGGGACGACGTTTTGCACGGCCAGTTCGTGGAATTTGAAGATCAGGGCGAGCCCGCCATCGCGATGGCCACGGCTGCGCCACAGCCTGCGGCCGTTCCGATACGGGCCAGGCGGGCGGCGCCGGCGCCAAAGCCACCGATGTCAGCGACATCAGCTGCGGATGGGGACGCGCTGCAGTCGCTGCTGGCCTCGATCAAGCAGGAACTGAAGACCGCGGCGAACATCTAGCGCGCGCATTCATAAAATCGCGCGCCGACGGTCAGCACCGATATCTGCTTTACGTTTGCGAGCGGACGTCGTGGACCAACCGTCCTCGAACGTCGTCACCGGACATTGATGACCCCTTCAAGGTTCGTGCGCATAACTCTGTCGTTCGGCCGAAAAGGCTTGTTCTGTCTCCGGGGTATCCGTTAGTGCAGTCGTAACGAACAACAAGCTCCCGGGAGGAAGCGATCGCGTGAGCAGCTTGCCGCTCCGGCGGATGATCGCTGCGCCGGACTTCTGGCGCTTGTGGTATGTCGGCCTGATCGTCTCGACCGTACGCTGGGTGGAAACCGTCGCGGTCGGGATTTTCGTCTACCAGCGCACGGACTCGGCGTTTCTGGTCTCGATGATGACCATGCTTCGTCTGCTGCCGATGGGTCTCTTCGGGGTGTTCCTCGGCGCGCTCGCGGAACGTTTCGATCGCGGCAAAACTCTTCTGCTCGTCGTGCTGCTGATGAGCGCCACCTCCGTGGTCCTCGTCATCCTGGATCGGACCGGACAACTCGAGATCTGGCATCTCGCCTTGGCCAGCTTCATCAATGGCTGCGGCTGGTGCACCGACAACCCGGTGCGCCGCGTGATGATCGGCGAGGTCGTGGGCCGTGAACAGATGGGCACGGCGATGTCGCTGGACGTTGGCGCCAACAATGCGAGTCGCATGATCGGTCCTTTCGTCGGCGGATTCCTGCTCGCCTGGTCGGGTATTCGCGGCGCTTTTGTTCTGAGCGTGCTGTTGTATTGCACCGCGCTCCTGGCGGTTGTCACCATCCGCTCGCGCATTCCTCGCGCCACAGGCTCAGGCGCTGTGCTGACGAGGATCGCCGAGGGCCTCGCTCTTGTGCGCACGGACAAGCGGCTGATCGGCGTTCTGGTCGTGACCGTGATCTTCAATATCTTCGGCTGGCCCTTTACCGGCATGATCCCCGTCATCGGGCGCGACCGTCTGAATCTGGGCCCGGAGGGCGTTGGCCTTCTGGCGACCATGGACGGGATCGGCGCTTTCGTGGGTGCGCTTCTGGTGGCGCTGTGGCTGACCCCGAGATGGTACGGCCAGACCTATCTTGGCTGTGTCACCTGCTACTTGATCGCGGTGGTGACGTTCGCGCTGGTGCAAAGCCCGGCGCTGGCGGGCGCGGCATTGCTGGTGACGGGGTTGGCTGGCGCCGGATTTGCGACGATGCAGGCTACTCTGGTCTATCTCGCCGCGCCGCCGGACATGCGTTCGCGTATCCTGGGCGTCCTGACCGTCTGCATCGGCACGGGACCGATCGGCTTCCTGTGGCTCGGTTGGCTCGCAGACCGCATCGGGGCGCACAACGCCACCGCCGTGACCGGCATTCTTGGTTTGCTGGCCATGGCCGCGACCTGGCGCTGGTGGAAGGAGATTTAAGGACTCGCCTTAGCTGGCTGCCTTCTCTTCCGCCCGCGACGGCGCCTGCAGCAATTCATCCAGATCGACATCGACCATGCCGGGCGCCCGGACATGGCGGACCTCGAAACTGTCGGGCGCGAAGCGATATTCGACCAGTCCGACTTCCTTGAGCGCAATCCGCTCCTGCCGCTTGTCGGAGATGACGAAGCCGGCCGAGGGCGACCAGATGTGCCGCACGCCGCGAGTGCTGTAGTCGCGGCGTTGATGCACATGGCCGCTGGCGACCAGGCGCAGGTCGACGCCGCTGAGCATCTCGAGCAGCCGCCGCCGCGGCGTCGGCGGCACGTAACGGATCGCGCTGGCCTCGAGCTCGGGATCCTCTGGCGTATTGAGATAGACCGGCTTGTGCAGGAACAGCGCGACCGGCTTGCCGTGCGCACTTGCCAGCTCCGAAGCCAGCCACTCGAATTGTTCGGCCTCGCTGACGAGCCCCGAATTCATGACCAGCGAATTCAGGCCGATGAAGCACCAGCCGGCGGCCTCGAAACGCCAGCGGTCGTCGCCGAATGCCGCGATATAGGCCTGCCGGTCCTGTCTCGTTGACGGGATGCGACGGTTGCGGGCCGACTTGCGTCGGGTTGTCGCCGATGTCGTGATTGCCGGGCAAATAGCGGCAGGGCACCGGCAGCGCATCGTGCAGCGATCGCGCGAATTCGAGATCGTCGGGATTGTTGGGCGCATCGAACGCCATGTCGCCGGTGTTGAGGACGAGATCGGGCCGCGTGGCGTCGATGTGGTCGCTCAGGCGTTCGAAGTTCGCGGTCAGCCTGGAGAAGCGGCGGGCGAGATGCGTGTCTGAAATCTGGGTCAGTCGAAATTCGGTCATGGCAATCATCCTTCCGAGCGCCGAGCATATTACGGCCCGGCATCGGAATCATGACGTGAGCTGTTTCATACTTTGTTTCGAACGGAGTGCTGCTTGCAGCGACCAAGACCTGCTCAATCGCGTTGTCAGGCGTGAGCGCGCCCGCTAATACCGTTGAGCTGCTGATGGAGGAGGCCTCCCATGTCCGTTCAAATGGTTTTGCTGCCGGTTTTCGTGCTGGTCGCGTTGACCTTCGCGCTGCTGCTCGGGATGGCGTCGGCCCGAACCCGCTCGATTGCCAGTGGCGAGACGAAGATACGCGACATCGCGCTGCGCCAGCCCGGCTGGCCGGAGCGGGCCACCGCGATCGGGAACTGCTTCTCCAACCAGTTCGAAATCCCGGTGCTGTTCTATGTGCTGATCGCACTGGCGCTGCCGCTGCGCCATGCCGATCTGATCATCGTGATGCTGTCCTGGGTGTTCGTGGTGACGCGCTTTGCCCATGCCGGCATCTTCGTGACCTCCAACGACGTGCGGACGCGCTCGCTCGCCTGGTTTGCCGGCGTGCTTGTATTGTTCGCGATGTGGGTCTACTTCGCGCTGAAGATCCTGTTGCTGATCTAGACGGTTATCGCCGTTCCTCAATCGAAAGCATGAAATGACCCCGGCCGCGCGGCTGTCCGCCGCCATTGAAGTCATCGAAAATATCGACTCCCAGCGCGTGCCGGCGGCGCAGGCGCTGAAGGAGTGGGGGTCCTCGCATCGCTTTGCCGGCTCCGGCGACCGCGCGGCGATTGCGGGCCTGGTCTGGGACGTGCTGCGGCGGCGCGCCTCCAGCGCCTGGATCATGGAGAGCGATACCGCGCGCGCCCGCCTGCTCGGCATGCTCAAGGTCGAGCGCGGCATGGACGCTGAGGCGATCGCGGCACTCTGCGACGGCAGCCGCTTCGCGCCTGAGCCATTGACCGACACCGAGCGCGCGGCGCTGGCCTCGCGCACCACCGATGATGCGCCGCCGCCGATCGCCGGCGACTATCCGGAATGGCTCGATCCCTATCTCGCGCAAGCCTTCGGCGACGACCGCGCGGCCGAGGCGGAAGCGATGGCGAGCCGCGCGCCGCTTGATCTGCGCGTCAACACGCTGAAAGCCAAGCGCGAGAAGGTGTTGCGCTCGCTCGCTCACCTCAACGCGCAGGAGACGCCGTGGTCGCCGCTGGGCTTGCGCATCGAACTCGGCGCCGACGCGCGCAATCCCGGCATCCATGCCGAGGAGGACTTCATCAAGGGCGGCATCGAGGTGCAGGACGAGGGCTCGCAGCTTGCGGCGCTGTTCTCGGCCGCCAAGCCCGGCGAGCAGGTGATCGATCTCTGCGCCGGCGCCGGCGGCAAGACCTTGGCGCTGGCGGCGATGATGGGTGGCAAGGGCCGGCTGATCGCCACCGATCGCGACAAGCGCCAGCTCGCGCCGATCCATGAGCGGCTGTCGCGCGCCGGCGTCCACAATGCCGAAGTGCGCGCGCCCAAGGGCGAGGCCGAGCCACTCGCCGACATCAAGGCGAGCGCCGATCTGGTCGTGATCGACGCGCCCTGTTCCGGCACCGGCACCTGGCGCCGCAATCCCGACGCCAAATGGCGGATGCGGCCGGGCGCGCTGGAGATCCGGTTGAAGGACCAGATCGAAGTGCTTGATCGCGCAAGCGCCATGGTGAAAGCGGGCGGCCGGATCGCCTACATCACCTGCTCGGTGCTGCCGGTGGAAAACTCCGAGCAGGTTCAGCGCTTCATCACGCGCCATCCGGAGTTTGCGGCTCAACCGCCCGAGGACACCGCCAGCGTGCTCTGGGACAAGGCGGACGCCTTTGCCGAGGCCGCGCTGCGGACGCCGGAGGGCTGGCTGATGACCCCGCGCCGGACGGGAACGGACGGGTTTTTCGTCTCGATTTTGAAGAAGGCGTGATGCCTTATCGCGCGTAGCCCGGGTGAGCGAAGCGATACCCGGTTGACCCGCATATCGCTGCGCTCATGCGGGCTACGGGCGGGACCGGTTCTGCGACGAATTCGGCTGAATCCGCCCCGGAAAGACGTCCGGATGGCCGGGACAAGCCCGGCTATGACGGGCCTCGAAGGGTTGCGACCCCGCCCCCCGTCGCGTATCTGCTGTCCATGACAGCCGCACAGAAAGCCCAGCCGTCGACGCCCGATGTGGCCTCGGCGCATGAGAAGATTCTGATTGTCGATTTCGGCAGTCAGGTCACCCAGCTGATCGCCCGCCGCGTCCGCGAGCAGGGCGTCTATTGCGAGATCGTCCCGTTCCAGAAGGCCGAAGCCGCCTTCCGCGAGATGCGCCCCAAGGGCGTGATCCTCTCGGGCGGGCCGGAATCCGTGCACGAGGCCGGCTCGCCGCGCGCGCCGCAGGCGATCTTCGATTCCGGCGTGCCCGTGCTCGGCATCTGCTACGGCCAGATGACCATGGCGGCCCAGCTCGGCGGCGAGGTCGAGGGCGGCCACCACCGCGAATTCGGCCGCGCCGATGTCGAGGTCAAGGCCGCCAGCGCGCTGTTCGATTCGGACTGGTCGCCCGGGCGAGCGCCATCAGGTCTGGATGAGCCATGGCGACCGCATCACCAAAATGCCGCCGGGCTTTGCGGTGGCCGGCACCTCGGCGAATGCGCCGTTTGCGATCATCCAGGACGAGAAGCGCAAATATTACGGGCTGATGTTCCACCCCGAGGTGGTGCACACGCCCGACGGCGCCAAGCTCTTGCGCAATTTCGTGCGCAAGATCGCAGGCCTCGCCGGCGACTGGACCATGCGCGCCTTCCGCGAGGAGGCGATCGAGAAAATCCGCGACCCAGGTCGGCAAGGGCAGGGTGATCTGCGGCCTCTCCGGCGGCGTCGACTCCGCGGTCGCGGCCGTGCTGATCCACGAGGCGATCGGCCACCAGCTCACCTGCGTGTTCGTCGATCACGGCCTGCTGCGGCTTGAACGAAGCCGAGACCGTCGTCGACCTGTTCCGGCATCACTACAACATCCCGCTGGTGCATGTTGATGCCTCGAAGCAATTCCTCGGCGAGCTCGAAGGCGTCACCGACCCCGAAGTGAAGCGCAAGACCATCGGGCGTCTCTTCATCGACGTGTTCGACGCCGAGGCCAAGAAGATCGGCGGCGCGGAATTTCTCGCGCAGGGCACGCTCTATCCCGACGTGATCGAGAGCGTGTCGTTCACCGGCGGACCGTCGGTGACCATCAAGAGCCATCACAATGTCGGCGGCCTCCCGGCGCGCATGAACATGAAGCTGGTCGAGCCTCTTCGTGAATTGTTCAAGGACGAGGTGCGCGCGCTCGGGCGCGAGCTCGGCCTGCCCGAGATTTTCGTCGGCCGGCATCCGTTCCCCGGGCCGGGCCTTGCGATCCGCTGCCCCGGCGACATCACGCGCGAGAAGCTCGAGATCCTCCGCAACGCCGACGCGGTCTATATCGACGCGATCCGCAAGGCCGGCCTCTACGACGCGATCTGGCAGGCGTTTGCAGTGCTGCTGCCGGTCAAGACCGTCGGCGTGATGGGCGACGGCCGCACTTACGAATATGTCGTGGGCCTGCGCGCAGTGACCTCGACCGACGGCATGACCGCCGACTTCTATCCCTTCGACATGAAGTTCATCGGCCACGTCGCGACCCGCATCATCAACGAGGTCAAGGGCGTGAATCGGGTGGTGTATGACGTGACGTCGAAGCCGCCGGGCACGATCGAGTGGGAGTGATCTGAGGTCCGATACCGCAACGTCGAATCCCGGCATCAGTTCGAGGGACAGCAGACTGACATCTCGGACGTCAATCGTCCCGGCGCTCTTTCCGAACTCGAACGGTTTTCGAGAGCAGGGATCATCTACGGCGGGATGACGATTGATCCAAATCGGATCGCGCTCTAGCATCGCATCATGAATGCCGAACAACGAATTGAGAACTTGGAAGCAGCGCTTGGGGCCAGCCTGCCTGCGGCCTATCGCGCCTTCCTGCAGTCGCACAGGGAAGAGCCGTCTCGTCCGGTTCAGGTCGTGTCGACCAATCCAGACTATTGGGATGTAGGCCAAATCTTCGAAATTGGCGACGCGGAAAGTTACCTCCAGGTCGATGGTTGTTATGAACTGGTTGGCGATGTCCTTCCCGATGGGATGTTGCCGGTTGCCGAAGACCAAGGTGGTAACCTCTATCTTTTGGATTGCCGCATGGGACCGAGCACCGGCGCCGTCTATTGGTGGGATCACGAACAGGAGCTTGGGGAGGATCGCGTGGAGCTGGTGGCGAAGAGCTTCCCGGAGTTTCTCGCTGCTCTGGTCCCCGATTCGTAGGAGCTCGATGGACTGCGGATCGACTCGAGGCCCACCTGCACCTCTGCTCGCAAGTTGCCGCAAGCCGGACAATCACTCGACGCTGCGCGTCTCGTCTGCAGCTCTTTCCTCGTGCCCATCGATGACCTTCAAAAACGCCTCTCCATACCGCGCGAGCTTGACCGCGCCGGCGCCGGAGATACCGGCAAACTCCGCCATCGACCGTGGAAGGCGCGCGGCCATTTCCGCAAGCGTCTTGTCGTGGAAAATCACATAGGGTGGCACGTTCTGCGCCTTGGCCAGTTCCAGCCGTTTGGCGCGCAGCTTCTCGAAAAGCGCACGGTCGGCGGCGGGAAGGGCTTGCTCCGTCGCGCGACGCGCGGATTTCCGCTCGCGGCTGGCCTTCTTCAGGACGCGCAAGCTCAAGGGCGTCTTCTCGCGCAGGAACTGGCGGCCCTCGTCAGAGATCGACAGGCCGCCGTGGCCCATCACGTCCACCGCGACAAGCCCATGCGCGACGAGCTGGCGGACAATCGAGCGCCAGGCGTTGCGGTCATGCTCCTTGCCGATGCCGAAAGTGGAGAGCGTGTCATGGCCCAGGCGCACGATGCGCTCGTCGGACTCGCCGAGGAGAACCGAGACGATATGCGCCTGCCCGAAGCGCTCGCCGGTGCGATAGATGCAGGACAGCAGCTTCTGGGCGGCGACGGCGCCATCGAACGTCTTGGGCGGATCGAGACAAACATCGCAGTTGCCGCAGGCTTCGCAGTCGTCGCCGAAATAGCGCAACAGAACCTGCCGCCGGCATTGGCAGGATTCGGCGAACCCCAGCAGGGCATCGAGCTTGCGGCGCTCCATACGCTTGCGTGCATCTGATGTGTCCGCCTCGTCGATGAAGCGGCGGCGCAGCGCGATATCAGCCGCGCCGTAGAGCATCAGCGTTTCGGCGGGCAGGCCGTCGCGGCCGGCGCGGCCGGTCTCCTGGTAAAAAGCCTCGATGCTGCCAGGCAGGTCCACATGCAGCACGAAGCGGACGTCGGGCTTGTCGATGCCCATGCCGAAAGCGATCGTGGCCACCATGATCAGCCCTTGCTCGAGCTGAAAGCGGCGCTGGTTGTCTTCCCGCGCTTTCATCGCCATTCCGGCGTGGTAGGGCAGCGCGAGGAAGCCGCGGGCGTTGAGGGCCATGGCGACTTCGTCCGTCTTGCGTTTGGACAGGCAATAGACGATGCCGCTCTCGCCCTTGCGGGGTTCGAGGAAGCGCAGCATCTGCTGCATCGTGCTCGCCTTTTCGGCCGCGCCGTAGCGGATGTTGGGGCGGTCAAAGCCGGAGATGAAGCTGTTGTCGGCGCCGATATTCAGATGCTCGACGATTTCGGCCCGCGTCGGCGCGTCCGCCGTGGCTGTCAGTGCGATGCGCGGCACGCGAGGGAAGAGGTTCACAAGACAATCAAGAGCGCGGTATTCGGGCCGGAAATCATGACCCCATTGCGAAAGGCAGTGCGCCTCGTCGATGGCGATCAGTGATAGCTGCGCGGATTTCAGCCGTTCGATGTTTTCCGGCTTCAAAAGCGTTTCCGGGGCCATATAGAGCAGGTCCAATTCGCCTTGCTCGATATCGCGCCAGAGCAGATCCTTTTCCGCGCCCCAGAGCCGCGAATTGAGCGCCGCCGCCTTCACGCCGGCCTGTCGGAGCGCCGCCACCTGGTCTTCCATCAGCGCGATGAGGGGAGAGACGACGAGACCGATGCCTGGACGCGCCAGGGCTGGAATCTGGTAGCAAAGCGACTTGCCTCCGCCGGTCGGCATCAGGACAAAGGCGTGGTTGCCTGCAATCGCGTGCGCGATGATCTCCTGCTGTCGCCCGCGGAACGTGTCATAGCCGAACACGGTCTTGAGGATGGCGAGCGGGTCGGCTTGATTCGATCCTGGATGCATCATCCCTGTTGAATACCGGGTTTCTTCCATGGGCGCGCCGTCGCATAGTCTCCTGCGGCCTCATCTGTAATCGGACTTTCAGAAAATCTGCGATCGCCTGTCGGCTCACCCATCCCTCATTCGTCCTCTGGGCACAAACCAACAACCAGCAGAGTTCCTCACATGCCCAGCACCGTCCGTCTGCACCGCGTCCTCGCCACCAAGCCCGAGAAAGTCTATCGCGCGTTCCTCGAAGCGGATGCGCTCGCGAAATGGCTGCCGCCGAACGGCTTTACCTGCACCGTGCATCACCAGGACGCAAAGGTCGGCGGCACCTTCAAGATGTCGTTCCGCAACTTCACGACGGGCCATAGCCATTCGTTTGGTGGTGAGTATGTCGAACTCGTCCCGGGCGAACGCCTGCGCTACACCGACAAGTTCGACGATCCCAACCTGCCCGGCGAGATCATGGTGACCGTGACGCTCAAGAAGGTCCTGGTCGGCACCGAAGTGAATATCGAGCAGGCCGGCATCCCCGACGCCATTCCGCCGGAGGCCTGTTATCTCGGCTGGCAGGAGTCGCTGCGAAACCTGGCGCGGCTCGTCGAGCCCGAGATCAATCAATAGCCCACGCTGATCGGCGGGTTCCACTTTTGCTAGTCGGTCCCACGAGCGTCAACAAAAAGTAGAGCTTGTGCGTGCGTGCACTGCATGGTTTCTAAAACGTGCGGCTTGCGCAACCGAGGGTGGGTTCCATGAAATTGACCGACGATGAGGTCCAGGAATTCATCTGCAACGGGACGCGGTTTCTCCGCATGGAGAGCGCCGCCGATCGCCTTTACGCGGTGGTGGTTCCTGGCTTCCTCGCGGAGTCCAGAGATGCCGGCAACATTTGGAGCCCGGTTCAAAAGCAGCCGACCGCCGACTTCCTTTCCGACTTGACTGTCAGCGCGGCCGGCGACCGGATTTGTGTCACGACCGACACCGACGTCTGGAGCACATCGGACGGCTGCCATAGCTGGACCCGTATTCCCCTGCCGGCGGAACTGGCGGCGCCGGGACAACCACCGCTTTGCGCGATTCAGCTTCTGGATGACGGCTCGCTGTTCCTGATCGGTCCCAAGACCGATAGCGCACCCGCTCAATTGCACATCTATGCGATGACTGCCCCCGGCACAGCCTGGGAGAAGATTGGGTCGCATGTCATGAATCCGGCTTTTGCCGGCATGTTTCATCGTCCGCTGAGCGTGCAACCGGATCAGTCGGTCGTCGTCGGCTGCTTCCCCGCGGTCTATCGACTGCGGAAAGCCTCGAACGGCTACGGTCCGATCGAACATCTGTTTCCAAAAACCAAAAACAAGCCTGCGCCGATCTCGGATGGGTTTGACGTCGCTGTCATCGAGGCGCTCGCCGTTTCGGCGTCGGACCCCTCGCTGATGGCCGTCGCCGCCTCGATTGAGCTCCATACGCACATCCATATCAGCCTGGACGGCGGCGCCACATGGACTGTGCGGAATCCGCTGCCGCTCGGATTTCTGGTCGACGACATGATTTTCGAGGGTACGACTCTGTACGCCAAGGCGGGCGGGTCCATGATTCCGGGGAAAGGTTTTCAGCAGTTCATCATGGCCACATCTGACAAGGGCGTCACCTGGCGCGATCTGACCACGCCCGAAGTGGCGGCGACCCTGTCACGCGAATCCGGCATGTTTCCCTATATCGGTGTTACTCGCCGCTCGGGCCTGTCCGCTGTCGACGGGCAACTGCTGATCTATTCGCCGACGATCCCGCTGCAGTCGATCGCGATCCCCACGCAATGAAAAACTGGCGAGAGTCGCGATTTGCACTCGGGAGAGCACGCCTCACTTGCAGCTCGCGTCAGGCATCTCGTTGCGTGATCCCGTCCACCCGGTCCGGGTAGAAGGCGACGTAATCCTTGATCCGCGCCATCGCTTCAAACGGGGTCTCGTAACTCCAGACCGCATCGAGCGCACGATCTCCGCCCGCCGGAATGCTGTAATAGGACGCGTCACCCTTGTAGGGGCAATACGTCGTGTGGTCGCTGCGCACGAGCGCGGCCATGTCGACGTCCCGGCGCGGGATGTATTGAACGGCGGGATAGGAGGCTTCGCGAAGCGTCAGCGCATGGCGCGTCTCGGCGATGACCTTTCCGCCAACCTCGACCACGACGCGGAGTGGATTGGCCTCGATCGAAATAGGGTGATCGGGCCCCGGAATTTTCATCACTTTGTCAGCCATGATTTTTCATCCTTTTCAGTTGAAACCAGCAGGTGAGGGCGCGGTGTAACCGCCGCGCCCCAGACCGGACTCAGTGACTCTTGCCGCCGTCGACGTGGAGGACATGGCCGGTAATGTATGAGGCCGCGTCCGACGCGATGAAGACGATCGCGTTGGCAAGCTCCTCCGAGAGGCCGAGGCGGGCCATCGGAACGGTTGTCACCAGCGCCGCCTTGTTCTCCGGCGTGCCCGTGAAGCGGGTCAACATGCCGGTGTCGGTCGGACCAGGTGCCACGGCATTGACACGGATTCCCGACTTCGCGAGTTCGAGCGCCACCGACTTGGTGATGCCTTCCACGGCGTGCTTGCTGCCGACGTAGATGGAGGCGCCCGCCGCGCCCTCATGGCCGTAGGTTGAGGAGATGTTGATGATGTTGCCGCTGCGCTGTCCCTGCATGACGCGCGCTTCGTGCTTCATGCTCAAGAGCACGCCGAGAACATTGGTGTCGAACGTCGCCGCGTAGCTTTCCGCGGTCTGGTCCGTAATCGGACCGGGATTGCCTTCGGTGCCGGCATTATTGACAGCGACATCGAGACGGCCGAAGCGCGCGACGGTCTTGTCGACCAGCGCGCGGACGTCGTCTTCCTTGCGCACATCGGCCTGGACGAATTCGGCTTCGGCGCCGGAGGCGAACGGAGTTCACGAACCAATGCCTCGCCGGCATCCGGCTTTCGCCCGGACACAACGACGCGATGGCCCGCTTTCGCGAACGCGACCGCTGCTGCGCGGCCGATGCCGGTGAGGGCGCCTGTGATGAGAACGACTGACGAAGACATGATTATCTCCTTGATATGAAGAGGTTTTGAGAAGCGGTGGCCGCTCTGCTCTGGGCCGCCCTGTCGTCTCCCTCGGATGGGTGAGGAGAGGCCGGCTGCGGCGTTGGCCCCAAGATGAGCGCTCCCGAACGATTGAAAATCGCGCCATGGTTCCAAATATATCGGACATCAGATGTCCGAAATGGAGGCTCGCGCATGGACAGCCTGGGATCGCTCAATGCCTTCGTTCGGGCGGCGGAAGCGCGAAGCTTCACGGTTGCGGGACGGCAACTTGGCGTGTCGTCGTCGGCGGTCGGCAAGGCCGTGGCGCGGATGGAGCAGCGGCTCGGCGTGCGCCTGCTCCATCGCAGCACGCGCAGCATCACCCTCACCGCGGAAGGCGCCCTGTTCCTCGAGCGCTGCCGGCGCATCTTTTCTGAAATTGAAGCGGCCGAGCTTGAACTGTCGCAGACACAGGAGGCCCCGCGCGGCACACTGCGTGTCAGCCTGTCATTGGCCGGCATGCTGATGATGCCTACGCTCGTGGCGTTCATGCGGGCCTATCCCGAGATCACGTTGGATCTCGATTTCAGCGATCGCGTCGTCGATGTGATCGAGGAGGGTTTTGACGCCGTGGTGCGCTTCGCCGACGCCGGCGATACGCGTTTGATGTCCCGCGCCTTGGGCAAATATCGCCGACGTCTCGTGGCGGCGCCGGCCTATCTGGCGGCGAGAGGTGTTCCGCAATCTCCCGATGACCTCAAGGCTCATGCCTGTCTGCTCCACAGGTTTCCGACCAGCGGAAAGTTCGAGCGATGGCCGCTGCGGAGCGAGCATGCCGGCATCGAGAGTGAACTGCCGAAAGCGGCGGTGGCGAGTACGCTCGAGCCGCTGATCTGTATGGCCGAACAAGGTTTGGGCATCGCCTACCTGCCGGACTTCGCCATAGCGCGGCAACTTCGCGAAGGTCTGCTCGTCACCGTGCTCGACGATTATAGCGATCGCTCCGGACCGCTCAGGGTCCTGTGGCCGTCGAACCGGCACCTCGCTCCCAAGCTCAGAGCATTCGTGGATTTTCTCGCCGCAAACCTCGTCCCTGCCGTGGAAGGCGAACCAGTTCGCCGGATGGATTAGCCGCAAGGCGTAACCCACCCTATCGTCTCATGGCGCCGGCTGCCGATGGCGGGTTACGCTTTCGCCAAGCCGCCCTACGGGCGAACAAAATCATGGGGGGACGACCGATGCCCAGGACCAAACTCTCCCGCCGCACACTGCTCGCCGGCCTCGCCACTGCGCCCCTTCATCCGCTCCGCCACCGCCCAAGCCGCATGGCCCACCCGCACGGTGCAGGTGATGGTGCCGTATCCGCCGGCCGGCGGCGCCGACACCACCGCGCGGATTCTCTACGCCAAGGCGGGCGCCATGCTCGGCCAGAACTTCGTCATCGAGAATCGCGGCGGGGCCGGCGGCACCATCGCCGAGGCCGTGGTCGCCAAGGCCACGCCCGACGGCTATCAGATCCTGCATGACGGCACCGCCTATTCGATCAACGGCGCGCTCTATTCGAACTTGTCGTTCGACTACAACAGGGATTTCGACCCCGTCGCTTTGGTGTCGCTGGTGCCGAACATCCTGGTGGCGACGCCGTCGCTGCCGGTGAAGACCTTTGCCGACGTCATCGCCTATGCCAAGGCGGCGCCCGACGGCATCGACATGGCCTCCTCGGGCAACGGTACCTTGCAGCATCTCTCGCTGGAAATGTTCCGCTTCATGACCGGCACCAAGGTCAACCATGTGCCGTATCGCGGCGGCGGACCAGCGCTCAACGATGTCATGAGCGGGCAGGTGAAACTGTTCTTCTCCAACGGCTCGTCGGTGGTCGGCCTGATCCAGGCCGGCACGGTCAAGGCGATCTGCCACACCGGCAAAGGCCGGCTGAAAAGCCTGCCCGACATTCCGCCCGCTTCCGACACGGTGCCGGGCTTCGAGGCCTATGAATGGAACGGCGTGTTCGTGCCGCACGGCACGCCCGCGGACATCGTGCGCAAGCTCAACGGCACCATCAACGAGGCGATCGCCTCAGCCGACGTCAAGCAGCGCTTCGAGCAGCTCAACATCGAGACCCGCGCCAACACGCCGGATGAGTTCCGCGCCTTCGTCGCCGACCAGATGACGCGCTGGGGCAAGATCGTCAAGGACGCGAATATCAAGCTGGGTTGAGCTTGCCGGGCGGATAACCCGACGGGTCCGCACGAAGCGTGGTCGGCAGCGTCATCGCCATTGCCGGTACTCGCGTTTTACTCTAGTATAATTTTCATACGATTACAGGTTGTTCATCTTCGCGGCGCCGCCGCGAGGCACGATATCCTACGCCCCAGCATCACAGGAGTTCAGCCATGGGTTTCGAGATCGCCACCTGGTACGACACATGGAACGCCACGGGTCTGGCTAACCTCGTGCAGGGCAAGGTCCCGCTCAATGTCGCCAGCCGCTACAATTTGGCATTCGGCGAGTTCGTTGTGGCCGAGAGCGGCGGCTACATGTTGCAGCTCAATATGCCGTATGCGGCCGAGGTGCAGAAACAAATCCGAACGCGGGCGCCGCGCGCCGCGATTTATGCCGGGACCGGCGACGCCGGAGTCGCCGCGGCAGTGGAGGACAATCGGAACAACAACAATCGCGCGACCAAGAACACCGTCTGGTATCTGCAGCAGAACATGCTGAAGGGGATCGCGATCGATGCGGAACAGGAAGGCAGGTCCTATGTGGCGGAACTGGTTTCGCAGCTCGGCCCGAGTTTCAAGCAAGCTGGTCTCGGCATCGCCGTCTCGGTGCCATGGCCAGGTCAAGGCCCGGTCAGTCTTTACGGCGACAACGCCGTGGCGATATTCAACAAGTACGTGGACGCGCTCGAGCTGCAGGATTACTCGTCTGCCGATACGCCGACCGACGTCCCGGTCTGGACCAGCGCCGGCGTCAAGGCCTCGATCCTGATGGGTGGGGTCTGCACCGAGAACAGCGACGTTCAGACATCGCTCGGCGACACCGCGGCCTGGACGAAATATGCGATGAAGAACCAGTTGCGCGGCATGTTCAGCTGGAGACTCGACAACGACCATTGCCGAAATGGCAGCCAAAACGAAGATGTCGACCCCACCTTCACCGGGGCACAGACCATCTACGACACGGTTTACGGCAGCAACCTGGCCAAGGCAAAGCCGTGACCGGCTGACGGGGGGCATCGCTCCGAGCACGATGGCTTTCAATGGCGCGCCCTGGGCGGGGCGCGCCGAGCTTGGCCTCATTCTTCGAGACGGTCGCCGCGACCTCCTCAGAATGAGGTTTCACGCGAGCGAGCTCTGGCTGACGCAACCGTGATCGTGGAACTGCGACCCAATACTAAACCAATCGGTTGACAGTTTGGTCGCGCCCGCTATATTAAACCACATGGTTGAATTACAGACGCCACAGATGAACTCGGTCTTTCACGCGCTCGGCGACGCCACGCGGCGGAAGATGCTGCGCGATCTCGCCTCTCGCGAGCGCACGGTGAGCGAGCTCGCGGAACCCTTTGCGATGTCGCTCGCGGCGGCCTCCAAGCACATCCGGGTGCTGGAACATGCCGGCCTGATCCGCCGCGAGGTGAGGGGCCGCACGCATATCTGCCGGCTCGATCCGGGTCCGCTCGCCAGCGCCCATGAATGGCTGAGCTTCTACGAGCGCTTCTGGACCAGCCGGCTCGACGAATTGGAGAAGTTCCTGCGCGACGAGGACGCCGCGAAAGCGAAGCCACGAAAAACAAAATAAGGAGACGAGCGATGAACAAATCCGCCACGCGCGATGCCTATGGCACGCTGATCGAACCGACCACGCTGAAGATGCAGCGGCTGCTACCGGGACCAATCGAGCGGATCTGGGCCTGGCTGGTCGAGAGCGACAAGCGCCGCAAATGGCTCGCCGCAGGCGAGATGGAGCTGAAGGTCGGCGCGCCCTTCGAATTGGTCTGGCGCAACGACGAGCTCACAAATCCGCCGGGCAAGCGCCCCGACGGGTTCGACGCGGAGCACCGCATGCCCGGCCACATCACCCAGCTCGATCCGCCGCGCTTGCTCGCCTTCACCTTTCAGAACGACACCGAGGTATCCATCGAGCTGGAAGCGCAGGGCAGCGACGTGCTGCTGACCCTGATCCATCGCCGCTTGCCCAACCGCAATTTCATGCTCGGCGTGTCCGGCGGCTGGCACGCCCATCTCGATGTGCTGGTGGCGCGTGCGCGCGGCGAGGAGCCGGCGCCGTTCTGGGACGGCATGATGAAGCTGCGCGGCGACTACGACCGGCGGCTGCCGGCCTGACGCAAAGTGCAACAACAGCAACAAACAGGAGTTTGCGATGAAACCCGAAATCGTCTCGGCCCGGGAATGGACCGCTGCGTGGCAGCAGATGCTGGTGAAGGAGAAGGAAGTCCTGCACGCCCGCGACGCGCTCGCCGCCGAGCGCCGGCGCATGCCGTGGCAGGCTGTCGAGAAAAAATACATGTTCGACGGACCGAACGGCAAAGTGAGCTTGCGCGATCTGTTCGAGGATCGGCGTCAACTCATCGTCTATCGCGCCTTCTTCGAGCCGGGCGTGCACGGCTGGCCGGAGCATGCCTGCATCGGGTGCTCGATGGTGGCCGATCAGGTCTCCCATCTCGCCCATCTCAACGCGCGGGATACCACGCTCGCATTCGCCTCACGTGCGCCGCAGGCCGACATCAAGCGGCTGAAGGCGCGAATGGGTTGGCAACACATCCCCTGGTACACCATCTCAGACAGTTTTGACGCCGACTTCGGCGTCGACCAATGGCACGGCCACAACGCGTTCATCCGCGAAGGCGATCGCATCTTCCGCACCTACATGATCAACAGCCGCGGCGACGAGGCGATCGGCACGGTCTGGAGCTACCTCGACATGACCGCGCTCGGGCGTCAGGAGGAGTGGGAGGATTCGCCGGAAGGCTATCCCCAGACCCGGCCGTACAAGTGGTGGAACTGGCACGACAGTTACGTCCCCGGTGCCGCGCCCGACCAGCGGTGGGTCGAGGTCTCCGATGCCGGCGAGGCTGCATTCCGGAAGCGCGAGGCGACGTGAGCGGGCTTGTGGAGTATCCGTCCGCAAGGCGGGGACAGCCGCCTGGCTTTCGCTCGCGGCCACCCCGACCTTCGCGGTGATGGCGCTGCTTGCCGCCGTCCACGGCGGCAGCATGCCGGATATGATGTGTGCGGCAAGCGGATCGCCACTGTCCGGAATGGTGACGATGTACGCGCTGATGAGCGCGTTCCATCTGGGGCCCTGGTTGAGGCTGTGGAGATAATTTGTTCGGGGAATGTCGGCGGCGACCTGTGCCGTTCGTCTTGTAGGGCGGATTAGCCGAAGGCGTAATCCGCCGTCGTCGTGATCCGCCGTAATGGCGGGTTACGCTTCGCTAACCCGCCCTACGCAGGACCGAGAGAACGGAGACTTGAAATGAACGGTTCCAACTATCGCTGGGTCATCGTCGCAGCGGGCGGCCTGCTCGGCTGTGTCGCGATCGGCGGCATGTTTTCGCTGCCGGTGCTGCTGCAAGCCATTGCGCACGACACCGGCTGGTCGGTCGCGGGCATCTCCAGCGCCATGACCATCGGCTTCCTCGCCATGGCCTTCACCAGCATGATCTGGGGCACGCTGTCCGATAAGTTCGGGCCGCTGCCGGTGGTGTTGACGGGATCGACCGTGATCGCGATCTCGCTGGCGCTCGCGAGCCGCGCCTCTTCTCTGATCGAATTTCAACTTTTGTTCGGGCTGATGGTCGGCAGCGCGACGGCGGCGATCTTCGCGCCGATGATGGCGACCGTCACCGGCTGGTTCGATACCCACCGCAGCCTTGCGGTGTCGCTGGTCTCCGCCGGCATGGGCATGGCGCCGATGACGATGTCGCCGATGGTCGCGCGGCTGGTGTCGACCCACGACTGGCGCACGACGATGCTGATCCTGGCAGGTGTTGTCGCAGCCATCATGATCCCGGTGTCGCTGTTCGTGCGCCGTCCGCCGGCATTGGCGGCCAATGCGCCCGCGACCGTCAACACGCTGCCGCGGCCGGAATTGACCCGCGCGGAGGCGATCCGCTCGCCGCAGTTCATCATCCTGCTCGCCACCAATTTCTTCTGCTGCGCCACCCATTCCGGGCCGATCATCCACACTGTCAGTTACGCCATCAGCTGTGGCATCCCGCTGGTGGTGGCGGTGTCGATCTACAGCGTCGAGGGCCTGGCCGGACTGTTCGGCCGCATCGGCTTTGGTCTCGCCGGCGATCGCTTCGGCGCCAAGCGCGTGCTGGTCATCGGCCTCCTGGTGCAGGCGTTCGGCGCGCTGGCCTACGCCTTCGTGCACGAACTCGCCGGCTTCTATTCGGTGGCCGCGCTGTTCGGCTTCGTCTATGCCGGCACCATGCCGCTTTACGCGGTGCTGGTGCGCGAGAATTTCCCGCTGCGCATGCTCGGCACCGTGATCGGCGGCACCGCGATGGCCGGCAGTCTCGGCATGGCGACCGGGCCATTGGCCGGCGGGCTGATCTACGACACCTTTGCCAGCTACGCCTGGCTCTATATCGGCTCGTGGGCGTTCGGGCTCGGCGCCTTCTTCATCGCCATGACGTTCCGGCCGTTCCCGAAGATCGAGCCGAAGGGCGTGGCGGTGGCGGCATGAGAGCCATGCGCTCCATCACGTGATGCCAAACGCGTTGCGATATGGCAGCATCCTCGCAAGTGGAGGGTGCTGCCATGTCGCGCGTCACGATCAGGACCAGGGACGACTTGCCCGCGGAGCTCAAGCCGCTCTGGGACAAGATGACGACCTATGGCGCCTTCGAGAACCAGGCCGGCGTGATGGCGCTCAGGCCGCCGATCTTCGAGCATATGTGGTCGTTGCTGGTTGACCTCGCCGACGAGGCGGTGTTGTCCAAGCGCCATCTCGAGCTGGCGCTGGTGACCGTGTCGCTCCTGAACAAGTGCGACTATTGTGTCTCGCATCACGCGCCAAAGCTCGCGATCCAGGGCGTCTCGGAGCAGGGCGCTGCACGGCTGCTTGATTACAAGGATCACCCTGAGCTTGATGCCGTCGACAAGCTCGTGGTCGAATATTCCATCGCCGTCACCAACAACTGGAACAGGACGCGTGACGAGATCTTTGCACGATTGCGCGAACATTTCTCCGAAGCGCAGATCGTGGAGCTGACCTGGCGCATCGCGCTGTGTGGCGCGTTCAACCGCTTCAACGACATCCTGCAGCTCGACATCGAGCAGGGCGTCCCGCACCGGGAAGCCGCGGAGTAGGATCACAATCTCCCCAGCAATTCAGGAATCCCCAATGACACGCAGGCGCTGTATCACCGAGATGGGCATGGGCGTCGACGTCCACGGCAAGGACGCCACCAAGGCGGCCAAGCGCGCGGTCTCCGACGCGATCCGCCATTCCAGCCTTAGTTTCGTCCGGCTGCTCGGCAAGACCGCGCATGACATGCTGGTCGACGTCACCATCGGCGTGCCGAACCCCGAGGGCGTCGACACCGCTGCCGTCGCCAAGGAACTGCCTTATGGCAAGGTGACGGTGACCGCCGTCAAGGGCGGGCTGGAAGTCGCCGGCCGAGCAGGGCGGAGATTCCATCCTGATCGCGAATGCGGCCGTGGTTGTGAGTTTGGATGTCGACGGTGCGTAGGCGCCATCCATCGTCTCGTCATTGCGAGCGAAGCGAAGCAATCCATTCCTCAGCTTGCTGAAGCATGGATTGCTTCGTCGCTTCGCTCCTCGCAATGACGGAGAGTGTTGCCGCCATGACACGACGGGCAAAACACCTGCCGATTTCCAGAAGCACAATGTCAAGTCGTCCCGACAAAAATTTAGTCCTTTCCGAAATTCGTAAGATGTGGTCTAACCCTCGCCGTCCCGCGCTCGTCACGGAGGGCGTATCGCGATCGTCACGACACGTGGCGCGGGATGCGATGGACGCGGTCCCGCCGCAAGACGTGCGGCAGGGTCGCGTACGGTCAAGCCGTGTGGTCCTGTCCCCTCGATGCTGGGGTCAAGTTCGCAGCGATGCGATTTCGGCCTTACGGCCGAAACGCTGAGATTTGCGCAGCGACGGTGGCTAAAAAGCCCGACACACCGGGGAGAGCGCGGAGTAAGCCGTAAAGCCATTGCGCAGGGAGTGCCGGATGTTTCGGCTTACCTGTCTACTTGTGTGCACTCTACCCCTTTCAGCCCACGAGGCCTGCGGGTGCGGCCAGCGCCCGGCATTCCCTGCGCCCTCTGCTTTTCGAGGGCCGACATCGATGCACAACTCGGGCGAATCATGCCGCGGGAATGTGGAGTCGTGTCCACGTCATCATCGGGGAGCGAGGCTTGCATCATGTTCGTTTGCGCGGCCTCGTGCGCCGGTCGTCATCGACGCGAGTCCTTCTACCGGCATCTAAACGGCTCTTCACGTGATCGATGAACGCTCGCAGCTTGGGCAGAACCTGCCGTTTGCCGGGGTGATACAGAAACATGCCCGGCGCCGTCGGCGCGTATGCCTCCAGCACGGACACCAGCCTTCCGGCGGCAAGGTGTCCGCGGACCATCGGCTCGGGCAGCTGGGTGAGGCCCAGGTCGTCAAGGGCCGCCGCCATCATGGTCGCGTAGTCGTGGGCGATCAGCGGCCCCGTGACCGCGACCTCGAGACTGCGGCTGTTGTCGTTGAGCTGCCACAGTGCCAGGGCGCCGTTGGATCGCCGGAAACGCAGGCATGCGTGCTGGCGCAAATCGTCTGGGCGCGCGGGGCGGCCGGCGCGCGCGAGGTAGGCTGGACTGCCGACGATCATCAGGCGGAACGGCGGCGTCAGCCGTACCGCGACCATATCGGCGGCGATGAGCTGGCCAAAGCGGATGCCTGCGTCAAAACCTTCGGCGGCGATGTCGATCAGGTCCTCGCGCGCGGCGATCTCGACTTCGACCTCGGGATAGGCCCGGCAGAACGACGCGATCAGCGGCTCCAGCAGGATCGGCACCGCTGCGCGCGGCACCGACAGTCGCAACAAGCCGGACGGCCGCTGCCCGAGGTCGCGCGCGACGGCGCTTGCGGCGACCAGCTCCTCGAAGGCGGGTTTGGCGCGGGACAGGAAGCGCTCGCCGGCTTCGGTCAGGCCGACACTGCGCGTCGTCCGGATGAACAGCGCCGCGCCGACGCGCGCCTCCAGCGCGCGCACGGCCTGACTGATTGCCGATGGCGTCACGCCGAGCTCGGCCGCCGCACGGCGAAAACTGCGGTGCTGCGCCACGGCCAGCGCCGCCTCGACGCCGTCGAGCGCGCCTTGCCTGATTGTGAAGTTACGCTTCATGGCCCATCGACATTATCGCGGATAATCGCGCGTCGAAAGACGTCTTATATGTTGCCCGTCATAAAAGGAGCCACCATGACCGATGTCCTCGATGACGTGCGCGACCACTATCGCGCGACCGGCCTGACTGAACGACTGAAGGTGGCGCTTGCCGTCTTCGGACCGGAGGATCAGCGGCTGACGCCGCAGCAACTCGCCGCGTGTCGACCAATTTCACACCCGCGGGTTGGCAGCGACCGCCGAGCTTGCCAAGCTTGCCGGGATCACCTCCGGCATGGCGGTGCTGGATGTCGGCTCCGGTGTCGGCGGACCGGCGCGGTTTCTGGCGGCGACCAGCGGCTGCGCGGTGACGGGCGTCGACCTCAGCGCGCCCTTCGTGGATGCCGCGCGCTATCTGACGGAGCGCACAGGCCAGGCCGCGCTTGTATCGTTTCAAACCGGCAGCGCGCTCGAATTGCCGTTCGACGCCGGCCGTTTCGACGCCGCGCTGCTGCAACATGTGGCGATGAATATCTCCGACCGGCCGCGGCTCTACCGCGAAATCCGCCGCGTGCTGAAGCAGGGCGGACGGTTCGCGACCTATGACGTCGTGCTCGGTGACGGCAAGCCGCATGACGGTGTGCACTATCCCGCGCCCTGGGCACGCACGCCGGCGACGAGCTTCCTGCTGACGGCCGCCGCGACCCGGGAAGCGGTCGAAGCGGCCGGCTTCCGCACCGTGGTCTGGCAGGACGACAGCGCGGCCGCCAAGGCCTGGGCCGCCCAGGTTCGTGGGTCGCCGCCGCCGTCGCCAAATCTCGGCGTCGTGATGGGCCCGGATTTCGCGCAGCTCGCCGGCAACCTCGGACGAAATATCCTCGAAGGCCGTGTCGGAATCCTGAGCGCGGTATTCGAAGCGATCTCAACCAACGCCTGACAGGAGAGCAGCATGTCAACGGAAACCGTGTTTCGGATCCATCTCGTGTTCGGCTATGTCGCCTGGTTGCTCTGCTTTGGCGTCTACATCCTGCCGTGGCTGCGCTCGATGGAGCGCTTCGACGCGCATCGCGTCATCGCGACCTTGCACAGCTTTCGCTTCTTCGGGCTCGTCTTCATCGTGCCCGGTGTCGTCGGAAATCTACCCGCCGGCTTTGCGACCGACGCCGCTTATGGCGACTTTGCAACCGGCGTGCTCGCCATGCTCGCGCTTGCAACTGTGAGGGTCCGTCCGCTGTTCTGGACGTTCGTCGCCGCCTTCAATCTGGTCGGGGTCGTCGACCTCCTCACCGCTTACTACAACGCGATCATGGCCGGGCTTCCCGCGATGGCCGGCGAACTCGGCGCCACCTATGCGATCCCCATCATCTACGTGCCGATCCTGATGATTACGCATGTTGTCGCGCTGTATTGGCTGCTCCGACCGCAACTGACGGCAGCGCCGACGCTTGGTCGAGCAGCCGCATCGTAAGACATCACAGAAAAGTTGTTCGACGGGTGTCGGATTCCGTCTCACCGCATCGTCCTTGGATCGACGGTCCAACAAGGAGACTCTGATGCCCTATGTCGATGGTTTCGTGATCCCGGTGAAAAAGGACAAGGTCGATGTCTACAAGGCGCACGCCAAGAAGGCCGGCGAGGTCTGGATGGAACTCGGTGCGCTGTCCTTTGTCGAGTGCGTCGGCGAGGACGTGCCGTACGGGCAGCTCACCTCGTTTCCGCGCGCGGTGCAGGCCGGCGATGACGAGGTCGTGATCTTTTCCTGGATCGTCTACAAGTCGCGCGCCGATCGCGACGCGATCATGGCAAAGGTGATGGCCGATCCGCGGCTGAAAGGCGACATGCCGTTCGACGGCAAGCGCATGATCTTCGGCGGCTTCGAGATGGTGATCCAGATGTGAGGGCCGGAATGCATTACCCCCGTCTCGTCACCACCCCCGTCGGCGTCGCAAATCCTTCCATCGTCCTGATCCGCTTCTCCAGCCACCAGCCAAATTCCGGCGACCAGTCCTCGAAGCGGCGGTTGACGCCGAGATCGTGCGCCCAGTGATGGGCGATGTTGGGATTGAACTGCGATTGCCGTCCGACCGCGATCAGATCGGCCTGGCCTTTCTCGAGGATCGCTTCGGCCTGGTGCGCCTCGAGGATGATGCCGACCGCCATCGTGGCAATGTCGGCTTCCTTGCGCACCCGTTCGGCGAACGGCACCTGGAAGCCGAGCGCGCGCGTCACCTGCGCCGCGGTCGCGGCACCGGCGATGCCGCCGGAGGAGCAATCGATCACGTCGACGCCGCGCGCTTTCAGCTCGCGCGCAAACACGACGGTGTCGTCCATGTTCCAGCCTTCCTGTGTGCCGTCGACGGAGGACACGCGCACGAACAGCGGCATGTCGGAGGGCATCTCCTTGCGCACGGCTTCCGCAATCTCGAGCGGCAGGCGCATGCGCCCCACTCGGTCGCCGCCATATTCGTCGTTGCGGGTGTTGGAGACCGGCGAGAGAAACGACGCCAGCAGGTAGCCGTGCGCGGTGTGGATCTCGATGGTGTCGAAGCCGGCCTTGACCGCGTTGCGCGCGGCGTTCGCCCAGGTGCCGACCATCGCCTTGCATTCCGCCGTGGTCAGCTGGCGCGGCGTCAGCCAGCCCTTCGCGACCGGCTCGGAGGTCGGTCCGACCGGCTGCCACTTTTTCGCGCCGGCCTTGAAATTCTCCTCGGTCAGCGGACCCATGCCCTGCATCGCCGTCTGCGAGGACGACTTGCGGCCGCCATGCGCAAGCTGGATGCCGATCGCGGTGCCCTGGCGCTTCATGAAGGCGATCAGCGGCTTGAAGCTTTCGACTTGCGCCTCGTTCCAGATGCCGAGGTCGTGCTCGTTGATGAGGCCGACTTCCTCGACGCCGGTCGCTTCGACGAAGACGAGGCCGAAGCCGCCGAGCGCGTAGCGTCCGAGATGCACGACATGGAAAGTGCCGCAGGTGTGCCTGCCTCGGCGCGGTAGTGCACCATCGGCGGCACGACGAGGCGGTTCTTCAGCGTCAGCCCGCGGATGGTGAGGGGTTGGAAAAGTCTCGGCTGCGCAGCCTCGCCGATACTGGCTCCGTCATTCACTGGCGCATCTCCCCTTCGACCTCTTCCGGATCTGTTGCCTCTGTGATTGCAAAGATGCCGCGAAAGCGGGAGGGGATCAACCTTGCCGCACGCAACGCACGCTCTACATTATCGCGACACAAACCGAAGAAGAGCCCTCATGCCTGATCTCTCAGCCTTTCCCATCACCACACGCTGGCCGGCGCAGCACCCCGATCGCCTGCAGCTTTATTCCCTGCCGACGCCGAACGGCGTCAAAGTATCGATCATGCTTGAGGAGATCGGCCTGCCTTACGAGGTCCACCTCGTCGACTTCAACAAGGACGACCAGAAGACCCCCGAGTTTCTCTCGCTCAATCCGAACGGCAAGATCCCGGCGATCCTCGATCCCGACGGGCCCGGCGGCAAACCGCTGCCGCTGTTCGAGTCCGGCGCGATCCTGCAATATCTTGCCGAGAAGACCGGCAAGCTCCTGCCAAAGGATCCGGCGCGGCGCTGGCAGACCATCCAGTGGCTGCATTTCCAGATGGGCGGCATCGGACCGATGTTCGGCCAGGTCGGCTTCTTTCACAAATTCGCCGGCAAGGATTTCGAGGACAAGCGGCCGTTGCAGCGCTATGTCGCGGAAGCGAAGCGCCTGCTCGGCGTGATGGAGACGCACCTTCAGGGGCGGCAATGGTTCATGGATGACGAGTACACCATTGCCGATATCTCGATGCTCGGCTGGGTGCGCAACCTCGTCGGCTTCTACGGCGCGCGCGAGATCGTCGCGTTCGACGCGCTCAAGCATGTCCCGGTCTGGCTGGAGCGCGGACTGGCACGCCCCGCAGTGCAGCGCGGCGTCAATATCCCCAAGCGACCCGATGAACGTTCGAAAATGGGTTGTCTGTTGCCGCGCGCCATCCCATGATGGCCGTCATCTTGAACAGCCGCGAGCGCGCCATGCCCACTGATACGCCGAGTCCCGCCGCCTCCGCCCATCACAAACCCTGGTACAAGATCCTCTATATCCAGGTGCTGATCGCGATCTTCCTCGGTATCCTGGTCGGACATTTGAATCCCAACCTCGGCAAGGAGCTCAAGCCGCTCGGCGACGGCTTCATTGCGCTGATCAAGATGATGATCGCGCCGGTGATCTTCTGCACCGTGGTGCACGGCATCTCCTCGATGGGGGATTTGAAGCGCGTCGGCCGGGTCGGCCTGAAGGCGCTGATCTATTTCGAGGTGGTCTCGACGGTGGCGCTCGCTGTCGGCCTGATCGTCGGCGAAATCCTCAAACCCGGCGCCGGCTTCAACATCGATCCGGCCACAATGGATGCGAAAGCGGTCGCGACTTACGTCACCAAGGCCAAGGAAGACGGCATCGTCGCGCATCTGATGGGGATCATCCCCGATAGTTACGTCGGGGCACTGGCGCGCGGCGACCTGTTGCAGGTGCTGCTTGATCTCGATCCTGTCGGGCTTTGCCATCGCTTTGCTGGGCAAGGCCGGTGAGCCGATTTCGCATGCGATCGACCAGGCAGCCAAGGTGTTCTTCAAGATCATTGCTCTCATCGTGCGCGTCGCGCCGATCGGCGCGTTCGGCGCAATGGCGTTCACCGTCGGCGCCTACGGCATCGGCTCGTTGTGGAACCTGATTGCGCTGATCGGGACCTTCTATCTGACGAGCGTCCTGTTCGTGCTGATCGTGCTCGGCTCGATCGCCCGGCTGGCCGGTTTTTCGATCCTGCGTTTCATCGCCTATATCAAGGACGAGCTCCTGATCGTGCTCGGCACCTCGTCATCGGAGACCGTGCTGCCGCAGATGATCGAGAAAATGCAGCATCTCGGGGCCTCGAAATCCGTCGTCGGTCTCGTGATTCCGACCGGCTACAGTTTCAATCTCGACGGCACCAATATCTACATGACGCTAGCGACCCTGTTTCTGGCGCAGGCCACCAACACGCATCTGACGATCTGGCAGGAGCTCGGCATCCTCGGCATCGCAATCATCACTTCCAAGGGCGCCTCCGGCGTGACCGGCGCCGGGTTCATCACGCTTGCCGCGACGCTCGCGATCGTGCCTGACATCCCGATTCAGTCGCTGGCGATCCTGGTCGGCATCGACAAGTTCATGAGCGAGTGCCGCGCGCTGACCAATCTGATCGGCAATGGCGTGGCCTGCGTCGTCATCAGCCTGTCCGAAGGCGAGCTCGACAAGGAGGCGTTGCACGCGACCATGGCGCATCCGATCCAGCTGGGCGAGGCGCTGGAGCCGGGCGGGGCGTAGCGCATGATCCGGAAAAGTGTGAAGCGGCTTTCCCTCGCGACAAACGCGGAACGCGTTTGCGCGGAGGTCATGCGCAAAATAAAAACGTCGGAAAAGACATGTCCATCACGATCTACGGCATCAAGAACTGCGACACCATGAAGAAGGCGCGCGCCTGGCTCGACAGCCACGGCGTCGCCTACGACTTCCACGACTACAAGACTGCCGGTATTGCAAAGGACAAGCTCAAGCAGTGGAGTGATGAGGTCGGCTGGGAGACTTTGCTCAATCGCGCCGGCACCACCTTCCGCCAGCTGCCCGATGCCGACAAGGAAGGCCTCAACGAGAAGAAGGCGATGGCCTTGATGCTGAACCAGCCCTCGATGATCAAGCGTCCGGTGCTCGATCTCGGCAAGAAACGCCTGGTCGGCTTCAAGCCCGATGTCTATGCCAAGGAAGTGAAGGCGAAGAAGTAGGCTAGACGATCTCGACCACATCGTCCGGCGGGGTGACCGGCCGGCGCGCGATGTCCTGATCGATGACGGCGTTGATGACGACGACCGGAATGCTGTTGGGCTTGAGCCCCATCAGATTGTTGACCTTGAAGCCGCCGTCGAAGCTGATCGCCTTGTAGGAACCGACGATCTGCTCGACCCGCTCGTTCGGGCCGAACGGCAGCAGCAGGCGTTCGTAGGAGACGTCCTTGCCGTCGGGGTCTCGCACCATGGCGACCGAATAGGTTGGCCGCTTCAGCGCGATGCAGGCGCGATAGGACGGCACCACGCGTCCGTAACGGTCGGGGCCGATGGCATCGTCGAGATAGCGGTTGGTGCGCTCCGCTGGATCGACGTGGTCGTTGCCATAGGTCGCGGTCAGCCGCGTGCCCTCGTGGGTAATGACATAGCGCGCGGTCTCGCCGTCGCCTTCGACGTTGAAGCCCATCATGTCGGCGAGTTCGTCGTCGTTGATCCGGTCGGGCTTGAAGTCGAGCAGCGAGGGCAGGGGCTTTGGTTTGCGCAGCGCCCGCAGCCAGGCGTTCAGAAGCTCGCGCTGCCGGATCGATTTGACGATCGACGGGTTGGCGCTCTGGAATTGATTGTCCACGTGCGTCAATTGAATTCGAGGAGGTCGCCGGCCTCGATGCGGCCGGGAGCGCGGTGAAACAGCTCGCGGTCGACCACGGCGCGAAGCTTCGGCGTGGGCAGCGCATCGCTGCCGCGCATCAAATTCCGGATCTCGAAGCCGCCATCCTCGCTGATCGTCTTCAACGAGGCGATGATGTGGGTGACCTCGCCGCCCGCTTCGGAGAACGGCAGCAGCAGTCGCTCATAGGCGACGAGACGACCGTAGGCGTCGTCGATATGGGCGATGGTGTAGATCGGAAGCTTGCGCTGGATGCAGTAATGATAGATGGGCATCACGAGCGGCGCGAGCCGCGGCCCGAGATACTCGTCGAGGAGTTTCCCCTTGCCGGTGTGGCCATAGGCGGTCGACATCCGCGTGCCGTCGCTCAGGATCATCAGGCGGGGCGGCTGCGCGGCGGTGTCGATGCTGTAATGGACGAGGTCGGGTGCCTCGTCCTCCATCCGCGCCGGCTGGTATTCGTCCATCCGCGGCAGGACTTGCGCGCGCGCGTAAAGGCGAAGCCACGTGTTCAGGAGATCACGCTGCTTGATCGACTTCACGACCGAGGGTTTGGCGCTTTCGAATTCCAAGGCAGGCAATCCGTTCTGGAAATGCCAAATCTTCGACCGTCTCGGGAAATTTTTGATGAAGGCCGGTTCCCGCGCCAAATCAGCGTTAACGAAATGTGAGCGGCGGGGCGTCGAGCACAAAAGCCGCGAGCCTGCGCCGTTCGACTAAGGGCCAATTCTCCACGCCGCGGCACCTGATCCGGGCTCCGCTTTCCGCCTTGCATAAGGCGAGCCCTTGACGGCATATTCCGGCCCGGAGGCGGCGGTTTCGGGACGGTTTCCAAGGCCTTCCCGGAGAAACCTGTCGGACAGGAAGAACAGCCATGTACGGGTAAGCGTGCGCGGCGGGGGGATGTTTGTTTGGCTGGTGAGTTCATTCTCGAAACCCACGGATTGACCAAGGAATTCGCGGGTTTTTTCGCCGTACGCGATGTCGCACTCAAGGTCCGCCGTGGCAGCATTCATGCGTTGATCGGCCCGAACGGGGCCGGCAAGACCACGTGCTTCAACCTGCTCACCAAATTCCTGCAGCCGACTGCCGGAACCATTCACTACAAAGGCCAGGACATCACCGCGATGGCGCCGGCCGACGTGGCCCGCCTCGGCCTCGTCCGCTCCTTCCAGATTTCGGCGGTGTTTCCGCACCTTACCGCGCTGGAGAATGTGCGGGTCGCGCTGCAGCGGCAGCACGGCCATTCCTTCGATTTCTGGCGATCGAAATCGGTGCTGAACCGCTTCAACAACCGCGCGCTCGAGCTGCTCAACGACGTCGGCTTGAGCGAGTTTGCCAAGACCCCCGCGGTCGAGATGCCCTATGGCCGCAAGCGCGCGCTGGAGATCGCGACCACCTTGGCGCTCGATCCCGAGATGATGCTGCTGGACGAGCCGATGGCCGGCATGGGCCATGAGGACATCGACAAGATCGCCGCGCTGATCAAGCGCATCTCGGCGAAATACACCATCCTGATGGTGGAACATAACCTCAGCGTCGTCGCCAACCTTTCCGACATCATCACGGTTCTCACCCGCGGCCATGTGCTGGCCGAGGGCAACTACGCCGAACTGTCAAAGGACGAGCGCGTCAAGGAAGCCTATCTGGGGGCCGGTCATGCCTGAGGTGAAAATGGCCGGAGCAGCCAAAGCCGCAAACGGCCAGGTTCTGTCCGTGCAGAATCTCGAAGCCTGGTACGGCGAGTCCCACATCCTGCACGGCATCAATTTCGATGTCGCCCCCGGCGAGGTGGTGACCCTGCTCGGTCGCAACGGCGCCGGCAAGACCTCGACGCTGAAGTCGATCATGGGCATCATCGGCAAGCGCACCGGTTCGATCCGCTTCAACAATACCGAGATCATCCGCACGTCATCGGACCGCATCGCCAGAATGGGCGTCGCGTTTTGCCCCGAGGAGCGCGGCATCTTCGCAAGCCTCGACGTGCGCGAGAACCTGCTGCTGCCGCCGGTCGTGAAAGAGGGCGGTCTCTCGCTCGACCAGATCTTCGACCTGTTTCCGAACCTGAAGGAGCGGCTGAAGAGCCAGGGCACCAAGCTTTCCGGCGGCGAGCAGCAGATGCTGGCGATCGCCCGCATCCTGCGCACCGGCGCCAACTTCCTGATGCTTGACGAGCCGACAGAAGGGCTTGCGCCCGTCATCATCCAGCAGATCGGCCAGACCATCGCGCGGCTCAAGAAGGAAGGCTTCACCATCCTGCTGGTCGAGCAGAACTTCCGTTTCGCCGCCACCGTGGCCGACCGCTATTACATCGTCGAGCACGGCAAGATCATCGACGGCTTCGCCAATTCCGAGCTGCAGTCCAACATGGACAAGCTGCACACCTATCTCGGCGTCTAGTTTCAACAAGAAGGAAGAACCATGAAGACCAAGCTCATCGCGTCATTGTTGCTCGGCACCGCGCTGTCGCTCGCGCTCGCGAGTGGAGCTTTCGCCGACGACAAGGTGGTCAAGATCGGCGCGCTGTCAGACCAGTCGGGACTTTATGCCGACCTCGGCGGCCCCGGCTCGACCCTGGCCGCGCAGATGGCAGTCGAGGATTCCGGGCTGAAGGGCAAGGGCTGGACCATCGATATCATTTCCGGCGATCACCAGAACAAGCCCGACATCGGCACTTCGATCGCGCGGCAATGGGCCGACGTCGAAAAGGTCGACGCCATCGTCGACGTGCCGAACTCCGGCGTGGCGCTCGCGGTCAACAATGTCGCCAAGGAGAAGAACCTCGTCTACATCAACTCGGGCGCGGCGACCTCCGACCTCACCAATGCGCAGTGCACGCCCAACACCGTGCACTGGACCTACGACACCTACATGCTGGCCCACACCACGGGGCAGGCGCTGGTGAAGGCGGGCGGCGACACCTGGTTCTTCCTGACCGCCGACTACGCCTTCGGCGCGGCGCTGGAGCGCGACACCACGGCGGTGATCACCGCGAACGGCGGCAAGGTGGTCGGCGGCGTCAAGCATCCGCTCAACACGAGCGACTTCTCCTCCTTCCTGCTGCAGGCGCAGTCGTCCAAGGCCAAGATCATCGGCCTTGCCAATGCCGGCGGCGACACCACCAACTCGATCAAGCAGGCAGCCGAATTCGGTATCGTCAAGGGTGGCCAGAAGCTCGCCGCGCTGCTGCTGTTCCTCACCGACGTCAAGGCGATCGGGCTCGAGACCGCGCAGGGCCTGAACTTCACCGAGACATTCTACTGGGACATGAACGACCAGACCCGCGAGTTCTCCAAGAAGTTCGCCGCGCGCATGAAGAACGGCGCGCCGCCGACCATGGTGCAGGCCGGCGTCTATGCCGGGCTGATGCATTACTTCAAGGCCCTCGAAGCGCTCGGCGGCAATCCGCATGACGGCGTGAAGGTCGTCGAGAAGATGAAATCGATGCCGACCGACGATCCCTTGTTCGGCAAGGGTGCGATCCAGCCGAACGGCCGCGTGATCCACAGCGCCTATCTGTTCGAGGTGAAGAAGCCCTCCGAATCCAAGGCGCCCTGGGACTTCTACAAGCTGGTCGGCACGGTGCCGGGCGATCAGGCGTTCACGCCGCTCTCCGAGAGCAAGTGCGCGCTGCTGAAGAAGTAACGATTGGCCGCCGGCGCCGTGATACGCGTCGGCGGATTCACATGAGGGGATTGAGCGGGGACGATCGATGCAGGCTCTCTACGCACAGCTTCTGGTGGGACTGATCAACGGCTCGTTCTACGCGCTGCTCAGCCTGGGGCTCGCCGTCATCTTCGGCATGCTCAACATCATCAACTTCGCTCATGGCGCGCTCTACATGATGGGCGCGTTCTGCGCCTATTTCCTGCTCAGCCTCACCGGCATTGGCTACTGGTGGGCGTTGATCGTCGCGCCGATCGCGGTCGGTATTTTCGGGATGATCCTCGAGCGAACCATGCTGCAATGGCTGTCCGGCCTCGACCATCTCTACGGTCTTCTGCTGACCTTCGGCATCGCGCTGATCGTGCAGGGAGTCTTCCAGAATTATTTCGGCTCATCCGGCCTGCCTTACGCGATCCCCGACTATCCGAAGGTCGGCGACTGGAACGGCCTGCAGGGCGGCATCAATCTCGGATTCATGTTTCTGCCGATCTATCGCGGCTGGGTCGTGATCTTCTCGCTGGTGGTGTGCCTTGCCACCTGGTTCCTGATCGAGCGCACGCGGCTTGGCGCGTATTTGCGGGCAGCCACCGAAAATCCGACGCTGGTGCGCGCGTTCGGCATCAACGTGCCGCGCATGATCACGCTGACCTACGGCCTCGGCGTCGGCCTCGCCGCGCTCGCCGGCGTGTTGTCGGCGCCGATCAACCAGGTGCGCCCGCTGATGGGGGCGGACCTCATCATCGTCGTGTTCGCGGTGGTGGTGATCGGCGGCATGGGCTCGATCATGGGCTCGATCATCACCGGCTTTGCGCTCGGCGTGATCGAGGGACTGACGAAATATTTCTATCCCGAAGCGTCCAACACCGTGGTGTTCGTGCTGATGGTGCTGGTGCTGCTGGTGAAGCCGACGGGTCTGACGGGAAAGGCGGCGTGACATGACTGCATTGACCGACGACACGATTCCGGTGACGCCACGCGCCATCCGCGACGAGATGATCGTGTTCGTCATCATGGCGCTGATGCTGGCGGCGGTGCCGTTCAGCGGCATCTATCCGTTCTTCGTGATGCAGGCGCTGTGCTTTGCGCTGGTTGCCTGCGCCTTCAACCTCCTGATCGGCTATGGCGGCCTGCTGTCGTTCGGCCACGCGATGTTTCTCGGCACGGCCGGCTATTGCAGCGCGCATGCGCTGAAGGTCTGGGGGCTGCCGCCGGAACTCGGGATCATCGTCGGCACCGCGGCTGCGGCCGTGCTCGGCGTCATCACCGGCTTTGTCTCGATCCGCCGCCAGGGCATCTATTTCTCGATGATCACGCTGGCGCTGTCGCAGTTGCTCTACTTCGTCTATCTGCAGACGCCGTTCACGCATGGCGAGGACGGCATCCAGGGCATTCCGCAGGGGCACCTGTTCTGGATATTCAATCTCTCCAATCCGACCGTGCTCTACTACGTGGTGCTGGCCGGCTTCCTCGCGGGCTTCCTGTTGATCTTCCGGACCATCAACTCGCCGTTCGGCGAGGTCCTGAAGGCGATCCGCGAGAACGAGCCGCGCGCAATCTCGCTCGGCTACAAGACCGACCAGTACAAGCTGCTCGCCTACATCCTGTCGGGAACCATCGCGGGCTTCGCGGGGTCGCTGAAGGTGTTCGTGGCGCAGAATGCCTCGCTCACCGACGTGCACTGGAGCATGTCCGGCGAGATCGTGCTGATGACGCTGGTCGGAGGACTCGGCACCGTGTTCGGTCCCGTGGTCGGCGCCTTCGTGATCATCGCCATGCAGCAGTACCTCGCCAGCTTCGGTCAGTGGGTGCAGGTGATCCAGGGCGTGATCTTCGTTGCCTGCGTGCTGCTGTTCCGGCGTGGCGTCATCGGCGAGATCGCGCATTTCCTGAAGCGGTCGCTGTAAGCATCCGGTTTTTCAGCCTTTTTGTTTGTACAAAGCGGTGGATGACCCTCCGCTGGCAGCCGGGCGCGTGGGCCTTTTCCACAAATTCGGTCTATGACAGTTCTGTGACAGGCTGCCGCGGCGGCTCAGTTAAGAACGGTGGACCGTACCTATGATGCGTTGGTTTCGCGCGCTGCTGCCGAGGGAGGAGCGCTTTTTCGACCTGTTCGCCCGTCATGCCCGGACCGTGGTGAAGGGCGCCGAGGCGTTGCAGGACATGCTGCGCGGCGGCGACGAGACGCCGGTGTTCTGCCAGCGCGTCAATCAGTATGAGAACGACGCCGACAACATCACCCGCGAGGTGCTGACCGCGATCCGCCGCACCTTCATCACGCCGTTCGACCGCGGCGACATCAAGAACCTGATCACGGCGCTGGATGACTCCATCGACCAGATGCAGCAGACCGCCAAGGCCGTCATCCTGTTCGAGGTGCGCACCTTCGAGCCGCCGATGCGGGAGATCGGGACGTTGCTGGTCGACTGCGCGAACCTTGTCGTTCGCGCGCTGCCGCTGCTGCAGTCGATCGGCCAGAATGTCGCCGAGTTGACGGCGATCACCGAGGAACTGACCAAGCTCGAAGGCCGCGTCGATGATCTCCACGACATCGGGCTCAAGGAGCTGTTCCTCAAGCATCGCAGCGCCAACACCATGGACTTCATCGTGGGGGCCGAAATCTACGACCATCTGGAGAAGGTCGCCGACCGTTTCGATGACGTCGCCAACGAGATCAGCTCGATCGTGATCGAACAGGTATAGGCAGGGAAGTGGTCGGAACACTTGGTCTTCCCATTCTGTCGATCCTGATCGGGGTCGCGCTGCTGTTCGATTTTCTCAACGGGTTGCACGATGCCGCGAATTCGATCGCGACCATCGTGTCGACGCGCGTACTGCGCCCGCAATATGCCGTGCTCTGGGCGGCGTTCTTCAATTTCATCGCGTTCGCGGTATTCGGCCTTCATGTCGCCAACACCATCGGCACCGGCATCATCGAGCCCTCGATCATCGATGCTGCCGTGATCTTCGCGGCGCTGATCGGCGCGATCGTGTGGAACCTGATCACCTGGGCGCTCGGCATTCCCTCGTCGAGCTCCCACGCGTTGATCGGCGGGCTCGTGGGCGCCGGCATGGCCAAGGCCGGCCTTTCGGCTGCGGTGTGGAGCGGGCTGTCGAAGACGCTGGCTGCGATCGTGCTGTCGCCAGTCGTCGGCTTTGTGCTCGCCATGGTGCTGGTCGTCATCGTGTCCTGGGCTTCGGCGCGCTCCACGCCGTTCACCGTCGATCGCGCCTTCCGAATCCTGCAATTCGCCTCCGCCTCGCTCTATTCGCTCGGACACGGCGGCAACGACGCACAGAAGACCATGGGCATCATCGCCGTCCTGCTCTACTCGCAGGGCCATCTCGGCAGCGAGTTCTCCGTTCCGTTCTGGGTGGTGCTGGCCTGCCAGGCCTCGATGGCGCTGGGCACCTTGCTGGGCGGCTGGCGCATTGTCCGCACCATGGGGCTGCGGATCACCAGGCTGACGCCGATGCAGGGCTTTTGCGCCGAGACCGGCGGAGCCATGACGCTGTTCATGGCGACCGCGCTTGGTGTTCCCGTCTCGACCACCCACACCATCACCGGCGCCATCGTCGGCGTCGGCGCCGCGCGCCGCGTCTCGGCAGTGCGCTGGAACGTGGCGAGTTCGATCGTCTATGCCTGGGTCATCACCATCCCGGCTTCGGCCATTGTCGCGGCGCTGACCTATTGGGCGACGCTGTTGTTCCACTGACGTAGGCTTCCTATATGGGGGAGGCGCCAGCGCCCCTTGATTGCGCACATTTTCCCTGCCAAACGCACCCCAAATGTCCGATCTCGCTGTAAAAGCCGATTCGCCGCGCCCATCGTCGCTTGCCAGTGAAGTGGCGCGGCGGCGCACCTTTGCGATCATCTCGCATCCCGACGCCGGCAAGACCACGCTGACCGAGAAGCTCCTGCTGTTCGGCGGCGCCATCAATCTGGCGGGGCAGGTCAAGGCCAAGGGCGAGCGGCGCAACACCCGTTCCGACTGGATGAAGATCGAGCGCGAGCGCGGCATCTCCGTCGTCACGTCCGTGATGACGTTCGAGTTCCAGGACCTCGTCTTCAACCTGCTGGACACGCCGGGCCACGAGGACTTTTCCGAAGACACCTACCGCACGCTGACGGCGGTCGACTCCGCCGTGATGGTGATCGACGCCGCCAAGGGCATCGAGGCGCGCACGCGCAAGCTGTTCGAGGTCTGCCGCCTGCGCGACATTCCCATCATCACTTTCATCAACAAGATGGACCGCGAGAGCCGCGACACCTTCGAACTGCTGGACGAGATCGAGAAGACGCTGGCGCTCGACACCACGCCGATGACCTGGCCGGTCGGACGCGGCCGCGACTTCCTCGGCACCTATGACGTGAGGAATCGCGGCGTGCGTCTGCTGGAGGGCGGCGGCGCCAAGACCGGGCGGGCCGAGCAGATCGAGATCGCCGACCTCGCCGGCCGAAATCCCAATCTCGATGTGGCTGCGATCCAGGACGAACTGGCGCTGGTCACCGAGGCCTGCAAGCCGTTCGAGCTCGACGCGTTCCGCGAGGGCCATCTGACGCCGGTCTACTTCGGCAGCGCGCTGCGCAATTTTGGCGTGGGCGACCTGCTCGAAGGCCTCGGGCAATTCGCGCCGCCGCCGCGCGCGCAGGACTCCGACCTGCGCAAGGTCGAAGCGGCCGAACCGCGCATGAGCGCCTTCGTCTTCAAGATCCAGGCCAACATGGACCCGAACCACCGCGACCGCATCGCGTTTGCGCGGCTGTGCTCGGGCAAGCTCAGCCGTGGCATGAAGGCGAAGCTGGTGCGCACGGGCAAGAGCATGCCGCTGGCGAGCCCGCAATTCTTTTTCGCGCAGGACCGCTCGGTCGCGGACGAGGCCTTTGCCGGCGACGTGGTCGGCATTCCCAATCACGGCTCTCTGCGGATCGGCGATACCCTGACCGAAGGCGAAGACATCACCTTCGTCGGCGTACCGAGCTTCGCGCCGGAGATCGTGCGCCGCGTGCGTCTTACCGACGCGATGAAAGCCAAGAAGCTGAAAGAGGCGCTGCAGCAGATGTCGGAGGAGGGCGTGGTGCAGGTGTTCCGCCCGCGCGATGGCGCGCCGGCGCTGGTCGGCGTGGTCGGCCCGCTGCAGCTCGACGTGCTCAAGGCGCGGCTCGATGCCGAATATTCGCTGCCGGTCGAATTCGAGGTCAGCGAGTTCCAGCTCGCGCGCTGGGTTTCCTCCACCGACCGGAAGAAGCTCGAAGCCTTCATCGCCGCCAACGGCTCGGGCATCGCCGACGATGTCGACGGCGATCCCGTGTTCATGGCCAAGAACGAGTTCTATCTCGGCTACACCAGGGAGCGCGCCGAGGGCATCGAGTTCTCCACCATCAAGGACGTGAAGAAGAAGAAGGCGTGAGACGCGCGCGGTTGTGAACGGCGGCGGGCTTGCTGCGGCCTCGCGCGCGCATCATTGTTACAAGATGTCGCCTTCGAGGCTCTCATGCTGCGGCGCGTCGTTCTCATTGCCGGTGTTCTACTGCTCGCTATCGCGGGGGCAAGCCATGTCGACGCGCGGCGGCGAAATCAGATCAATCCGATTCCGTTCTCGCATGAACCTTGCAGCGTGCTCGATGGGCGGCCCTGCACGCCAACCTACTGCAGCGTCTTCAATCACGGCCCCTGCATTCCCGAGATCGAATATCCCTATGGCGAGAACCTGCAGCTGACGATCCAGACGGTGCCTGCCAAGGAGGACGAGGAAAAATACAAGCGGCCCGACCACGACCTCGACAGCATCGGCGATCTCTTTGCGGAGCTGCGCTCCTGCTGGTCGCCGCCGGCGCCCGACGTCGCGCGCGAGGGCATGCAGATGTCGGTGCGTTTCAGCTTCAAGCGCTCCGGCGAGATGATCGGCCCGCCGCGCGTGACGTTTGCGACCGCGGGCATTCCAGCCGATACGCGTGAGACCTACCTGAAGGCGATCAACGCCTCGCTTGACGGCTGTATTCCTCTCAAATTCACCGACGGCCTCGGCGGCGCGCTGGCGGGCCGCCCGATCGCGATCCGCTATGTCGACAATCGCGAGTTGGGGAAGGCGACGGAGAGCAAGTAGCCGCCAGCCGGTAACCCTCATCCTGAGGAGCGCGCTCTTGCGCGCGTCTCGAAGGATGAGGCCCTGGCGCGGGCCTCATGGTTCGAGACGGCGCTTCGCGCCTCCTGACCATGAGGGGAGGGACTGCCATTGCCGCGCGGCCCTCGAAAATGATACGCGAATGGCAGCAACAGCGGGCCAAGGGAGGACATCGTGGGGCTGCTGGTCATGATCGTGGGCTTGATCCTTTTCCTCGGCGTTCACACGCTGACGACGCAGCGCGGCTTGCGCGCGCAATGCGTCGCCGCGATGGGCGAGGGCGGCTACAAGATCGGCTATGCCGTGGCGTCGTTCGCAGGCCTCGCGCTGATCGTCTGGGGTTTTGCGCATTACCGCGCTGAAGGCATGATTTCGGTCTGGTCGCCACCGACCTTTCTCAGGCACCTCAATGTCGCGCTGATGCTGCCCGCGGTGATCCTGGTGGTGGCGTCATATCTCCGCGGCCGCATCTACACGGCGGTGAAGCATCCGATGCTCGCGGGCGTGAAGCTGTGGGCGTTCGGCCATCTGCTCGCCAATGGCGATCTCGGCGGCATCATCCTGTTCGGTTCGTTCCTGGCCTGGGCGGTGTTCGACCGGATCTCGCTGAAGCATCGCGCCGATCCCGGCGCACCGCCGATCCCCGTCGGCGGCGTCACCAACGACGTGATCGCGGTGGTGGTGGGAATCGTTGCCTATCTTGCGCTCGCCTTCGCGTTCCATCCGGTCGTGATCGGCGTGCCCGTGATTGGAACTTGAAGGATGGACTGGTCGAAGTTTTCGATTCCCGCAATGCGACTGGAGCAGCGCTTCGGCGATCGCGTCGTGCCGGCGTTTTGCGAGCGGCCCGGCAATATCTGGGACATGGTCGCGCGGGCGGCGGCGAAAAATCCCGATGCCGAGGCGCTGGTCTGCGGCGACAGGCGCATGAGCTGGCGCGAGGTGATCACGGAGTCGCAGCGCATCGCCGCCGGTTTCCGCAAGCTCGGCCTCGAGCCCGGCGACCGCGTCGCGATCCTGCTCGGCAACCGCATCGAATTTCCATTGGTCCTGTTCGCGGCCGCGCAACAGGGGCTGATCACCGTCCTGCTCGGCACCCGCCAGCAGAAGCCGGAAATCGCTTACGTGCTGAACGATTGTGGCGCGAGCTGCCTGATCCACGAGGCCTCGCTCGCCGGGCGCGTGCCCGATGCCAGGGACGTGGCCGAGCTCAAGCATCGGATCGCAATCGATGACGGTCCGAATCGATCCGACTTCGCGCGTCTCGCTGACAACGCGCCGCTGCTCGAGCCTGCGACGGTCCGCGAAGAGGACACCGCGATGATCCTCTATACCTCGGGCACGACCGGCCGGCCGAAGGGCGCGATGCTCGCCCATTGCAACATCGTGCATTCGGCGATGGTGTTCGTCTCGAGCATGGCGCTCACGTCAGCCGAACGCTCGATCGCGGCGGTGCCGCTCGCCCATGTCACCGGCGTCGTCGCCAACATCATGACCATGGTCGCCTGCGGCGGCGCGCTGATCATCGCCGCCGAGTTCAAGGCGGCCGATTATCTCAAGCTTGCCGCGCGCGAGCGCGTCACCTACACCGTGCTGGTGCCGGCGATGTACAATCTCTGCCTGCTGCAGCCGGACTTCGACGGCTACGACCTATCATCCTGGCGCATCGGCGGCTTCGGCGGCGCCCCGATGCCGATTGCGACCATCGAGCGGCTGGCGACGAAGCTGCCCGGCCTGAAGCTGATGAACTGCTACGGCGCCACCGAGACCACCTCGCCTTCGACCATCATGCCCGGAGAATTGACCGCTGATTACATCGACAGCGTCGGTCTGCCCTGTCCCGGCGCGACCATCATCGTGGTTGATGCGGAAGGGCGCGAGCTGCCGCGCGGCGAGATCGGCGAGATCTGGATCCACGGCGCCTCCGTCATCAAAGGCTACTGGAACAACCCGAAGGCGACCGCCGAGAACTTCACCGGCGGCTTCTGGCATTCCGGCGATCTCGGCTCGATCGATGCCGACAATCTGGTGCGGGTGTTCGACCGCCAGAAGGACATGATCAATCGCGGCGGCCTGAAGATCTATTCCGCCGAGGTGGAGTCGGTGCTGGCCGGCCACGACAGCGTGGTGGAGAGCGCGATCATCGCCAAACCCTGCCCGGTGCTGGGCGAGCGCGTGCACGCGGTGGTCGTCACCCGCGACGAAGTTGCCGGCGAGACGCTGCGCGCCTGGTGCGCCGAGCGGCTCTCCGACTACAAGGTGCCGGAGACCATGCTGCTGACCCGCGATCCCTTGCCGCGCAACGCCAATGGCAAGGTGATGAAGCGCATGCTGCGGGAGGGGATGGGCGCTTGACCGGGACTGCCCGGGAACAGGGCACCGTTAACGCCTTGATCCCGCTCACTTTGCCTTGCCAGCGCCATAACGTTAGGGTAACGCCGCCGCGAGATGCTGGATTTGGCCTTTCCGGCGCGCCCGGACGCGGCGATGGGATACACTTAAGTGTCTGAATTATTTGATGAAGTAGACGAGGAAGTCCGCCGCGAGCAACTCAAGAAGCTCTGGGACAAGTACTCGCTCTTTATTATCGCCGTGGCGATCCTGATCGTCGCCGCCGTCGGCGGCTGGCGCGGCTATCAGTATCTCGAAGCCAAGAAGGCCGCCGAGGCCGGCGATGCCTTCAACAAGGCAATCGAGCTCTCCGAGCAGAACAAGCACAGCGAGGCCGAGACCGCTTTTTCCGATCTCGTCGCCAAGGCGCCTTACGGCTACCGCCTGCTGTCGCGCTTCCACCTCGCCGCCGAAGTCGAGAAGCGCGATCCCAAGGCGGCCGTGCAGATGTTCGACGACCTCGCCGCCGACCGCAGCATCGGCGCCGAGCAGCAGGAACTCGCGCGCATCCGCGCCGGCGGCATCCTGGTCGATACCGCAGGCTATGCCGACATGAAGCAGCGGCTCGAGGCCGACACCGCGCCCAATGCGACCTTCCGCCATGTCGCGCGCGAACTGCTTGCCTTGTCCGCCGTGCGCGCCAACGATTCGACCGCCGCGCGGCAGTGGCTGGACATGATTTCGGGCGATGCCGAGACGCCGCCCAGCGTTCGTTCGCGTGCCGAAGCGTTGCAAGCCTTGCTGCCGCCGGTCGCCAAGAGCTGACGACCGGATTTGAACCTTGAGAGATCGACCATGCGCCGACCGCAACGTCTGATCGCAGCCGCCGTCCTGATCGCGATCTCCAGCGCGCTGACCGGCTGCGGCAGCAGCTTCGGCGGCGGATTCGATCCGACCGATCTGCTCGACTGGCTCGACACCAAGAAGAAGCTGCCGGGCGAGCGCAAGCCGGTCTTCCCCGAGGGCGTCCCGGGTCTCGAGCAGGGCGTGCCGAAGGATTTGTACAAGGGCGCGCAGCAACAGCAGGACGTTCCGCCGGTTGCCGAACAGCCGCCGCCTCCACCGCCGACCAAGCAGGCGGCGAAGAAAGGCAAGGGCAAGCCGCCGGCTGAACAGGCTGCCGCGCCCGCCGAGGTCGATGGCGAGGCCCAGTCGACCGAAGAGCCGGCTGCAGCACCTCCCGCGCCCAAGCCGAAGAAGATCGCGCGCAAGCGCACCACTGCGCCGCCACCCGATCCCAACGCGCCGCCACCGCAGGCCGCAGCGCCCGCCGCCCAGTCGGCGCAGCAATCGCCGTCGCCTTTCCCGGCGCCGCTGCCGGGCACTTTCACGCGCTGATTCCAGTACCTCATTGCATTGACAGGGTTGCGCGAAAATGCGCACGGGTAGGCCATGCCGTTCACAATCGCCATCATCGGCCGGCCCAATGTCGGCAAGTCGACGCTGTTCAACCGCCTGGTCGGGCAGAAGCTCGCGCTGGTCGATGACGAGCCCGGCGTCACGCGCGACCGCAGGGAGGGCGAAGCGCGGCTCGGCGATCTCGAATTCACCATCATCGACACCGCGGGCCTCGACGAAGGCGCCAGGGGCTCGCTGACGGCGCGGATGCAGGAGCAGACGGAGACCGCGATCAAGCTCGCCGATGCGCTGATGTTCGTGGTCGACGCGCGTGCCGGGTTGACGCCGACTGACCGGACCTTTGCCGACTTTGCTCGCCGCGCCGACAAGCCGGTGCTGCTGCTTGCCAACAAGAGCGAGGGCAAGCATGGCGACGCGGGCGCCATGGAGGCCTACGCACTGGGGCTCGGCGATCCCATCCAGATATCGGCCGAACATGGCGAGGGGCTCGGCGAGCTCTATGACGCCTTGCGTATACTGCTGCCGAAGCGTGCCGACGAAGACGATGAGGACGAAGACGAAGCGGAAGATGATTTCGCGACCCGTCCGATCCGTGTCGCGATCGTCGGCCGGCCCAATGCCGGCAAATCCACGCTGATCAATCATCTGCTCGGCGAGGAGCGGCTGCTCACCAGCCCGGAGGCCGGCACCACGCGCGATTCCATCGCGGTCGAGATCGCCTGGAAGGGACGCACCTTCCGCGTGTTCGATACCGCCGGTCTGCGGCGCCGCTCGCGGATCGACGAGAAGCTGGAAAAACTCTCGGTCGCGGACGCGCTGCGCGCGGTTCGCTTTGCCGAAGTCGTCGTGCTGGTGATGGATTCCCAGAACAGGTTCGAGGAGCAGGATCTTCGCATCGCCGATCTGATCGAGCGCGAAGGCAGGGCGCTGGTCATCGCAATCAACAAATGGGATCTGGTCGAAGGCAAGCCGGGGCAGATTTCCGCCCTGCGCAGGGATGCCGACCACTTGCTGCCGCAGGTCACGGGCGTGCCGGTTGTCGCGGTGTCCGGGTTGATGGGCGAAGGCATCGACCGCCTGATGCAGGCGATCGTCGAGGCCTATGCGGTCTGGAACAAGCGCGTGGCGACTGCGGGGCTCAATCGCTGGTTCGAGCAGGCGGTCTCGGCCAATCCGCCGCCGGCGGTATCGGGCCGGCGGTTGAAGCTGAACTACATCACGCAGGCCAAGGCGCGTCCGCCGAGCTTCGTGCTGTTCTGTTCGCGCGCCGACGCCGTGCCGCAATCCTATTTGCGCTATCTCACCAATTCGCTGCGCGAGGCGTTCGAACTGCCGGGCACGCCGGTGCGGATTACCTTGCGTGAAAAGGCCAATCCGTTCGCGCACAAGCGGAAGCGGCTGTCGTGAGCGGGCAGGAAGCTACGGTCGAAACGCAAGCGCCGAACAATGCGGCTGTCGCCTTCATCTTCGTCACCGTGCTGCTCGACATGCTCGCGCTCGGCGTCGTCGTTCCGATCCTGCCCAAGCTGATCGAAAGCTTCGTCGGCAACGACACCGCAAGCGCGGCGCGCTTCTTCGGCCTGTTCGGCACCGTCTGGGCGCTGATGCAGTTCCTGTTCCAGCCGGTGGTCGGCAGCCTGTCGGATCGCTTCGGACGGCGGCCGGTGGTGCTGCTGTCCAATTTCGGACTGGCCGCGGACTACGTGCTGATGGCGCTGGCGCCGTCATTGTGGTGGCTGTTCATCGGCCGCATGATCTCGGGCATCACGTCCTCGAGCATTTCCACCGCGTTCGCCTACATCGCCGACACCACACCGCCGGAAAAGCGCGCTGCCGTGTTCGGCAAGATCGGCGTCGCCTTCGGCGCAGGCTTCATCCTCGGCCCTGCGCTCGGCGGCCTGTTCGGCGATGCCTCGCCACGCCTGCCGTTCTGGATCGCGGCGGGACTGAGCTTTCTCAACTGGCTCTATGGCTTGCTGATCCTGCCGGAGTCGCTGCCGAAGGCGCGCCGCTCGGCATTCCACTGGCGCAGCGCAAATCCCGTCGGCGCGCTGCGGCTGTTGCGGTCCGACCGCGTGCTGATGGGCCTGTCGCTCGCCAATTTCTTCGCCCAGCTTGCGCATGTGGTGCTGCCGTCGGTGTTCGTGCTCTACGCCGGCTATCGTTACGGCTGGGATGTCAAGACGGTCGGTCTCGTGCTCGCCGCCGTCGGCCTGCTATCGATGGTGGTGCAGGGCCTGGCGATCGGCCCGATCGTGAAGTCGTTCGGCGAGCGCAGCGCGCTGCTGTTCGGATTGGCCTGCGGCGCGCTCGGCTTGTTCATTTACGGCGCGGCGCCGACCGGCCTGTGGTTCTGCCTTGGCCTTCCCGTCAACGCGCTGTGGGGCGTGGCGGGTGCGGCGACACAGGCAATGACGACGCGGCGGGTGTCCCCCGAGCAGCAGGGCCAGCTGCAGGGCGCGACCTCGAGCGTGCAGAGCGTATCGCAGATGGTCGGGCCGTTCCTGTTCACGCTGATCTTCGCTTATTTCATCGGCGACAGCGCGCCGGTGAAACTGCCGGGTGCGCCGTTCCTGCTGGCGGGAGCTTTGCTGGCGCTGGCGCTGGTGGTTGCGGCAAGGACGCTGAGCGGGACGAAAGAGCGGTAGCGCTCAGACCGGCCAGATTGCGCGAATCGGGCCGAGCCACTAGCGTTTTTGCAACGACGCCCCGCGACAGCAAAAGCCGATGTCCGACGCCAATTTCCTGCAATCGCTGGTCCATATCACCAACCATCATGCGCTGCGCCATGACCAGGGCATCCAGATGCAGCTGCTGCGGTTCTGGGCCGACGAGCTGGCGAAGCCGCGCAATGCCGATCCCAAGCGGCTGCTGCGTTACGGCTTCAAGGTCTATTCGCAGTGTGACGAGGACGGCATCATCCAGGAGATTTTTCGCCGGATCGGCGCCGGCAACAGGGTCTTCGTCGAGTTCGGAGTCGAGACCGGAATCGAATGCAACACCGTCAAGCTTCTGGTCGAAGGCTGGCGCGGCCTCTGGCTCGATGGATCGCCCGACAACATCGCCAACATCCATCAGCATTTCGATCCGTTCGTGCGCGACGGCCGGCTGCAGGCCATGCAATCCTTCATCACCGCCGAGAACATCAATTCGCTGATCGCGCAGAACGGCATCTCAGGCGACATCGACCTGCTCAGCATCGACATCGACCGCAACGACTACTGGGTCTGGCAGGCGATCGACGTGGTCAAGCCGCGCGTCGTCGTGATCGAGTACAACGCGACGCTGCGCCCGCCGATGTCACTGGTCGTCCCCTACGAGCCCACGCAGACCTGGAACGGCACGAACTATTTCGGCGCCAGCCTCGAGGCGCTGGTCCGGCTCGGGCGCAAGAAGGGTTATCGTCTCGTCGGCTGCAGCTTCAACGGCGCGAACGCGTTTTTCGTGCGGGATGAGTTCGCCGGCGATCATTTCCTCGATCCGCCCACAGCCGAAGAACATTACGAGCCGCCGCGCTATTTCTTCAGCCTGCTGGCCGCGGGGCATCGGCAACAGCCGGGGCTGTTCGTCGAGGTTTAATTGTAGGGTGGGCAAAGCCGCGCTAGCGCCGTGCCCACCATTCTCGGCGTGCTTGTGACGGTGGGCACGCTTCCGCTTTGCCCACCCCACGATCCCTCATTTCAGCGCATCCGACGTCAGCTTGAATTTCTGGATGCGCTTGGCGTTGTCGACCTCGCCGGTATAGACGTTGCCGAGCTTGTCGACCGCCATGGCGTGCACCCAGTGGAATTGTCCGGCTTGCCGGCCGCCACGGCCGAAATGGCCGACCACGCTGCCGTCATCGCGCTTCAGGATCCGGATCTCGTTGTTCTCGCCGTCGGCGTTCAACAGCCAGGTCTGCTTCGGATCGGGCCAGATCGCGAGATCCCACACCGCGCCGTTGCCGAGCGTGTTCTTTTCGTAGAACCACTCCTTCACGAAGCTGCCGTCCTTCTTGAACACCTGGATGCGGTTCTGCGTGCGATCGCAGACATAGACCAGCCCGTCATTGGCGATCTTGACGCAATGCACGGGATTGCCGAATTGCTGCTGCACCGGCGCCGCCGGATTGTAGGCCGCCTGCTTGTTGTCATCAGGCACGTTGCCGTAAGCGCCCCAATGCCGCTTGTAGGCGCCGGTGGTCGCATCGAACACGATGACGCGGCGGTTTCCGTAACCGTCGGCGACATAAATCTCGTTGGCGTCCTTGTCGAGCGCGGTCTCCGCGGGCTTGCCGAGCTGGGTGGTGTCGTTCGAGCCCTTGCTCGGCGCGATCTTGCCGATCTGCGAGACGAACTTGCCGTCGAGGGTGAACTTCAGAATGGCGTTGTCGTTGTCGGCATTGCCGCCGACCCAGACGAAGCCGCGCTCGTCGACCTCGATGCCGTGCTCGCGGCCGACCCATTCATAGCCTTCGCCCGGTCCGCCCCAGGAGCGCAACAGGTTGCCGTCGACGTCGAACTCCAGCACCGGCGGCGCTGCTACGCAGCATTTCGAGCGCGGCGGAGTGAGCGTTGCGCCTTTCTCGTCGTCGGTCAGCGAGCGCGGGCGATGGATCACCCAGATATGGCCCTGCCAATCGACGGTGATGCCGCCGACCTGACCGAGGATCCAGTTGTTGGGCAGCGGCTTCGGCCAGGATGCATCGACCGCGAAGGTTGGCATGTCGCCGGCGGATGCGGGTTTCGGGAGCGCGAAGGCGACGGTCGCGGCGAAAAGAGCAGAAAGCAGAGCGGTCGCGCGGGCGCGCGTTGGCGTCGGCTGCATGAAGTCCTCCCGTATTTTTGGCTGCGGTTTTGATCCGCTTGACCACCAGTCAATCGCGGGGAGGGGGAGGAGTCAACGGTCGCTGTCGTCATTGCGAGGAGCGTTAGCGACGAAGCAATCCAGTTCTCGGCGATACTCTGGATTGCTTCGCTTCGCTCGCAATGACGAAAGTTACTCAGGCGCGTGAAAGCTCATCAACTTGCGCGTCTTGTAGTCGTAGAGCTTGCCGCTCTCGGTCCACTCAGGCGCGCACATCGGCAGGATGAATTCGGCCGCCTGTTCGGGCGTGTCCAGAGTCATCGGATCTTCGCCGGGGAAAACGACGGCACGCATGCGGGTGCGGACCGGCCCCGGACTGAACAGATTGACGCGGATCGGCGTCGAGGCGGTCTCCGCCGCCCACACCCGCACCAGCGTCTCGAGCGCAGCCTTGGACGCGGCATAAGGACCGCGATAGCCGGGCGCCCGCTGCGCGGAACCGGCGGTGATGAAGACGGCGCGGCCGGCGTCGGATTGGCGCAGCAGCGGCTCCATGCAGCGGATCAGCTGGAAGTTCGCGGTGAGATTGACCGCGATCACGTCGTTCCACGGCTTGAGATCGACATGGCCGAGCGGTGAGGAAGGACCGGCCACGCCGGCATTGCCGACGAGGATGTCGATCCTGCCGTGGCGCTCGTGCAGCGCCGCGCCGAGCCGCGCGATGCCGTCGCTGTCGGTCATGCTGAGCGGCACCAGCGTGGCGTTGCCGCCGTCCTTCCTGATCTCGTCGTCGAGCTCTTCAAGTCCGCCCTGTGTGCGTGCGACCGCAACGATGTGCGCACCCGCTTTGGCGAGCGCGCGCGCCGTGGCGAAGCCAATGCCGCGCGAGGCGCCGGTGACGACGGCAATGCGGGAGGTGAGGGAAGTCATAAATGTTGAAGCCTCGTCATGCCCGGCCTTGTGCCGGGCATCCACGTCTTTGCGTGCGGTATTACAGACGTGGATGGCCGGGACAAGCCCGGCCATGACGAAAAAATCTGCTACTGCGCGTGGAGAATGACGGCTATCAGCTCGCCTCAGCCAGCAACGACAGCTGCCGCGGCAGCACCTCGACCTGGGCCTGGTCGGTGAGCGTGGTCGGATAGTCGCCGGTGAAGCAATGATCGGCGAACTTGGGATTGGCGGCGTCGCGGCCGGGATAGCCGAGAGCGCGGTACATGCCGTCGATCGTGAGGAACGCCAGCGAGTCCGCGCCGATGATCTCGCGCATCTCCTCGACGGAATGCGTCGCCGCCAGCAGGCCGCCGCGGTCGGGCAGGTCGATGCCGTAAAAGTCGGGATAGAGGATCGGCGGCGAGGCGAGGCGGAAATGCACCTCGCGCGCGCCGGCGTCGCGCATCATGCGCACGATCTTCTTCGAGGTGGTGCCGCGCACCAGCGAGTCGTCGATCAGGATGATACGCTTGCCCTCGATCGCCGCGCGGTTGGCGTTGTGCTTCATCTTCACGCCGAACTCGCGGATCGCCTGGGTCGGCTGGATGAAGGTGCGGCCGACATAGTGGTTGCGGATAATGCCGAGCTCGAACGGCACGCCGGAATGCTGGGCATAACCGACCGCGGCGGGCACGCCGGAATCCGGCACCGGCACGATGACGTCGACGTCGACATGGCTCTCGCGCGCCAGCTGCGCGCCGAAGGCCTTGCGCACGTCATAGACCGAGCGGCCGTGAACGATGGAGTCCGGCCGCGAGAAATAGATGTATTCGAATACGCAGGGCCGCGGGGGCCTCTGCGGGAACGGCTTGTGGCTCTGCGCGCCGCGCTCGTCGAACACATAGATTTCGCCAGGCTCGATATCGCGCACGAATTTGGCGCCGATGATGTCGAGCGCACATGTCTCCGAAGTCAGGATCGGGCAGCCGTCGAGTTCGCCGAGCACCAAGGGGCGGATGCCGAGCGGATCGCGCGCGCCGATCAGCTTCTTGTTGGTCATCGACACCAGTGCATAGGCGCCTTCGATGGTGCGTAGCGCATCGATGAAACGGTCGATGAAGCGGTTGCGCCTGGACTGCGCGACCAGGTGCAGGATCACCTCGGTGTCGGTGGTCGACTGCATCATGGCGCCGCCCCGTACCAACTCGCGGCGCAGCGCGAGGCCATTGGTCAGGTTGCCGTTGTGACCGACAGCGAAACCGCCGGCATTCAGCTCGGCGAACAGCGGCTGCACATTGCGCAGGATGGTGGCGCCGGTCGTGGAATAGCGGACGTGGCCGACCGCGAGATGGCCGGGCAGGCGTTCGATCACCTCGCGGCGGGAGAAGGTATCGCCGACCAGGCCGAGCCGGCGCTCGCTGTGAAAGCGCGAGCCGTCATAGGAGACGATGCCGGCGGCCTCCTGGCCGCGATGCTGCAGGGCGTGAAGTCCGAGTGCGGTGATGGCGCCGGCATCGGGGTGGCCGAAAATGCCGAACACGCCGCACTCTTCACGGAGCGTATCTCCCTCAAGGTCGTCCTGGAGCTCGATCTCGGCTGCGCCGAAATTGAGATCGATCTGGGCGTCCTGATCAGGGGTTTGCATCTGGTCTACCGCGCCTCGTTTGGAGTTAAACCGTTCTCGCCAACTTGGTTGCGTTCACTTCGCCCCGGACTTTTCGATCTGCTTCTTCAGGCCGTCACGCGCGGATTTGCTGTAGCCTTCGGCGCCCGGCTGGGCCGAATCGGTGTCCGCGGTATCGTCTTCAGGCTTATTCTTCTTGAATCTCTTTAAAATGGTGTTCTCAGGGTCGTCCGGCAAGAGCGACATCAGCCAATCGCCGGTTCCCTGCAGCACCACCCGCGACTTGGCGCTGGACACCCAGTCCGGCCGCTGCTTCTCCGGCACCAGCCAGCTGAAGAACAGGAAGGCCACGACCACGATCAGGAGGCCGCGGCCGAGGCCGAACAGGAAGCCCAGCGTGCGGTCCAGCGCGCCGATCCGGGAATCCAGGATCATGTCGGAGATCTTCACCGTGATCACGGAGACGACGATGAGAGTGCCGACGAACACGCCGGCCACGACCACGACAGAAGCGACCGTATCGTTGTTGAAATAGGTCTTGGCGGTCGGCAGCAGCTTGCCGAAGGAATACAGTGTCGCCAGCGCCGCGCAGCCCCAGGCCGCGATCGACAGGATTTCGCGCATGAAGCCGCGAACCATGGCAAGCAGGCCCGAAACCAGCATGACGCCGAGCAGGATGAGGTCGAGGATCGTTATCGGCATCGGCTGGTCTGGTCCGCTGGCAAGTCGAAAATCGTTCCGAATCGGCGCCTCAACGCCGTCCTAACTGAGGGCCATATCGGGCGTCCGGCAAGACCGGAAGTCGCCCTGTCCCGTGCGCGGGTTGTATAGCGGCGAGGGGGCTGAACGTCACCTATCGCTAGCCCTCGGAACGGCGGAATCTCGCAGGTGTGGTATTTTTTTCGGCCTCCGGAGCTGCGGTTTCCGCGGGGGCTGCCGCGGGCGGCGATTTCGGCCACCAGCGTCGTCAGGGAGCCGACGGCGTTAAGCGTTAATCCGGCGTCGCCGCCGATCTCACCGCGGCCGGGTTCGGGCAGCACCGCGCGGCCAAAACCGAGCTTTGCCGCCTCTTTCAGGCGGCTCGCCGTCTGCGCGACCGGTCGGACTGCGCCGGACAGCGAAATCTCGCCGAAATAGACCGCATCGGGCGGCAGGGGCGCATTGACCAGCGAGGACACCAGCGCTGCCGCCGCGGCAAGGTCAGCCGCCGGTTCCTGAATGCGAAGGCCGCCCGCGACATTCAAATAAACGTCATGGCCGGACAGTTTGACGCCGCAATGGGCCTCCAGCACCGCCAGCACCATCGAGAGCCGGCTCGGGTCCCAGCCTACCACCGCGCGGCGCGGCGTGCCGAGCGAGGTCGGCGCCACCAAGCGCCTGCAATTCGACCAGCACCGGGCGGGTGCCCTCGATGCCTGCGAACACCGCCGTTCCCGGCGTTCCCAGATCGCGCTCGGACAGGAACAGCTCGGAGGGATTGCTGACTTCGCGCAGGCCGAGGCCGGTCATCTCGAACACGCCGATCTCGTCGGTCGGGCCGAAGCGGTTCTTCACCGCGCGCAGGATGCGGAATTGCTGCGAGCCTTCGCCCTCGAAGGAGAGCACGGCGTCGACCATGTGCTCGACCACGCGGGGACCGGCAATCTGGCCGTCCTTGGTGACGTGGCCGACCAGGATGATCGCCGCGCCCGATTTCTTGGCAAACCGGATCAGCGCCTGCGCGGAGGCGCGGACCTGCGTCACCGTGCCCGGCGCGGATTCGACCGTGTCGGTCCACATGGTCTGGATCGAGTTCGATCACGATCAGGCGCGGCACCGCGCCTTCCGACAAGGTCGAGACGATGTCCTCGACCGAGGTCTCCGCGGCAAGCTGCACCGGCGCGTCGGCAAGGCCGAGCCGCTCGGCGCGCAGCCGCACCTGCGCGACCGCCTCTTCGCCGGAGATGTAGACCGCGCGGTGCCCGGCGCGCGCCAGCAGGCTCGTTGCCTGCGTCAGCAAGGTCGACTTGCCGATGCCGGGATCGCCGCCGACCAGCAGCACCGAGCCGCGCACGAAGCCGCCGCCGGTGACGCGGTCGAGCTCGGCCATGCCGGACGGCAGGCGAGGGGCCTCATGGCTCTTGCCGGTCAGCGTCTCCAGCGCGAATTGCCGGCCCTTGCGCCTGGAGCGGATCGAGACCGGCACCGAGGTGGCGCCGGTCGTGTCTTCCTCCGCGAGCGTATTCCACTCGCCGCAGGACTCGCACTTGCCCTGCCAGCGGTTATACGCCGCGCCGCAGTTCTGACAGACAAAGGAGAGGGTGGATTTGGCCATAAAACTGGGTGAATCAGGCTCGTAATGTTCCTATTTTGTTCTATACCTCATTTGATTTCGGTTCGCGATAGAAAACTGGCTTGGTGCGCCATGCCGCGCACAGGTTCGTTCGGCTTTCTCGGGCAAAGTCGCGACGAGACCTTCGGCGAAAACCTACTTGTTGATTGTCACGAACGGCACCGCCGAGCCCGGCACCATCGTGGTCGGCAGCACGCCGTTCCAGCGCTCGGCTTGCGTCAGCGCGATGATGTTGGGGTTCGATCCGAGCGCTTCGGCGCGCGCCTTGATGGCGGCGGCCTCGGCTTCGCCCGTGACCCTGATGTTGGAAGCGCGGGCTTCACCATTCAGCTTGGTGGCCTCGGACTGGGCCAGCGCCTCGGCGCGAACCGCGTTGGCTTTCGCGGTGGCCTGCGTCACCGTGATCTGCGCCTGCACCTTCTCGCGCTCGGCATTCTGCTGCAGCTTCTGCACCTCGACCTCGGCCAGCATGCGCTGCTCGATCGAATGCAAATAGTTCTGGCTGAATTCGATGTTCTCGAGTTGCACGGAGTCGATGATGATCATGGGATCGTATTTCAGCGTGTCCGTGATCGCATCCTTGATCGCACCATTGAGCGCGCCGCGCTCCTGGATCGCCTTGACCGCGGTGTAGCGACCGAACACCACCTTGACCTGCTGGTTGACGACGGGACTGACCACCTGGTTGACCGCGGCGTCGAGCCTGCCGAACTTGGCGTAGAGGTCGGCGACCTTTTCCGGCGCGGCGTGCAAGGTCACGCTGATCTTCAGATCAGCGGGCTGCTGGTCGTAGGAATAGGAGTTCATCTTGTCCCAGGAATAGGTCGATGTCTTGACGCTGACCTTCTCGACGCTGTCGAACAGCGGCAATTTGAATCCGAGGCCCGGCTGCGCGGTGCCGATCACCGCACCGTTGCGCAACAGCACTCCGCGCTCGGTCTGGTCGACCGTGTACCAGCTTCCGCCGGCGATGATCAGAATAACGATGAGGGCGACGACGACGCCGATAATGCCCCGGTTCATACCTATGCTCCCAATGTGTGTGGCCGGGATACGGCGCGAAGGATAATGAAGGCCTGACGTCAGTCGGCCGATCCCGGAAAATGGTTCAGCGGACATGACCGGAATTATCCAAACTTTAGGAGGTTGCCGCGGTCCAGAGCAGGGAGAGACCCGCAGCGATCATGATGCCGTCCATGATCAGTCGAAAGCGGTCAGGCTCCAGATGCAGCACGAAGCGCTTGGCGATGAAGGCGCCGAACATCAGCGATGCGCCTGCGATCAGGCCCTTGAGCGCGATGTCCGCATTGAGCGCGCCGAGGCGTTCGAAGGTCACGGACTTGCTGAAATAGAGGCCGAGCGAGCTTGCGGCTTCGGTGGCGAGGAAGGCGCCTTTGGAGAGGCCATAGAACAGGAAGAGCGGCACGCTGAGCGGTCCGGTCGACACCACGACGCCGGTGAGAAAGCCGATGATGGCGCCGCCGATCGCGAGATGCCAGAGGTTCGCCTTCAACTCGTGACGCGCGAGCCAGTGCCGGACCGGCACCATCGCGATCAGGAACAGGCCGATGGCGACGTCGACCGCATGCGAGGGCAGTGCCAGCAGCGTGCGCGCACCGAGTGCGGCAGCCGGGATGCCCGTCACCGAATAGGCGAGGCAGGCGCGCCAGTCGACCTCGCGCCACCAGGCGAGAATCCGCGAGAGGTTGGCAAGCACGGCGGCGATCGCCATGATCGGTACCGCCTGCTTCGGTCCGTATTGATAGACCAGCACCGGCATCAGCATGATCGACGAGCCGGTGCCGACGATGCCGGAGATCGTGCCGGCGACGAGGCCGACGATCAGGATGAAGAGAAAGCCCAATTGCACACTCGAATCTGTAACCCTCATCCCGAGGAGCGCCTCTTCGCGCGTCTCGAGGGATGAGGCCGCAGTGTGGCCTCATGGTTCTCCCGGCGATGCGTAGCATCGTCCGGCGACGGCGCATGACGCTCTATTGCGCCATTCGCGACGGCCTGCGCAAGCACTTCGAGCTACTCGCGGCCCTCCCTCCTCACCAGGACGGACTACTTCAGCACAATCCAGGCCGGCGCGTGATCGCTGGCGCCGTCCTCGCCGCGAATCTTGCGGTCGACGCCGGCCTTGGCAAGCCGCGGCGCAAGCGCAGGGCTGAGCAGGAGATGGTCGAGCCGAAGCCCGGCATCGCGCGGCCACCGGTTGCGCTTGTAGTCCCAGAAGGTGAACATCGGCTTCGAGGGATGCAACGTGCGGATCGCATCGGTCCAGCCCTGCGCCACGAGCGACGCAAACGCCGCGCGGCTCTTCGGCTGGATCAGCGCATCCTTGTCCCAGGACTTCGTCGGATAGATGTCGAGCGGCGTGGGCGCGACGTTGTAGTCGCCGGCCAGCACGACCGGCAGGTCCTGCTTCAGTAGCTTTGCGCCGTGCAGCTTGAGCCGCCGGAACCAGTCCAGCTTGTAGTCGAATTTTGGACCCGGCTGCGGATTGCCGTTCGGCAGATAGAGGCAGGCGACAATGATGCCATTGACGGCAGCCTCGATATAGCGCGCGTCATGATCGCTGCGGTCGCCCGGCAGTTCGGTGCGGGTCAGCACCGGCTCGGACTTGCGCGCCAGGATCGCAACGCCGTTCCATGTCTTCTGCCCGCGCCAGACCGCGCGATAGCCGGCCTTCTCGATCGCGGCAATCGGAAATTCATTGTCGGCGGCCTTCAATTCCTGCAGGCAGACCACGTCCGGCTTTGCCGCGCGCAGCCAACGCAGCAGGTTCGGCAGGCGGCGGTTGACATTGTTGATGTTGAAAGTCGCAAGCTTCATGGTCCGGGGCGGCCGTCGTCGGTTCATCGTCGTTGGGCCGGATCGGGAAGGAACGTTGACCCATTCTCAGTGTGCGAGTTTACCAACGGTTCGTCAAAGACGCCGCCGAACCGACGCCGTTGCGCCCGAAGGGCGCGCGCATTGTGGCAAAATATCCACAAGCCTTGGCCCACTCGGCGCAAGTGGGCCGCGATGCGCGACATCGGCTCGCGTTGAAATCTCCTTGCGAACGAGTCACAACTTGTTAGCATTCGCGAGTCTACCAACTCCGCGATGACTTTCTCTTCGCATCACTCCTCTCGCACTCCAAGCCGACCCGATACGGCCAACACCAAAGAACCGCCGGCTTCGCTCACCGCATGTGGCGCTGATCGTCGACTGGCAGCCAGTTTCAGGCAACGCCACGCGCTGAGAGGCGGCAGCTCCGTGGCCCCAGATATCCGCCATCGGAGGAACTCATGGTCAGCGTAAAAGTGAATGGACAGGAGCGCAGTTTCGACGGCGATACGTCGATGCCGCTTCTGTGGTTTCTGCGCGACGAACTCGGCCTGACCGGCACGAAATTCGGCTGCGGCGTCGCGCTCTGCGGCGCATGCACCGTGCATCTCGACGGCGAAGCCGTCCGCTCCTGCGGCGTAGCGATGTCCGACATCGGCGGCAAGTCCGTCACCACGATCGAAGGCCTCCATCCGACCGGCGAGCACGCGGTCCAGGTCGCCTGGCGCAATGTCAGCGTGCCGCAATGCGGTTACTGCCAGTGCGGCCAGATCATGCAGGCCGCGGCCCTGCTCTCGAAAACCCCCGCGCCCACAGACGCGCAGATCGACGACGCCATGTTCGGCAACATCTGCCGCTGCGGCTGCTACCAGCGCATCCACACCGCGATCCGCGCCGCTTCGAAGGGGGCCTGACATGACCTATCAGCGCAATCAGCAAGACGTCGCCCTCGCCAATGTCAGCCGCCGCAACATGCTCAAGGGCATCGCGGGCACTGGCGTGTTCGTCCTCGCCGCGCAATTCCCGGCGATCCGCCCCGCCATGGCCTATGCCACCGGCGCCGACAAGATGGCGCATGGCGTGGTGACCAATCCGCACATTTTCGTTTCCATCGACAAGGACGGCATCGTCACCATCGTGGCGCATCGCGCTGAAATGGGGAACGGCGCCGCGCGCACCTCGCTGCCGATGATCGTCGCCGACGAGCTCGACGCCGACTGGGCACGCGTGAAAGTGGTCCAGTCGCCGGGTGACGAGGAAACCTACGGCAACCAGGACACCGACGGCTCGCGCAGCGTGCGTCACTTCATCCAGCCGATGCGGCAGGTCGGCGCCGGTGTGCGCAAGATGCTGGAGCAGGCGGCCGCCAAGCGTTGGGGCGTCGATCCCAGCGAAGTGCAGGTTCGGCTGCATGAGGTCGTGCACAAGACCTCCGACAAGAAGCTCGGCTTCGGCGAGCTTGCGGCCGATGCCGCGGCCCTGCCGGCACCCGCGCTCGACACGCTCAAGCTGAAGTCGCCGAGCGAGTTCCGCTACATCGGCAAGGGCACGATCTCGATCGTCGACCTCAACGACATCACCACCGGCAAGGCGATGTACGGCCAGGACGTGCGGTTGCCCGGCACGCTCTATGCCTCGATCGAGCGCACGCCGGTGGTCGGCGGCAAGGTCGCAAGCCTCGACGACAGCGCGGCGTTGAAAGTCCCGGGCGTCGTCAAGGTGGTGAAGATCGCCGGTACGGCGGCGCCTGCAGCGTTTGCGCCGCTCGAAGGCGTGGCCGTGATCGCGAAAAACACCTGGGCGGCGATGAAGGGCCGCGAGGCGCTGAAGATCACCTGGGACGATGGACCGAACGGCACGTTCGATTCCGTGTCCTACAAGGCGATGCTGGAGGAGAACGTGCGCAAGCCCGGACGCCTCGAGCGCGCCGAAGGCGACGCCGACGCGGCGTTGAAGTCGGCGGCCAAGGTGGTGACGGCGGAATATTATTCGCCGCATCTGGCGCATGCGACCATGGAGCCGCCGGCTGCCACGGCGCGCATCGCCGACGGCAAGCTCGAGATCTGGACCTCGGTGCAGAGCCCGGGCGGCGCGCGCGACGATATCGCCAAACGAATGGGCTACGACCAGAAGAACGTCGTCCTGCACAATATGCTGCTGGGCGGTGGCTTCGGCCGCAAGTCGAAATGGGACTTCGCCATCGAGGCTGCGTTGCTGACCAAGGCGATGGACGGCGCGCCGGTCAAGGTGGTGTGGACCCGCGAGGACGACATCAAGCACGGCTTCTACCACACCGTCACGGCGGAGCGGCTGGAAGCCGGCATCGACAAGGACAACAAGGTCGTGGCCTGGCGGCACCGCAGCGCGGCGCCCAGCCTGTTTGCGAACTTCAAGCCGGACGACAAATATCCGGGCTTCATCGAACTCGGCATGGGCTTTGTCGACACGCCGTTCAACGTGCCGAACGTCCGGCTGGAGAGCGGCGAGGCGCAATCGCATGTCCGCGTCGGCTGGTTCCGTTCGGTCAACAACGTGGCGCATGCCTGGGCGATCCAGTCATTCGTCGCCGAGATCGCGGCCGAGCTGAAACGCGATCCCAAGGACATGCTGCTCGAGCTGATCGGACCGGCGCGTATCGTCGACTCCCCGAAGAAGGCGACCACCGAGTGGTGGGACTATGGCGAGCCCAACGACGTCTATCCGGTCGACACCGGACGGCTGCGCAAGGTCACCGAGCTGGTTGCGGAGAAGGCGGGCTGGGGCCGCAAGATGGCGCCCGGCACCGGGATCGGCATCGCCGCCCATCGCAGCTTCGTCAGCTACATCGCAACCGTCGTCGAGGTGGCGATCGATGCCAAGGGCAACATCACGGTGCCGCGCGTCGACACCGCGATCGACTGCGGCTTCTATGTCAATCCCGAGCGCATTCGTTCGCAGATCGAAGGCGCCGCCGTCATGGGCCTGTCGCTTGCCAAATACGGCGAGATCACGCTCAAGAAGGGCAGGGTCGAGCAGAGCAATTTCGACGATTACCAGGTCATCCGGCATTTCGAATCGCCGGCCGTGACCAATGTGCACATCGTCGAGAACAGCATCGACGTGCCCTCGAGCGGCGTCGGCGAACCCGGCGTGCCGCCGTTCACCCCGGCGCTGTGCAACGCCATCTTCGCGGCGACGGGAAAACGCATTCGCAAGCTGCCGATCGGCAGTCAGCTCGCCTGATCGAAAAGATCAGTTCACATGACGCGAAACCGGAGCGAAAGCTCCGGTTTCTTTTTGCGATGAGATGTCACGGGGAGGGCGGCGGTGCAGCCTCGGCTTCCTCGGACAACAAAGCCGGCGCCGCGGTCTCGACCGGCGCAGCGAGACCGCCTTTATAAACTCGTGCGTAGCGCCGGCCGAGATTGGTCAGCACCTCGTAGCCGATGGTGCCGAAATGATGGGCGATCTCATCAACCGTGATGCCTTCTCCGATCAGCGTCAGCATGTGGCCGCGCCGCGCCGCATTCGCCGGCAGGTCGGTGACGTCGACCGCCAGCAGATCCATCGAAATGCGCCCCGCAATCGGACAGCGCTTGCCGGCGACCACGACCTCGGCGCCCCGCGTGCCGTCATTGGCGCTGGCCGCGCGGAAATAGCCGTCGGCGTAGCCGGCCGACACGATCGCAAGCCTGGTCGGCCGCCGCGCCGTCCAGGTGCCGCCGTAGCCGACGGTCTCGCCGCGTTCGACATTGCGCATCTGCACGATGCGCGCCTTCAATTCGACCACGGGCTTCATCGGATTGTCGGCCTCAGGCGTCGGATTGATGCCGTAGAGCGCCGCACCCGGACGCACCAGGTCGAACTGGAATTGCGGGCCGAGATAGATGCCCGACGAGTTCGACAGCGAGGCCGGCACGCCCGAGAACAGGCTGGCGATCTCGCGGAAGGCCGTCAGCTGTTTGGCGTTGGTGGGATTGTTGACCAGTTCGGCCGAGGCGAGATGGCTCATCACCAGCGTGATGCCGTGATCGCCGGCATTGATGCGCGGGATGATGCCCTGCGCTTCCGCGATCGTCAGCCCAAGCCGGTGCATGCCGGTGTCGATATGGATGGCGGCGCCGCCGTTCCAGCCCGAGCGGCGGCAGAACACGTCCCACTCGGCAAGCTCGTTGAGGTCGCCGATCACCGGCCTGCAATCGATTTGGGCGTAGGCGTCGCCGGTGTTCTGGAAGAAGCCGTCGAGCGCATACAGTGCGACGGACGGCAGTGCCGCGCGCACCACGCGCGCTTCCTCGATCGTGGCGACAAAGAACGTCTTGCAGCCGGCTGCCGCCAGCGCCTTCGCCACCTCAACGGCGCCGCAGCCATAGGCATTGGCCTTGACCACGGCGGCGCATTCGGCCGGCACCGCCGTCTTCTCCAGCTTGCGCCAGTTCGCGATGATGGCGTCGAGATCGACGGTCAGAATGCCGGTGGCGGTCGTGAGCGCCGCCGCCTGGTTGGCCTCGGCAGACAGCACCGTTCCCGCGGCGTTGGGGTCAGAAATGATGTTCATGACCCCTAGGTTACGCGGCACGGGAGGTCGGTTCAACCGCGTCGCTATTCCGATGTCCGATAGGGCAGATGCGCCTCGTCGGTGGCATCGCTGAAACGGGTGAATTCTCCCGTGAATTGCAGTTTGACGGTGCCGGTCGGGCCGTGACGCTGCTTGCCGATGATGGCTTCGGCTTTGCCGTGCACCAGCGCCATGTCGAGTTGCCACTTCTCGTATTCGGGCGTTCCGAGCTTCGGTTCCTTGCTCTGCAGGTAATATTCCTCGCGGTAGACGAAGATCACGACGTCGGCGTCCTGCTCGATCGAACCGGATTCGCGAAGGTCGGACAGCTGCGGGCGCTTGTCGTCGCGGTTTTCGACCTGACGCGACAGCTGCGACAGCGCGATCACCGGGATGTTCAGTTCCTTGGCGAGGGCCTTCAGGTTGGTGGTGATCTCGGTCAGTTCCTGCACGCGGTTGTCCGAACGCTTGCTGGAACCTGACAAGAGCTGAATGTAGTCGATCACGAGCACGTCGAGCCCGCGCTGGCGCTTCAGCCGCCGCGCCCGCGCCGTCAGCTGCGCGATCGAAAGGCCGCCGGTCTCGTCGACATAAAGCGGCAGGTGCTCCAGCTCGATGGTGTAGTCGCGGATGCGGTCGAATTCCTGCTGGTTGATGCCGCCGCGGCGGATCAGGCTCGAGGCGATGCTGGCTTGTTCCGACAGGATACGCGTGGCGAGCTGTTCGGCCGACATTTCGCAGGAGAAGAAGCCGACGATGCCGCCATTGACGGTCTTGTTGCTGCCGTCGGCCTGGACTTCGGCGCGGTGCGCCTTCGCGATATTATAGGCGATGTTGGTGGCAAGCGCGGTCTTGCCCATGCCGGGCCGGCCCGCGACGATAATAAGGTCGGAGGATTGCAGACCGCCCATCTTGGCGTCGAGATCGCGCAAACCGGTGGCAATGCCGGACAGCCGCCCGTCGCGCTGATAGGCGTTTGCCGCCATGTCGAGCGCGACTTTCATGGCCTGCGAGAACTTCTGAAAGCCGCCATCGTAGCGGCCGGACTCGGCCAGTTCGTACAGCTTGCGTTCGGCGTCCTCGATCTGCGCCTTCGGCGCAAAGTCCACCGGCGCGTCATAGGCGACGGTCACCATCTCCTCGCCGATCCCGATCAGGTCGCGCCGCAGCGACAGGTCGTAGATGGTGCGCCCGTAATCCTGGGCGTTGATGATGGTGGTGGCCTCGGCGGCAAGACGGGCGAGGTACTGACTGACCGTCATGCCGAGAATGTCGGCGTCGGCCGGGAAGAAGGTCTTCAGCGTCACCGGTGTGGCGACCTTGCCCATCCAAATCAGGCTGCCGGCGGTCTCATAAATCTTCTGATGAACGGTTTCGAAGAAGTGCTTCGGTTCCAGGAAGTCGGAAACCCGGTAGAAGGCGTCGTTATTGACGAGGATGGCGCCCAGCAGGCTCTGTTCGGCCTCGATATTGTGCGGTGCGCTCCGGTAACTGGGAGCGTTCGGGTCGGCAGGAAGTTTCAGGACGTTCGAATCAGGAGGCGCCATGGACCAGAATTGTTCTTCGAATTTGGTTTTTTTGTTTTGAATGGGGCGGGGATAAAGCGCCTCTCCCTTGCGGTGCGGAAGCGCCATATTTTGTTGTGCCCGATTCTCACAACTCGGTGTGTGTAATCCGATTGTCCTGCCGCATTCGCCTTGACGGCTTTCGGCGAGAATCAGGCAAGACTGCGGCTCTCGAAGATTTTCGAAAAATTGCGTGAACCTGGTTCCGCTCCGTGCAGACGCATTTCTACGGGCGGTTTTTATCCAGGGATCAGGTCAGCAGCAGATAGGCGAGCGCGATCACGGCGGCGGCGGTGCCGATCAGGATCAAGGCGTAATCGGTTCTGAGATCGTCTTGCACGTCGAGCGCTGGTTGCTGGTGGGCCATGTGCGAGATTTAGGGCAGGGAAGCCCGGGAGTGTGTGAGGTCATTCACATTCGCTCGAATTTCTTTGTCCCATGTTCAGGGAACGGGTGTCTGGTTCAGCGGTTGGTGGTTTCTCGGACAGGAACAGGCGATGGCCCAAGGACTTCAAAAAGGGCTTCAAACATGGCGGTCGGGGAAGGGCGAACGGCAGTGGCTGTTGCGCCTGATCGACACCATGGAACAGATCGCCCGGCCCACCATGCAAAGCCGTCCGGTCGACCGGCTGGTGCTGGCAAGGGTTCGCGCCCAGTTGAGCCGGCCGGCGTCCTGTCCTTATGGCGCTGTTGGCTATCGCCACTAACAAGGTGCGGCTCGCGCCGCGGAACACCTCACCCTTGCTTTCCCATAGATGATTGGATCAAGAGCGGAATCTTTCGTGCGCCTGCGCGCTCGGCTGGCCTTTGATTCAGGTTCCGAGAGGGCAGCTAATCTCCTGTCCACAAAGCGGATATTCCAGAATGTCGCGATCACGCATATGCGTGGCCAACAAGCTTCCATTCGCGTGATAATCGGCTAAAAGGTGACCGCCGCGCGCCGTGCGGGAGGGGTATCCTGGGCGCACAGGGGCGCGATTTCCGCGATCGGAGAACAGGGAATGTCGAGCCGAGCGCTCATTCCAGCGACGGTGATGCTTCTAGTGGGTTGTTTGGCGGCGGAACGCGCGTCGGCGCAAGCCACCAACCTCGAAGCCGGCAAAACCCCCTCGCAGATATTTGCGGGCACCTGCAATGCCTGCCACAAGGCGCCGCGCGGACTTTTGAAGTCGGTGCCCGCCTCGTCGCTGTCGAGCTTCCTGCGCCAGCACTACACCACCAGCCCCGAAATGGCCGGCGTGCTCGCGTCTTATCTGATCTCCAACGGCGCCACCGACACGCGAATGAGCGGTGCGGACAAGAAGGGCGCCAAGGAAGGCACGAAAGAGGCCAAGCAGGAGGCGAAGCCGCCGGAGCAGCTCGATCGCTGGGGCCACAGGATTCACCCCGGCGGGGCGCCGGTGCCTGAGGCTACTCCTGCTTCGTCGGGCGAGTCGCCGCAATCGCCGTCGCAGTCGACGATCGAGGCCGCCAGAGAACAAAATGCCAAGCAGAAGCTGACTAAGCGCAACAAGCCTGGCGACGAATTGCCCAAGGGCGAGGGCGCAAAGGAAACCCCGGCGCCGGGCGAGGCCACCAAGCCCGAAGGGGCAAAGCCCGACGCGCCATCGCAATCTGCTAACGCCAACCCATCCGCGCCGGCAGAGACGCCTGCGCTGCGGCCCGATCCGGTGCCTCCGGTGACGCCGGCGGCTGCAAGTTCGGAGCCTGCGCCAGCCACGCCGCCGACATCCGTCATATCGACGGCAATCAGTGCGGAGACCGCTCCGGCCGTGCCATCGCCGTCAAGGCCGGTCGAGCCGCCGCCTGCGGTGGTGGCTGCCACACCGGCGCTGCCTCCCGTGCTGCCGGCCGGCCCGCCCGCGCCGCCGATTTCCAGATAAATCCAGCAACGACCGTGACTTGACGGCAATACCAAAAGCCCGGCCTCAAGGCCGGGCTTTTTTCACGTGAACTGCCGAAGCAGCCTTACTTCTGCTCGGCCTCGGGCGCGGGCGCCGCAGCCGGCTGCTCGTCGTCGTGCTGCGCTTCGGGATCGAAGAACTCGCCGGCTGCCGCGATTGCTTCGGCGGCGGCGTCCTGATCTTCCTGACGGGTCGAGATATCCTCGCCGCGCTTGATGCGGTCGGCTTCGTCGGCGCTGCGGGCAACCGTCACGTTGATGGATGCCTCGACCTCGGGATGCACGGCGATGGTCACCTTGGTGCGGCCGATCGCCTTGATCGGCGCATCGAGCCAGACTTGAGTCCGGCTGACCGTGATCTTCTCGCCTTCCATTGCCGCAACGATGTCGCGCACCGACACCGAGCCGAACAACTGCCCGCTCTCGGACGCCTGGCGGATGATCACGACCTCGAGTCCGTCGATCTTCTCTGCAGCCTTTGAGGCTTCCGACTTGGCCTGGAGGTTGTTGGCCTCGAGCTCGGCCTTCATGCCGTCATACTTGGCGCGGTTCTCGGCGGTGGCGCGCAGCGCCTTCTTCCGCTTCAGGAGGAAGTTACGGGCGTAACCGTCCCTGACCTTTACGATTTCGCCCATCTGACCGAGCTTGGCGACACGCTCCAGCAAAATGACTTCCATGTTTTCTCTCCTTGAAAGGTGACGTTGAAAGATTGCACTCAGGGCGCCGGCAGCGGCGGTGGCTGCTTGCGCAAATAGCGTTGGCGAAATCCGAACACGGCATCGGCAAGTCCGAGCACGACAATGGCGATCACCGGCCAGATGAACAGCACGACCGCTGCGTAGGCCGAGCCGAGCCAGAGCGCGCGGCTTTTCAAGGCCAGCGTCAGCGTGTGCAGCACGGCGAAGCCCGCGAACCCGTAAGCCATCATCAGAGCCGACGTGACGATCTGCGCGGCGATGGCAAGCAGGCCGCCGGCGAGGGTGCAGGCGGCGGCAACGCAGAGCGCGGCGAGCGCAGCTTTCGGCAGCGCCGCGGTCTTCAGGTCCGGCCATGGCCGGCGCAATCGGCCGGACATCGCGGTGATCTTTCCTGCGAGCCAGAGATTGATCGTGAGCGTGACGACGATGCCGAGGACGGCGCATGCCGGCATGATCGTCACCAGCGCATCCAGCACCTTCTCGTCGCCCGCGGTGCCGCGCACCTCCAGGATCCGTAACAGACCCTGTTTCAATGCGTCGAGGATTGCCGCAGCATCGGTGCCGAGCGACAACAGCGCGCAAAAGGTCGTCAGCGAGGCGAAGCCAGCGATCCAGACCAGGATGCGGCCGACCGGATACCATTCGAGATCAGGCGCGGTTGAGCCATTGCCCGAGGACGCGACGGGCCGGCCGAGCAAGCCGAGATGTCCAAGCCACCAGGACGGCAGCGCCACGCTGATGATGTAACCGATGCCGTAGGGAACGCCGAAGATGGCGCCCAACGCAAACGAGGCGGCGGCAGCGGCGATGGTTGCCGACAGCGGGCCCCAGCCGAGCGCGGTCACCATCAGCGGCAGCGGAGCCAGATAGAGCAGCAGCAACGAGATCGGCGCGCCCGAACTGATCGAGGCGAACATCAAGGCCGACGCGCAGCCGCCGGCAAGCGCAATGAGAACCGTCACGATCATCAGCTGTCCCGCCCCTTTCGAGCGGTTAGAGGTTTCGAGAACCCCAACCATCGGCAACCGGACGACCCGGAAGCCTTATGAGTGAGCGGCCGGCGGCAAGTCACCGCCGGCCGAAACGCTTATCTGATAACGTAGGGCAGCAGGCCCAGGAACCGCGCGCGCTTGATGGCCCGGGCGAGCTCCCGCTGCTTCTTGGCCGACACCGCCGTGATGCGGCTCGGCACGATCTTGCCGCGCTCGGACACGTAGCGCATCAAGAGCTTGGAATCCTTGTAGTCGATCTTCGGCGCGTTCGGACCCGTGAACGGACAGGTCTTGCGGCGGCGGAAAAACGGTCGGCGTGCACCAGCTTCGGCCATGCTTCTTACTCCTCAGCCGGCGTTTCAGCGTCTTCGCGGGGACGGCGCGGGGGGCCGCGGTCGCCGCGGAAGCCGCCGCCATCGCGATCACCGCGGAAGCCACCGCCGTCGCGATCGCCACGGAAGCCGCCTTCACGAAAGCCGCCGCCGCGTTCGTCGCGCTCGCGGTCGCGGTCGGCCTTGCGCATCATGGCCGAGGGGCCTTCCTCATGCTCGTCGACGCGGACGCTGAGATAGCGGATCACGTCTTCATTGATGCGCTCCTGCCGCTCGATCTCCGAAATCACCGCAGCCGGTGCGTCGATGTTGAGCAGCACGAAGTGCGCCTTGCGATTCTTGTTCATGCGATAGGTGAGGGACCGCACGCCCCAGTTCTCGGTCTTGGTGACCTTGCCGCCGGCTTGCTCGACAATGCCGGTCATCTGGGTCGTCAGTTCTTCCACCTGTTGGGGGCTCGCGTCCTGACGCGCGAGAAAAACATGCTCATAGAGAGGCATGAGTGTCCTTTCCTAGTGTTGGCGCGGTTCTCGGCGTCAAGCCCTTCGAGACCTCCGGAAAGGACTCGTGTGTGCTCAAGAAGGCGGAAACACGGGACGACGGGCCGACTGGCCCTGTCACATCAACGTTTGAGTTGCTGAGACCGTCCGTTCAGCTCCCGGCCGGGATCCACGGATGCGCGCCTTATAAGGATTTTGGCCGGCTTGGCAAGGCAAAGCGGCCCCCGATGCGGTTTGCAGCCGGTCCGGCAGCGCATGTCCGCCTTGCATTATTTGTTTGTATATCATACAAACATCACAGGCAAGACACATGGCCCCGAAACGGATCGGAAACCGCAGTAGTGCCGCTAGCCGGCGATCCCAAGCACGCCGCGCGCGCTACGCGCTCGGCCGGGCGGCGGATGCGCTCGCTGTTGCTCGACGGGGCGAGCCGCCTGTTCAAGCAGCGCGGCCTTGCGGGAACCTCGATCTCGGATATCGCCGCGGCCGCCGACGCGTTTCCGAGCCAGATCACCTATTACTTCCATACCAAGGAAGCGCTGTTCGTCGAGGCCGCCTGCCGCGACATGCTCTACGTCGCGCGCTCCGCCGAACAGGCGGCGCTCAAGGCTCAAACGCCGCGCGACTATACGCGCGAGCTGGTCGAAGCCGTCACCGCCACGGATTCGGTTGCCTTCTTCGCGGAAGCGCTGACCTTGACGCGCCGCCGGCCGGATCTCGCGCCGCTGGTCGAGCGCACCATCGAACGGCTGCATGCCGAAGGACTGCGCGCTTATGCCGGTCAGATCGAACGCCACGGCTGGGACACGTTGCGCGATCCCGACGCCACCTCGCGGCGGTTCTGGGCGCTGGCGATCGGTGTGATGGTCGAAGGCTATGCGATGGGCCGTTCGGCCGAGGACCTCGCCGGCGAAATGCTCCGCGTGCTCGGCGATCAGGCGACCACCAGACCGGCGGCGAGACTTCGTCTCGTCGGCGGTGACGCGGAATCAACCTCGAGCGAAGGGGAGAACCAGTCATGACCGCGCTACGCATGCGTGCCCGTGATGTCCTCAGTGAAGACGAGTTGGTCGCGGTGCGCGAGCGCTTCACCCGGAAGGGCGTCGCCATGATCGTGCACGCCTGGGCGCTGATCATTGCCGCGATCGCGCTGGTCGTGTGGTGCGCGCATTCGCCGCTCGTTGTGCTGGCTTATCCGCTTGCGGTCGGCATCATCGGCTCGCGTCAGCTGGGACTGGCAATCCTGATGCATGACGGCGCCCATGGCTGCCTGTCGCCGGATGAGAAGACGAACCTGTTCCTGAGCCAGTGGTTCTGCGCCTTTCCGATCTTCGCGGAGACCCGCGCCTATCGCCGCTATCATTTGCAACATCACGCACGCACACAGCAGCACGACGATCCGGATCTCGTGCTGTCGGCGCCGTTCCCGATCACGCAACTGAGCTATCGCCGCAAGTTTCTGCGCGATATCACCGGGCGGACCGGCTATCAGCAGCGCAAGGCGCAGCTTTTGAATGCGGTCGGCCCGTCCGATTGGCCACTGTCGCGGCGATCAGCGCAGTTCTGGGAAAAGCTCGGGCCGCAATGCATCGTCAATGCGATCCTGTTCGCGGGACTCACGGCTGCCGGCGTGTGGTGGGCTTATCCGCTGCTATGGCTGGTGCCGCTGCTGACCTGGATGATGGTGATCACCCGCATCCGCAACATCGCCGAACATGCCGTCGTGCCCGACTCGAACGATCCGTTGCGCAACACCCGCACCACGCGCGCCAATGTCCTCGAGCGACTGTTCATCGCGCCCTATTACGTCAACTACCACCTCGAACATCACCTGCTGTTCTACATCCCCTGCTACAATCTGCCGCGCGTGCACCGCATCCTCAGCCAAAGCCGGTTTGCCGATGGCATGGAGGTGCAGCCGGGTTATGCCGCAGTGCTGCGGCTCGCGACTGCGAAACCCAACCAGGACGATCGTCCCGGCCAGCTTGTGAACAGCCTGCGTCGCGCGCAGGCCGGGCAGGCCGTGGGTGGGGACCAGCGGGCCAGCGGTTTCTAGTCGGCAAGCCGCCTCGAAGGCGTAGCGGCGGCTTGACATGGCCGCCGAGGTCGGTGACTTACGCCCCGATCTTCCAATAGATTTCAGCAATTCTCGGGGAGCGCCGATGACGGCAGCATTCACGTTTCCGGGCCAGGGATCGCAGGCCGTGGGCATGGGCAAGGCCTTGGCCGACGCCTTTCCCGCTGCGCGCGCGGTGTTCGACGAGGTCGATGCGGCGCTCGGCGAGAAGCTGACCGCGACCATCTGGGAAGGGCCGGCAGAGAAGCTGCAGCTCACCGAAAACGCGCAGCCGGCGCTGATGGCGGTCTCGATCGCCACCTTGCGCGTGCTGGAGAGCGAGGCGGGCTTTTCCGTCGCCCGCGACGCGGCTTTCGTCGCCGGTCATTCGCTGGGCGAATATTCGGCGCTGGCGGCAGCCGGCAGCCTGTCGATCCCGGATGCGGCGCGGCTGTTGCGCACGCGCGGCCTCGCCATGCAGAAGGCCGTGCCGGTCGGCGTCGGCGCGATGGCCGCGCTGCTCGGTATGGATTACGAAGCCGCCGTTGCGGTGGCGAGCGAAGCCGCGCAGGGGCAGGTCTGTCAGGCCGCCAATGACAATGGCGGCGGGCAGGTGGTCGTCTCCGGCGACAAGGCTGCGGTCGACCGCGCGGTCGAGATCGCCAAGACCAGAGGTGCCAAGCGCGCGATGCTGTTGCCGGTCTCCGCGCCGTTCCACTGCAAGCTGATGCAGCCGGCTGCAGATGCGATGGCGCAGGCGCTCGCCGGCGTCACCATCGAAAAGCCCGCATCGCCGCTGGTGTCGAACGTGCTCGCTTCTGCCATCAGCGATCCCGACGAGATTCGTCGCCGCCTGATCGAACAGGTGACCGGCACCGTGCGCTGGCGCGAGTCGGTCGCATTCATGGCGGGCAAGGGCGTGACGAGGTTCTTCGAGATCGGCGCCGGCAAGGTGCTGAGCGGGCTGGTCAAGCGCATCGCGGACGGCGCAATCGGCGTACCCGTCGGCGGGCCGAACGATATTGCTACCGCGAAGGACGCGTTGGCGTCGGCTTAAGCCGGTCGAGAGGAGATTCCGATGTTCGATTTGACTGGCAGGACGGCGCTCGTGACCGGAGCGACCGGCGGCATCGGCGGCGCGATCGCGCAAGCGTTGCATGCGCAGGGGGCGACGGTGGCGATATCGGGCACGCGGCGTGAGGTGCTGGACGCGCTCGCGGCCAAGATGGGCGAGCGGGTGCATGTGCTGCCCTGCAACCTCTCGGATTCCGCCGAAGTCGAGGCGCTGGTGCCATCGGCGGAGCAGGCCATGGGGCAGGTCGACATCCTCGTCGCCAATGCCGGCATCACCCGTGACAATCTGTTCGTGCAGTTGACCGACGAGGCCTGGGACGAGGTGATCAATGTCAACCTGACCGCGACCTTCCGACTGGCCCGCGCTGCAACCAAGCTGATGATGCGCAAGCGCTTCGGCCGGATCATCGCCATCACCTCGGTCGTCGGCGTGACCGGCAATCCGGGGCAAGGCAATTACACAGCCTCGAAGGCGGGATTGATCGGCATGATCAAGACGCTGGGCGCCGAATATGCCAAGCGGAACGTGACCGCCAACTGCATCGCGCCGGGTTTCATCAAGACGCCGATGACGGACGCGTTGAACGACAAGCAGCGCGAAACCATCCTGTCCAAGGTTCCGGCAGCGCGATTGGGGACGCCTGAGGACATCGCAGCGGCAGCCGTGTTTCTGGCGTCCAATGAGGCCGCCTACATCACCGGGCAGACCATCCACATCAACGGCGGCATGGCCATGATCTGAGCGGCTAACCCCCTCAAGATGCGGCGAAACGCCGTTTTCCCCGGGGAAGCGGGGCTTATGGCCAAGGCTTTTGAATTGTGATACCGAACCCGGAAACGGATGGGTCAAGAACGCCATTGCAGGATTTGGAAACCCTGTATATTGGCGGGATGGAGCTTGCCGTCGTTCGCCGGTCGCTTCGGTCGGCGCCCTCTTTGAAGTTCCTGTGGCCACCTGCCACGACTTCGATCATGGGACGCTGGCAGCGAAGCCAAATCAGGTTTATGCGCGGTTGCGAAGGAAGTTTATCGACCACGATGTCTACCCCGGGGTCGGGTCAAGGAAACAACACGAGGTTGAACGATGAGTGAGATTGGCGAGCGGGTTAAGAAGATCGTGGTCGAACACCTTGGTGTCGAGCCCGAAAAAGTGGTCGACAACGCGAGCTTCATCGACGACCTCGGCGCCGACAGCCTCGACACCGTCGAGCTCGTGATGGCATTTGAAGAAGAATTTGGTTGCGAGATTCCCGACGACGCCGCGGAGACGATTTTGACCGTCGGCGACGCGACGAAATTTCTCGAAAAGAACGCAAAGAGCTGACGCCCTACTGGAGCGGCGCTGAAACCGGGCGGACCGTGTCGAAGCGGTCTCCCGGTTCTGCATTGCGGGCCGCTTACCCCGGGCTGGAGTGGAGGACATGAGGCGAGTCGTCGTTACCGGCCTCGGCATGGTGTCGCCGCTCGGTTGTGGCGTCGAAACGACTTGGACGCGTATCCTCGAGGGCCGTAGCGGCGCCAGGAAGATCGACACCTTCGACGTCTCCGACCTGCCGAGCAAGATCGCCTGCGTGGTGCCGCGCGGCGACGGTTCCGACGGCAGCTTCAATCCCGATCAGTGGATGGAGCCGAAGGAGCAGCGCAAGGTCGACGACTTCATCATCTTTGCCATGGCTGCCGCACGCCAGGCGCTCGACGATGCCGGCTGGCATCCGACGACCGAAGAGGATCGTTGTGCCACCGGCACGATGATCGGCTCCGGCATCGGCGGACTCAATGGCATTGCCGAAACCGCAATTCTGCTGAAGGAACGCGGGCCACGCCGGGTCTCTCCGTTCTTCATCCCGGGCCGGCTGATCAACCTCGCCTCCGGCTATGTCTCGATCGAGCATGGCCTCAAAGGTCCGAACCATGCCGTGGTGACGGCCTGCTCGACCGGCGCTCATGCGATCGGCGACGCCAGCCGCCTGATCGCGCTCGGCGACGCCGACGTCATGGTGGCCGGCGGAACGGAATCGCCGATCGGACGAATCGGCATGGCCGGTTTCTGCGCGGCGCGCGCGCTCTCGACCGGCTTCAACGAGACTCCCGAGAGGGCGTCACGCCCCTACGACAAGGATCGCGACGGTTTTGTCATGGGCGAGGGGGCCGGCGTCCTCATCCTCGAAGAATATGAACATGCGAGGGCGCGCGGCGCCAAGATGTATGCCGAAGTGATCGGTTATGGCCTGTCGGGCGACGCCTACCACATCACGTCGCCGCCGCCTGACGGCGATGGCGCCTTCCGCAGCATGAGCGCGGCGATCAAGCGCGCCGGCGTCAGCGCCTCCGACATCGATTATATCAATGCGCATGGCACCTCGACCCAGGTCGGCGACGAGATCGAACTCGCAGCGGTCGAGCGGCTGCTCGGCAATGTCGCCTCGAAGGTGTCGATGTCCTCCACCAAATCCTCGACCGGACATCTGTTGGGCGCGGCGGGCGCGATCGAGGCCATCTTCTCGATCCTGGCAATCCGCGACAACATCGCGCCGCCGACCATCAATCTGGAACATCCGTCCGTCGAAACCGCGATCGATCTCGTGCCGCTGACGCCGCGCAAGCGCGAGATCAATATCGCCCTGTCCAATTCCTTCGGCTTCGGCGGCACCAACGCGTCCGTCATCGTTCAACGCGTTGTCAACTGACGTGATTCACGGCGAATCCACCTTTTCGCCGTAATCGATGCCGAATCGTAGCTTGGGCGCAACTAGTGCCCACATTCCAAAGTTCGTGTACTACTACCGCACGCACTTTCACGAACTTCGGAAAGTCATGGGCACTGGCATATCTATGATTTGAGTGCCGCTTTCGATCTGAAGTCGGATCCAAAACCGCGTTAGAACTTAAATTGCTGGTGTTTCTTTGGCTCTCACATTCGCTAAATGAGCCTGCTGAGGAGTGGTGCGAATGTTAGAGCCGGGACAGCAGGAAATTTCAGGAATCTGGTTGGATCGATGAGTGAACGCCCGCCCATCTCGCCACGCAGTCCGCGCGCCGCGCTGGAGCCCGAGCAGGTTCCGCCGCCGCCGAAGCGCTCGGAACGGGCGCGCAACCCGTTCGTGGTGATCGGCAACGCCATCATTACCATCCTGCTGATCGGAATGCTCGGTACCGGCACCGCCTACTATTACGGCAAGAAGACCCTCGAGGCGCCGGGACCGCTGCAGCAGGACAAGACGGTGGTGATTCCCTCGCGCGCCGGCATGACCGACATCGCCGACGTCCTGCAGCGCGAAGGCGTGATCGACAGCAATCGCTGGGCCTTCATCGGCGCGGTATTCGCGCTGAAGGCGCGTTCGGAATTGAAGCCCGGCGAATATGCGTTCCAGAAGAAAGCTTCGCTGCGCGATGTGATCGGCACCATTGTCGAAGGCAAGGTGGTGCAGCACGCCGTCACGCTTCCGGAAGGGCTGACGTCGGAGCAGATCGTCTCGCGCCTGACCGACAACGAGATTTTCTCCGGCACGATCCGCGAGATTCCGCGTGAAGGCACGATGCTGCCGGAAACCTACAAATTCCCGCGCGGCACCACGCGCGAGCAGGTGATCCAGCGCATGCAAAGCGCGCAGAAGCGTCTCGTCGCCGAGATCTGGGAGCATCGCAATCCCGACGTTCCCCTGAAATCGCCGGAGCAGCTGGTGACGCTGGCCTCCATCGTGGAAAAGGAGACCGGCAAGGCCGATGAACGCAGCCGCGTGGCCGCCGTCTTCGTCAACCGCCTGCAGAAGAAGATGAAGCTGCAGTCCGATCCGACCATCATTTATGGCCTCGTCGGCGGCAAGGGCACGCTCGGCCGCCCGATCAAGCGCAGCGAGATCAGCCAGCCGTCGCCCTACAACACCTATGTGATCGATGGTCTGCCGCCCGGGCCGATTGCAAATCCCGGCCGCGCCTCGCTGGAGGCCGCCGCCAATCCGGCGCGAACGCGCGACCTGTTCTTCGTTGCCGACGGCACTGGCGGGCACGCCTTCAGCGAATCGCTGGACGCGCACCAGAAGAACGTGGCCAAGCTGCGCGTGATCGAAAAGCAGACCCAGAACGACAGAGCTGAACTGCCTGACGATACGCCTGCCGCTGCGCCGGCTCCGGCAGAAGCGGCGCAGGCCGCGCCTGCTGCGGCACCGCCCAAGCCTGCGAAGCGGCCAGCCGCCCCACGCACGCCTCCGGCCGCGCGCCAGGGCGCGGCACAGGCGCCGCCGGCAACCGTCCAGCAGTAGCCTCGCGGACTCCACATTTCCTGAAAAGGTCTTATGGTCCGCCCGCGTTAGTGCTGCCGATCTGACACCCCTTTCGTTCTCCCGGAGACTTTCACGCCATGGCGCTGTCGAGCATGACCGGCTTCGCTCGAAGCCACGGGGCAAGCGGTCCTTATGCGTTCGAATGGGAACTGAAGTCGGTCAATGCCAAGGGCTACGACCTGCGTGTGCGACTGCCGCAGGGCTGGGACGAACTCGAGGCGCACGCGAAAAAGCGCGCAGGCGAGATGCTGGCGCGCGGCACGGTCTACGCCAACCTCAACATCAAGCGTGCCAATGCGGCGTCGAGCGTGCGCATCAATGAGGATGTGCTCTCCGCCATCGTGAAAGTCGCGCACGAGCTAACCGGCAAGATCGACGCGGTGGCGCCGAGCATCGACGGCCTGCTCGCCATCAAGGGCGTGATCGAGGTGGTCGAGCCCGACAGCAATGAGGATGAAGACAAGGCGGCGAAGGCCGCCGCGGCCAAGGCGTTCGACGAGGCGCTCGACGATCTCGTGGCGATGCGTCGCCGCGAGGGCACCTCGCTCGGCCAGATCCTGGCGCAGCGCCTCGATGAGATCGAGGGGCTCTCGAAAAAAGCCGAGACGGCGCCGGGCCGCAAGCCGGAAGCGGTGAGGGCGCGTCTCGCCGAACAGGTGGCCGCGCTGCTCGAGACGACGGATCGTTTCGACCCCGACCGTCTCAGCCAGGAAGCGCTGCTGATCGCGGCGAAGGCCGACATCCGTGAAGAGCTCGACCGCATCGCCTCGCATCTATCGCAGGCGCGCGAACTGATCGGAAAGGGCGGGCCGATCGGCCGCCGGCTCGATTTCCTGGCGCAGGAATTCCACCGCGAGGTCAACACCACCTGCTCGAAATCCAACGATCTCGAACTGACCAATACCGGGCTCGAGATGAAGAGCGTGGTCGAGCAATTTCGCGAACAGGTCCAGAATCTGGAGTGATCGATGGCGGCCCACGGACACGGCTTTGACGGCGTCGAACGGCGCGGCTTGATGTTCGTGCTGTCGTCGCCTTCGGGCGCCGGCAAGACCACGCTGTCGCGAATGCTGATCGACCGGATGCCGGGCCTGAAGATGTCGGTCTCGGTGACGACGCGCGCGAAACGGCCCGGCGAGGTCGAGGGCCAGGATTACCTGTTCGTCGACAAGGCGCGCTTCGAGGAGATGGTGAAGCGCAATGAGCTCCTGGAATGGGCCACCGTCTTTGACAACCGCTACGGCACGCCACGCGTGCCGGTGGAAGAAGCACTGACGAGAGGCGAGGATGTGCTGTTCGACATCGACTGGCAGGGTACGCAACAGCTGCGTGAAAAGGCGCATGACGACGTGGTCAGCCTGTTCATCCTGCCACCGTCGGCGCTCGATCTCGAGAAGCGGCTGCACTCGCGTGCGCAGGATTCACACGACGTGATCCGCGGCCGGATGAGCCGCGCCAGCCATGAGATGAGCCACTGGGCGGAATACGACTACATCGTCATCAACCACGAGGTCGATGCGGCGTTCGCCGAGGTGCAGTCGATCCTCAGGGCCGAGCGGCTGAAACGCAAGCGCCGCACCGGGCTGACGACATTCGTGCGCGACCTGCAGCGGCAATTGGAGAAGTAACGCGCGCCTGTCAGTGCGGGCGCGGGTTTTCCAGCTCCTGCGGGCGCGAAGTCTGCAGTTCGTCCTGCAGCTGCCGGGTCAATCGCGCCAGAAAATCCTCGATCTTCTCGAAGCTGTCGTCGCTCTTGCCGAACTCGATTTTGTCGGCGGCGATGTCCGCCGCGTCCGCCACATCCAAATGCGACTCCGTATCCGCATGCGGCACGGTCGGGTTCAATTCCGGCGCGATCCAGGGGGCGCCGCGCGCTTCATCTGCGAGCGACCGTGAAACCGATTGCCGTTGCGGCCAACGGTCCTCGCGCCGCCGGCGGCTGCGGGCGCCTGCGAGTCGATAGACCAGGCTGCCCGATAGCCCCGCCAGCGCCAACGCGCTTATCACCACCAGTGCAAGCTTCTGCAGCGAGCCGACCTCGCGCGCCGGCGGTGGGTTCGCCTGCACAGTTTCCGCGGGCGCAGGCGTGGTCGCCGCGGCTTGGTCCGCCTGAGCATCCGCGACCATGAGTGAAGCCTGCGGTGTGGCGTTCGCCGTCGAAGGCGCGCCCGATGCCTGCGGCCAGCGCGACGTGAGTTGCGAATCCGCTGATGCCGTCGGTGCAGTCGCACCCGGACCGATGCCCGTCGTCGCCGCGGCCGGGGCCGGTGCGGCAGCGGTCGGCACCGGCGGATTGGGCCAGACCGGCTGCGGAGGGGCAGCGCTGCTGGTGGCCTCGTTAGGAGCCTTTGGAGCGAATTCGGCGTGGGCGTCGGCGAGCGATCGCGGCGGCGCATTGCCGGTCGTCGTCTGAGGCGCAGGCTTTGCTGCGGCGACAGGTTCAGCGGCCGGCGTGCGCGCAGACGCTTCATCCTCGCCGCGCAAGTACCAGCAATGCCGGCCGCTGCCGCGCTCGATGCGATAGTACCAGTGCTTGCCCTGCGGCAATTCGGCCTTGGGTTCGGTGACGCAATTGTCCGCGGCGCGCGCGGCGCTACCGGGACCTGCCATCAGCGTGAGGCTTGCGGCAACGCTCAACAGAAAGGCCGGGGCGAGCCTGGCTTGTAGATTGGACATACGCATCTCCGGAGACGCAACAGATTACGATCCGGACTGTCGAAAAAGACTTGGGTGGTAATAGGCCGCAAATCCGGAGAGGATTGGGCTTAATTCGGGCTCGGGTTCCGCCTTCGAAATGCCAATCTTTCACCACGCTGAAGGGCGCGGCTCGAATGCGCCGCCCCCATTAATCCCACGGGCGCTTACTCGCTGGCGAGCACGTCGCCGAACAGCTCGTAGCGTTCGCCGTTGAAGCGCACGAGACGCATCTGCTTGATCGGACGATGATCGGTCGGGCTGGTCGTCAGCTTGACGCCCGGCAGCAAGAGCGGAAGCTCCATGTTCATGTGCAAGGCCTTGTCCATCACGTTCTCGCGCGTGAGATTGTCGCCGCATTGCTTCAGCAGCTCGACCACCGCGTGGCCGATATTGTAGCCATAGGGCGCGTAGTAATCGCTCTTGTCGACGCGCGGATTGTACTTGTCCATCCACACGTTCCACGCCTTCATCTCGGGATCGTCGCGCCACTGCGGATCGGCCGGGTCCTTCTGGTAGGCGGCCGAGATCACGCCTTTGGAGGCTTCGAATCCGGCCGGCTTGATCGCGCCTGCGATGGAGGAGCCGACGCTGTCGACGAACTTCTGCGGATGCCAGTCGATGTCATAGGCCTTGCGGATCGCCTGCGCCGCGAATTTCGGCACCGAGAAGATCATCAGCACGTCGGCGCCGGATGCCTTCAGTGACACGATCTGCGAGTCGACCGTGGGATCGGTGGTGTTGTAGGTCTGCTCGGAGACGATCATGGCCGCGGCCTTGTCGCCGAGGCCGCGCTTGAAGCCGAGGATGTAGTCGCGGCCGAGATCGTCGTTCTGCGAGAGGATGCCGATCTTCGCATTCGGTTTCGACTGCAGGAGATATTTGGCGTAGATCTCGCCTTCGGATGCGTAATGCGGCGTCCAGCTCATCGTCCACGGAAACTTCTCGGGATCGTTGAACATGGTGGCGCCGGTGCCGATGAAGAGATGCGGCACCTTCATCTGGTTGACGTATTTGACGACCGCATTGTTGGTCGCCGTGCCCACGGGGTTGACGAGGAACAAAACTTCCTCGCTCTCGATCAGCTTTCTGATCTGCTCGACGGTTTTCGGCGGGCTGTAGGCATCGTCGAGCGCGATGTAATTGATCTTGCGCCCATTCACTCCGCCTTCATCGTTGATTTTCTGGAAACAGGCGGTGGCCGACACCGCGCCTGCCGAATACGCCGATGCCGGGCCGCTGAACGGCGTGGTGGTGCCGATCTTGATTTCCTTGTCGGTGACGCCGGGGCCGTATTTTTTTTGCGACAGCGCCGGCGTTGCGGCGAGACCGAGCGCAAGCAGCGCCAATGCGCCGCGCGCGCCGAAATTCCTCCAGACCATATATCCTCCGTTGCAAACGGCGAGGCGGGCACCGCCGTTTATCTTGCTAGTTTTTTAGTACGATACGTCCTACGACTTTCCCGGCCCGCAATTCATCGATCCATTTTTGCACGTCGCCCATCGGCTCTTCGCGCATCGGCGTCGGCTTGATCTTGCCGGCCCGCGCCAACGCCATCAATTCATGGCCCTCGGCCAGCGTTCCCACCATGAAACCCTCGATGGTCATGCGCTTGTAAATCCATTGCACCATGGGCAGGCTGAAATTGCCGCCCATCAGGCCGGACACCACGATCTTGCCGCCGCGCGCAATCACCGAGACCGCAAACGCCATCGACTTCTCGTTGCCGGCGAAATCGACGATCTCATCAAAACCGCCCTCGGTCTCCCTGACAATTCGTTTAACGACATCGGTCTCGGCGGGATCGTAGGCGATCGCGGCGCCGTTTTTCAGCGCGGTTTCCCGTGCGGCGGGATTTAGGTCGGCGACCGAGATCTTTTGCTTGAACATCGCCTGCGCAAACGACAGGCCCATCATGCCGACGCCGCCGAGCCCGATCAGCAGCAGGTTGCGCTGCCGCGGGCGGTCGACCAGACGTTTCAGCGCGCCAAAAGCCGTCATGCCCGAGCACATCAACGTCGCCGCCACATTGACGGGGAGTGGATCGTAATCGAGCAGATATTTCGCGTCGGGCACCAGCACATGCGTCGCAAAGCCGCCGTCGATGGCGACGCCCACGAAGCGATTCTTCAGGCAAAGGTTCTCGTCGCCGTTGAGACATTCGCGGCACTGGCCGCAGCCGATCCAGGGGAAAACCGCTTTCTTCGTACCGACAGTGCTCTTGTCGGCATCCGGTCCGACCTCTTCGACGACGCCTGCGATCTCGTGCCCGAGCGTGAAGGGCAGCGCCATGCCGCGCGTGGTGTCGAGCCGCTTGCCGCCGCCGAGATCGGCGTAGCCGTCCTGGATGTGCAGGTCGGAATGGCACAGCCCGCAGCGCTCGATGCGGACCAGAACCTCCTTGCCTTGCGGTTTGGGTGTGTCGACGATGGTCTCGCAGAGCGGAGCATCGAACTTGACCAGCGATTGCCTGCGCATCTGCGCCATTGACGTTCTCCCTTTTAAGGCGTCTTCGAATTTTCGTTGCGTATATCGGCCAATTCGCGCGCCATGGCAACAAAGCCGGACACCGGAATGGTTTCGGCACGGCGGGTGGGATCGACATGCGCCGCCGCCGCCAGTCGCGCGGGATCGGCGGGCAATGATTTCAGGCTCTGGCGCAGCATTTTGCGGCGCTGGCCGAATGCGGCAGCCGTGACCTGCTCCAGCAGCCGTCGCTCGCACGGATCCGGCATCTCGCGCGGGATCAGCCGCACCACCGACGAGGTGACCTTGGGTTGCGGCACGAACGCCGCGGGCGAGATGTCGAACAGGATCTTGGTCTCGGCACGCCAGTTCGCAAGCACGCCGAGCCTGCCATAGGCTTCGTCGTTCTCGCGCGCGACGATTCGCTCGGCGACTTCGCGCTGAAACATCAGCACCATCATGTCGTACCAGGGCGGCCACGGCTCGATCGAGAGCCAGCCGATCAGCAGCGGGGTTGCGATGTTGTAGGGCAGGTTGGCGACGATCCTGGCCTTCCCTGAGCCGAGATAGGGGCGGGGGTCGAAGGTCTGTGCGTCGGCGCAGACGATCTCGAGGCGGCCCGGATACCGCTTTGCGATCGCTTCCAGCGCGGGAATGGCGCGCGCATCATGCTCGACGGCGATGACGTGCGCCGCGCCCAGCGCCAGCAGCGCGCGGGTCAATCCGCCGGGACCCGGGCCGATCTCGATCACTGTCGCGTTGTCCAGCGGTCCCGCGGCACGGGCGATGCGTGCGGTGAGGTTGAGGTCGAGCAGGAAATTCTGGCCCAGCGATTTGCGCGCGGAGAGCTGGTGCTCGGCAATGACCTCGCGGAGCGGCGGCAGGTCGTCGATCGCGCTCATGATACCTGGGCCGGGACCGTCGTTTCCGCCATGCGCGCGGCAAGCCGCAGCGCCGCGATCAGGCTTGCCGGATTGGCGCGCCCGGTGCCGGCGATGTCGAAGGCGGTGCCGTGATCGGGCGAGGTGCGAATGAAGGGCAATCCGAGCGTGACATTGACGCCCTCGTCGAAAGCGAGCGTCTTGATCGGGATCAGCGCCTGATCGTGATACATGCAGATCGCGCAGTCATAGGTCTTGCGTGCCGCCGCGTGGAACATGGTGTCGGCCGGCAGCGGCCCCCTGGCGTCGATGCCTTCACCGCGGAGGATCTCGACCGCAGGCGCGACGATCGCCTTGTCTTCGCTGCCGAGCGTGCCGTCTTCACCGGCATGCGGGTTGAGTCCTGACAGCGCGAGCCGAGGGCGGGCGAGACCGAAGCGGCTCCTCAGGCCTGCGGCCACGATCCGCGCCGTGCTGACGATCAGGTCCGTCGAGAGCTGCGCGATTGCCTCGCGCAAGGCGAGGTGAATCGTCACCGGCACGACCGCAAGCTCCGGCGACCACAGCATCATGACGGGCTGCGGCGTTTTGCCGTTCGCGGTGGCGAGCTCGGCGAGAAATTCGGTGTGGCCGGGATGCTCGAAGCCCGCGCGATAGAGCACGCTTTTTGCGATCGGGTTGGTGACAACGGCGCTGGCAAGCCCTGCCCGGACGTCGGCGACGGCGCGGCGGATCGAGGTGATGGCAGCGTCCGCGCTCGATGTGTCGGGCTTTCCGGGCTCGGCCGTCGCGTGCTTGCCCGTGGCGGCGACCGGCAAGGCCTGCGCAAAGGCGGCGCACGCCTCGGCCGCGCCAACGTCTACGACGGGTACCTTGAGACCAAGTACGTTGGCGCGTCGGGCAATGAACGGGGCATCGCCAAGCAGATAGAACGGAGGAAGTTTCAATTCATCCCGGCGCAGCCAGGCCTCGAGAGCAATATCGGGTCCGATGCCTGCGGGTTCACCCAGCGTCAGTGCGAGCGGTCGATTGCCTGCCTTCCGGGGTTGGTGCTCCATCGCAGCATCTGCTTTCACAAACCGCAAAAAGTCACAAGTGCCGCCGATCTGAAGTCCCTGACTCACTCGCGGCAAATCGGGTTCAGGGACTTCAGATCGAAAGCGGCACTAGTATCATGGATTTGCTAGTGCCCATAACTTTCCGAAGTTCGTGAAAGTGTGTGCGGCAATGGATCACGAACTTCGGAAAGTGGGCACTAGTGGCCGGCGATCAATTGCGGCGCGGCTTGGGCTTCTTGCCGTCCTCTGCGGTCGAATCTTCGACACTGGTCTGACGGTACTCGATCATCGCCGCCTTGCGGATTTCCGATAGATAGTTGTTCGACGTCTGCTCGTACTTCTTCGCATACATCTTGTCGCGCATTTCCTTTCGCTTCGGCGAATCGATCGTGGTCGGCTTGCGCGCGCATAGCGCCACCATCTCGACGCCCTGCCTGGTGACCTCGGGCGGCGTCAGATGGCCGATCGGAGTGTCGTCCAGTACCTTGCGCAGGTTGGCCGGAATGTCGGCCGAGGTCTTGACCACAAGCTCGCGGATCGCGGCGTTGGGCATCGCCTTGAAGTACTGGTTCGCCTGTTCGCATGTCTCCACGCGGGCGCGCAGCGTCTCGGCGTCCTTTTGCCGGAGCTCGATCGCACTTTGGGCCGAGCCCTTCGGCATGAGCAGCACGACCGGCTGCATTCTGTATTCGAAGGCCTCTCCCTGTTGCTGATTGTCGCCGCCTTCGGCCTTGACGGCGTCGTTCACGTCCTTTTCGCCGACCTGCAGTTTCTCCTTGTAGCGCCCGCGCACGAGGCTGGTCCACACCATCTCCGCCTTCATGCGGGCCCTCAGCGTCTCGGCCCTGATGCCCTGTTTCTCCAGCGACTCCGTCAACTGATCCGCGGTGATATGCATGCGCTGGCTCATGCCGGTGTAAGCCTGATCGATGTCGGCGACACCGGGATCGACGCCGAATTTCTTGCCCTCCTTGATCTTCACCTTTTCATCGATCAGCTCGCTGATGATCTCCTTGCGATCGGACGGCTTGTGGGTCTGCAGGAAGTTCAGCTTGCTGCGCTGCTCGATGTCGTAGTCGGTGATCGGCTCGCCATTGACCATGACGGCGACGGTTTGCGCATGCAGCGGCGCGACGCCGAAACACAACAGCAGCGCTGCGACACAACTCGCGACCATGGCCCGAAGGGGACAGGAGGATGTGGCCGTCGTGATCATCTTCGTTATGTCATTCCATCCGGGTTGAAACCTCCGGCCATGCCGGGATTTGTCCATCCTCGCGGGTCCTACTGGATGCCGGCGCCGCTGCCCGACGAGCTCGTATTGGCGAGCGTGCGCAGGCCGATCTGCAGCATGTAGGCATGGCCCAGCACGGGCGGCGCGGTACCCGCCGAATAGCTGTAGGATGTCACGTAGTTGGCAGCCAGCACGAAGCAATCGTCCACATAGCCGGCACCAATGACATATTGATTGAGCTTGTTGGCTTCCAGATCCCAGCGCGCAGCGCCCGTTGCGACCCAGTTCGCCGCGATCTTGATCGAGCCGTTGGCGAGCAGGCCCTCGCGCCGGGTCAGATAGCCGAGCTCCGGCTGCGCCGCGTAGTTGCCGTAGGTCAGGCCGATCGACCAGCGATCGAAGTTCGCGCGTGCCTCCGCCTCGAAACGCTGCACGTCCCAGGTCTGCTCGTCGAAGCGCGACCTGACGCTGAAGGTGTAGGTACGGTTCGGCGAATAATTGACACTGGCGACGTAGTCGGACTTCTGGGTCGCAAGACCGGAATCGACGCCGGTGTTGTTCATGTCCTGCACGGCAAAGGAGTTCAGGCCGAACAGCTGGTAGGACTGGCCGAACAGCACCTTGACGCTGCCGCCGCGGTCGAACTGCGTGGTTGCCTGCACGCCGACATTGGCGCGTCCGCCGCCTTCCTCGCGGTCGTAGCCCGAGAATTTGTCGACGCTGAACAGGTTGCTCGCGTCAAACACCAGGCTCTGGGCGTCCTCGTTCGGAAGCTTGCCGGCGTAGGATTCGTTCGGCCGGATGATCACCTGCGCGATCGGCTCGATGGTCGTCGAGCCCCATGGCTGCACGTTGATGAAGGGATAGCGGTATTCGAGGCCGATGGTCGGCATCACCCGCAGCGCCGTGGTGTTGCCGGTCGGCAGGAAATTGTTGACGCCGGGCTGGTTGGCCACGTCGGCGTTGATCGCGTCGATCCGCGCGCTCGCGAACGGCGTCCAGATTTCGCCCGCCGAATCCGTGAACGACTTGCGCCACTGCGCCTCCGCCGTGAAGCGGGTGTAGGTTCCGGGCATGCCGCGCAGCAGGCACTGCGAGGGAATGCGCGCCATCGGATCGGCGGACGCCGTCGTGCAAAGGCTGTTGGTATTCGCCAGCGTCGTGATTGGGTCGAACACGGCGTCATTGCGCGTCAGGTTGACGAAATTCGTCTTGTAGGACACCTCGCCGCCGAAGATCGGATAGTTGAAGACGTTCGAATAATCCATCACCGGGTAGACCACCGGCACTTGCTGCTGATTGCCCGAGAAGCTGAGATAGTAGATCGTGCGCAGGTCGAAATAGCTGCGGTTGCCGACGCCGGTCAGGTAGAGCTGCGAGACCGCCTCGGTCGGCAGGCTCAGGAACGAGTTCAAGGGGTCGCGGTATTGCGACAGCCGGTAGTCGGACATGAAGTAGTAGTCCGACAGCACCACGCCGTCCCAGCCCCAGACCCACTTGTCGTTGATGGCGAACTGGCCCTTGGTCTCGACGCCGCCGCGGAACTGACGATCGCCGGGCTGGCCGGCGAATGCGCCGGGATCGAGCTGGTCGATGCCGTAGGCACGAATTTGATATGAACCGTTGATCAGGCGCTGGCGGAACTCGGCCTGGAACAGCACGCCCTGCCGCGAGGTGATGCGCGGCGTGAAGGTTACGTCCATATCCGGGGCGATCGACCAGTAATACGGAACATCCACCGCGAAGCCAAAGGTCGATGCTTCGCTGAAGCCCGGCATCAGGAATCCGCTCTTGCGCTTCACCGTCGGGTCGGGCGTCGAGAAGAACGGCATGTAGGCGATCGGCACGCCGAAAAATTCGAGCTGCGCGGTCTCGAAATACAGCATCTTCTCGTTCTGGTCGTGAATGATGCGGGCGCCCTTGACCTGCCACAGCGGCGGTTTCTTCGGATCGTCCGCGCAGGGCGCGCAGGCGGTGTAGACGCCGTTCTCGAACACCGTGTAGTTGCCGCTCGACCGATCCGAACGTGTCGCGGCCATCCGCGTCGAGTCCGCCGTGTCGACGCGCAGCGAATTGACGAAGCCGTCGCGATAATCGTCGCTCAGATCCATGATGTTGGCATAGGTGATCTTGCCGTCGGCATCCGTCATGCGGATGTTGCCTTCGGCGTGCAGCCGCTTGGTGGTCTGGTCGTAGATGACCTTGTCGGCCTCGACGCTGGTGCCGTTGTAGTAGAGCTGCACGTTGCCGACCGCCGACACGCGCTTGTTGTTGTAGTCGTAGTCGACCTCGACCGCCTGCACGAGCATCTGCCCGTCGGTGTTGGCGACCCGCGCCGGATGCGTGGAGGGTGGCCGCGCATTGTAGGTGAAGCCCTGGGCCGAGGCCGGCGCCGTCATCGCGCATTCGAACGCGCCGGCAAGCAGTGCGCCGAGAAGCAGCGCGAGCAGCGGCCTTGCGGCGGCAAAACGCGATCCGTCACGGCGCACGACCATGCGCCGCGCCAACGCGGACGACAGCATCTGGAGGGCGGCGACGACAGCCACTACCCGTCCTCCTGGTACAGCAAGGCCAAGAACCCGGTGAGGCCGCCGACGAGCACGGGCAACCACGCCGCAGCGATCGGATGCATCAACTCGGCCTTGCTCAAATCTTCAGTTACTTTCGACAGCACGTAGAGCAGAAAGCCCGCGCCCACGCCACTTAAAACCATCTTCTGCACGCCGCCGAATCGGAAGAACCGCAACGACACGGATGCAGCCAACATCACCATTGCGGCAAGCAAAAACGGCTGTGCCAGAAGCTTGTGGTATTGCAGCCGATAGCCGGCGGTCGCAAAGCCCGAACTTTCGGACGAGCGGATGTAGGTCGGCAGTTGCCAAAACGACACAGTTTCCGGAGTCGAAAAGCTGTTGCGCACTTGCGCCGGCGTAAGCTCGGTGGCGATCGTGAGCGTCGGCTGATCCACCGGCGGCGCGTCGAGCGAGAATCGCCGCACATCGCGGAACAGCCAGCGCCCTTCGTCGAGCGTTGCCTCGCGCGCCTCGATGCGTTCCTTGAATCGATAGTTCGTATCAAACCGGAACAGCGTCAATCCGGTCAGTCGCACGCCCTGCTTCTCGCTGCGCGCGGCGTTCATGATCATCTGGCCGTCGCTGTTGGCCTGGTTGATCCAGAAACCGGCGGCGTCCTGGATTCCGCCACCGGCCGCGCCGCCGAACAGCTCCGCCTCCATGCGCTTGGAGAGCTCGCGCAGATTGGCCGACATCGGATTGTAGCCGACGGTCGCGAGCACGCCGAGCAGGATGGCGCTCACCAGCGCAGGCGCCATGAACTGCCAGGCCGAGACGCCGGCGGCGCGCGCCACCACGAGTTCGAGCCGCCGCGACAGCGCGAGATAGCAGGTCATCGCGCCGATCAGCACGCAGAACGGCATCATTTTTTCGAGCAGCTGCGGCACGCGGAACAGCGAGGTTTCCGCCACCATGATCGGCGAGGCGGCGGCAAGGCCGGAGGTCTTGCGCACCATTTCGATGTAGTCGACCAGCACGAGCAGGACGAAGATGCTGGCGAATACGCCGAGCGCCGAGACCACGAAGCGGCCGGCGAAATAGCGTCCAAGCGTATTGTTGACCATGCTCATGCGGTGGCCGGCCTTCCGAACAGCCGCTGCATGCGGGCAAGCGACTTGTTGACCGTCTCGAGCACGGAGGCGGGCGGCTCGATCACCAACCCGTAGACGATGATCCAGAGGCCGATGCCGATAGCGGCCAGCGTCAGCCCGTACTGGATGACCGCGGCCATCGGCGTTTTCACCGTCAACACCGAGCAGGCAAATCCGGCCATGCGCAGGCCGAACACCGCGAAGATCGAGCCGCCGATCGAGAAGTTGCGGCTCTGGCGCGTGGTGCGCGGCGCGCCGAGGAAAGCGAAGGTGAGGGCGGCAAATGCGAACGGATAGATCGGCGACAGGAAGCGGTCGTGCAATTCGGCGCGGAACTGGCCCGGCAGCGCCTTGTACACGGGATCATCCGGGCTGGGCCACAACAGCTCCCAGATGTAGCGCTCGCGGATGCCGAGCGAGACATCGCCATGTTGCGAGAATTTCGACATGTCGAAGGCGTAGCGGCCGAATGCGACCAACGCCGGGTCGCGCTTGCCGACCTCGAAGCGCTGCAGATTGCCGTCCTCGAGCACCAGGAACGAGCCGTCGCCGCTCTTCACCACGGTGCCGTGGTCGGCGACGATGCTGACGCGCTCCTTGGGATCGCGCCGGTCGTCGATGAAGATGCCGACCAGCAGTCCACCGGGCTGACGCTCGCGGATGCGGATCGTGAGATTCTGGTCGAGCTGGGCGAAGCGGCCGGGCTGCAGAATGTTGGTCAACACGTCGGCGGTGATCTCGGCATCCCATTGCTTGATCCGCCGCATGCCGTCAGGCGCGAGATAGGCTGCGATGAAAGCGACCAGAATCGCCACCACGACCGTGGCGTAGGCGAAGGGGCGGAACAGGCGGATCGGCGAGAAGCCGGCGGCGTTCATCACGATGATTTCGGAATCGGTCGCGAGCTTGTTCAGCGTGTGCGAGATCGCAATCATCAGCGCGATCGGTGCGATGATCAGCACCAGCGCCGGAATGACGAGGCTGGTGAGGCCGAGGAAGGTGACGATGGTCTGACCCTGGCTCGTCATCAGGTCGATGCCGCGCAACGCCTGCGTTATCCAGATCACGCCGGTGAGGCTGACCAGGACAAGCGCAAACGACGCGAGCGTCGTGCGGAAAATATACTTGTCGATCGACCCCATCGTTCCCGTACGATCCCGCCCTGCCACGGCCGAACCGCGGATCGCAACCAAACCCCTTGCAAAAGAAGGGGTCCCCATTGGTTACGCCGCGCCTGTCTGAACGGCTTATTTTCTCACTACCATCCCTTTGATCCGTCAACAAAATGGCTGCCCCGTGGCGGGGTGAAGATATGGTAAATTTTTCCCGTCTTGTGGCGGGTGGGCCACGCGGACGCTTGGCATCCCGGCAAAGGGCAGGTCATAGTGGGCCAAAGAGGGCTTTCTTGATCCGCGACAGGCGGGCGAGAGGTTCGCAACAGGCCCGGTCTTCCCAGCGTAACATCCTGACTTTGGAGGTTTATTCATGTCCGACGCCGTCAAGGTCGGCTTTGTCCCGTTATCCACGGTCGCCCGCGGCGTTCTGGTGGTGTTTTGCGATGGCGAGCTGAAATTTGGGCCGGCGACCCGGAAGGCGCTCGGCAAGGCCGTCGACCTGGTGAAGCGCGCGGCGGCGGCGAGCGAGTTCAAGGGAAAGAATGGTTCCACGCTCGATCTTTTGGAACCGGAAGGAATCGAAATTCAGCGCTTGCTCGTGGTGGGCACCGGCAAGCCTTCCGAGCTGAAGGAGCGCGATTTTCTCAAGCTGGGCGGGGTCGTCGCCGGCAAGCTGAACGCAGCCAGCAATCATGTGACCGTCATGGCCGAGCACGCCGGCGGTCCCATGAAACCCGGCCAGGCCGCCGGAGTGGCGACCGGCCTGCGGCTGCGCGCCTACAAATTCGATCGCTACAAGACGAAGAAAAAGGACGAAAGCGCCGCACTCAGCGCCCAGGTGTCGATTGCCGTGGACGATACCGGCAAGACCAACCGGGCATTTGCGGCGGACGCGCATGTCGCCGACGGCGTCGAGATGGCGCGCGATCTCGTCAACGAACCGCCGAACGTGCTGTTTCCGGAGGAGTTCGCGCGGCGTGCGAGCGCGTTGAGCAAGCTCGGCGTCGAGGTCGAGGTGCTCGACGTCAAGGCAATGACCAAGCTCGGAATGGGCGCGTTGCTCGGCGTCGGACAAGGTTCGGCGCGGCCGAGCCGCACGGTGATCATGCGCTGGAACGGCGGCAGGAAAAGCGACGCGCCGGTCGCTTTCATCGGCAAGGGCGTCTGCTTCGATACCGGCGGCATCTCGATCAAGGGCGCCGGCAGCATGGAGGACATGAAGGGCGACATGGGAGGTGCTGCCTGCGTCGTCGGATTGATGCATGCGCTCGCTGCGCGCAAAGCGAAGGTGAATGCGGTCGGCGCCATCGGCCTGGTCGAGAACATGCCCGACGGCAACGCGCAGCGTCCCGGCGATATCGTCACCTCGATGTCGGGCCAGACCATCGAGATCATCAACACTGATGCCGAGGGCCGCCTGGTGCTCGCCGATGTGCTGTGGCACGTCGGCCGGAAGTTCAAGCCGAAATTCATGATCGATCTCGCGACGCTGACCGGCGCGATCATGGTTGCGCTCGGCACCGAGCATGCGGGTCTGTTCTCCAACAATGACGATCTGGCGAACCGCCTGATCAAGGCGGGAATCGAGACCGGCGAAAAAGTCTGGCGCATGCCGCTCGGGCCCGAATACGACAAGCTGATCGACTCGCAATTTGCCGACATGAAGAACACCGGCGGCCGGCACGGCGGCTCGATCACTGCGGCGCAATTCCTGCAGCGCTTCGTCGACAACACCCCGTGGGCGCATCTCGACATTGCGGGAACGGCCATGGGCGCGCCGAAGACGGAAATCAACCAGAGCTGGGGTTCGGGTTACGGCGTGCGCCTGCTCGATCGCCTGGTCGCGGATCACTACGAGCGATGACCGAGGTCTTGTTCTACCATTTGCAGAACATGTCGGTGGAGAACGTGCTGCCGCCGCTGCTCGAGAAGTCGCTCGAGCGCGGCTGGCGCGTGGTGGTGCAGGCGACCTCGCCGGAGCGCGCCGACGCGCTGGATGCGCATCTTTGGACCTATCGCGACAATTCCTTTTTGCCGCACGCGACGTGGCGGGCCGGTGATGCGCAGGACCAGCCGATCATCCTGGCGGTGGAGGAGGGCAATCCGAACAGCGCCAACGTCCGCTTCCTGATCGACAGCGCCGTGCTGCCGCAGGACTCGGCGTCCTACGAGCGCATGGTGCTGCTGTTCAACGGCGATGACGCGGACGCGCTGTCGGCGGCGCGTGCCGCCTGGACGGATTGCAAATCCCGCGGCTTCGATGTCACTTATTGGCAGGCCGACGAAATGGGGCGCTGGCGCCGCCGCGATTAGCGGCGGCACCCAATTAATGATATTCTGCGGTAATTGCCTTTGGTGCTTTCATCAGCCACGCTGGTGCCGCAAAGTGATGGTCGGACAACCCCTTAAGGGGAAGGGGCGGGGAACTCAGGTCATTGTGAGACACGACAGGGGACATCACAGACTGCTTTTGACGCTGCTCGCGCTCGCGCCGCTGGTCGCGGGCTGCCAGAATGCGTCCGACCTCATGTCGAAAGACGCCGAATGGTTTTCGCGTTCGGGGCGGCTGTTCATCCGCAACGTCTCGATCGACGCGCCGCCGCTGACACCCGACCAACCCCTTCGTCCCGACGATCTCGTCAGCGCTGACGGCGCCTGTCCGGGCATGGCGCCGCCGGGCGCCGGCGCGCAAGCTCTCGCTGACAACGCTGCCGGCGCGCCGCCGGTCCCGGGCGGCACGGTGGCGCTCGGCCATACCGAATGCGACGTGGTGCGCGGCATCGGCGCACCCGACAGCGTCAATCTTTCCAACGGCCCGGGCGGCGGGCGCCTCGCCGTCGTAACCTGGTCGCGCGGTCCGCGCGCCGGCATCTACACTTTCACCGGCGGACGGCTGTCCTCGATCGAGCGCGGGCCCGAGCCGGTCGCGCCGCCGAAAGTGGCGAAAAAGCCGCCGAAGAAGAAACCCGCCGCGACCTGATCCTCAACCAGCGGTCTCATTCTGCGCACTCGCTTCGAGCCATTGCTCCTCGGCGCGCTGCAGCGCGCTTGCGGCATTGGCGCGCGCCTGGCTGAGCTGCGCCGCCTGCTTCGGATCGCGGGTGAAGATATCCGGTAAAGCGAGCGCGGTGTCGATCTTGGCGATGATGGCGGTGATGCGTTCGATCTCGGCTTCGGCTTGCGAGATCTTCTGCTTCAGCGGCTTCTGCTTCTCGCCCCTGGCGCGTTCGCCTCGGTCGCGGCCGGTCGCGCGCTCATTGCTTTCGCGCGTGGCTCCGGCTTGCCGCGCGCCGACAGCACGAGGCGACGATAATCGTCGAGATCGCCGTCGAAGCTCGTTACCGCATGGTCGGCGACCACCCACAGCTGGTCGGCGCAGGCCTCGATGAGATAGCGGTCATGCGACACCATGATCACCGCGCCCGGAAAGTCATTGATGGCTTCCGCCAGTGCCGCGCGGCTGTCGATGTCGAGATGGTTGGTCGGCTCGTCCAGGATGATCATGTTGGGACCGAAGAAGGTCGCAAGTCCCAGCAGCAACCGCGCCTTCTCGCCACCCGAGAGACTCCCGACCTTTGTGTCGGCGGCCTTGCCGGAAAAGCCGATGGCGCCGGCGCGGCCTCGCACCTTCGACTCCGGCGCCTCCGGCATCAGCTTGCGGATGTGGTCGTAGGTGGAGGCGTCTTCGTTCAGTTCGTCGAGCTGATGCTGGGCGAAATAGGCGACCGCGAGCTTGTCGGCCCGGGTGACCCTGCCGGAGAAAGGATTGAGCCGGCCGGCGAGCAGCTTGACCAGCGTCGATTTGCCGTTGCCGTTGGCGCCCAAGAGCGCGATGCGGTCGTCATTGTCGATCCTGAGCGTCACGCGACTGAGCACGGGGTTATCGGGATCGTAGCCGACGCTGACACCATCGACCGCGATGATCGGCGGCGACAGCATCTTGTCGGGATGCGCGAAGCTGATCTCCCGCACGTCCTGGGTGACCAGCGCCGCGACCGGCTTCATCCGCTCCAGCATTTTGACGCGAGACTGCGCCTGGCGGGCTTTCGACGCCTTGGCCTTGAAGCGGTCGACGAAGGCCTGCAGGCGCTTGCGCTCCGCCTCCTGCCGTTTGACCTGCTTGGCATCGAGCATCTCGCGCGTGGCGCGCTGCTCTTCGAACGAGGAATAGCTGCCGCGATAGAGCGTGAGCTTGCCGCGGTCGAGATGCAGGATCTGGTCGACGGATGTTTCGAGCAGGTCACGGTCGTGGCTGATCACGATCACCGTGCGTGGATAGTTCGCCAGATGGTCCTCGAGCCAGAGCGTGCCTTCGAGATCGAGATAGTTGGTCGGCTCATCCAGCAGCAGCAGGTCGGGTGCGGCAAACAGCGTCGCCGCCAGTGCGACGCGCATGCGCCAGCCGCCGGAAAATTCGCCGACCGGCCGCGCCTGCTCCGATGTGGAAAAGCCGAGACCGCTCAGAATCGCGGCAGCGCGCGCCGGCGCCGAATGGGCGTCGATGTCGACGAGGCGGGTCTGGATCTCGGCGATCCGGTGCGGATCGTGGGCACTCTCGGCTTCCCGCAGCAACGCATCGCGCTCGATATCGGCCTTGAGCACGACTTCGACCAAACTATCGGGGCCATCGGGCGCTTCCTGGGCCAGCGAGCCGACACGCCAGCGCGGCGGGATCGTGATCGTCCCGCTCTCGATCGCGAGCTCGCCGCGGATCGCCCGGAACAGCGTCGACTTGCCGGTGCCGTTGCGGCCAACCAGACCGACGCGCGCACCGGGTACGATTTGCGCCGAGCTCTGGTCGATCAGCAGGCGCCCCGCGAGGCGGATTGAAATGTCCGATATGGAAAGCATGCGCGGTTTGTCACCGCAGGCGCGACCAAACGCAATGGGATTGCGTCACAAAATCCGCGCGTGCATGCCGCCAAGGCGCGTTTTGCGCGGCCTTAGCGACGGACAAATCCGGCGTCGTCCTGCCTCCGCAGCTCGCTCAGGAGCTCTTTCAGATGAGGCGACAGGTCCGAACGCTCCGGCCGCAGATCCTTCTGCAGCCGCTCGCCCACGGCGTCGCAGATCGACCGGCTGGTCTTGTAGTCCATCTGCTCGATGTTATCGGCCTCGATGCCAATCATGGCGGGTTCCGTTGCGTTCGTTTGCTCAAACGACGTATTTCGCTCAAGACACCCAATTCCAACTCGGCCGCGTCGCAATTGTTTCCGCGGATCTCTGCGCGCATGGCTTTTTCGTGAATCTGCATGAAATTTGAGCGCTTTTCGGCCGCGCGCCAAGAGTCCCCGGCAAAGCCGGCTTGTCGTCGCGGGGAACGAATCGATCAATAGCAGCGGTTGACCAGCCGCCATCGCGGTCCCCACGGGGTGGGGCGCAGTTCGCGCACGTAACAGCTGCCATAGCCATAGGAGACGGGGGCGCCGAGATAGAAGCGCGGACCCCACCAGCCGTGGCGATATCCGTCGTACCAGGCGGCCGCCGGGGTCGGCGCCACAGCCGCGCCGCAGAACGCTGCAGCGGCAACTGCAACAGGCCAGAGTTTGCGAAACATGTCGTCTCCATCGTCGGGCGCGGATCTGGCGCCGTGGGGTCTGTGACCGGCTCGATTTGACCCGGGCTTCCGGTCGATTGCAGCCTATGCGAGCGCTCCCGAACAGGACCATCATGGCCGCTGCAGCGGGGTGAAATTGTTGGAATTCCTCGACTTCAGGTCCCTGTAAGGTCGCTTGCCGGGGGCGTGGGGCGTCGATATAAGCGCCGCAACCCGAAATCCCCGTTAATTTGAGGACCAAAACTCATGGCGACTGAACGCACTTTCTCGATCATCAAGCCCGACGCGACCGCGCGCAATCTGACCGGCGCGGTCAACGCGCTGATCGAGAAGGCGGGCCTGCGGATCATCGCGCAAAAGCGCATCCGCATGTCGCGCGAGCAGGCCGAGACCTTTTATGCGGTGCACAAGGCGCGCCCGTTCTTCGGCGAGCTGGTGGAATTCATGACCTCGGGCCCGGTGGTGGTGCAGGTGCTGGAAGGCGACAACGCGATCGCGAAATATCGTGACGTGATGGGCGCGACCGATCCGTCGAAGGCGGCGGATGGCACCATCCGCAAGGTTCATGCAAAGTCGATCGGCGAGAACTCGGTGCACGGTTCCGATGCCAAGGAGACGGCGGCGCTCGAGATCGCGCAGTTCTTCGCCGGCAACGAGATCGTCGGCTGAGATAGGTGACCAGCGAGCACGGGAGACAGAGGTAGCCGTCGGTATTAAGGGGGAGGGGTAGGCTGTGGACTGGCTGATGCATGTGTTCGATCCCGCCAATATCGGCGCGTTCTTCACGCAGTTCCAGGCCGACATGCAGAAGCCGACGTTCTGGCTCGCCGTCGGCAAGATCATCTGGATCAATATCCTGCTGTCGGGTGACAACGCGCTCGTGATCGCCATGGCCTGCCGCGGCCTGCATGGCCGTAACCGGATGTGGGGCATGGTCATCGGCTGCCGGCGTCGCGGTCGTGCTGCTGATTGCCTTCACCGGCATCGTCGCAACCCTGATGCAGCTGCCCTATCTGAAGCTGGTCGGCGGCGTCGCGCTGCTGGTGATCGCGGCCAAGCTGCTGGTGCCGGAAGACGAGAACGACGAGATCGCCGCCGGCACCACGTTGTGGCACGCCGTGCGCATCGTCGTGATCGCCGACATCATCATGAGCCTGGACAACGTGATCGCGGTCGCGGCGGCTGCCCAGGGCAGTCTTCCGCTGCTGATGCTGGGACTCACCATCTCCATTCCCATGATCATCGCGGGCGCGGCGCTGATCATGCTGATCCTGGACAAATACCCGGTGCTGATCTGGCTCGGCGCGATGCTGCTCGGATGGATCGCAGGCGACGTGATCGCCAGCGACCCGGTCGACCAGTCCTTCCTGCATCGCGTGCTCGATGGTCACTTCAGCATCGACATGACCTCGGCGATTCTCGGTGTGTCGCATTTCAACATCGACGGCGACCTGATGGATATCGCCGCATCGGTGCTGGGTGCGATCGTCGTGCTGGTCGTGGGAACAATCTGGCGCCGGCGCAAGCTGCAGGCGCAAACGCAGGAGGCGGAGGCGCACGCGTAACGTCTCGTCGCGGATACGACTTTCGTTCCGGCGACAAATCGCCACCCGGACAATTGGCCACCCGGTCCGAACGATCATTTTGCGATACCGAGTGACGGTAAAGGTCGCGCTCGGAGATGGCATTGGACTGGTTGTCTGACGTATTCGATTCCACGGGAATCGGCGGCATTCTCGGACAATTCAGCGCCGAAATCGCTCACCCGCAATTCTGGGTGAACCTTTCGAAGATCATCTGGATCAACATCCTGTTGTCCGGCGACAACGCGCTGGTCGTTGCGATGGCATGCCGCTCGCTAGCGCCGCGCCAGCGCCTCTGGGGCATGGTGCTGGGCACCGCCGCGGCCGTGCTGCTGCGCATCTTCTTCACGATCATCATCACCAGCGTGATGGGCTTGCCTTATCTGAAGCTGGTGGCGGGCCTGGCGCTGATCGTGATCGCGGCAAAACTGCTGGTGCCCCGCGACGAACCGCACGAGGCGATCGGATCGGCCTCGCAGCTCTGGGCCGCCGTGCAGATCGTCGTGCTCGCCGATGTCGTGATGAGCCTCGACAACGTCATCGCGGTCGCGGCTGCAGCCGACGGCAGCGTTCCGTTGCTGATCTTCGGTCTTGCCAGCAGTATCCCGTTGATCATCGCAGGCGCCGCGCTGATCATGGCGCTGCTGTCGATGCTGCCGATCCTGGTGTGGGCCGGCTCCGCCTTGCTGGGGTGGATCGCGGGCGATGTCATCGCGACCGATCCGGCCGTGCATCCGCGGCTGCAAGGTATTTTCGAAGGCGCCATCGGCATCGAACTGGATGCCATGCTGACGCTGTTTGGCGTTGCGCCGTTGTTCGTGGCTGGCAACGGCGGCGAGATCGCCTGCGGTTTGCTCGGCGTGATCATGGTGCTGATTGTCGGATCGATCTGGCGGCAGAGCCGGCATCACCTCGCGCAGCCGGCGCAGTAACGGCATGATCCGGAAAAGTGCGAAGCGGTTTTCCCTCGCGACAAACGCAAGCGTTTGCGCGGAGATCATGCCCAAACAAAAAGCGCGCTAGCGCCGCACGATCGATCCCGAACGGCCCACCAGACGGGCGAGCTGGCGGAAGCGGTTGCCGACGCGGTCGGCGACGAGATCGACCATCCGGTGCTCGAACACCAGCATCAGCTTGCGGCCGCGCGTCCGAAAATGAGTTGCCTTGAGCACGCCCGGCCGCGCCGCCGAGATCAGATGCGCGACGCGGAACGCCGCGCCGAGCACGCGGGCGCGCTCGAGCTGGGTTTGCGACACCTGCTCCTGAATGACGAGCGGCGGCTGGTTCTCCTCGGAAAGGCCGGCGTAGCGGAAGAACACCGACAGGGCGACGAAGGCGCGGCCCTGATGACTGACCGAACCGAAATTGCCGTTGGTGATGAGCTCCAGCGTCTGCTCGCCGCGATGATCGGGATGCACGCGCCAGGCAATGTCGGACAACAGGCAGGCCGCGTGACGCAGCCGGCGGTCTTCCTCGGTCTCGCGCAAGCGCACCACCCGCACCAGGCGGTCGGTCCATTCGATCAATTCCTGCGCGTGGCGTGCCGAGCGCGATAGCAGCTCGTTCAGCGTCTGCGCGGCGCAGATGAAGCCGTCCTTGTCGCGCTCGGCCTCCGGCAGCATCGAATAGAGCAGGCCCTCGCGGACGCCGAAGGTCGAGAACGTGATCATTTTCGGCCGCGCGGTGCGGATGATGTATTCCAGCACCAGCGCGGCATAGGTCAAAAGCGGCCGGCGGGCGTCGGCGATCGCCTCGATATCGGCCAACATGTCGGCGGCGGCAAGCCGGCGCAGGCGCCGCACGAAGTCGAGCGCATCCGCCGCCGGAAGCGTATATTCGTGCATCACCTTCAGCGGATAGCCGCTCTGGATGATGTGAATGCGCGCCAGCGCGCGCCAGGTGCCGCCGACGGCGTAGAAAGTTCGGCCGCGGCCGGATTTCAGGCGCGGCAGTTCCGACAGCTCGTTCTTGACGATGCGCTCGGCGCGCTTCAGCGATTTGTGCGCGAGATCCTGCAGCGCGAGACTGCCGAGCGGCAGGGTGACGCCGCCGCGTACCTGGTGGCCGCGCACATCGATCAGTTCGAGCGAACCGCCGCCGAGATCGCCGACGATACCATCCGGCTTGTGGATGCCGGAGACCACGCCGAGCGCGGACAGCTTCGCCTCGCGCGACCCCGACAGGATCTCGATCCTGACGCCGCAGATGCGCTCGGCCTTGGCGATGAAGTCAGGCCCGTTGCTGGCGTCGCGGCAGGCGGCGGTCGCGATCGCATAGACGCGGCCGACCTGCTGGATCTTGCACAATGCATGGAAGCGTCTGAGCGATGTCAGCGCCTTGTCGACGGCATCGGGCGCGAGCAGGCCGGTCGACTGCACCTCGCGGCCGAGGCCGCACAGCGTCTTCTCGTTGAATACGGAGACGAGGCTGCGCGCCATCCGCTCATAGACGACGAGACGAACCGAGTTCGAGCCGATGTCGATGACCGCGACGCTTGGCCCGCGCTTGCGCGGCCGTTTCACCGGCGAGCCCTCTTGTCCAGATTAATGACGGTCGTTGCGGCGCGTGAGACGGCGCGGCGACGATTGCTTGAGCGACTTGCCACGGCCAGAGAGACTCGGATTGGTCATGAAGTAGTTGTGCAGGTTGAAGGGCTCGTCGCCTTTCGCGGCCTTCATACGCGTTGAGGACCCATCCGGCAACAACTGCCAGCTCTGCTCGTTGTCCTTCAGGTTGGCGACCATGATCTGTTCGAGAACCTGCTGATGCACCGTAGGATTTTGCAGCGGACAGAGCACCTCGACGCGGCGGTCGAGGTTGCGGGGCATCATGTCGGCGGATGAGATATACACAGCCGCTTTTGCGCTGGGCAGCCCCTGGCCCATGCCGAAACAGTAGATCCGGCCATGCTCGAGGAAGCGGCCGATCACCGATTTGACGCGGATGTTTTCCGATAGTCCCGGCAACCCCGGCCTGAGGCAGCAAATGCCGCGCACCACGAGCTCGATCGACACGCCGGCCTGAGACGCCTCATACAGCGCATCGATGATGTCGGGATCGACCAGCGCGTTCATCTTCATCCAGATCGCGCCGGGGCGGCCGTGCTTGGCATGGTTGGTCTCGCCACGGATATGCTCGAGCATGCGCTTGCGCAATGTCAGCGGCGACACCGCCATCTTTTCCAGGTCGCTGGGCGCGGCATAGCCGGTGATGTAGTTGAACACGCGTGCCGCATCGCGTCCGATGGCCGGATCGGACGTAAAGTAAGAGAGGTCGGTGTAAATGCGCGCGGTCACCGGATGATAATTGCCGGTGCCGGTGTGGACATAGGTCGTGAGCGAGCCGCCCTCGCGGCGCACCACCATCGACAGCTTGGCGTGCGTCTTCAGTTCGAGGAAGCCGTAGACCACCTGCACACCGGCGCGTTCGAGGTCGCGCGCCCAGCGGATGTTGGCTTCCTCGTCGAAGCGCGCTTTCAGCTCGATCAGCGCAGTGACGGTTTTTCCGGCTTCGGCGGCTTCCACCAGCGCGCGCACGATCGGCGAATTGCTGGAGGTGCGATAGAGCGTCTGCTTGATGGCGACGACGTCGGGGTCGCGCGTGGCCTGCTGCAGGAACTGCACCACCACGTCGAAGGATTCGTAGGGGTGGTGGACGACCAGGTCCTTCTGCCGGATCGCGGCGAAAATATCACCGCCCTGTTCGCGGACCCGCTCGGGATGGCGCGGCACGTAAGGCGGGAATTCGAGGTCGGCGCGATCGAGCCGGGTCAATTGCGACAGCTCGTTCATCGCCAGCACGCCGTCGACCAGGAAGACTTCATCGTCGGTGGTCGAAAGCGCCTGCTGCACGAAATGCCGCAGCTCTTCGGGCATGTTGGCTTCGATCTCGAGCCGGATCACCGATCCGCGCCGCCGGCGCTTCAGCGCGGTCTCGAACACCCGCACCAGGTCTTCGGCCTCTTCCTCGATTTCCATTTCGGAGTCGCGGATGATCCGGAACGAGCCCTGGCCCTTGACGGTGTAGCCGGGGAACAGCCGGCCGATGAACAGGCCGGTCGCCTGCTCCAGCGTGATCAGGTGGACCGCGCCATCCTTGCCCGAGGGCATGCGGATGAAGCGGTCGATCTTGCCGGGCATGCGGATCAGCGCGTTCATCGGTTTGCCGTCGGACGTGCGCGCCAGCTGCAGCGCCACGGTGAAGCCGAGGCTCGGGATGAACGGGAAGGGGTGCGCCGGATCGATCGCAAGCGGGGTGAGCAGCGGGAAGATGTTGTGGAGGAAATGATCCTCGATCCAGTTGCGTTCGCTCTTGGTGACGTCGCGCCCGTCAACCAGAATGATGCCGACGTCGGCCAGCGCGTGGCGCAGGTCGCGCCAGATCGCCTGCTGGTCGTTGGCGAGCTCCGACACCCCCTTGTTGATCAGCACGAGCTGCTCGGCCGGCGACAGTCCGTCGGGGCTGCGCTCGGTGATGCCTTCGCGGACCTGCGCCCGGATGCCGGCGACGCGGACCATGAAGAACTCATCAAGGTTATTTGCGGAAATCGACAGGAACCGAACCCGTTCCAGCATCGGATGGCCGGGATTGACGGATTCTTCGAGCACCCGGCGATTGAAATGCAGCCAGGACAGCTCGCGATTGATGAAGCGCTCGGGGCTTGCCGCAATCGAGGGCGCGGCCTCCGCGACGGCCGGTTTCTCTTCAATTACAACGGCTTGCTCGGTGTCCATGAGACTTCGGTCCAATCGGGGGCTACTCGCCTTGCGCATAACCAACGCTTTTGGCGTGGATTATGTGACAGCCGAGTGACAATTCACGGACATGATGTCCCGGACCCCTGCGGCGTCAAGCCGCCAACCGGTCACGCTTTGCGCCAGAGTTCGGCAGCCAGCGCCCGGGTTGCCGGCCGGCCCAGCCGCAGCGCCTCGCGGTCGAGCTGGTCGACCGCATGCCGCGCGGCCGCATAGGACCGCTCGATCCGCGTTGCGAGATAGCCGACCACGCTCTCGTCGACGGCGAGCTGCCGGTCGGCGCAAAACTTGACGATCAGCGCGCGGAACAGGAGGTCATCCGGCTCTGCAAGCGACACCACCGGCAGTGCGCGCAGGCGCGAGCGCAGGTCGCGCAACTCGACCTCGATGGAAGAGGGCGGCGTGCGCGCGGTGATCAACAGATAAGCCTGCTCTTCGCGCGCGAGATTGAGCAGATGAAACAGCGCGCGCTCGTCGAAATCACCCGCCTTCAAATCCTCCACGACCAGCGCGCCGGTGGCGAGTGCGGCCGGCACTGTGGCTGCGCTCAGCGCGTGTGCGGCGGTCGAGCGTGCGCCGGCCTGCTCGGCCCAAACAGCGGCGAGGTGGCTTTTTCCCGATCCTTCCGGGCCGACCAGCAACATCGTCCGCGCCGGCCATTCCGGCCAGCTCTCGATCAGGCCGAGCGCCGTCGCGTTCGCCGGTCCTTCCAGAAAATTGTCGCGCGTCAGGCTTTCCGCATGCGGCAAGGCGAACGCCAATTGACGGGGTTGAACGCGAACTGCCACCGAAAACCTGCTTCTTCCCGGATTATCGGGCGTTGCCGCTATCTCGCTTCGATCGTGCTCATGTGCCGCACCCACTCGACCAAATAGAGGGAAACGGACGATAGCGTAAAGACCGTGACAAATCCCATCAGGATCAGGTCGTACGGCCTGGGCTTGAACTCGAAGCCGAGCGAGGCCAGCACGAGCGCTGCGAACGCCACCTGCGCCACGGTGTTGAGCTTGGAGACCATCGAGGGCTTCATCGGCACCGGCTTGTCGAACAGCCAGGACACGATCACGGCACCGACGATCATGATATCGCGCGACACCACCAGGATCACGATCCAGCGCGGGATCGCGCCCCAGATGCCGAGCGCGATGAAGATCGAGACCAGCAGCGCCTTGTCGGCGAGGGGATCAAGCAGCGCGCCGAGCTCGCTCGTCAAGTGAAAGCGCTTGGCGAGGAAGCCGTCCACGGCGTCGCTGACGCCGGCAATGATGAACACCGCAAACGCCAGCGCCATCTGGTCCGAGGCGATCGCCCAGATGATGATCGGAACCAGAAGGATCCGGCCCAACGTGATCATGTTGGGGATGCTGGTCGGAATACTCACGGCGCTTCCCGGCGCAAAGACCCGGCCTGCCCGTTCGGCCGGTCGTTATCTACATAGTATATGCGCAGGCTCCTTGCGAGCCATTGCACGGCACCGAAATCCGACGTAACCAGCCCACACTTCTACGGAATTGGGCATGGCCGAACGCAAAAACGGGCTCACTTACGCGGATTCCGGCGTCGACATCGATGCCGGCAATCGGCTGGTTGACCTCATCAAGCCGATGGTCCGCGCCACCGCGCGTCCGGGCGCCGATGCCGAGATCGGCGGCTTCGGCGGCTTGTTCGACCTGAAGGCCGCGGGCTTCAAGGACCCGGTCCTGGTCGCCGCGACCGACGGCGTCGGCACCAAGCTCAAGATTGCGATCGAGACCGGCCTGCATGACGGCATCGGCATCGACCTCGTCGCGATGTCGGTCAACGACATCGTGGTGCAGGGCGCCGAGCCGCTGTTCTTTCTCGACTACTTCGCCTGCGGCAGGCTCGATCCCGAGGCCACGGCCGCCATCGTCGCCGGCATCGCGGAAGGCTGTCGCGAATCCGGCTGCGCGCTGATTGGCGGCGAGACCGCCGAGATGCCCGGCCTCTACAAGGACGGCGATTACGATCTCGGCGGCTTTGCGGTCGGCGCGGCCGAGCGCGGCACGCTGCTGCCGCGCGGCGATATCGAGGCCGGCGATGCGGTCATTGGGCTCGCGTCCTCAGGCGTGCATTCCAACGGATTTTCGCTGGTCCGCAAGATCGTCGAGGTGTCCGGCCTCGGCTTCGACGCGCAGGCGCCGTTCTCGCCGGTCATGACGCTCGGCGGCGCGCTGCTGACGCCGACGCGGCTCTACGTGAAATCGTGTTTGCGTGCGATCCGGGAAACCGGCGCGGTGAAGGGGCTCGCGCACATCACCGGCGGCGGCTTCACCGACAATATTCCGCGCGTGCTGCCAAAACATTTCGGCGTCGGCATCGATCTGGCGCGGCTGCCGGTGCTGCCGGTGTTCAAATGGCTGGCAGAGCAGGGCGGCATCGCCGAGCTCGAGCTGTTGCGCACCTTCAATTGCGGCATCGGCATGATCGCGATCGTGAAGCCGGATGCGGTCGAGGAAGTGACGGAAGTGCTCACCTCCAGCGGCGAGAGCGTCGCGCTGCTCGGCGAGGTGATTCCGGCTGAAGGCGAGCACCGCGTCGTCTATAACGGCCATCTCGATCTCACCGCATGAAGCGCCGCGTCGCCATCCTGATTTCCGGGCGCGGCTCCAACATGGCGGCGCTGATCAAGGCGGCGGAGGCTAGCGACTATCCCGCGGAGATCGTGGCGGTGATCTCCAATCGCGCCGATGCGCCCGGTCTCGACAAGGCGAAAGCGAGCGGCGTTGCGACTGTCGTGATCGAGAGCAAGCCGTTCGGCAAGGACCGCGCCGGCTTCGAGGCCGCCTTGCAAGCTGCGCTCGATCAACATCGGGTCGAGCTGATCTGCCTCGGCGGATTCATGCGGCTGTTCACCGCACAGTTCGCGCAGCGCTGGTACGGCAAGATGCTCAACATCCATCCCTCGCTGCTGCCGGCATTTCCCGGCCTCGATCCGCACGGCCAGGCCTTGCGCGCCGGCGTGAAAATCTCCGGCGCGACCGTGCACTTCGTGATTCCGGAGACCGATGCCGGCCCGATCCTGATGCAGGGCGCGGTCGGCGTCAGCGATCATGATACGGCCGAGACGCTTTCGGAGCGGATTCTGGAAGTCGAGCACCGCATCTATCCCGACGCATTGCGGCTGCTTGCGCTGGGGGCGGTCAAGCTCGACGGCGATATCTGCAAGACGCCGGACAGCGCCGGTTCCGGCAACTTCCTGGTCTCGCCGGTTGCGAGTGCCGACGGCACGTCGGCCTGAAAAAGCTTGCTCAGGAAATTGCCGAGTACCGCGTCGTCCGTGTGGCGGCGGAAGCACAATGGCGCTCAATCAGCTTTTCGCAGGTGCGAGCACCGATTGACCGTCGCCGGCAAACAAGGGCAAATCGCCTTTAAGAAACACGGCTTTTTGCGTTTGGAATTGGCATCATGTGCTGCTCATCGCAGCCCTTGCAGCGTGAGAGACGAGCAGCCGGCCGCAGCCTGTTGACGGCGGTCATGCTCGCGTGCGTCGTTGCGCTGGCGCTTGGCGCCGTGCCGTCGGCTTACGCGCAATCTCCCTTGCCAGGCCCGGCGCCATCGCCGTCCCCATCGCCGACACCGGTGCCGGTGCCCACCCAGATCAATTCCGAGATCTCGGCGGGCAACCAGGTGCTCAATCTCGGCTCCAGCTTCCTGGAGCGGCTCGGCAATCAAGCGACCAACGGCTTCAATCACAGCTTGAACAACAATCCGGCCGGTGGCGGTGCCTCCGAAGCTGCGCAGGGACCGCGCTACCGGAGCTGGGGCGAGCTCTACGGGCTGTCGATCAGGACCGACAGCCAGGGCGATATCGTCGGCGACAAGCGCCGCACCACCGGCGGTGTCTTTGGCTTCGGCGCCCAGGTCATGCCGCATGTGAACATCGGGTTTTCGATCGACCAGAGCCACACTCAAATCGACGTGCCGCTCGCCTTGCAGACGGCGACGCTCGACCTGACACAGTTCGGCTTCAGCGCGTCCGTCGACAGGGGACCCTGGACCTGGGCGATCGCGCTGGTGCATGGCTTCGGCAATGTCGGCTCCAGCCGCGACACCGGACTAGGCTTTGCGAATGCGAGCTATGGCGCGCGCATCGACGGCGCGCTGACCGAGCTCGATTATTACTGGACCATCGGGCAGGGCCGCATCGTGCCGAAAGCCGGGCTCGAATGGGTGCGCTCCACGACCGGCGCGCTGCAGGAAGTTGGCGGACTCGATCCGGTGATGGCGACGGGGGCGACCTTCGAGCGCACGCGCGGGCTTGTTGGCGCGGAGGTCGGCCACTACTGGATCTTCGGCACGCGGATTCTGGATTTGTCGGCCTATGGCAAGTTCGTCGATAATTTCGAGCAGAATTTCAGCTCGGTCATGGTCAGCCTCGGCCCGCAGAGCATCACCGTGCAGGGCATCGGCGAAAGCCAGTACGGTGCGGATGCCGGCGCCTCGGCGTCGCTGTTCATCGGCAACACCGCGCGCGTCTATCTCAACTACGACGCCAAGCTGCGTGCCAATCTGCAGTCGCACCAGGGCACGCTCGGGCTGGAGCTCAAGTTCTAGTGCGGCGGCGTTGTTTCGAACTCTGCAGTTCCTAAGGTTCAGGGAATCGCCTAGGGGTTGCGGGCAGGAGGCCTGCCCCGATGAACCGCCGTGAACGCCGCGCCGCTCAAGCGTCCAAAAAGACCGCGGGGTCCGGCGCCTCTACAGCGGCTGCACTTTATGAGCTTGCCCACCGGCATATGCAGGCCGGCCGTCCCCTGGATGCGCAGCTTTGCTGCCAACAGGCGCTGGCGATCGACTCCGATCACGCCGAAACCCTGCATCTGATGGGCCTTCTGTGCCTGCAGGCCAGGCAATACGACCACGCGATCGCGTGGATCGATCGCGCCAGCCGGCAGGATCGCAAGACGGATTATCTTGGCAGCCTCGGCATCGCGCTGGACCAACAGGGCCTTTACAGCAAGTCGCTCAAGGCCCTGGATCGCGCACTGCAGCTTCGACCTGACGATACCGGGTTATGGATCCATCACGGCAACGCACTGGCCAAGCTCGACCGCTATGCCGAAAGCCTCATCAGCTATCAGCATGTCCTGAAGCTCGACCCCGCCCATGCAGACGCGCTCTATGGCTGCGGCTGTGTGCTGCTCAAGCTCGGACGGCTCGACGAGGCGCTGTCGTGCCTCAATCGCTGCGGCGACCTGCGCCCGAATCAGGCGGCCGTTTTCGAACAGCGTGGCCTCGTGCTGTTCAACATGAAAAAGCACGAAGACGCCCTGTCCGATTTTCTGCGGGCGCACGCGCTGAACCCGCTCAATCACGAGACCTGCAACAATATCGGCTCGTCGCTCCAGTTGCTGTGCCGGGACGAAGACGCGCTGCCATGGTTCGACAAGGCGATCGCCTTGCGAGCGGATTGCGTGCCCGCGCTGGTCAACAAGGCCTTCACCCTGACCCAGCTTCGGCGCCTCGATGAGGCCTTTGCAACCTTCCATCACGCGAAGTCGCTCGATCCTGACGATGCCGATCTGGCATTTCAGCTGTCGCTGCTGGAGCTGCTGACCGGCAATTTCAGGAACGGTTGGGTCGGGCGCGAGGCGCGGTGGCGGATGCGGGCCCGTCCGGGTTCGTATCCGCAATTTCCGCAGCCGCTTTGGCGCGGCGATGTCGATCTCCGGGGTAAAACCCTGCTCGTGCTGGAAGACGAAGGCCTGGGCGATACGATCCAGTTCGCGCGTTACATCCCGATGCTGGTCGCGCGTGGCGCACGCGTGATCCTGCGCGTTGGCGATCCGCTTCATCCTTTGCTGTCGGAGCTGCCGGATGTCGCCGAATGCTCACCGAAATCGGCTCCCATGCTGCCGTCGTTCGATCTGCACTGCCCGATCTGCAGTCTTCCGCTCGCGTTTGAAACACGGCTTGATACGATTCCGGCTGATATACCCTACTTGCCGGCGCCGCCGCGGAGCCGCGTGCAGGCCTGGGAAGACCGGCTTGAAGAGAGTGGAGCGCGCGGGCGCTTGCGCGTGGGCCTGGTCTGGTCGGGCAGGCCGACCCACGTGAACGATCACAACAGGTCGATTCCGCTGCAGATGCTTTCGCGCATCCTCGATGTCGATGCAGCCTTTATCAGCCTGCAAAAGGACCCGCGGCCATCAGACAAGGTCGTGCTCGAACGAACCGGCATTGTCGACCTCACCTCGCATCTCACCGATTTCGCCGAGACGGCGGCGCTCGTCAGTTGCCTCGATCTCGTGATCAGCGTCGATACCAGTGTCGTCCACCTTGCCGGCGCGCTCGGACGGCCCGTCTGGACGCTGTTGCCCTATGCACCGGACTGGCGCTGGCTGCTCGATCGCGACGACAGCCCCTGGTACCCGACCATGCGCCTGTTTCGACAGACGGCGGCCCGAGATTGGGTTGATGTGCTCAACCGCGTGCGCGCCGCCCTGGCTGAGCATGCGCGTGCCTCGGCGGCAGTTTAGCTCGATGAGTCCTGCCTGATCTCGCTTTCGACGTCGGTGCGGTCGACTCTGACCACGCGGCCCTTCTCGATCGCAAGCGCCAGCTTGCCGTGCTTCAGCGCCAGCGCCGCTTCGCCGAACAATTCGCGTCGCCAGCCCTGCAAGGCCGCGACATCGGCGTTGTCGTCGGCCGCGATCTCCTCGAGGTCGTCGACGGTGGCGATCACCTTGCTCGCCACCGCATGGCGCTCCGAGGTCATGCGCAGCAGCACCTTCAACAGCTCCACGGTGGCGGCGCCGTTGGAATTGTTGCGCGGCTTTTCGAGTTTCGGCAGCGTCGCCGGATCGCGCGCCAGCCCGCGCTGCACGGCGGCGACGATGTCGCCGCCCCATTTCGAGCGGTCAAAGCCCCTCGGCAGCGAGCGCAGATTGGCGAGCTTCTCGAGCGTGGTCGGCGCATGGGTGGCGATATCGCCGACCGCGTCGTCTTTCAGCACCCGGCCGCGCGGCACGTCGCGGCTTTGCGCCTCCTGCTCGCGCCAGGCCGCGACCTCGATCAGCACCGCAAGCTCTTTGGGCTTGCGCACCCGCGTCTTCAATCGTTCCCAGGCCCGCTCCGGATGGAAGTCGTAGGTCCGCGGCGACGTCAGGACCTCCATCTCCAGACTGACCCAGTTGTTGCGGCCGCGCTTCTTCAGGTCGGCATCGAGCGCGATGAAGACGTCGCGCAGATGGGTGACGTCGGAGACCGCGTAGTGAATCTGCTCGCTGCTGAGCGGGCGCCGCGACCAGTCGGTGAAGCGATGGGTCTTGTCCGGGCGGTGACCGGTGATGCGCTGCACCAGCTGGTCGTAGGCGATGGAATCGCCATAGCCCAGCACCATGGCCGCGACCTGTGTGTCGAAGATCGGATGCGGCAACAAGTTGGCGCGATGCCAGATGATCTCGATGTCCTGGCGGGCGGCGTGGAAGACCTTCAAGACCTTCTCATTGCCCATCAGCTCGAAGAACGGCTTCAGGTCGATGCCGGGCGCGAGCGCGTCGATGACGACGGCTTCCTCCGGGCTTGCCATCTGGACGACGCAGAGCAGCGGGTAGTAGGTGGTTTCGCGCAGAAACTCGGTGTCGACGGTGATGACGGGGTGCCGTTCCAGGCGCGCACAGACAGCCGCGAGTTCCGAAGTGGTAGTGACGAGATCCATGAACGACCTATGACGCGTGCAACAGCCGTTCGGCCGAAAGCGCTGTTATGTCAAGCGTCTTGAAGGGGATTCGAGGCCTGCAATACGGCAATAGCGTGGACGACTGGCCTGCAGCGCTGGCAATCAACGCGAAAAGCTCAGTGAGAGCGCGCCCGACGGGAAGATTGCCGTCCCGACGGGACCGCCAGCACGACGACGCAGAGGCCCAGCATCGCCAGTCCCATGAACTCGAACACAAGTGCGTCCACGACAATATCCCCCAACAAAGTGATCAGCTTTGCCGGGGCGGATTGACCGAATCTTAATTGGCGGCTCGCGGCTTCCGGGATGGTGGATGCGGGGTTAACTCGCGGCGTCCAACCCTCATGGTGAGGAGGCGCAAAGCGCCGTCTCGAACCATGAGGCCCAGCTGTGGCCTCATCCTTCGAGACGCGCTTCGCGCTCCTCAGGATGAGGGGATAAAGCGCGTTATGACGCAGTGGAATTACGTCCCGCAAAAAGTCTGGCACACCCGCTCTTCGGGCTTGGGCGGGTCGGCGTAAGCAGCAAATTCCGGTTGATCTTCATAGGGCTTCGCCAAGACCTTCAGAAGCTCCTCGAACGGCGCGTAATCATCGTTGATCGCGGCTGATATCACCGCCTCGATGCGGTGGTTGCGCGGGATGAAGGCGGGATTGACCGCGCGCATCGCCGCCTGCCGCTCGGCTGATGACTGCGGCTCGTCCGCAATGCGCTTGTGCCAGCGCGCCGCCCATTCGTCGAACGCGGCGGGCTCGGCGAACAGCGCGCGGACCTCGCCGATATCGCCAGCCGCGGCATCGCTGAGGCGGCGGAAGGTGAGAGTGAAATCGGCCTTGCCTTGCGCCATCGCATCGAGCAGGTCCTGCACCAACGCCTCGTCGCCGTCGCGCGCCGTGAACAGGCCGATCTTGTTGCGCAGGCCGGCCTGATAGGCGGCGGTGAATTTTTCCGGGAAGGCGCCGAGAATGTCCTGCGCTTCCGCGATCCCCTTTTCCTGGTCGTCGGACATCAGCGGCAGCAGGCATTCGGCGAGCCGCGTCAGATTCCACAGCGCGATCCGCGGCTGGTTGGCATAGGCATAGCGGCCGAGCTCGTCGATCGACGAGAACACCTGGCCCGGATCGTAGTGATCCATGAAGGCGCAGGGGCCGTAATCGATGGTCTCGCCGGAGATGGAAGTGTTGTCGGTGTTCATCACGCCATGGATGAAGCCGATGTGCAGCCAGCGCGCGACGAGCTGCGCCTGTCGCGCCACCACGCCTGACAGCAGCGCGTGATAGGGGCGGTCTGCTCCGGCCAAATCCGGATAGTGCCTGTTGATGACGTGGTCGGCGAGCCGGCGCAGCGCATCATTGTCCTGACGCGCGGCAAAATACTGGAAGGTGCCGACGCGGATGTGGCTCGACGCGACGCGGGTGAGCACCGCGCCCGGCAGCATGGTCTCGCGCACCACGTTCTCGCCCGTGATCACGGCTGCCAGCGAACGCGTGGTCGGTATGCCCAGGGCGAACATCGCCTCGCTGACGATGTATTCGCGCAGGACGGGGCCGAGCGCGGCGCGGCCGTCGCCGCGTCGGGAGAACGGTGTCGGCCCCGAGCCCTTGAGCTGGATATCCCTGCGGACGCCGTCCTTGTCGATGACCTCGCCGAGCAGGATGGCGCGGCCGTCGCCGAGCTGGGGAACAAAGTGCCCGAACTGATGGCCGGCATAGGCCATCGCGATCGGATCGGCGCCGGTGGGCACGGTTTTGCCGGACAGGATTTCCGCGCCTTCGGGCGTCTCCAGCATATCGGGATCGAGCCCGAGATGGACCGCCAGCGGCCGGTTCAGCTTGATCAGCCGGGGCGCGGCCACCGGGGTCGGGGCCACACGGGCGAAAAAGTTCGCCGGCAGGGCGGCGTAAGTGTTCTGGAAGGGGAAATGCACCGTCATGGCCCCAAGATAGGCGCGGCGGGCGGCTTTTTCGAGCCCTGAAAGCCTCTCGTTTGGTTGCCGTGCGGTATTGCCTCGGCTAAACCCTGCCCGCGTTTCGGACCCGGCTCTCAAGGCCGTCCGATTCGAACCCTCCGAGATATCTGAGACATCCATGCATCGTTACCGGACCCATACCTGCGGCGCGCTCCGCGAGAGCCATATCGGCGAAACCGTTCGCCTCTCGGGCTGGTGTCATCGCATCCGCGACCATGGCGGCGTGCTCTTCATCGACCTGCGCGACCATTACGGGCTGACGCAATGCGTGGTCGATCCGGATTCGCCGGCGTTCAAGCTCGCCGAGAAGCTGCGCTCTGAATGGGTGGTGCGGATGGAGGGCAAGGTGCGCCGCCGTCCCGAGGGGACCGACAATCCGGACCTGCCGACCGGGCGCGTCGAATTGTATGTCAGCGACATCGAGGTGCTGGGCGCGGCCGACGAGCTGCCGATGCCTGTGTTCGGCGAGCAGGAATATCCCGAGGATATCCGGCTGAAATACCGCTTTCTCGACCTGCGCCGCGAGAAGCTGCACCAGAACATCATGACGCGCGGCGCCATCATCAATTCCATGCGCCGCCGCATGAAGAGCCAGGGCTTCTTCGAATTCCAGACGCCGATCCTGACCGCGTCGTCGCCGGAGGGCGCGCGCGACTTCCTGGTGCCGTCGCGGATTCATCCGGGCAAATTCTACGCGCTGCCGCAGGCGCCGCAGCAGTACAAGCAGCTGTTGATGATGTCGGGCTTCGACCGTTACTTCCAGATCGCGCCGTGTTTCCGCGACGAGGACCCGCGCGCCGATCGCCTGCCGGGCGAATTCTATCAGCTCGACGTCGAGATGAGCTTCGTCGAGCAGGACGACGTGTTCGCGGCACTGGAGCCCGTCATCACCGGCGTGTTCGAGGAGTTTGCCAACGGCAAGCACGTCACCAAGAGCTGGCCGCGGATTCCCTTTGCCGAAGCCTTGCGCAAATACGGCAGCGACAAGCCGGACCTGCGCAATCCGATCGAGATGCAGGATGTCTCCGAGCACTTCCGCGGCTCGGGCTTCAAGGTGTTCGCGCGGCTGCTCGAAGATACGAAGAACCAGGTCTGGGCGATCCCGGGCAAGGGCGGCGGCAGCCGCGCGTTCTGCGACCGCATGAACTCGTGGGCGCAGGGCGAGGGCCAGCCGGGGCTCGGCTACATCATGTGGCGCGAGGGCAATGAGGGCGCGGGTCCCCTTGCCAACAACATCGGGCCCGAGCGGACCGCTGCGATCCGCACCCAGCTTGGCCTGAAGGAGGGCGATGCCGCGTTCTTCGTCGCCGGCGATCCCGACAAATTCTGGAAGTTCTCGGGCCTCGCGCGCACCAAGCTCGGCGAGGAGTTGAACCTGATCGACAAGGAGCGGTTCGAACTCGCCTGGATCGTCGACTTCCCGATGTACGAGTATGACGAGGAGAACAAGAAGGTCGACTTCTCGCATAACCCGTTCTCGATGCCGCAGGGCGGACTCGAGGCGCTGACGTCGCAGGACCCGCTGTCGATCAAGGCGTTCCAGTACGACATCACCTGCAACGGCTACGAGATCGCCTCCGGCGGCATTCGCAACCACCGCCCCGAGGCGATGGTGAAGGCGTTCGAGATCGCGGGCTATGGCGAGAAGGAGGTCGTCGAGCGTTTCGGCGGCATGTACCGCGCGTTCCAGTACGGCGCGCCGCCGCATGGCGGCATGGCGGCCGGCGTCGACCGCATCGTCATGCTCCTGTGCGGCACCACCAACCTGCGCGAGATCTCGCTATTCCCGATGAACCAGCAAGCGATGGACCTGCTGATGGGCGCGCCGAGCGAGGTTGCGCCGAAGCAGCTGCGCGAGCTCCACATCAGGCTGAATTTGCCGCAGAGCTGAGCGGTACTCATCTCGCGGGTTGGTGGGCTCATCGTACGGGCACGCTTGCGATCAACCTCACTCCCGAAGGCGCCGACCTCGCCGTGCCACCGACCCTTGTCGCCCGCGCCGATGAGGTGATCGAATAAGCAGGCCGTGGTCGCTTATTGGCCCAGGGCGGACGCGCCGCCTCTCCGTCCGAAGGTCTGCTTCCGACCCACAGAGTTGACGACCTTTTCAACGCCCAGGAAGCTTTGCAGAAGCATCCCAAGATAGACCGAAACAAGTTCTTTGCTGTCGGGATGAGCCATGGTGCCAGCGTTGCTCTTTCGGCCGCGATCAAATCCACCGATTATCGGGGCTTTCGCGCTGTTGCAGTGTTTTATCCAAGTTGCAAGTTAATCCAAAATGGGAGCCGGCTGAAATCGTCTGTCATCATATTTGTAGGGGCGAAGGATGATTGGACGCCGGCTTCGGAATGTGAGGAGGCAAAGAAAAGAGAGCGTCCGCCAGGAGAAGAGCTGGAGCTTGTTGTTATTCCGAACGCGTATCATGGATTTGACCAGCCGAGGTCAACATATAGATATCTAGGACATACCTTGGGTTACAACGAGCAAGCGACCGAGAGTAGCCGTAAGATGATGCAGGAATTTTTTGCGCGCCATCTGAGCGACGAACCGGCTGCTGCACGTCGAGACACGAACTCAAAGAGTGAGAAGGATTGAACGTCCCGATTTCCAAGAGGATCCTCGCCGGCGTATTCGATAGCTGCTAGAAGAGGTGAGCGAAATATGCCGGTAGGCATAAGTACCTTGGTTGGATCACGGCCGCGTTTGGCGCGCCAAAACCAGAAACCGAGGATGCCGATGCAAACTATCCAAGACATGCTGATAACGGCGGCCTTCCAAATGTTTTGCGATGTGGATGGCGCAACATGAGATGTCTGCCAAGAACATGGCGAGTAGCAAGAGAATATGCTAATATTGGGCGCGGGCGCGCTAGGGGGTTATTTCGGTGGAATGCTTATCAAGGGCGGGGCCGACGTTACGTTTCTCGTCCGGCCTGCGCGCGCGGCCCAATTGAAACGAGATGGATTGATCGTCAAAACGCAGGACGGCAACGAATTTCGCACCCCAGTTGAGATCGTTCAACAAGGCCAGCTGGACGGCACTTACGATGTGATTCTGCTCAGCTGCAAGGCCTACGATCTTGACGGGGCGATGGACGCCATCGCGCCGGCCATGGGCGAGCACAGTGTGATCGTACCCGTGCTGAATGGCGTGCGCCATATCGAGGTTCTGAAAGACAGGTTTGGAGTGGAGCGCGTGCTGGGTGGGCTTACCGTCATCAATGCTGCCCTGATGCCCGATGGATCGATCCAACAGAGCCAAGTGCGTATTAACCTGACCGCAATCGGTGAACTTGACGGCCGCTTATCCTCCCGCTGCACGGCCGTTAAAGCCGCACTAGAGGCGGGTGGCATCCCGCTCCAGGTCACGGACAACATCCTCGTGATGATGTGGGAGAAGTTCTTCGGGTTCACTTGCAGTGCAACGATAGCCTCGCTCAGCCGATCACGCGCCGGAGTGATTGCGCAGGCTGCTGGGGGAACATTTTTCGTCTCCGCCGTCATTGACGAATGTACAAGGGTTGTGACTGCGTTGGGGTACCCTCCGCTTCCTGCTTTCAACTCCGCTGGCCAAATCTCGGCGCTCTTCTCTCAAATGAACTCAGCATACGGGCCGTCCATGCTCATTGACATGGAAGACGGCCGACCTACGGAAGGCGAGCATACCATTGGCGATCTTGCTGAACGCGCGGCGCAGGCAGGCATCAACGCGCCGCTTCTGACCGCAGCCCGATGCAATCTCCAAGCCTACGAACTAAATCGTAGTAGTTCGAAACAATAATCAAACCTGCCATTCGGAAGTCGCCCCTGGTCCGGCAGGGGGACTCCACGTCGGAACGGATTTATTCTAGTTCAAGTCATTCTTCGCAAAAGCGGCCAGGCTTCGATTAAAACTCAGCAACAGGAGCGTGCAGAGAGATGCCAGACGCCAAGAAGCCAAGCGTTACAGAAATACGTAAGCGTAAGTTTGCAGATCAGATCGGGATGGATGTCTCGGCCGATGGCGTCCTCGCCGACAGCTTTTTCGATACCTATTCGGTCGCCCATGGTTACGAGGAGGGCTTCGAAGCCGCCTTTGACGGAAAATATCTTCTTGATCTGATCAACGCCGTCTGGCGCCCGGACAAGCCCTACAAGTTGCTCGACTGCGGTAGCGCAAATGGCCTGACGCTTCGGGATTTCGACAAGCTCGGTGTCGAAGCGTGGGGTATCGAGAACAATGCGTACATCCATTCGAGGACGCCGGAGGAGTGGCGCGAACGAAACCTGCTCGGCGATGTCTGCAAGATGCCGTTCGAGGATGACGCTTTCGACTTTCTTTACGTCACGTGTCTCGTGCACCTGCCGGAAGAAAAGATCGGCCAAGCAATCGAGGAGTTGTTTCGGGTGTGCCGCGTTGGAGTCGTCCTACAAGGTGTGACGACCGACATGACGGAAGAAGTCATCGCGGAATATGAATTGTTTTCCGGGTTACAAACTTTCTGGACATTCGAGGAATGGTCCGACGCCATGCTACGCGCCGGCTTCCAGCTTGCCGTTTCCAATGCGGAATTGCTGGATAAGGTTTGGGACGTCGAACAGGAGGCTGAAGATGATGACTTCGACTGGTATCCGGACAAAGAGGCCATGAAGTATACCTTCTTCAGCAAACCACAGATCGATCGAAAAGTTTAACCGTTCAACGAACTCGTATTCGGATTTTTCTGACTCGCGGGTGTCGATCCGTCCGATGAGGGGAACCGCATATGGATCGGTTGATGGTGATCGTTGTTTCGATGAGACTGTTGCCGCCACGACACGACGGGCAAAACACTTGGCTGATTTCCAGAAACGCTTGTCAATCCCATATCGCAAAAATATTCCTTATTTCCGAATGTCAGAAATCATGATTTAACGAAGTCATCCCGCGCTTACCAAAGAGGCGCTTCGCGGTCGTCACGAAACGTGGTGCGGGATGCGATGGACGTGATTGGTGTCGCAAGACGTGCGGGATCGATCGCGTACGGTCAAGCCGTGTGGTCCTGTCCCCTCGACGCTGGGGTCAAGTTGCGCAAAGCGATTTGCGTAGCGACGGTGACTAGAACGCCCGACACACCGGGGAGAGCGCGGAGCAGCCGTAAAGCCATTGCGCAGGGAGTGCCGTGACCGATTTCGGCCCTGCCTGACGACTTGTGGGCATTTTCCCTTTCAGCCCACAAGGATTGCGGGTGCGGTTAGCGCCCGGCATTCCCTGCGCCCTCTGTCTTCCGAGGGACACCGAAATTGCAAAGCCCGGGCGCGAATGCGTCGCGGGATCGCGTCGACGCGTTTGGCGTGTTCCGCATCGGGTCCGGCGACGACGAGCCATTTCCGAGGTCGCGTGAACGCGACTTGAGCATGCTTCGCATCCGGGCCAATCTTCGCGAGAGGGGATCGGCGCGTTCGGCCGTGATTCTCCGCCTCTCGCGACACAATGCTGACGGACCACCAGATGTCGACCTTGGAAGCTGCGTTGCGGGGAGGGGCAGTGATCGTGCTCCTGCTGCGTGTCCTCGTCCACGCCCAAAACGCGCGACACGATCCAGTCAGTCGCTATGCGGCGCTGTTTCTGTTGGGTGCTGCGGCCTACGTCGTCGAATCCTCGCCCGGCTTCGGCGCGCTGGATCTGCGCTGGAGACTTCCCATCCACGTCGTCAGCTGCGGCACGCCGGCTGCATTCTGGATCACGACGGGCGGGTTTTTCGTCGATGAGTTTCGCCCGCGCTGGTATCACACGCTCGCCTGGCTGGCGCTGGCCACCATCGCCGTCGTGGAAATGTGGGTCCGCTCGACATCCCTGTTCGCGGTGCATTCCGCCTTGTCACTGTCGTGTGTCCTGCTCGCCATCTGGCATGCGCTGGCTGGTCGGGCGACCGACCTGGTGGAAGGGCGGCGCCGGCTTCGCGTCGTGTTCGCGGTTGCGACCGCGCTGTACACAATGCTGATCGTCGCCTCCGACTGGTTATGGCCCGGCGGCCTGTCGGTTGCGTCGCTCAGTCTCGCCAATGCGGCCGGGTTGATGACGTTCATCTTCCTTTTCGCGGTATTGGAGTCGCTGCCATCCACCGCGCAGCCGTTGGTGCGCACTGCCACGCCAGCCGGGCCGCCGCAATCCCTCGCCAGTGACCCGCGGGCGGCAGCGCCTCCGGCCGGGCCCGACGCGGCACTGCTCGCCGCGCTGCGCAGGCTGATCGACCACGACAAGGTCTATCGCGAGCCGGACCTGAGCATCGCGTCGCTGGCGCAGAAGCTCGACATTCCCGAATACCGGCTGCGCCGTCTCATCAACGAGCAGCTTGGCCATCGCAATTTCAGCGCCTTCATCAACGGCTATCGGCTGGGGGAGGCCGAGACGGCACTGCGCGATCCCCGTCAAGCCGATGTTCCGGTCCTGACGATTGCGCTGGACGCCGGCTTCGGCTCGATCGGGCCGTTCAATCGGGCCTTCAAGGCGCATACGGGTCTGACGCCGACGGAGTACCGCCGCGTCCGCCGCGACGGCACGCAAGGCGTCGAGCCGTCGCCGATTCCGCAACTGACTGGCCGTTTTTAGAAATCGGCCAGCCTCGCCGGGAAATCGGCGAGAGGCGGAGTTTCACATGTGCGACCTTCGATTCCGCGGGCAGGGACCCGCCATGCGGAGGCCGCCAATGACGCTGCTGATCGAGGTGCTGCAATTCGCCCTTCCCGCCGTGATCGTCATCGCCACGCTGGAGGGCCTCGTGCTGGCCTTCGTGATGCGGCGCGACTACAACTGGCGCGCCTGGCTCGCCTCGTTCGCCGACGCGATCGGCCGGCAATATTTCGTTTACACGCTGCTGCCGCTCAGCATTGCGCAGCCTCTGGTCGATCTGGCCTGGACACATCGGCTGTTCACCGTGCCCCTGAACAGCGCCGCCGCCGTCGTGCTGCTCGTGGTCGCCCAGGATTTCAGCTACTACTGGTTCCATCGCTGCAGCCACCGCGTGCGCTGGTTCTGGGCGACGCATGCGATCCACCATTCCTCGAACGAGTTCAACCTCGCCGCCTCCTACCGCTTCGGCTGGACCGGGCGGCTGACCGGCGCGGCCGTGTTCTACGTGCCGATGATCTGGCTCGGCTTCGCGCCGGGTCCGGTGTTCATCGCCGCGGCCGTCAACCTGCTCTATCAATTCTGGCTGCATGCGGAGTGGATTCCGAAGCTCGGCTGGCTGGAATATGTGCTCAACACGCCCTCGCACCATCGCGTGCACCATGCCGCCAACCCGGAATATCTCGATCGCAATTACGGCGGCGTCTTCATCGTGTTCGATCGGCTGTTCGGGACCTTCGTGGCCGAGCGGGACGACCTGCCGTGCCGCTATGGCCTGGTGAAACCGCTGCGCTCCAACAACCCGATCATCATCGCCTGTCACGAATGGGCTGCGCTGGTGCGGGACCTGTGGCAGGCTCGCTCCTGGCGCGCGCGGTTTGCTTGCCTCGTCGGTCCGCCCGAGGGCGGTCCGGCGGCGCCGTTCGTTGCGACCGCAAAGGCGCGCGACGCCGGTCGAGAGGTCAATACCGCGGTTGCATGAAAGGTCGGGTCGCAAAAACGGTGAGCGGGAGGATCGCATGAGACGGCGCCAGTTCATTTCCCTTCTCGGCGGCGCTGCGCTGGCGCCGCTCACTTCCTCGCGCGTGGACGCGGAGGCGCCCGCCGGCTGCGGTTTTCCGGTCGCGCGGGATGAGGGCTGGCCTGTCGCCTCGGCTGATGAGGACAAGCTCGTCGACCGCGATGCGCTGTGCCGGATGGCTGAGCGGCTCGAGAGCACGGCCAATGTGCACGCTGTACTGGTCACGCGCGGCGGCAAGCTGGTGTTCGAGCGGTACTTGGGGGGCACCGACGAAATCTACGATCGCCCGATTGCAAACGCCACCTTCGATGCAGACACACTGCACGACATGAAATCGGTTTCGAAGAGCGTCGCGTCACTCGTGCTCGGCATTGCGATTGATCGCGGAATCATCCGCAGCGTCGACGAACCGATCTTCAGCTTTTTCCCCGAATTGTCCGACTTGCGCACCCCTGAAAAGGATGGACTGCGGCTGTCGCACGCACTCACCATGTCGATGGGTCTGAGGTGGGTGGAAGCGACCCCGAGCACCGGGAATGACAACAACGACGAGGCGCGCATGAATACGGCGCCGGATCCGTGTCGTTACGTCCTCGGTCTTCCGTCAACGGCCCCTCCGGGACAGGAGTTCTTCTACAACACCGGCGCGCTGAGGCTGCTGTCAGCCATCATCCGCAAGGCGACCGGACGGCCGCTCGACGAATTTGCACGCGAGACGTTGTTCGGGCCTCTGGGCATCACCCGCTTGGAGTGGAGGCGGTACAAGGGGGATACCGATACCGGAGGAGGGTTGCGCCTGCGGCCGCGCGACATGGCAAAGATCGGCCAGCTCGTCCTCGCGGGCGGCAGCTGGAACGGTCGCCAGATCGTACCGAAGGCATGGATCGATGCCTCAATGACACCGCGGCTCGAGGCGACCGGCCGCTATTTCTATGGATATCTCTGGTGGCTCGGCCGCTCCCTGCATCATGGGCGGGAGGTGCATTGGGCCGCAGCCCTTGGCCGCGGCGGGCAGTCGATCCACATCGTTCCGGAGCTCGATCTCGTCGTCGCGGTGACCGCGGGGTACTACCAGGACTACAGCCCGCACGCGTTTCAATTGCAGTACGGCGTCTTCAAGGACGTCCTGCGCGCGATTTCGCCTCCAGGCTGAAGCGCAGGCATGGAAGCGGCGTTACTTCGCGTATTTGCCCGCAAGCTGCGGGGTGATGTCCGGGTAGGCGCCCGGTGTCTTCTCCCTGGCCTCTTCGTGTATCTGGAGGCGGGTCTTGCGCGCCCAACTGCGCTTCAACGCGTCCTTCACGGTAAACTTCAACCGGCCGAGCCCGTCGATCTCCTGCTCGATCGTGTCGCCGTCCATGTACGGATTGAGACCGCGGTGATTGGTGCCGGTGGCGACGATGTCGCCGGGCAGCAGGGTATGGATCGACGACAGCCAGGCGATGCACTTGGCGATCTTGTGACCCATGTCGTCGGTGTTGAAGTTCTGCATCAGCACGCCGTTGTTCCACTGCCTGACCTGCAGCTTCAGCGGGTCCTTGATCTCGTCCGATGTGACGAGATACGGGCCGATCGGCGCGAAGGTATCGCGGCTCTTCATCTGGAAGAACACGTTGCCCTGCGGCGGCAGGCCGCGCGCCGAACCGTCGATGAAGTTCATGTAGCCGAAGACGTAGCTCATTGCCTCGGCTTCGCTGACATGGCTGCACCTCCTGCCGATGACGACGGCCATCTCGGCCTCGCCCTCGAAGATCGTGGCCGGCACGTCGGGCAGCACCATCGTGTCGCCATGTCCGATGATCGCGCTCGGCGATTTGTGGAACGCGTTGATCGGCGCCGGCGCGCTGCGCGTGCCGTCTTCCATATAGTTGACCGCCATGCAGTCGATCGTGCGTGGGCCCGGCACGGGCGGACGGATGCGGACGCCGGAGACCGGCACCCCTGTGCCGCGCGCGACCGCCGCCTCGAGCCGCGACTTGTAGCTGCCCCAGCTTTCGATCAGCCCGTTCATCAAATCGCCCGGGCAAGTCCGCGGGATGTCCTTGACCTCTGCACTGACATCGACCACGGCGTCGCCCTTCAGCACGCCGAGCTTGAAATCGTCGAAATAGACCAGCTTCATCGTATGTTCCTCGCCTTTATGCCGAGCTTGCGCCCATGTTGCTTCGATCGCCGCGCCAACCGTTCGGCGATCAGCTTACACTGCTTCCGCGCCGGGCCTGCAAGGCCCGGACGCGATCGGGCCGGAACGCGGAAGCGCTCCCCCAACTCCGTTGTCATTCTGCGCTCGCGCCAACAGGCCCCCTCCAAATGACGACAGCATGAATCCGCACCATTTCTCAGATTGCGCGAACGCGCTTGAGCCTGCTTCAAATCCGGACCAATCTGGGCAAAATTGGTCGCTACGTCACCGAGACCGGATGGTCCGGCGGCTAAAATGAGCCTCGGGGGAAGCGAATGTCCTATTCCGAAGACCTGCATGCCGCGGCACTGGCCTACCACCGGCTGCCGCAGCCCGGAAAACTCGAGATCCATGCCACCAAGCCGCTCGCCAACCAGCGCGACCTCGCCCTGGCCTATTCCCCCGGCGTCGCCGCGGCCTGCACCGAGATCGCAAAAGACCCTGGGGAAGCGGCCTCGCTCACCGCCCGCGCCAATCTGGTGGCGGTGGTCTCCAATGGTACCGCGGTGCTCGGGCTCGGCAATATCGGCCCGCTGGCCTCCAAGCCCGTGATGGAAGGCAAGGCGGTGCTGTTCAAGAAATTCGCAGGGATCGACGTTTTCGACATCGAGATCGCGGCCGACACCATCGAGCGCGTGGTCGAGACGGTGGCGGCGCTGGAGCCGACCTTCGGCGGCATCAACCTTGAAGACATCAAGGGCCCGGAGTGTTTCGAGATCGAGGCGCAGCTCAAGGAGCGCATGAAGATCCCGGTGTTTCACGACGACCAGCATGGCACCGCCATCATCGTCGGTGCGGCCATCACCAATGCGTTGCTGCTCAACGGCAAGAAGCTGCCCGACGTCAAGATCGTCTGTTCCGGGGCAGGGGCCGCGGCGATCGCCTGCCTCAATCTGCTGGTCTCGCTCGGCGCCAAACGCGAGAACATCTGGGTCTGCGACATCGAAGGCGTGGTCTATGAAGGCCGCACGACGTTGATGGACCGCTGGAAGGGGGTTTATGCGCAGAAGACCGACAAGCGGAAGCTTGCCGATGTGATCGGCGGCGCCGACATCTTCCTCGGTCTCTCCGCGCCGCGGGTCCTTACCCAGGATATGGTCAAGCAGATGGGCAAGGGGCCGCTGGTGATGGCGCTCGCCAATCCCGATCCGGAAATCATGCCGGACGAGGCGCGCGCGGCGCGGCCCGACGCCATGATCTGCACCGGCCGCTCCGACTTCCCCAACCAGGTCAACAACGTCCTGTGTTTCCCTTTCATCTTCCGCGGCGCGCTCGACGTCGGCGCCACCGCCATCAACGAGGAGATGAAGCACGCCGCGGTCGATGCCATTGCGCAGCTTGCCCGCGATCCGCCGTCCGACGTGGTGGTACGCGGTTTGGCTAGCGCCGACACGCAAGGATTCGGTCCGGGCTCGCTGATCCCCAGTCCCTTTGATCCCAGACTTATTCAACGCATCGCGCCGGCGGTCGCCAAGGCCGCGATGGACTCCGGCGTTGCGACGCGCCCGATCAAGAATTTCGACGAATATACCGGGCTGCTGGAGCGCTTCGCGTTCCGTTCCGGCCTGATCATGCGGCCGGTGTTCGCCAAGGCACGGAGCCAGCCGGTGCGGGTGATCTATGCTGAAGGCGAGGATGAGCGCGTACTGCGCGCGACGCAGCAGGTGCTGGAAGAGGGCCTGGCCAAGTTGATCCTGGTCGGCCGCCCGTCCGTGGTGGAGGCGCGGATTGAGCGGTTCGGGCTGTCGATCAAGGCCGGGCGCGATTTCGACCTGGTCAATCCCGAGGACGATCCGCGTTATCGTTCCTACGTACAGACCTATATCGAGGTTGCCGGCCGCCGCGGTGTCACGCCGGATGCGGCGCGCACGCTGGTGCGCACCAACAACACGGTGATCGCGGCGCTCGCGGTCGTGCGCGGCGAGGCGGACGCGATGATCTGCGGCCTCGAAGGCCGCTATATGCGGCATCTGCGCCACGTCCGCGACATCATCGGCCATGCGCCCGAGGTCAGCGATTTCGCGGCGCTCGGCATGCTCATTACCACCAAGGGTGCCTATTTCATCGCCGATACCGAGGTGCGACCCAACCCGAGCGCGGACGAGCTTTGCGAGGTGGCCGCACTTGCCGCCAATCACGTCCGGCGCTTCAACCTCGTGCCGAGGATCGCCTTCCTGTCGCATTCCGATTTCGGCAGCTACGACACCGACACCGCGCGCAAGATGCGTAATGCCACCGCGCTCCTGAAGCTGCATCATCCGCAGCTCGAAGCCGACGGCGAAATGCAGGGCGATACCGCGCTCTCGGAAGTCACGCGCAAGCTGGTGCTGCCGGATTCCGGTTTGCACGGCGAGGCCAACATCCTGATGATGCCGACGCTGGATGCCGCCAACATCGCCCATCAGATCGTCAAGGTACTCACCGACGCCATTCCGGTCGGGCCGATCCTGATCGGACCGGCGCGGCCCGCGCACATTCTCACGCCATCGGTGACCGCCCGCGGCATCCTGAACATGACGGCGGTTGCCGCCGTCGAGGCCCAGGAGCGTGCGGGCAGGCAGCAGCCGAGCCTGTTCACATGAGCGTGGAGACTTACCGGGCTCGGTTCCGCGCGCGGGCCTGAGCCGAATCGTTTGAAAAGCGTCGGCGGAACCTCCATAATTGCGCAACCGTTCGATTTGCTCGCACTAGTGCCCACTTTCCGAAGTTCGTGATCCATCGCCGCACGCACTTTCACGAACTTCGGAAAGTTATGGGCACTAGCAGACTTATGATGCTAGTACCGCTTTTCGATCTGAAGTCCCTGATAACAATTCACGGCTGATGGTGCAGGGACTTCAGATCGGCGGTACTAGAGCTTCCAAGAGGCCGACAATGCCATTCATTACCTTCGGGCGAGTCCTGTTCGCCGTGCTCTTCATCTATTCAGGGGCGACCAAGCTGTTCGCCATCCAGACCACGGCCGATATGCTCGCCGCCAAGGTGACAATTCCGACGCTGCTTGCGCCCTACGTCGCCCAGATCGAGACGGGGACGAGCATGCAGTTTCCGCAGCTGCTGGCGATTGCGGTCGGCGCCTTCGAGGTGATCGCAGGTCTGATGATCGCACTCAATTTCGGTGCACGGTTCTTTGCGATCCTGCTGATCTTCTTCGTGATGGCGGCGACCTTCTACGCCCATGATTTCTGGAACCAGGCGGCTCCTGACAATGCCAAGACGATCATCGAGGCGCTGAAGAATCTCTCGATCATCGGCGCGCTGTTCATGATCGCGGGCTATGGACGGGGACGGCGGACCGCCGAGCCGGCCTACGGGGACGTCTGATTGCTCAACGCCTCAGGCGTCGCGCCGCCACGGCGTGACGCTGACGTTTTCGGCCGCGTCCAGCAGCTGAGGGGTTCCCGGTTTCAATCCATGCGAACTGAGGATCTGCTCCGGCGTGAGCGCAGGCACGCCGGGAAAGCAGCCTTCGCCATCGGGGATTCTGACCTTTGGCGCCTCGGAGAGCCAGAACGTGTCGAAGCGGTCCATGAACATGGCGAACACAGCGGGCCCGCCGATGATGCCGATGGTGCCCGATCGGACGCCTGCGGCCTCGGCCGCCTGCTCGAACGTGCTGCCTACCGGATTCCACAGCGTCGCCTTGGGATTTTCGGGATCGGGTGCGAGCGCGGCGACCTTGCGTGTCACGATGATCCGCGTCCGCTTCGGCGAATTGGGCTGCGCTTCGCCTGAATTGCGGCCGTGCACGACGAGGTCGGCGCGATCGAGGGCGGCCGTGAAGAATTTCTTGTCGCCCTCGATCCTCAGTTCATCCGGCATGACATGCGCGGCATTGGCCAGCATGCCGTCGGCCGAGACGATGACATAGCCTTCGATCCGGAACGCCACGATCTGGCGCGGCCGGTTCTACTGCGAGACTTCGGTGACGACGCTCGACAGCGGCCGGTTGCTCACCGTCGGCAGCTTCACGTCCTTCATCAAGGCTTCGTCATATTGCGGCAGCGATTGCACCGGTGCCTTGGCGCGCATCGCGACGACCTTGTAGCCTTCGGCCTTCAGGCGTTTCAGGAGGTCGGGCAGAAGCGCCGCAGTCTCCTTGTGGAAGTCGTGCATCAGGATGATGCCCTTGCCCTTCTTGTCCAGCCCGTGGAAGATCAGGCCCATGACCTTCTTCGGATCGTGGTACTTGAAGTCGAAGGAATCGACGTCGCAGGAGAAGATCGCGATGTTGCGCTGGCCGAGATAGGTCACCATCTCCGGCGGATGCTGCAGCGCCGGGAAGCGGAAGAACGGCGCGGGCGAGATTCCGCCCAGCGCCCACTTCACGGCGCTGATGCCTTTCTCGATCTCTTCCTTGCGCTGGTCTTCGCTGAGCTTCTTGTTGACGAGAGCTTCGTGCGACCAGGTGTGCGTGCCGATGGTATGTCCGGCCGCGTAAACCTTCTTGGCGATTTCGGGGTAGTAGGTCGCGTGCTTGCCGATCTCGAAGAAGATGCCGGTGGTGCACTGGTCGGCGAGCGCCTTGAGCACCATCTCCGTGTTCTTCTCCCACGGGCCGTCGTCGAAGGTCAGCACGACTTCCTTGTCCTTCAGGAAGTCCAATTCCTTGAAATGCTCGAAGCCGAAACCCGGGCCGCCGGTGGTGTCGATCTCGAGGGTGCGGGCAACGCCCAGCGCATCCGGATTGTTGCAGGCGGCGCGTGCCGGCTGTGGACCTTGAGCGGCAGCGGGCGCTGCTGCAGGAGCGGGCGCTGCCGGGGCAGGGGCCGCCTGCGGTGCCGCGGTCTGCGACCACGCCATTCCCGGCACGCAAAGCGAAACCGCAACCAACAATCCTGCCGCAACACGCATTTTTTTGATCCCAGATTTGTGGCTCGCGCGGCCATTGTGAGCCGTCATCCGAGCGTTCCTGCCTAAGCTCCCGTATAGCCCAGTCGGGGCGGCTGCGCCAAGGCGCGTCCCCATTACAATGTGACCGTAATGTCGCGGCCGCGGTTAATTTCGGGAACTGTGGCTTACGTATCCGCGAGCGCCCTGGCGATCGCGGTTTTCACGCGCGTATCGGTCGGCTCCACGGCGGAGGCAAAGACGTCGCCGATATAGCCATCGCGCCCGATCAGATACTTATGGAAGTTCCATTTCGGGACATCGGTCGGCCGCGCCTGCGCCGCCCATTTGTAGAAGGGATGCGCGCCAGCGCCGACCACCACCGCCTTGGCCGCGATCGGGAAGGTAACGGCATATTCGTGCTGCGCGGTCTGTGCGATCTCCTTGGGCCCGCCCGGCTCCTGGCCGCCGAAATCGTTGGAGGGCACGCCAATGATGGTGAGACCGCGTCCATGAAATTCGGTCCAGAGCTGCTGCAGTCCGGCATATTGCGGGGTGTAGCCGCATTGCGAGGCCGTGTTGACGACGAGGAAGGGATGGCCGGTGTATTCGGCAAGGCGGATATCGCCGCTCTCGAGCGCGGGGAAGGAGAATGCGTAGGCCGTGATGCGGCTCACCTGGCCCTCCGCACGCGCGGTGGACGGCGCAGTCGCCGCGGCGAGCGCTCCGGCAATCATGGTCCTGCGGTCGATCATGGGGCCCTCCCTGCACAACGTATTGAACATACCACGGCCGAGACACGCCTCCGCTCAACAGGCCGTTACGACCGCGCCGGACACCACGGCAGCGGCATCAGCGGCATGTAGTAGGAATTCCATTCACAGGTCGATTCCGGGCCTGTCCGCTTGAAGGCGTATTTGACCGGCTCGGCCTGGCTGAACGCGATGTGCAGCCCGAGCAGCGTGGCCGCGATCGGAAACGCCCATTTGTGGAAGCGCAGGTCGCGCAAATGGTCCAGCAGGATCGCGCCTGCGATGATGATCAGCGGATCGCTGAAGATGAAATATTCTGCTTTCAATCCGCGGCGGACACCGAGCGTATCGATGGCGAGCGCGGCAAGCATCAAACTGGCCGCCTGCAACGCGGCCTGCCGCTCGTCACGCCGCCACGCGTAGATGATGCCCGGCACAATCAACCAGATCAGGAACACCGTCGGCCGCGGCGAGGAATGCAGCACGAATGTGTAGCGCGCGAGCACCGAGCCGAGGCCTTGCAACAACAGCAGGATCGCAGCCACGGGACTTGCGCTATCAGCGGCGTTCGCGGTGTTGGGATCGGCAAAGGTCAGCATCTTCTCCAGCGGATTGACCACGGCGATCGCGTTGGCGGTGTTGTAGTCGAGGTCGAGCAGCAGCAGCGCGAGCGCCGCGCCCGCGACGACCGCACAGATCGACGCCAGCGTTTCAGGAATGCTGATCCGCCAGAGCCTGGCGTAGGCGATCATGCAACCTGCGATCAGGACGAGCAGTGCGCATTGATAAATGCCGTAACGGTTGAGCAGCAGCGGATGGAATTGCGCTGAAACAAGCAGGCTGCGGTCGAGTCCGACCACGAGAAGCGGCCATGCCGTCCACACCGTGGCGATTGCAAAGATTGCCGCGATCGCCACCGCGATCCAGGCGCGACCCGTCCTCCAGAATCCCGCGCTTGTGCTTTGCGCTCCGCCGAACGGCAGGATCAGCACCGGAAGCACGCCGATCAGGAGGACGGCCTGCACCTTGTTTTCGAGGCCGAGCACGCAGAGTGCCGATGCCAGCACCAGCCCAAGCGGTCGCGCGACATGGGCGCGACGGCCGATCGCGATCAAGAGCATCAACGCAAAGATCACCGGGAAGGCAGCGACGAGCTCGCTGCGCAGGATGCGCAGATGCACGGCAATCCCGCCGGACAATGCAAAGGCAAGGGTTGCGAGCAGTGCGACGCGCCAGTCGCGCACGATCAGCCGCGACAGCGCGGCGAAGACCGCAATACAGCCGATGCCGATGGCGAAGGCCAGCACGCGGCCCGCGCGGACCGCATGCGTCATCGCCGCGTCGAAGGCGGCGGCATCGGTGGCCTTGGGTATCGCCGGCAGCGTCCATGCATCGAGCAGGCCAAGTCGATGCAGCAGTGCGAACCAGGATTTCACCGACAGGATGGTCAAATAGGCGGTGTGGTCGAGATATTGCTGCGGCTTGCCGGCATTCATGGCGAGCGCGCTGTAGACCACCATGAAATCCATGTCGGCATTGCGCCAGTAGACGACGAAATAGCCGAACACCAGGAAGGAGACGGCAAGCCCTGCGATCACGGCGGCAACGCTCCATCGCCAGCCGAGGAAGCTCAGCCGGTCAAATGCGTCGGAACGTGCGGGAAGATGAGAGGCCTGGTCCATGCCGGCGCTGTTTTAGCCGCAGCCATTCGGACAAGCGACTGTCGCCCTCATCCTGAGGAGCCGCGAACAGTCTCATGGTTCGAGACGCGCGAAGACGCGCTCCTCACCAGGAGCTAGCGCAGCGACAGGATGAAGTCGGTGTATTCGCCGGTCTCGCCCTGCTTGATGCTCTGGTCCGCCACGATGATCGAGCCGCCCGTGCTCAGCGCCTCGGCGATGCGCGCCATCGCCTCCGGCGGAACGGTGATGCGGTCGAGCGCCTCGGTCGGGCTGTCCGCTGCGATCTGCTTGACCTCGACCGGCGGCGGGGGTGGCGCGCCCTTGTGCTTGCGGGAAGCTACCCGTTCGCGCCGGTCCTCGCCACGCGCCACGCGGGAGTGCATCGGCACCGTCACGACGGACCAATGCAGGGCGTTGGAGTCATCCTTGTCGACTTGCGCGGTGAACACATGCGTGCCGAGTGGGCGATCACCGGCAGCGATGGTCACGGGCACATCGAACAGCGGCGCGAAATTCTGCCGGACGTAGAGCTTGGAATCCTTGCCGCTAATGAACACCGCGATCTGGCCAGTACGCCTCGGCGATTCCTTTACGACCTTGGCGGGCGGCGTGATGCGGGCATCATCTTTCTTCGCAGGCTTGGCATCGTCGGGCTTTGCGACGTCGGCCTTGACGGTATCCGGTTTGGCTTCGGCCTTCGGCGTCTCCGCGGCCTTCGGCGCGTCGACCTTCGACTCGGTCTTGGCGTCGACCGGCTTGGCTGGTTCGGCTGCCTTTACATCGGTGCTGGCGTTGCGCTCCGGCTTGGCGTCATCGCCCTCGGCCTTGGCGGCTCCCACCGGCGTCGCGCCGGTTTCGGGAGCTATCGCCGGCGCCTCGACCGGTTTCGCCTCCGCGACGTTCTGCTCGGGAGCGGCCTGCTTCACAGTTTCGGCGACATCAGGCTTCGCTTCACCGGTCGTCTCTCCGGTTTTGACCGGACCGTTGCCGGCCGCGTCAGCCGTCTCGATCTTGGCTTCCGAGCGCGGCGCTCCGCCCGCATCGGTCATCGTGACAGCGGTCTTGCTCCCTGCGTCGGCGGTGCGCGTTGTGGGGGCATCGGCAGGCTTGTCGTGTCCGACTGACGGCCGCAGATCGAGCTTGGTCTCGATCGACTTGATTACGGGCGCGCCCAGATCAGCCTTCGGCCCGACTTTCGCGTCAGGATCTGCCGGCGGCTCGGTGGCGACCGGCTGTGGCGCGACCTTGTAGGCGGCAAGGAACGGATGCGAGAACGCCGTTGGTGCCGGCAGATCGCTGGGCGTGACGAACACCCGCGCGCCCATCTTGGTCCAGCCCCACATCTTGGTGGCGAAGTCACCGGGCATGCGGATGCAGCCGTGCGAAGCCGGATAGCCCGGCAGAACGCCCGCGTGCAACGCGACGCCGCCCCAGGTGATGCGCTGCATGAACGGCATCGGCGCGCCGCTGTAGATGTTCGAATGGTGGTAGCGATCCTTCTCGATCACGCTGAACACACCCTGCGGAGTCGGATGTCCGGGCATCCCCGTCGACACCGGCGCTTCGGCGAACAGGCCGTTGGCGTCGTAGATCTTCACGCGCTGACTGCCGATTGAAACCGAGATGACCAACGGCAGTTGTGGATGGACCGTGGTCTCCTTGACTTTGATTTCCTGTTTCTTCGGCGCGCGGCGCGCGCGCTGTGGTTGGCGCGGCCGCTGCGGTTGTTCGGAGGAACCATAAATCCCGGAATCGGAGTCCCGATAGTAATAGAGCGCGGCGTCGGCGGGCGTCGCGGCAGCAATGATGCCGGCCGCCGTCAAAAGGGCAGCGCGGAAAAGCGCTCCGGTCGAAGCGGAGGCGCGCAGCGCGCTTACGCGGTTCATTTTCGAGTCCTCGATCATTCCAGTTTTCGTCAGTTTCGCAGACGCCAGAGGCGTTAACCAGCGTAGCACCTCTAATCCCTGCAGTTTTCGGCCCAAGCGTAGCAAAAAAGCCTCACATTACGTTAAAGGCAGCCAGCTACCGGGAGGCCTTTCCGAGACAAGTTTGCGTCCCTACATGGGTTCGCCCACCCGGAGTACTCCATGACATCGCCCACCTTAAGGCCGTGTGACACGCGGCTAAATATCCTGTGCTTGTTGTTGGTCGCGTGGCTGGCATGGCCGGTTTCGTCGGCTTTGGCCGCCGACGAGCCGGATCTGATCTTCCGCCGCTCGACCGTGTTCAAATTGCTGAGCCCGAACGACAAACTCGCAACCTACGGTGTCGATGACCCCCAGGTTGAAGGCGTCGCCTGCCATTTTACCGTCCCGGAGAAAGGTGGTTACGCCGGCTGGCTCGGGCTGTCTGAACAAGTTTCCGACATTTCGCTGGCCTGCCGCCAAATCGGGCCGATCCATTTCAAGGGCAAGATGGAGCAGGGCGAGGACATGTTTCGCCAGCGCCGCTCGCTGTTCTTCAAGAGAATGCAGATCGTGAGGGGATGCGACGCCAAGCGTAACACGCTGGTTTACATGGTCTATTCCGACAAGCTGATCGACGGTTCGCCGAAGAATTCGACCTCGACGGTGCCGGTCATGCCTTGGGGCGCCACCGACAACGCAGTCCAGAAATGCGGCGAGTTCATCCAGTAACGGTGCGTTAGCTGGGCGCGCCCGGCGGCCTGACCTTCGGATAGCGGTAGCCGACCAGCCTGAGAAATTCCTGCGGCTGGGAAGGCGAATGGTTGCCGTCCCCCTGCTGGCTCATCGCCCCGCACATCTGCTGCTGGCGTGGCTTGGGCGATCGCCGCGGATCGGCGATTTCGGCCGGGCCTTTCTCGGCCGATGGGTCGGACTTGGGGATCGCATTGCCAACGACGATGTCGCCACTGCCCATGACTGCCATCCTTTGCCGAGGAACAAGACAACGCGGAACGGCGCTTTGAGTTTCGCGGTTCCCATAAGTCGACCGCGGCGAGGGGCGGGTTCACCCGTGGGCCCGGTGGAAAGCGGGAATAAGCCCGCCTGAGCGGCGCGCGTGCGGCTTGGCGGCGGATCGGCCATTGGCCGATCATCTGGTCCAATGACCGACGGCCAAGCGCTTGGAATCTCTGAGATTCAGTCTCGAATTGTTTCGTCGCATGTGGGGCGACGAAACAATTCTCCTCTCCACGAAACCATTTTCGCCTTTTGGCGCAGAATTCCGGAAACCGCTGATGGTTATCAAGCGACCAACGAATACCGGCGGACAGCGCCGACAGGGAAATCCGGAGAGAAGTCAATGCGGACCGTCAGCTTCATCCTCGCCTTCGTGTTCGTGATTGCTGGCTCGTCGATGGCCGGTTCGATGGAGAGCGGACTGCCCAATGTCGGCACCTTCTCCTACAACGGCACCCCGGTTACGCCGTCCCAGACGCTGGTCGTTGCCGTACGCTGACGGCTGAACTAGACAGATCCAGGCAATTCGCCGAAAAGGCCATCATGCTCCTTCGTATTTGCGCGCTCGCTTTCGTCGCAACCTTCCTCCTCAATCATCCCGTGCAGGCGCAGCAGCAGATTCGCGCGTCGATGCGGATCACCGATCCCCGCACTGAATTCGTCCGTCAATGCGCGCCTCACATGCTCGGTCGCTGGGCGCATCCTGAAGAAGTCTGCGGCTGTCTCCATGACCACGCCGCCGCCATGGTCGACGATATCGACCTGCGCGAGGCCTTGCTCCGCGGCATCGGCGAAACGGGCGTGCCCACTATCGAGAGCGAGTGGGTGCCGGCGTCGAAACAGGCCGAGATCGGCCCGACCTTCACCAAGATCGCCAAGCCGACGCTGCAATGCATGTTCGATCCGGCGACGCAGGCGACGAACTGATCCGCAGGCGCAAGTTTATCCCTCCCCGAAGGCCAGCACATAGCCGTTGAGGTCGCGAATCGAATAGTTCGCGCATCCGGTAGATGCGGTCGGTCGGCCCCTCGACAATGTCCGCTTTCCTTGCGCGCAGCTCGGCCGCGAGCGCATCGACGTTGTCGACCCAGACATAGGCATCGAAAGTTTCATCCATCACGCTCCGGTTCGGCCGCGCCACCGGCGCTCGTGCGGGGCGGACTTGACGGAGCAGGATGCGGATGCTGTCGCGGCTCACGATGGTGAAGCTCGGCGGAACGCCGAAGAATTCGTCGAAGGAGAAGCCGAGAACGTCGCGGTAATATTCCGCGGTCGCAACGACGTCGTCGACCAGGAAGTACGGGGCCGTGCTTTTCATCCGGCAAGCGGACGCCTGCTTCTCGCCCATGGACAGTCTCCCTCGTTGATGAGCGGTCCGGCGGGCTTTATACCACTCGGCAGCAGCTATTTCTTCTTCGCTGCGAGGCGCGGAACGCAGGTGCGCGCGGGCGTCACGCCCGACGGCGTCATCTTGGCGCCCGAGACTTCCTTGATTTGCCCGCTAGGGCAGGTTCCGTCATCGACCATCACGCGCTGACCGAGCCGCAAGCCCACGATGTCCTGCTCGCGAGCGACATGCTGTGTCTGTGCGAGCGCCGAAGCGGCCGTAGCCGCGAACAAAACGAAGGCGAGGATGATGCGCGAAGCGGTCATGGCGCGGAGTGTAGGGACGCGCTGCCGATTCTGAAAGCCGGGCAAAGCCTGCCCATCGCGGGCGAAGTATGGTTTGATCGGCGGAAACAAGGACAACAACGCAAATGATAGCTGCCGATACCAGACAAAAAATTATCGACGCCATCGACGCCGGCTTCGACGCGCAGCTCGCCACCACCCGCGACTTCGTCGCGATCCCCTCGACCCGCGGCGCGGAGGGGCCTTGCCAGGACATGATCGCCGATCTCCTGCGCGAGCGCGGTTATGAGGTCGACGACTGGCACATCAATCTCGACGATCTCCGGGATCTGCGCGGCTACGGACCGATCGAGCACGACTTCTCCAGGGCGCGCACCGTGGTCGGGACCTACCGTCCGCAAAACAACGCGGGAAAATCATTGATCCTGCAGGGCCATTGCGATGTCGTGCCGGCGGGACCGCTCGACATGTGGGAGACGCCGCCGTTCTCGCCGACCGTCAAGGACGGCCGGATGTACGGCCGCGGTGCCTGCGACATGAAATCGGGCACGATCGGCGCGCTCTACGCGCTCGACGCCATCAAGGCCGCGGGCTTGCGGCCGACCGGGCGGATTCATTTCCAATCCAACAGCCGGTCGGCCCGGTCCGGCCAGCACAAGGCAGTGATGTCGCGGTCGTCCAGCAGATGCACCGGCTGCACGCTGGCCCGTAACCCGAGCGCGGCCATCCGAGGAACGTCGTCGCGCCGCATCAGCTGGGCGTGCTCGATCCCGCCGCGGGCACCGGTCGCGGCGAACGCGTCCAGCGCTGCCTGCACGGCGGCGTCACCGATGGCGTGCAGTGCGACCTGCAAGCGATTCGCCGTCGCCCGGCCGAGCAGCTCGACCAGCTCCGCCGAGTCGTAGTTCTGCAGCCCGTTCGGATGTACCGCCCTCGGCGCGCTCCCGTCGCGCACGGAGTCGACGTACGGCTCGCAGCAGTACGCCGTCCGGGTGTTCAGCGACCCGTCGGAGATGATCTTGAGCGGCCCCATGGTGGCGAGCGCACCCGTGCCGGGCAGGCCGTCACCGGTCCCGAGTCCGGCGGCGATCACCGCATCCAGACCGTCGGGATAGACCGCCGGCCGGACCCGGAGTCGGTCCACGCCGGAGGCGAACCGCTCCGGCCAGTCGAGGAAACCGAGGGCGAACTCGAAGTCGGTGATGCCGACCACGCCGCGGGCGGCCGCGTCCGCCACGGCGGCCTCGACGGCGGCGAAGTCGTCGAGCGCCCGTCCGGCGAGCTCGGTGACCGCCGGCATCAGCGCGAACCAGTCGTTCTCCACGATCGGTCCGGTCGTGTCGGGCACGCCCAGCAGCTGCAGCGCCGCTGTGTTGAGCCAGCCGTTGTGCGCGTCGCCGCTGGTCAGGATGACCGGGTGCAATCCGCCGACCGCATCCAGCGCGGCTACGGTCGGCAGGTCGGGCCAAGCGGCGGAGCGGTGGCCGTAGCCGAGGATCGGCGAGCCGTCCGCGGGACGCGTCGTGGCGTGGCGGGCAACCAGCTCGCAGACCTCGGCGGCCGATCGGGCCGCGCTCACGTCCAGCCGGTTCCGGGTCTGCGCCCACTGCCGCAGGTGGACGTGTGCGTCCCAGAGCCCCGGGATCGCCCAGCGGCCGTCGGCATCCAGGACGAGGTCGACGCCGTCCGCCGCCAGGTCGACGCCTGACGCCGCCAGATCGGCGCCGATCGCGGTCACCCGGCCGGCCTCGATCAGCAGATCGACCGGAGCCGCCGCAAGGGGCGGAACGGGCGCAGCCGCGCCCGTCCTGACCTCACCCACTGAAGCCGGCGCAGGCCCGCCGACCGGCACCGGTCGTACCCGGCGGATCAGGGTGGTCGGGTAGAGCGTCGCGGCCTCCGGTCTCAATGGCCTCTCCGACTCGTCAGGTTCTGGCGCGTCCCCGCTCGCTCGAGAGCCCGACAACGACGTGGTCGTGCCGGCGGGCGGGAGTCAGCCGCCGATGGCCGACATCGGCCGGTCGGGCTGCAGGAAGCTCGGGTCGTCGATGCCGTGGCCCGGGTGCTTGCCACGACGGCGCGCACCCACTGGTCGGCGATCTCCTCGTCACCGGCGCCGGTCCGCAGCGGCGTACGCAGGTCCGACTCGTGCGGGCGAACAGACAGTTGCGGATCTGGCCGTCGGCCGTCAGCCGGACCCGGTCGCAGGCGCCGCAGAACGGACGGGTGACCGAGGCGATGATGCCGACCCGGTGCTCGGTGCCCGCCACCCGGAACAGCTCGGCGGGGGCGCTCCCCCGGCGCTCCGCGTCGACCTCGTCCTCGACCAGGTCGACGTCGGCCGACAACCGGTCGCGGATCTCGTCGGCGGTCACCATCTCCGTGCGCTGCCATGCGTGCTGAGCGTCCAGCGGCATCTGCTCGATGAAGCGCAGCTGGACCTGCTCGGCCATCGCCCAGCGCAGCAGCGCCGACGCCTCGTGGTCGTTGACGCCCCGCATCAGAACGGTGTTGATCTTGACCGGCCGCAGGCCCGCCGCCCGGGCGGCGGCGACGCCGGCCAGGACGTCGCCGAGCCGATCGCGGCGGGAGAGCTGCCGGAACGTCGCCCGGTCCAGCGTGTCCAGGGAGACGTTGATCCGGTCCAGCCCGGCTGCGGCGAGCGGTGCCGCCCGGCCCGCGAGCCCGATCCCGTTCGTGGTGAGCGCGATCGCCGGGCGGGGCCGCAGCGACGCGATCCGCGACACCAGCCCCTCCAGCCCTCGATCCAGCAGCGGCTCGCCGCCGGTCAACCGGACCGTCCGGATGCCCAGCAGTCGGGTGCCGATGTCCACCAGCCGGAAGATCTCGTCCTCGGTCAGCAGCTCGTCGCGACCGAGCCAGGGCAGGCCGTCGGCCGGCATGCAGTACGTGCACCGCAGGTTGCAGCGATCGGTCACCGACACGCGCAGGTCCGTGGCGACCCGACCGTAGTCGTCGGCGAGCGCCCGACCGGTTGAGCCGGGTTCGACGTCAGGCCCCTGCCCCGAGCCCGACCCCGGCCGCGATCCGCGGGCCAGCGCGGGGCGCAGGTGCGGCAGCGGTAGCAGGGCGGTCATTGCCCCACTCTAGTGCGCGCCCGCGGCCTGACCGGCCGTTGTTTCAGCTCCCGCCGGTGGGCATCGCCACCGCACGGACGGCGACTCTGCCCGGATGGGTGTAGACGTTCATGCTGTCGCCGCGGACGAAGGCGACCAGGGTCAGCCCGGCCTCGCGGCCAGCTCGACGGCCAGCGAGCTCGGCGCCGACACGGCGACCAGCAGCCCGATCCCGGCCAGCACCGCCTTCTGGGTCAGCTCGTACGACGCCCGGCCGGACACCACGAGCAACGTGTCGGTGAGCGGCAGCCGGCCCTCCCGCATCGCCCAGCCGATGACCTTGTCCACCGCGTTGTGGCGACCGACGTCCTCGCGGACGCAGACCATCCGCCGTCGGCGTCCATCAGCCCGGCCGCGTGCAGCCCGCCGGTCTTGTCGAAGGCCCGCTGGTGCTCGCGCAGCAGTTCGGGCCGGCCTCGAGCACCTCCTGACGGAGCGGCACCGCCGGACCGTGGTCGGGTAGCGGCTCCGCGCGCCGAGCTGGTCGATGTTGTGCGTGCCGCAGATGCCCGCAGGCGCTGGTGGTCACGACACTGCGCGCGGCGCCGCCTCGGGTGTCGCGGCGCCGGGGCCAGGCCACGTCGAGCACGTTGTAGGTGTTGCAGCCCGTCCGTCGTCGGCGCCCGCGCAGTAGCGGGCGGTCACCACGTCGGCCAGCGGTGGCGATCACGCCCTCGCCGTGCAGCAGGCCGTGGACCAGGTCGATGTCGTCGCCGGGGGTCCGCATCGTGACCACGAAGGCGTGACCCGTCCAGGCGCACCTCCAGCGGCTCCTCGACGGCTAGCGTGTCGCTGCGCCGCACGCGCCGACGTCCGGTGCCGAGGTGCAGCACCGGGTGCCGCGGTGACGCGTCCCATGGCACCATCCTGGCAGCGGAAGCCAACGACGACGCCCGAGGACGCCCGGCGAGCGGAGCGACGATGGACATCGACGAGTGGCTCGCGCGGCTGTCCGCCGAGCTCGGACCGACGACGTCCGCCTGGACGACGGCGTCGGTGACGACGCTGCTCGACCTGGCCCGCGAGGCCGCGCACGGGGTCGAGCGGCGTCGCCGGCCCCGCTGACCACCTTCCTGGTCGGGGTGGCGGTCGGCCGCGGGGCCGACGCTGGGCGCGGCGGCGGCCGAGGCCACGACGCTGCCCTGGCCTCGACGCCGAGGCCCGATCCGACTCGAGTCACGATGCCGACGCTGACCCGACGACTGACCGGGCCCAGCCGGAGCTGCCGCCACCGACGAACCTGGGACGTGCGCCGGCTCTGGGTCCGCTGGACCCTGCTGATCGTCTTCGTCGCCGTCCTGGGCACCGTCGTTCGTCAACCTCGGCGAGTGGCAGCTCGACCGGCTGCACCAGCGCAGGAGCGCAACGTCTCGACCGTGGCGAACGAGAGCGCGCCGGTCACGCCGTACGACCGAGGTCTTCACCCGCACCGATCACCGACGCCGACCAGTGGCAGCGGGTCGAGCGCGTCGGCACCTTCGACGCCGAGCACCAGTTCGTGCTCCGCTACCGCAGCACGGCGACCCGAGCGGCTACGAGGTCGTCACCCCGCTGCGGACCGCGAGCCGGCGCGGTGCTGGTCGACCGCGGCTTCGTCCCGCTGCCCGGCGGCGCAGCAGATCCCCGACGCGGCACCGCCGCCGCCGGCCGGCGAGGTCACGCGTCGTCGGGCACGTCCGGCGCAACGAGGAGGGCCGCCGCGGCGCGCGATCGCCGGTCGAACGGCGTCGGTGCGGCTGATCGACTCCGACGCCATCGGCGCGACGCTCCCCTACCCGGTCGTCGACGGCTACATCGGCACTGCTGACCGTCGACCCGCCGCAGGTCCGGCGGCTTCACAGCCGATCGCGCTGCCGGAGATCTCCGACGGCCCGCACTTCTGGTACGCCGTGCAGTGGTTCATGTTCACCGGCATCGGCGTCGCCGGCATCGTCGTCTTCATCCGCGGCGACCTGCGCGACCGCGACGGGCCCGCAAGACCCCGGCCGCCGGAGCCGGCCCGGCGCCGGACCGCCCAGCGTCCGACCGGCCCAGCCGGTCCTGAGCCGCCCCCCAGCCACCCGGGCCGTCCGCCGCCCTAGTGGCGCTGCGCCTGTCCTCACTCGGTGGCGGTACTTCGCGCTTCGAGCGCCGTCCATCGCGCGGCGTGTGCGCCGCAGTGCACCAGGACGTGAACGGAGGCGAGCACCAGGCAGCCGTGGGAGGTCGACCCATGGATCTCGGACTGACCGATCGCGTCTTCGTCGTCACCGCCGCCAGCAGCGGGCTGGGCCGGGCCACGCGCGGCGCAGCTGGTCGCCGAGGGCGCCCGGGTCGTGCTGGTGGCCCGGCGGGCGGAGGTGCTGGCCGAGGCGGTCGCCGAGCTGGGCAGCGAGCGGGCCGTCGGCGCTGGCCGCCGACCTGGCCGACCCGCAGCACCGCCGAGCGGCCTGCGCGTGGCGCTGCGACACGTACGGCCGGCTGGACGGCGCGCTGGTCAGCGTCGGCGGCCCGCCGGCCGGCGCGCGTGCTCGGCACCACCGAGGAGCAGTGGCGCCGGCGTTCGACGTCGGTCTTCCTCGCCGCGCTGCGGGTCAGCCGCGAGGTCGTGGCCCGCGGCACGGCGCCCGACCTGGCGATCGCCTGGGTGCTGTCCACCTCGGTCAGGTCGCCGATCCCGGGCCTGGCCGCGCTCCAACGGGCTCCGCCCCGGTCTCGGCATGCTGGTCAAGCAGCTCGCGGACGAGCTCGGGCCCCCGGGGCACCCGGGTCGTCGGCCTGATGCCCGGCCGGGTCGAGACCGAGCGCGTCCAGCAGCTCGACTCGCTCGACGCCGACCCGGCGCGGCCCGGGCGGCCGGCGAGGCCGCGATCCCGCTGCGCCGCTACGGCCGGCCGGAGGAGTTCGGCCGGGTGGCGGCGTTCGTGCTGTCGCCCGCCGCGTCGTACCTCACCGGGTGCGTGGTCCCGGTCGAGGGCGGCGCGCTGCGCTCGCTGTAGCGCGGACCGGCGATGCCCATCGCCGCGGTCCTCGACCTGCTCGGCCTGCCCGCTGCTGCCGGAGCAGCCTGGTCGATGGCGCCGGACGGTCGCGGCGTGCGCTGCGGCGCAGGGCCACGCGTTCGACCTGGCCCGCCAGGGCTACCTGAACCTGCTCGGCCGGGCCGCACCGGCCAACGCGGACACCGCGGCGATGGTCGGCGGCCCGGGAGCGGTTCCTGGCCGCGGGGCTACTTCGACCCGTCGCCGACGCGCTGGCCGACGCCGCGCTCGCCGCGGTCGGTCCCCGGATCGCGGGTGCTGGACGTCGGTGCCGGACCGGCGGCTGCTGGCCGCCTGCTGGCGTGGCGGATCGTCGACGACGCGGCCGCAGCCCCGCGGGGTCGCCCTCGACGTCTCCCCCGCCGCCGGCCCGGCGGGCCGCGCGGGCCCATCCACGGGTCGGCGCGGTGGTGGCCGATGTCTGGCGGACGCTGCCGGTGGCCGACGCGGCCGTGGACGTGGTGCTCAGCGTCTTCGCGCCCGCGCAATCCCGCCGAGTTCGCCCGGGTCCTGCGAGCCGGCCGGACGGCGTGCTCACCGTGACCCCGAGCGCCGGATCACCTGATCGAGCTGCGGCGGCGCTCGGGCTGCTGGACATCGAGCCCGACAAGCACGAACGGCTCGCCCGACAGCCTGGCCGACCTCTTCCGAGCCCGCGACCGGGAGCGGTCGAGCGGCGCTACGCGGTGGCCGCGCCGAGGTGGTGGCGGACCTGGTCGCGATGGGCCCGAACGCCTTCCACCAGACCCGACGCCGCTAGATCGACGCCGATGTCGCGAGCCCGGACCGGCCGACGGTCACGGTCGCGGTCGACGTCGGCGCGTGGCGACCGCGATGCACCGCGCCTTGGCGGCTACCGGGCTCGGCGAACTGGGTGCGGTACAGCTCCGCGTACAGGCCGCCGTCGGCCAGCAGCTCGTCGTGCCGGCCGCGCTGGACGATCCGGCCCTGGTCGACGACCAGGATCAGGTCGGCGTTGCGGATCGTCGACAGCCGGTGCGCGATCACGATGCTGGTCCGGCCCTCCATGGCCAGGTCGAGCGCGCGCTGGACGGCGGGCTCGGACTCGGAGTCGAGGTGGGCGGTCGCCTCGTCCAGCACGACGATCGGCGGCGCCTTGAGCAGCAGCCGGGCGATCGCCAGCCGCTGTCGTTCGCCGCCGGACAGCCGATAGCCGCGTTCGCCGACGACCGTGTCCAGGCCGTCCGGCAGGACTCGGACCAGTTCGTCGATCTGGGCGGCGGCCAGCGCCGCCACATCTCGCTCGTCGGTCGCGTCGGGCTGGCGTAGCGCAGGTTGTCGCGGATGGTGTCGTGGAACATGTGGGCGTCCTGGGTGACGTAGCCGACGGCGTGCGCGCAGCGAGTCCAGCTGCAGCTCGCGGACGTCGGTGCCGGCCACCGGGACGGTGCCCGAGGTCGCGTCGTACAGCCGGGCGATCAGGTGCGTCATGGTCGTCTTGCCGCCCCCGGAGCGACCGACCAGCGCGACCGTCTGGCCGGCCGCGGCGGTGAAGCTCAAGTCGTGCAGCACCTCGGTGTTGGGGCGCTGTCGAGGGCGGCGATGGACTCCAGGCTGGCCAGCGAGACGTCGGCGGCGGTCGGGTAGGTGAACGACACCCGGTCGAACTCGACCGAGGCCGGACCCGACCGGCACGGCGTCCGGGGCGTCGGCGATCATCGGCACCAGGTCGAGCACCTCGAAGACGCGGTCGAAACTGACCAGCGCGTTCATCACGTCGATCCGCAGGTTGGTCAGCGAGGTGAGCGGCCCGTACAGCTGGCTGAGCAGGCCGGCCAGCGCGGTCAGGGTGCCGACGGTCAGCAGGCCGTCGATGGCCAAAGAGCCGCCGACGCCGTAGACCAGTGCCGTGGCCAGGGCGGCCACCAGGCCGAGGGAGGTCATGAAGAACCGGCCGTTCATGGCGATCTTGACCGAGACGTCGCGGCACCGCGCCCGCCTCGGCGAATCGGTCGTGCTCCTCGGCTCGACCGGCCGAACAGCTTGACCAGCAGCGCACCGCTGACGCTGAACCGCTCGGTCATGCTGGCCGACATGTCGCCGTTGAACTGCATCTGCTGCCGGGTGAGGTCGGCGAGCTTGCGGCCGACGATCTTGGCCGGGATCAAGAAGATCGGCAGCATGATCAGCGCGGCCACGGTGAGCTGCCAGCTGAGTACGAGCATCGCGACCAGCACCAGCACCAGGCTGATCAGGTTGGACAGCACGGTGGACAGCGTCGAGGTGAAGGCTTGCTGGGCGCCGATCACGTCGGAGTTGAGCCGGGAGACCAGCTTGCCGGTCTGGGTCCGGGTGAAGAACGCGACCGGCATCTGCACGACGTGGTCGAAGACCTGGGTCCGCAGGTCGAAGATCAGACCTTCGCCGATCTTGGACGAGCACCAGCGCTGGATCAGACCGAGGCTGGCTTGCAGAACCGCGAGCAGGGCGACCACGCCCGGCCAGCTTGATGACCAACCGACGGTTGCCCGCCAGCACGCCCTCGTCGATGATCTTCTTGACCAGCAGCGGCGGCGCGATGGCCAGTGCCGACGAGATCACCACCAGCCCGATGAAGACCACGATCAGCCGCGGTACGGCCGGGCGAACGTGAGCATCCGGCGCAGCACCCCCTTCGTGAGTTGGTGTGCGCTCATCTCGGGATCGTGCGACATACGCCGCATCAGACCGGCGCCGCCACCCCGCATTCCACCCATGATCGACATCCGTGCACCTCATTCCGACGGCGCTGTCCTCCTGCGCCCCGTCCACCGTAGGCGGGCATGCCACATCCCGGATCGGATGTCGTCGATCCGGGATGCGCGAGCGGCTCGCGTTGCCACGCAGCCGAGGCGACGGCTGCAGGGGCGACCCGGTCCAGTGGCGCCCAGCTGATCAGGGCTTCTTGGCGGCTTTCTTCGCTGTGGCCTTCCTGGTCGTCGGTCTTCTTCGCTGCCGGGGCGTTCTTCGCGGGAGCGGCCTTCTTCGCCGCCGACTTCGCCGCGGGAGCCTTGGTCGTCGCCTTCTTCGTCGGCGCCTTCTTGGCAACCTTCGCTGCCGCCGCCTTGGTCGAGGCCGCCTTCGCGGTCACCTTGGAGGCAGCCTTGGTCCCACTCGCCTTCTTGCTGGTGACCTTCTTGGCCGGCGGCCTTCGCCGTCGCCTTCTTGGCCGCGGGAGCCTTCGCCGCGGTCTTGGTGGCCTTCGCCGGAGGGCCTTCTTGCTCGCCGCGGTCGACTTCTTGGCGGTGTTCGCAGCTACGGCCTTGGTGGCGGTCGTCTTGGCGGGCGCGCTCTTGGCGGCCTTCTTGGCTGGACCGCGGGTGGCTCCCCCGCGACCGCGCAGCGGTACTCCGGATTCCTTCAGCACGCCGTGCACGAAACCGAAGGAGCGACCAGCGTCCTCAGCGATCTTCCGGATACTGTCGCCGGCCGCATACCGCTTCGCGAAGTTGGAAGCCAGTGTGCTGCGCTGTGCACCAGTGATCCGTGAGCCTTTAGCCAGCCGTGGCCACCGCCATGTTCCTCCATCCTCGGAGTCGTCGAGCCCAGACGACCGATGACGGGCTACGATCAATGATCGACTTGTCAAGATCATCTTCTGGCAACGGCTGAGCGCAATACAAATTGTGATCAAGCGGACTCCGCAAGATCATCTTGAACGGGTGATCCCGGTCTTGATCATCGCGCCGATCAGGCCAGAGAGATCAGATCCGCATACTCCGGGCTCCACAGGTCCTCGACGCCGTCGGGAAGCAGCAGAACACGATCCGGATGAGCGCGTCGACCGCTCCCTCGTCGTGGGTGACCAGGACGACCGCGCCGCGTAGTTCTTGATCGCCGAGAGCACCTCGGCCCGGGACGCCGGATCGAGGTTGTTCGTCGGCTCGTCGAGCAACAGGACGTTCGCGCTGGAGACGACCAGCGTCGCCAACGCGAGCCGGGTCTTCTCACCGCCCGACAGCACCCCGGCCGGCTTGTCGACATCGTCGCCGGAGAACAGGAAGGAGCCGAGCACCTTGCGGACATCGGTCTCGTTGAGCTCCGGCGCCGCCGTCTTCATGTTCGCCAACACCGTACGAGTGACGTCCAGCGTCTCGTGCTCCTGGGCGTAGTAGCCGAGCCGCAGGCCGTGGCCGGGCAGGACCTCACCGGTGTCGGACGGCTCGATGCCCGCCAGAATCCGAAGCAGGGTGGTCTTGCCCGCCCCGTTCAGTCCGAGGACGACGACCTGGCTGCCCTTGTCGATGGCAAGATCGACTCCCGTGAACACCTCGAGCGATCCGTCCCCTTCCTCAAGTCGGACGCGGTCAGGGGGGTCTTCCCGCAGAGCGCCGGCTCCGGGAACCTGATCTTGGCCACCCGGTCTGCCGCACGCTCGGCTTCGATGCCGGCGAGCAGTCGCTCGGCCCTTCGGCCATGTTCTGGGCAGCGGTAGCCTTGGTCGCCTTCGCGCGCATCTTGTCGGCCTGGGCCATCAGCTGGTCGGCTTTGCGCTCGGCGTTCGCCCGTTCCCGCTTGCGTCGTTTCTCGTCGGTCTCGCGCTGCTGTAGATAGCGCTTCCAGTCCATCGCGTAGATGTCGAGCTCGGCCCGGTTGGCGTCG
>CAWCHW010000035.1:0-100168 GCA_963795365.1 uncultured Alphaproteobacteria bacterium
TGAATGTCTGCTGCGCCATCGTGGCCTCTCGTTATCGCCGCTCTCTTTCGGAGCGACACCTCCGAGGTTGCGGCTGTCGCCGTCCCCGGGTTGAATTTCGATCCGTTTCGAGAGCCGGAAGACCGATGTCAGAGCCGTTTGGTCCTGACTTTGTTCTTCAGACCTGCAAAACGCAAAACGACGTGCGGGGCGACTTCATCGCTCCACCCGTCAGAACCATCTCAAAGCGGACTGCAAAAGCCCGAAATTGCCTGTCTCCCAACGACTTGCAGGGGAAATACCCGCCTCTCCGCCGCTCGTCGTGCTTTCGTGCTGCCGTCCCGATATGGGATGGCAATCATGGAGATTCGAGGGGTAAACCACCGAATCCCCACACTTTTCCGTGTTCGGCCTGCATTCGGGCATCCCTTTTGCAGGTCGGGCGCAGAGGCCGGCGAACCGGCCCCCGCTGTATCTCGCGTTACTTGAGGTCGACCTTCGCGCCAGCCTTCTCGAGCTGGGCCTTGATCTTGTCGGCCTCGTCCTTGTTGACGCCTTCCTTGACCGGCTTCGGCGCGCCTTCGACGAGGTCCTTGGCTTCCTTCAGGCCGAGACCGGTGATGGCGCGGACTTCCTTGATGACCTCGATCTTCTTGTCGCCGGCAGCGGCAAGCACGACCGTGAACTCGGTCTTCTCTTCCACCGGAGCGGCAGCAGCCGCGGCCGGGCCGGCAACCGCGACCGCAGCCGCGGCCGAGACGCCCCACTTCTCCTCGAGGAGCTTTGCCAGTTCGGCGGCTTCGAGCACGGTGAGGCTCGAGAGGTCGTCGACGATTTTCTGCAAGTCAGCCATTGATCAGTTCCTTGAATGTTTGGTTCGAACCAGGGTTTGAGTTTTGCGAAGGGGCGTCAGGCCGCTTCGCCCTTTGAGGCATGAGCCTGAATGACGCGCGCGAGCTTGGCCGCCGGCGCATTCGCGAGCTGGGCGATCTTGGTTGCCGGAGCCTGGATCAGGCCGACAAGCTTGGCGCGCAGTTCGTCGAGCGAGGGCAGCGAAGCAAGTGCCTTGACGCTTTCGACATTCAGGACGGTTTTCCCCATCGAGCCGCCGAGGATGACGAACTTCTCGTTCGCCTTGGCGAATTCGATGGCAACCTTTGGCGCCGCGACCGGATCCTTGGAAGTTGCGATCACGGTCGGCCCCTTCAACAGGGAGCCGATGGAAGCGACGTCAGTGCCTTCAAGAGCAATTTTGGCGAGACGGTTCTTCGAGACCTTCACCGATGCGCCCGCCTGCTTCATCTGCATGCGCAGCTTCTGCATCTGGGCCACGGTGAGGCCGGAATAATGAGCAACGATCGCGACGCTCGTGGTCTTGAAGACCTCGTTGAGCTCGTCGACCGCCTCTTTTTTTGCCGCTCGTTCCACAGCAAGCTCTTTCCGGTTGGCGGTCGACGCTGATGCGGGACCGCCGGGTTGCACCCATCGTCCCGCCCAAAACCTGGCCTCTGGACTTTCACCCCAAGGACACGTCGGGCACGACGACAATTAGAAGCCTGCCCTCCCGGGTCGCCTTATGGGCTACACGGGGTGTCGAGGTTCGAACCAAACAAGCTTCCCGCCGCTCTCTCGAGCCCGCGCGAAACGAAATCCGGTCTTCACCCGTCTATGCAGGCCATGCGATTAAGCCGTTGAGGAAACTTGTTTTCCTCGCAGAGCGCCTGCAGTCTCGGACAGGACCCGAGGTCATCCGGCGAACCGAAAGACCTCCGCGCGCAATTCCTTGCAAAAGCGATGGTTTTTCCTTCCTTTCGAGCAATCCGTATGGATGTCCCCTGAAAGGAATGAACTCCCGTCATCTCTGGTTTTGGAGTGCGCGCATGGACGTGCCAGCAAGGGCCAGCACGCCCAGAGGCGCGCTCTTTAGCGGGTCTGACCCAGCTTGCCAAGAGCAAAATTCAGACCAGTTTGACGCAGCCGGACAAGCCGAATTCCGCCCGAAATCCCGCCCCTTAGGCCGGAACCGGATAGACCAGCGGCCGGCCCTCGAAGAATGCCGCCAGGTTCGCCATCACGCAGTCCTGCATGGCCGTGTGCAACTCAAGGGTGTGACCGCCGGTATGGGGGGTCAGCACGACGTTGGGGAGCGCGGTCAGCGCGTCCGGCGCGTGCGGTTCCTTGGCGTAAACGTCGAGGCCGGCGCCGGCGATGGTCTTGTCGGTGAGCGCCTGGACCAGCGCCGGCTGGTCGATCACCGAGCCCCGGGCGATGTTGACGACATGGCCGTCCTCTCCAAGTCGGCGGAGGATGTCGGCATTGACCACACCGTTGGTTTCCGGTCCCGCCCGGACCGCGATGATGAGCACGCTGCACCACTCGGCGAGCGCTTCGAGCGACGGAAAATACTGATAGGGCACGTCGCGTTTGCTACGGCTGAAATAGCCGACCTCGGCCTCGAAGGCGGCGACGCGCGCGGCGATCTTGCGGCCGATTTCACCCAGACCATAGACGCCGACCTTGCGGCCGCGCATGCCCTGCTGTGCACGCATCAGCGGCGACGGCTTCAATGCCGCCCAGCTGCCTTCCCGGATATAGCCGTCCGCGACCACCAGGCGCCGGATACTGGCGAGCGTCAGCGTCAGCGCGATGTCCGCAACCGACGAGGCGTTCGCGCCGGGACTGTGCCCGACCGCAATTCCCCGCGCGGCGGCCGCCTTCATGTCGACGCCGTCATAGCCCGTGCCGTAGCAGATGATCGCGCCGAGCTTCGGCAGCATGTCCATGACATCGGCGCCGAACTTGCTGCCGCCCGCCGCGATCGTGGCGCGGACCGGCGCCAGCTCTTCCGCTGGAAACGTTTCGTTCGGCTTCTTCCCCGCCGCATCCATCAAATCGAAACGCTGGCCGATGCGCGCCATCTGCGCCTTCGGGAAACGATGCAGGATCAAAACCTTCTCGGGCATCGGCGACCTCAAATGCGAAGGGCGAAACCGTTGCCGATCTCGCCCTCTGCAGTCCTCATTTCAAATCCGGCTCAATGAATCGAGCCCGGCTCGACCTTCACGCCCGGCCCCATGGTGGAGGAGACCGCGACGCGCTCGATATAGGTGCCCTTGGCGCCGGTGGGCTTGGCCTTGGTGACGGCATCGGCCAGCGCCTTGACGTTGGCGACCAGCTTGTCCTCGGAGAACGAGGCCTTGCCGACGCCAGCCTGCACGATGCCGGCCTTCTCGACGCGGAATTCGACCGAGCCGCCCTTGGCGCCCTTCACGGCGCTGGTGACGTCCATGGTCACGGTGCCGATCTTCGGGTTCGGCATCAGGCCGCGCGGACCGAGCACCTTACCGAGGCGGCCGACCAGCGGCATCATATCGGGCGTGGCGATGCAACGATCGAAATCGATCGTGCCGCCCTGCACCTTCTCGACCAGATCCTCGGCGCCGACGACATCGGCGCCTGCGGCCTTGGCCTCATCGGCCTTGGCGCCGCGCGCGAACACGCCGACGCGCACGCTGCGGCCGGTGCCGTTCGGCAGGTTGACGATGCCGCGGACCATCTGGTCGGCGTGACGCGGATCGACGCCGAGATTGATCGAGACTTCGATCGTCTCGTCGAACTTCGCCTTCGACCGCTCCTTGACCATCTTGATGGCCTCCTCGAGGGGATAGAGCTTCTCGCGATCAACGCCCTCGCGGGCGTTCTTCAAACGCTTTCCGATTGCCATGGTCCGTTACCCCGCAACTTCCAGACCCATCGAACGGGCGGAGCCCTCGACCATCTTCATGGCCAACTCGACGGTATCGCAATTCAGGTCCTTCATCTTCTTCTCGGCGATCTCGCGCACCTGCGCTTTCGTCACCTTGCCGGCCTTGTCGCGGCCCGGCGCTTTCGAGCCGGACTCGATCTTGGCCGCTTTCTTGAGGAAGAAGGACATCGGCGGCGTCTTCATCTCGAAGGTGAAGGAACGGTCCGCATAAATGGTGATGATCACCGGGATCGGGGTGTTCTTCTCTTCCTTCTGCGTCTGGGCGTTGAACGCCTTGCAGAACTCCATGATGTTCAGGCCGCGCTGACCAAGCGCGGGGCCGATCGGGGGCGATGGGTTCGCAGCCCCCGCCGGCACCTGAAGCTTCAGGTATCCGGTCACTTTCTTTGCCATTTCTCACTCCTGTTGAGCCGGCGTGAGGCCGGCGGTTTCAGGTTCCGTGGTGCGGACCAGGCGCGGCTGGCGACCGCCCCTTCCTCCCACGGCCTTATTCACGCGAAGCGACCGCCTCGCGCGTCTGCCGGTCAGACCTTCTCGACCTGACCGAATTCCAGTTCGACCGGCGTCGCGCGGCCGAAGATCGAGACCGCGACCTTCACGCGCGAGCGTCCCTCGTCGATTTCCTCGACCACGCCGGAGAACGACGCGAACGGACCGTCCGCCACGCGCACATTCTCGCCGATCTCGAACGACACCGACGCCTTCGGCCGCTCCACGCCTTCCTGCACCTGGTGCAGGATGCGCATCGCCTCGCCTTCCGAAATCGGCATCGGCTTGTTTTCCGCGCCGAGGAAGCCCGTCACCTTGGGCGTGTTCTTGATCAGATGAAACGCCTCGTCGGTCAGCTTCATCTTCACCAGCACATAGCCCGGGAAGAACTTGCGCTCGGCGTCGATCTTGCGGCCGCGTCGCACTTCCGTGACCTTTTCGGTCGGCACCAGCACCTGCTCGAACAATTCCTCGAGCCCGCGCTGCTTGGCCTGCTCGCGGATGGATTCGGCGACCTTCTTCTCGAAGTTCGAATAGGCGTGGACGATGTACCAGCGCTTGTCCATGAGCTCTGTTGCGGCGGTTGCCATCAGTGAATGCCCAATACCAGAGTGATCAGGTAGCGGATGATCTGATCCGCGGCGAAAAAGAAAATCGACGCCAACGCAACCATCACAAACACCATGATCGTGGTGATCGTGGTCTCACGACGGGTCGGCCAGGTGACCTTGGCGGTCTCCGAGCGCACTTCCTGCAGGAATTTGAACGGGCTGAAAGCCATCGCAGTTCCGCGTCCCGACGGGGACGAATTTCATGTGAAAAGGGAAACCGGACCGTCGCGCCTCGCACAAGCATTTACCGGCCCAACCCTCTTGCGCAGAAGGAGGAGCCGGAAACAGCGGGCTCGATTGTTCGGGGATTTCATTGCCGCGCCGGATATCCGCCTCTAAGCGGGCCGGCTGCAGGTGGCGGCTATGTACTGCCGGGCGCTCCAAAGGTCAAGATCGGGGATGCGAAATCAAGGGCTTGGCTGGCAAAGAACTTGGCTGGCAGGAGTGGCAGGGCTCGAACCTGCGACCCCCGGTTTTGGAGACCGGTGCTCTACCAATTGAGCTACACTCCTAAGGGATCGGCGCAAGCCAAAGCGATCCGCGCCGTTTCAAGCATAGGCCATGCCCGCTTTGCAAGGGTGAAGCGGGCAAATGCGCTGTTCAAGCCGCGGCTTCTGCGCCAGACTTCACACAAGCCACCAAGAGCACTCGGGAGAGAGACATGAACGCGCAAGTCGCCGCCGCAAAGCACGCCAGCAGCCCGCAGACCCCGCCGCTGCCCCAGGCGAAGCCCGAGTCGATCGGCCTGTCGCCCTCCCGCCTCCAGAAGCTCTCCGACGCCTTCAGGCGCGAGGTCGACAAGGGAACCCTGCCCGGCGCCACCGTGATGGTCGCGCGCAAGGGCCAGGTCGGCTGGTTCGACGCGATCGGGCGGCAGAGTCCGACTGACGCTCGGCCAATGGCCCACGACACCATCTTCCGCATTTTCTCCATGACCAAGCCGATCGTCTCGGTCGGCATCATGATGCTGGTCGAGGAAGGCCAGCTCCTGCTGGCCGATCCCGTCGCCAAGTTCATTCCGGAGTTTGCCAAACAGAAGGTCGGCGTCGAGAGCAACGGGCGGCTCGAGCTGGTCGACGTCGCTCGCGCGATGACGGTGCAGGACCTGCTGCGCCATACCTCCGGCATCACCTACGACCACACCGGCAACCGCATGGTGCAGCAACTCTACAAGGAGTCGCGGCTGCGCAGCCGCAAGATCACCAATGCCGAGCACGCGGCGATGGTCGCCGAGCTGCCGCTGATCTGCCAGCCCGGCGCCGAATGGAACTACAGCCGCTCCACCGATATCCTCGGCCGCATCATCGAAGTCGTCAGCGGCAAGTCGCTCGGCGCCTTCCTCACCGAGCGCATCCTCGCGCCGCTGCAGATGGCGGAGACCGCCTTCTCCACGGCCAAGGAGAATGCCGGCCGTCTCGCCGAGGCTTTCCCGACCGATCCGTGGAGCGGCGACAAGGTGCAACTCTTCGACATGCTGGAGCAGCCCGCGATGGAATCCGGCGGCGGCGGCCTGGTGTCGACCACCATGGATTATGCGCGCTTCGCGCAGATGCTGCTCAACGGCGGCACGCTCGACGGCAACAGAATCATCGGCCGCAAGACGCTGGAGCTGATGGCGTCCGATCATCTCTCCCCGCAGGTGAAGATCATGGGCGACCTCGTGCCGCCCGGCCACGGCTTCGGTCTCGGCTTTGCCGTGCGCCGCGAGGCCGGCATCGCCCCGTTCCTGGGATCGCAAGGCCAGTTCTTCTGGAGCGGCATGGCCGGCACCTTCTTCTGGATCGATCCGAAGGAGGATCTGTTCGCCGTGTTCATGATGCAGGGGCCGGGCCAGCGGCAGTACACCCGCACGCTGGTGCGCAATCTCGTCTACGCGGCGGTGGAGTGACGCTCTCGTGCCCCGGATGCTGCGCAGCACGAAGTGATGCGCTGCTGATCCGGGGCCCACACGCGCATCGTAGCTCTCATGGGTCCCGGCTCTGCGGCGCACCGTAAAGAACGCTGCGCCGCGTCCGGGACACGAAACCAACAATCAACTGATCGTCGCGCCGCCGTCGATCACGATGGTCTGGCCGGTCATGAAGTCGCCGGCAGCTGACCCCATCAGCACGGCGGCGCCCGCGATCTCGTCGGGAATGCCGATGCGCAGCAGCGGCGAACGCGCGGTCGACGCCTTCAACGTCTCCGGATTGTCCCACAGCGCCTTGGCGAAATCGGTCTTGATCAGGCCGGGCGCGATGCAGTTCACGCGGATGTTGTGCTTGCCGTATTCGCAGGCGAGGTTGCGCGCGAGCTGCATGTCGGCGGCCTTGGAGATCGCATAGGCGCCGAGAACGGTCGAACCCTTCAGGCCGCCGATCGAGGACACGATGATGATCGAGCCGTCCTTGCGCTCGATCATCTGCGGCACCACCATCGAGATCAGCCAGTTGTTGGCGACGATGTTGTTGTCGAGGATTTTCCGGAACTGATCGTCGCTGATGCCGCCGAGCGGACCGTAATACGGGTTCGACGCGGCATTGCAGACCAGCACGTCGATCCTGCCGAAGGCGCGGTTGCTCTCGTCGACGAGATTCTGGAGGTTCTCCTTGCTGGAAATGTTGGCGGCGATCGCGACCGCGGTTCCCTTCCCGTGCTTGTCGTTGATCTCCTTGGCGACGGCCTCGCAGACGTCGGCCTTGCGCGAGGAGATCACCACCTTGGCGCCGTGCTCGGCCATGCGCTCGGCGATGGCGCGGCCGATGCCGCGCGTCGAGCCGGTGATGACGGCGACTTTTCCCTTCATGTCGAACAGGCTCATGTGCTCCTCCAGTGTTTTCAGTTCAAACCTAGAATGCCTTCGCGCGATCGTTCAAGCCAGCTTCGCGACCTCCGGTCCCGCCGGCTGATGCATCGCGACATGCTTCGCATCCGCAATCCAGGGCTGCTGGTTGACGAACGGCAGCCGCCAATTCGATTGGCCGCTGGTTGCGAAATGATCGAGCCGCGTCACCGAGCAGTTATCGATATCGAAGGAAAGACCCTTCTCGACCAATCCACCCAGCGCAAGACCGAGCGCCGCCTTGATGGTGCCGCCATGGCCGACGGCGATGATCTCCCTGCCCGCCTGCGCCTGGGTGATGCGGTCAATCGCCGATGTCGCGCGATTGTAAAGGTCCATGAAACTCTCGCCGCCCGGCGCGGGCTCGCCGATATCGGCGAACCAGTTGCTGCCGGCCGGCCGCGCCGCAATGAACGCCGCGCGGTTCATGCCCTGCCAGCGCCCGAGATTCTGTTCGGCGAACGCGGCCTCCTTCGGCATCTCCGCCGGCCGCGGATAGCCTGCGTCCCAGATCGCTTCCGCAGTCTGATGCGTGCGCTTCAGATTGCTGGCGACCCAGACCGCACCGCGCGGCAGAATTTTCGCAACCGCCTCGAACACCTCGGTATCGCCGGTGTCGCAGGCGATATCGGTCTGACCGTAGATGTTGCCGCCGTCGTTGCGCACCGGCGCGTGGCGTACCCACCACCATCGCGTGACCGTTGTCTTCGGCTCGTCCGGATTGGACATCAGAAAGGCCCTTCCATAGTGTTCCCCATCGTCGTACGTGAGTGCGCGCAACGTCTCAAGTGACTCCTGCTGACACTTGGATGTTTAAAAGCCTGTTTGAAAATTCCGCTGCAAGGGAGAAGCCTCATGGGCCGCCTCGAAGGAAAATCCGTCATCATTACCGGCGCCGGCAGCGGCATCGGACGCGCGGCCTCGCTGCTGTTCACGAAAGAAGGCGCCAAGTTGATCGCAGTCGATCGCGCCGATGGCGTCAAAGAAACCGTCGACATGGTGCGCAAGGCCGGCGGCACGGCCGAAGCCGTGCAGGCCGATGCCGGCTCCGAGAAGGACGTGATCGCCTACATCGACAAGGCGTTGTCGGCTTACGGCAAGCTCGATGCGATCTGGGCCAATGCCGGCGTCTCCGGCGGACTGGTGCCGCTCGCCGAGCAGACGGTCGAGCACTGGCAGGAGGTTCTGCGGATCAACCTGATCGGGCCGTTCCTCGCGATCAAGCATGCGATGCCGCACATGATCAAGCAGCAGTCCGGCGCGATCGTCTGCACCGCATCCGTCGCAGGATTGAAGTCCGGCGCCAGCGGACACCCTTACGGCGCGAGCAAGGCCGGCGTCATCAGCCTGGTGCAGATCACCGCCTATTCGCTCACCGGCACCGGCGTGCGCATCAACGCGGTCTGTCCCGGACTGATCGAGACCGGCATGACCAAGCCGGTGTTCGATCGTGCGAAGGAACGGGGCACACAAGACAAGATCGGCCAGCTCAATCCCTTGAAGCGCGCCGGCCAGCCCCACGAGATCGCGGCGATGGGCCTGTTCCTCGCCAGCGACGAGGCGTCTTACGTCAACGGCCAGGCGTTTCCGGTCGATGGCGGCCTCACCGCGTCGATGCCGTATGCGGGAAAGCCCGTTCCGTAATCGCGCGCTCTCCTCCCGTCGACACGACGTCGGGCCCAGATCGTCATTGCGAGGAGCGAAGCGACGAAGCAATCCATGACCCCACAAGCGGATCGATGGATTGCTTCGCTTCGCTCGCAATGACGAAGAGGCAACGATCATTCATTCTCGCGGCACAGAATGTCCGAGTTTTGCGTCTTGAACGTCCCCTCGAAAAACAGAGGGCGCAGGGAGTGCCGGGCGCACGCCGCACCCGCAGCCTTGTGTGCTGAAAGGGGTAGAGTGCACACAAGTCGTCAGGTAGGGCCGAAACACCCGGCACTCCCTGCGCAATGGCTTTACGGCTGCTCCGCGCTCTCCCTGGTGTGCCGGGCTTCTTAGCCACCATCCCCCGGGCTCTTGACCCGGGGTTGATCCCAGCATCGGGGAATCAGGACCACACGGCTTGACCGTACGCGACTGTGCCGCACGTCTTGCGGCACGACCGCGTCCATCGCATCCCGCACCACGTGTCGTGACGATCGCGATACGCCCTCCGTAGTGAGCGCGGGAAGTCACGGTTAAATCGACTATGTTCCGACTTTCGGAAAGAGATATATTTTTGCGAAACGTGGCTGGACTCGTCGGGCAAAACAGGCGGCGTGTTTTTGGTGTTTGCCCGTCGTGCAAAAAAGCCCCAATGCGTGCCGGAGATCTTATGAAAACTCTGTAAAAAGCAAACACGCCCTCCCCTCATTCTCATTCGATCACTTCGTCGGCGCGGCCTAGCAACGTCGTTGGGAAGGTCAGACCGAGTGTCTTGGCGGTTTTCAGGTTGATGACAAGTGCAACTTTTGTCACTTGTTGAATTGGCAAGTCGGTCGGTTTGGCGCCTTTGAGAATCTTGCCGGCGTAGATGCCCTGTTGGCGATAGACGTCAACCAGATCGGTTCCGTAGCTCATCAGGCCGCCGGCGTTGACGAAGTCGCGCACCCCATAGACAGCCGGCACCGCGTATCGGGCCGCCAGGGCGACGATTTGGCCGCGGCTATTATTGAGAAACGTGTCGACGCTGACCATCAGCGCGGCAGCGCGCAACTCGGCAAGGCCCGCAAACGCTGCGTCGATCTGGCTTTCGGTGCTGGCATTCAGAATGTGCAGGCGCACGCCGAGTGAACGCGCGGCGTCCTCCACGTCTTTCGTTTCGGACTGGGAGAGGACATTCGCTGGATTGACGAGCAGGGCGATGGCGGTCGCTGCAGGAAGTAATTCGTGCAACAGCTCGAGTTTCTTTGCCTCCAGTTCAACCGTTAGAATCGCCAGGCCTGTCACGTTGCCTTCCGGTCGGTTGAGGCTCCCAACGAAGCCGAGTTGCACGGGGTCGCTGCCGACGAGGATGACTGTTGGAATGATCGAGGTCGCCGCCTTGGCGGCAAATGCCGCAGGGGTCCCGCCAGCGACAATCACGGCTACCTGTCGACGAACGAGATCGGCTGCCATGGCCGGCAGCCGATCGAAGTGGCCCTCCGCCCAACGGAATTCGATCGCTACATTTTGGCCGTCAACATAGCCGGCTTCCTTGAGACCTTGGTTGAACGACGCCACCATCGGCTTGTAGCCCTCAGACGACGCACCGTGGAGGAAACCGATCACCGGCATTGCCGCTTGCTGCGCGCGCGCCGCAAGCGGCCACCCCGCCGCCGCACCGCCGACAAGTGTGATAAAGTGCCGTCGCCTCACCGACCACCCTCAGATGGGAAGGCAATAGACTATCACAGCGGTGAGGCGGCGCGACCGCGTTGTGCTGTACAGCAGCCGCTCCGGCAGAAATATCGCGACGGCTCAAAAGCCATCGTAAGAACGGACATCAGGACTGAACGCACCTTCAGCGCTCCAAAAGCTTTCCATCGCCTTCACGGCCCGACTCTCGTACGAACACCATGTCATCGACAAGCCGCCAATACGCTTCGACGACCTTCGGGTCGTCGGACGACAATCCTCCGGTCAATCGCATTTCAGGGCCGAACTCCGACAGCGTCGCGCTGAGGCTGACCATCATGTAGTGAAAGAGGATGGGATCGACGGCGGGAAGCAGCTTCTGTTTCTGGGCCGCGACGATCTGCGGCACCAACCGCGCCAGCAGCGGAGCCAGGACGTTTTCCGCCACCCATTTCAGCCGCGGATTGTCGGTCAGCGTTTCCTGACGCATGAACCGATGAAATTCGGGGAACGCGACGGTGTACCGAAAAAGGCTGGTATATTCCAGGCGGAGCCGCGCCAACGGCGACAAACCGGGGTCTTGCGATGCGGACGCATCCCACGCGGACCGTATCTGCGCGAAGGCGTGCTCGGCGGCCGCCCGCCACAGAATGTCCTTGGTGCGATAGTGATAGGTGATCAGCGGGTGTTGCAGGTCCAGCCGATCGGCGATGGCGCGAATGCTCGCGCCGTCAAAACCATTTTCGGCAAATTCCGCGATTGCGGCGTCGAGGATCGCAGCGCGCGTCTCGATGGCGCGCTGTTGCTCGGCTCGCTTGCGTGGACGGCGCGCGCTGGTTTTCTTCGCCATTCGGGCGCCGATTAGCATGATTACTGGCCGCAGGCCAATCGACCGGTTCATTTCCCTTCGAACACCAGCGTCGGCGGTTCGACATCCCTGTTGAAGGCGTCCGCCGTGTTGACAAAGCCGCGCTGCGCGTCGGCGCCGTCGTAGAGCTCCATCGCAATGTCGAGCATCACGAGGTCGGCGGCGGCCACGCCGCCGCTCGACCACGCCTTCAGCAGGGTGCGGGTTGCGGCATACGACCGCGTCGGCCCGGTCGCGAGCTGCTTGGCCAGCGCCGCCGCAGTCGTCGAGAGCTCGGCCTCGGGCACCACATGCGTCGCGATTCCGAAGTTACCCGCGTCGCGTCCGGAAATCGGTTCACCCAGCATCGCCATGCGCGAGGCACGCGCGCGCCCTGCCCGCTCGGCGATGCGCTGCAGGGCGCCCGCGACCGGCAGCATCGCGGTCGTGACTTCGACGCAGCGAAGGATCGCATTGTCGGCCGCAACCAGAAAATCGCAGGCCAGCGCCAGTTCGAAACCGCCGCCGAACGCGATCCCCTGGACTACGGCCACCGTCGGGATCTTCAGCATCTCGATGGCGCGATAGGAGACGTTGATGTCCGCGACGAACGTCCTGAACCAGTTGACGTCTTTTCCCGGCCATTCACGCACTTCGCCGCCGAAGCTGAAATGCGGTCCCTCGGCGCGGACGACCAGCACGCGGATGTCGCTGACGCTGGCCTGATGCACCGCCGCGCGCAAGGCTTCCGCAAAGCGCAGGTCGAGCCGGTTGAAGGGTGGATTGGCCAGCACGATGGTTCCGATCGCGCCGTCGCGTTCAAATCGAATGGTCATGGTCGCGTTTCCTTTTCGTCGGGCCGGACGCTTGGCGGTTTCAGGGGATGATCGGCAGCAGCAGATGTGACGGCCGTTCCGCGTCCCGATAAACCCGGTGGGTCACGGTCTTGCTGCTGCAGACGTGGTACGGGATGTACTCGACGTTGGTCATCGCGCCGGTGCCGGTCGGAACGTCCATCGACGTGATGTCGAGGCAGATGCGGTGCCCCGCCTTGAACTGGTTCGCGGTGGCGAGGATCTGGATGCGGTATTCGACCACGTCGCCGGGATTGACGGGAGCGATCGCATCCCGCGTCAGCTTGTGGAACGGCTCCCAGGGTTTTGAGCGCTTTTCGTCGAGTGCCCGGTACGACGCTTTCAGCCAGCCGCGCGTCAGCTCGCGCTCGGGCAGCGACGACGGAACATCCCGTTCGCCCTCGCGCGCGGTGCGGACGGACACGTCGGGACCGACGTCCTTGAGCGCGACGATCCAGTTGGTGTCGTCCTGATCGATTGCGGCGTAAAGCGTCAGCGTGATCGGACCGGCGACGGTGACGTCATGCGGCAACGGCTCGGTCATGTAGCGCAGGCGCTCGACCTTGGTCGTGCGCGTCAACGGCATCTGGGTGAAGACGTCGGGCTCGCGCACTGAGGCGCCGGCCTCGGAGGCAGGACGCGGCGGGTCCGTCGACAGGCTCTCCCAATGCGAGAGATAGAATTTCGTCCATTGCGTCTCCGGCAGCGGCCAGTCCGTACCGGTTCGCCACTCGTTGGCGCCCATCAGCCAGTAACGCACCGGCGGCTCATCCATGATGCCGGTGTCCTGCCCCTTCAGCCAGTGGTCGTACCAGCGGATGATCTCGTCATGATATTGGTGGAACGGCCGCTCGAGATGTGCTGGGCCCGTGAACAGCAGCTTCTTCGGCGCATCGACGTTCTGGAAGTAATGCTGCGCGCCGAGCCAATGGAGCTTGTAGGTGTAGGCGTAGGCTCCCGAACCCGTGTAAAACGGTATCTTGATTTTCCCAAAAAACTCCTCGGCCCGCGCGACCGTGCCGTCGAACTCCCAGGGATGCGTCATCATCAGATACATGATGAAGGTGCGCTGGCCCTTTTGCGTGAGGATGTTGTAGAGATTGATGTACTGCTTGAAGTCGGGATTCTTCATCGCGACACGCCAGAGTTCTTCCTCCGCGTCGGGAAGTTTTGCCGGCCGGTCACGCGACTCATGCACCGTGCTGAAGACATCGAGCAGATACGGAAAGCTGTGCAGCACGCCGCCCGGATTGAAGTCGCGGAAGCCGAACATGCCGCCATAGGCGCTGCAGGCGTCGTAAGGGAAGATGGCTTTCAGCGCCGGATGGCCTTGGGCTGCGGCGCGCCATTGTTCGCCGGCAAACCCGGAGATGCCGACCATGCCGACCTTGCCGTTCGACCAGGGCTGCTGGGTGATCCACTCGATCATGTCGTAGTGGTCGCTGTCCTCCTCGCCGTAATGCCCTTCCGACTTGGCCGAGCCCCTCGGCTGCGCGATCACATGCACGTAGCCGTTGGCGATGAAGCGCCGCGTATCGCCCGCTTCGATCGGACCGAACCAGAGCGGCGCGTGCGCGGGCTGAGGCGGCAGGATGTCCGCGATGTCGGGGCCCTGGATGTCCTTGTTGTGCAGCGCTGACGCATACAGCACGGGATATCGGCCTGATCCATCCGGGCGATAGACGTCGACCGCAAGGCGGATGCCGTCCCTCATGGCGACGCTGATGTCCCGTTGCTCGATCATCGCTGGTCTCCACCCATTCGACCAAGCCGTTCGGCGTAACGCCCTGCCGGCTCCGGTCCTCTATCTGAATGGATCATGTCACTTTACTTTACGTTCGTAAAGTATAATATTGGAAACCGTCCGATCACGGTTCTGAGACGAAATGCACCCCACCAGCAAAGAGAGTTGAACATGCAAGGCACACAATTCCTGCCCGCGCTCGGCCGCGCGCTCATCGGTCTGCCGTTTCTGATGAGCGGCTTTGGCAAGCTCGCCGCCTATGGGGCGACGACGGCCTATATCGCCAGCGTCGGCTTGCCGCTGCCGCCGCTCGGCTGGGCGATTGCCGTCGTCTTCGAGATCGGCGGCGGGCTGCTGCTATTGCTCGGCTTCCGTTCGCGACATGTGGCGCTCGCGCTCGCGGCGTTCACGCTGGCGACAGCGGTGTTTTTCCACACCAACTTCGCCGACAAGAACCAGATGATTCACTTCCTGAAGAACATCATGATCATCGGCGGCCTGTTGCAGATCGCGCATTTTGGCGCCGGCGTCCTACAGTCTGGACGCGCGGATGGGGCGCGACCTCAAGGCCGCAACGGGTTGAGGCGTGCGCGGATCGCCCTCGGGCGGCCGGGTTTGAACGTCCGATCGCTATTCAGCCCGTTCGAAAGCTATGCGGCCATCAGCAGGTCGATGGCGTCATCGTCGTCCAGCCTGGCAATTTTGCGCTGGAGCGTGCCGGCGCGCTCAGTTCCAATGACGGGATCGGCGAGACTGTGAAACTTGGCGGCGAGACGTTCGCCCTGGCGGTCCAGATCCCGATCCGGGATCGCAACATCGAACGTCGCCTCGGCGCTCTCGCCGCCGCTGGTCTTGATGATGACCTGGGCATCGCGGCCTGCAGTGCGATCGCCGTGCACGGTCACACGTTCGCGAACCATGGCGAGCGTCGCGTCGCGGGCGTTCTCGTCCGAATAGGTCCCGATCGCGGCCGTATCCTTGCCGCAGGCCGCAAGCGCCGCGGTGTGGCGCAGGCTGAACTTGGTTTCGAGGCCGCTGCGCGGCGAGGCGATGTTGCACACCGAGAGATGTCCCGGCGCGACGTGGAGGTCGATACCCGCCACGTCGGGACCGCTGAAAGCCAATTGCCGGCGCAACAGCTTGATGGCCTCGATGCTGGAATGGGTGAGATAGCAGGCGGCGTGATATTTGAAGAGCGTCCCCACGACCAGGCTGCCCGGACGCGGCAGCGGCTGATCGGCCGATGGATCGGCATCGCTTTGCGTCGCGATGAAACCCTGCGCCACCTCGAGCACGCTCGTGTTGGCCGTGAAGCCCCGCGCGGCAAGCCGTGCGGCCAGCACACCGTTGGCCGCAGCGCGACCGGCATGGAACGGTTTTGCCATGGTGCCAAACATCGATTTGAGACCGGCGGCCTGGGTGCCGGCAAGACCAAGCGCGACAGCCATCTGCGCCTCATCCAGATCGAGCAGCAGCCCGGCCGCGGCAGCCGCCCCGAACGAGCCAAGGGTGGCGGTCCCGTGAAAACCCCGCTCATAGTGCGAGCGCATCACGAGCGAACCGACGAAGCCGGCCGCCTCATGGCCGGCGATGAAGGCACGCAGCACGTCCAGTCCCGAACGGCCGGTCGCCTCGGCGATTGCCAGCACCGCCGGCAGGATTGCGGCGGTGGGATGGCCTATCAGGGGATGAACGTCGTCGTAGTCGAGGGCGTGCGAGGTCGCGCCGTTGATCAAGGCGGCATCGACCGGCGAGCAGCGGAGATTGAAGCCGACGATCGACGCCGGTCCTTGCGTTGAGGCCGCCAACTCCTCGCGCAGGATGCGGGCGACCGGCTCGTTTGAACCCGCGAGCGTCACGCCATACCAATCCAGAATGCATTGTTTGGCCACCGTCAGCGCCGCGGCATCCAACCCGGCGGTACGATAGCCGACGATATGACGGGCAAGCTTCGCGGTCAGGTCCGGCATGTTTCGCTCCCGTGTCTCACGTTCTGGTTGAGGTAGGCTTGAATTGAGACCTGTGTCAGGATAGGTCCGCTGGCAGTCTGGAGCAAGGATGCTGCCAAGCGCCGTCATCAAAGGGGAAGACATGTCTGTCGATACGCAAGCCGCCACCGACCGTCTCATGCGTTTCCTCGGCATCGAGGGCGTGACCGGACAGGAGGCCGCGATCGGGCGCGAGCTCACCGCCGCGCTGCACGAAGCCGGCGTGCCGCGGGAAGCGATCCGTCTCGACGATGCCAATACGCGCATTCCGCTGCCGACCGAGACCGGCAACCTGATCGTCGATCTGCCCGGCCGCGGCGCGATGCACAACCAGCCGCGCATCCTGTTCATGACCCACATGGACACCGTGCCGCTATGCGCCGGTGCGAAGCCGAAGCTCGCCGGCCGCAAAATCGTCAATCAGGCCAAAACCGCGCTCGGCGGCGACAACCGTTGCGGCTGTGGCGTTCTGGTGACGCTTGCGGCCGAGCTCGCGAAGCAGAAGCTCGACCATCCGCCGATCACGCTGCTGTTCTGCGTGCGCGAGGAGAGCGGGCTGTGGGGCGCGCGCCACGTCAAGACCGCGGATCTCGGCTCGCCGGTGTTGGCTTTCAATTACGACGGCGGTTCCGCGTCCAATGTCACGATCGGCGCCGTCGGTGCGGATCGCTGGCAGGTCGAGATTTTCGGCCGTGCCTCCCATGCCGGCGCCGCGCCGGAGCGCGGGATCAGTTCGACCATGATCCTTGCGCTTGCGCTCGCCGACCTGAAGGCCGGGGGCTGGTTCGGCAAGGTGGTGAAGGGCAAGCGGCAAGACAGGAAGGAAGGCACCAGCAATGTCGGTCCCGTCACCGGCGGCGAAGGCCGGCCGGCAGGAGACGCCACCAATGTCGTGACCGACTATGTGCACGTGCGCGGCGAAAGCCGCAGCCACGATGCGAAGTTTTTCAAGGAGATCACCAAAGCCTACAAGGCGGCGTTCGAGAAGGCCGCCAAGCGCGTCAAGAACAGCGAGGGCAAGTCAGGCCGCGTCAAGTTCAAGGCCGAGACCGACTATCATCCGTTCCGCATGAAGGATAGCTTGCCGATCGTCAAACGCGCGGCCGCGGCCGTCTCCGCCGTCGGTGGGGCGCCGGTGATCCGCGCCGCGAATGGCGGCCTCGACGCGAACTGGATGGTCCGCCACGGTGTTCCGACCGTGACCTTTGGCGCGGGGCAGAACGAGCCGCACACGATCGACGAATGGATCAATCTCGACGAATACGAGCGGGCATGTGCGCTCGCCGTACAGCTTGCGACCACGCGGTGAACTGCGTGCGGTCTTGGATTGGAGTCCGCTTCGGTCCATCGGCGAACACTCAGGTGCCCGGCTGCCACCAGCCGAATATCGCAACACCGAGACCCCCTGCCACGAAGCTTACCTGCAGGCCGATCTGAATCCAGTATCGGACCGGCATGGTATCTCGATGAGCAATCACCTTCGACCAGTCCACCAGCAGCCCGTCGATCAAATCATCATTGAAGTACGCGATTTTTCGCTCGGCAAGGCCGTTCCACAATGTGAGGCCGCAACTGTAGCACACCCAGATCCCGACGATGCGAGCGACGATTTCACAAAGAAAAAACTGCATGCAGACATCCGTTCATCCACTCAGTCGGGCCTGACGGCCTTCGGTTCCTTCGATCCGGTCATGCGATTAGTCGCGCATGTTCGGATCAAGTTCATTGTGGGCCGGCCGTAATCGAAAATAGCGAGACTGTCCGTGACTCGAAAACGGCACCGGCTCTCGCTAGATTGCTGCATTGATCAAAGGCCTGGGATGACCGACGACGACCTCGCACTGTTCGAAGCCACCGGCGCCCCGCCGCTGCCGCCAACGGCTGAGCACGGGTCCACCGATCACGAAGGCGCAAGCATCTGGTATGCGAGCTTTGGTGCCGGCAGCCCCGTGATCCTGCTGCACGGCGGTCTCGGCCACAGCGGCAACTGGGGGCATCAGGTGCCGGATCTGGTCGCGGCGGGACATCGGGTCGTCGTCATCGACAGTCGCGGACACGGCCGCAGCACGCGGGACGCGCGTCCATTCTCCTATGAGCTGATGGCTTCCGACGTGTTGGCGGTGATGGACCGGCTCGATGTCGCCCGCGCCGCGCTGGTGGGCTGGAGCGACGGGGCCATCATCGCGCTGATGATCGCAGACAAGGCGCCGGAGCGCGTCACGGGCGTGTTCTTCTTTGCCTGCAAGATGGATCCGTCAGGCAACAAGCCGTTCGAGATGACCCCGCACCATCCAGCGCTGCTTCGACCGCCACAGCAAGGACTATGCGGCACTTTCGGCAACGCCCGAAGCATTCAGGGAGTTCGCCGAGGCGGTCAGCCTGATGCACCGGACCCAACCCGATTATTCGAAGACCGATCTCGCCCGCATCCGGCCGCCGGTGCGAATCGTGCACGCCGAGCACGACGAGTTCATCAAGCCGGAGCACGGTGCTTATCTTGCAGAAAACATCCCCCACGCGACGCTCAGCATCCTCGCCGACGTCAGTCATTTCGCACCGCTGCAGCGGCCGGAACAATTCAATGCGGCGCTCAAGGACTTTCTCGGAACGATCGCTCGAAACTAGCGCGCGCTACTGCATCTCTTCCAGTTCGAGTCCGCGGGTCTCCTTGACCTTCGCGAGCACGAAGACGAGCGACAGAATCGCCATCAGCGTATAGGTGCCGTAGGCAAGCCCGAGGTTGAGACCCGCCAGCGTCGGGAAGGTCTGCGATACGATGAAGTTGGCGATCCACTGTGCCGCGGCGGCGACGGCAAGCGCATAGGCGCGGATGCGATTGTTGAACATCTCACCGAGCAACACCCACACCACCGGGCCCCAGCTCGCGCCGAAAAACACCACATAGAGATTGGCGGCAATCACCGCGACCAAGCCGGCTGTCGCGCCAAGCTGGGGTTGGGCATTGCCGGCAACCATCGCAGTCGGCGCCGTGCCGAACACCCAGGTCATGATGCCGAGCGTCAATGCCATGCCCAGCGAACCCATGATCAGGAGCGGCCTGCGGCCCAGCCGATCGACCAATGCAATCGCCACGAAGGTCACGACAATATTGGTCACGGAGGTGATGACCGTGATGGCGAGCGCATCGTCCTGGGTGAAGCCCACCGCGCGCCAGAGCGTTGCGGAGTAGTAGAAGATGACATTGATGCCGACGAACTGCTGGAACACCGACAGCAGGATGCCGGTCCAGACGACGGGGAGCAGGCCAAAGGCGGGGCCGGCCAGGTCGCGGAGACTGCGGGTCCGCTCGGCGCCGAGGCTCTTCTCGATGTCGACGATCCGCTCCTCCACCGGCGGCGAGTTGCCGACGAACCGTCCGAGCACGTCGGCCGCCTCGCCGAGCCGCTTCCGCAGCACCAGATAGCGCGGCAATTCCGGGATCGTGCCGGCAAGCCAGCCATAGAGCGCGGAAGGAAGTGCGGCGGCAATGAACATCCAGCGCCAGGCCTCGAGTCCGAACCAGAGCGGCGCTTCGGCTCCGCCGGCCAGCCTCGCCAGCGCAAAGTCACACAGCAGTGCGATGAAGATACCCGTGACAATGGCGAGTTGCTGCAGGGAGCCAAGACGCCCCCGATATGCGGCCGGCGACACCTCCGCGATATAAGCCGGCGCGATCACGCTGGCTGCGCCGATGGCCGTGCCGCCGCAAAAGCGGAACACGCTCAAAGCGACGATGTCCCAGGCGAGACCGGTGCCAATCGAGCTCGCGAAAAAGATGACGGCCGCGATCTTCATGACGGCGATGCGTCCGTAGCGGTCGGCGAGCGGACCGGCGAACCAGGCACCGACCGCGGAGCCGAGCAGAGCCCCGGCCACGGCGAAGCCCAGCAACCAGGACGCGGCACCGGACCAATCCCTGATGGCGTCGACCGCACCGTTGATGACGGCGGTGTCGAAGCCGAACAGGAAGCCACCCATGGCCGCCGAGGCGGCGACAAGCGCGATCTTCCTGATGGCAATGCCGTCCCGAACCGGATTGAATTTGGTGGTCCCCGATGGAATAATCATGATCGACCTTCGGTGCGCACGGGAGAACGGCCGTCATGAATAGCCTAAAGCGATCGATTGCGCTCGCCGGCTTTATCCTGTTGGCGTTGCTGGCTGTCGCCAGTCCGGCCGCGGCAGCAGGTGATACCACCTGCTTCGACGGCACGGGCCAGGCAAAAATCGACGCCTGTACCCGTCTGATTCGCAACGGCCAGAACCTTTCCTATGCTTATAACGGGCGCTGCTGGGGCTATCACCTCATGGGCGACGACATCCGCGCCATACCGGATTGCGACAAGGCCATCCAGATCGACCCGAGAAATGTGTACGCATGGAACAATCGCGGCGCCTGCTACGACGTCCAGGGAAATAACGAGCACGCCATCGCCGACTACACCGAAGCGATTCGTATCGATCCCGATTTTGCATGGCCCTATGCGAACCGGGGCGCGATCTACTACTGGAAGATGGGGGATGCGGCAAAGGCGCGGGCCGACTTCAATGCCGCGCTGCGAACGTCGCCGGAACACCAGTTGAACGGGCCAGGACGAGAGCGAGCCCGAACCAATCTCGCGAAACTTCCCGCGGCGCCGGCGCCCGCAACCGAACAGGCTGCGGCGCGACCGACGCCGCCCACCGCGATCCTCTCCCTTTCGTCAGGCGCAATTTCCGCCGGGTCGGATGATCGTCGCATTGCCCTCGTGATCGGAAACTCCGCCTATGAGAATGTCCCGGCGCTTCCGAATCCCGAACGTGACGCCAAATTGGTTGCAGACGTCCTGAAGCGGATCGGATTTCAGTCCGTCACACTGCTCACCAACCTCAAAAAGGAGGCTCTGGTCAGCGCCTTGCGCAACTTCGCCTCGCAAGCCGAAGCGGCCGATTGGGCCGTCATCTATTATGCCGGACATGGAATGGAGGTTGGCGGCACGAATTATCTGGTGCCGATCGACGCGACGATTGCGGCCGACCGCGACGTCGGCTTCGAAGCCGTGCCGCTCGAGCAGGTCCTGAATGTAGCCGAGCGGGCGAAAAAACTTCGGCTCGTCGTCCTTGATGCCTGTCGCGACAACCCTTTCAAAGCCAGAATGAAGCGCACTCTGACGGTTGCCTCGCGCTCGGTGTCGTCCGGCCTGGCCGCGATCGAACCGGAGGCCGGGACGCTGGTCGTCTATGCCGCAAAGGACGGTCAACAAGCGTCGGATGGCGATGGACTCGACAGTCCCTTTGCCCTGGCATTCGTCAAGAACGTCCAGACGCCCGGCCTCGAACTTCGAAGGTTGTTCGATGTCGTTCGCGACGACGTGATGGACATGACCAGCCGCCAGCAACAGCCATTCAGCTATGGTTCGATATCGGGCAGACGGGATTTCTATTTCGTCGCCACCAAATAGCGCCAGCAGGATTTGAGCCTGCCGGCGCCATCGCTGTTTTGTATTTCGGACCCCGCCCTCAATCCGTGTGCGGCTCGGCCTTGCGCGCCTCGCAATGCGGTGCGCGGCTCAGCTCCTCGGCGCGTGCCGCCTGGACGAGCAACTCCCAGTCGCTGGCCTGAAAGCGCGCGACCACCCGGTAGCCGTCGCCGCTGACATCCGTTTCGAACACCGCGGCCTCGCCCTCGCGCATGTCGGCGAGCGAGTTGCCGAAGGCCTCGATGAGGTTCGGCTTGTGGGTGACGATGACGAGATTGTCCGGGCCCGCGTGAGTGCCGACCAGCTTGCGCAGAATGTCCGCGCGGCGGTCGCTCTCCTCGCGAGATATCGCGGGGCCGGCCTCGGTCAGATCGGGATTGATCCTGACCTCGCCGACGCCGAGCAGCGTTGCGGTGTCGACCGCGCGCTGCAACGGACTGGTCATGACAAGGCTGACGCCAATGCCGAGCCTGCGCAGTCCCTCGCCGACCGCAATCGCCTGGGCGCGGCCGGAATCGCTGAGCTGACGTTCGCCCATGGGCGTCTTGTCCGGATTGCCCATGCCGTCTTTGCCGACATCGGCGTTGGTCGCGCCATGACGCAGCACGATCACATAGCCGCCGATCCTGAGCGCATCGAGCAGATCGGCCGGCGGCGCCGGCTGGCTGGCGACGATCGCCGCGGGCACCGCCATGAACAGCACACACAACAACGATCTAAGTCGGAACATCGGTTTCTCCTAGATCACGACAGACCCACGAAACAGCGCTCACTGGTGTTCTCCTTCAGCCCAAAAAAGCGGCCCGCCATATTTGCGAGCCACTGGTGAGATACTTGGCCGCAGGCCGAAAGACTTTGCGGCGGCCTTGGTTTTTGGTTTAGAAACCCTCGTTTTTCGCGCGAGCGGGCAAGTCGGCGACACAGGCGAGCGCATGCAATTTCTCTTTGCCGATCATACGCTTGATACCGATACGCGGGAGCTGCGGCGCGGGCCTGAGACGATCGCCGTCCAGCCGCTGGTGTTCGATCTGCTGGTCTATCTCGTCGAGAACCGCGAGCGCGTCGTGACCCGGGAGGATTTGCTCGGCGCGCTCTGGGACGGGCGAACGGTGGCCAACTCCACGCTCGCCACGCACATCAATGCGGCGCGGCGTGCGATCGGCGACTCCGGCGAGGAGCAGAAGCTGATCCGCACGGTGGCGCGCAAGGGGCTGCGCTTCGTCGGCGAGGTGCAAACGGCTGGTGCCGGTCAGGCGCCCGCGCCGGCCGCTGCAACAACGGCGCGGGCCGCCGCATTGCCGGACTCCAGCCGTCCCGCGATCGCCGTGCTCGCCTTCAACAATATGAGCGGCGAAGGGGCCCAAGACTATTTCTCCGACGGCATCAGCGAGGACCTCATCACCGCGCTGTCGAAGCTGCGCTGGTTCTTCGTGGTCGCGCGCAACTCGTCGTTCTCCTACAGGGGCCGCGCAGTGCCCATGAAGCAGCTCGCCGACGAGCTCGGCGTCGACTACGTGGTCGAAGGCAGCGTGCGCAAGGACGGCAACCGCGTGCGCATCACCGTGCAGCTGATCGACGTCGCGACCGGCAGCCATGTCTGGGCGGAGCGCTACGACCGCGAGCTTGCGGACGTGTTCGCGGTGCAGGACGAGATCACCGAAGCCATCGTTGCCGCCATCGAGCCGCAACTTTACGCGGCGGAATATGTCCGCGCCCGCCGCAAGGCGCCCGAAAACCTCGACGCCTGGGAGCTCGTGATGCACGCGCTCTCGCACTTCTGGCGCATGACGCGGGAAGATAACGCTGCCGCGCAGAAACTTCTGGAGCAGGCGATCGCGATCGATCCGAACTATGCGCAGGCGCTCGCGGTGCTGGCGGTGAGCCGCACCTTCGGCGCGCGAATGGGCTGGGAGGATACGCAGGCTTCGGCCGAATTCGCCGAGCGCGCCGGGCTCGCCGCGATCCGCGCCGACGGCGAGGACCCCTGGGCGCATGTCGCGCTTGGAGCGGCGTATTCGTATCTCGGCAGGATCGAGGATGCGCTGGCGTGCTACGAGACCGCGATCAACCTCAATCCGAGCTTCTCGCTGGCGCACGGCTATTACGCCCTGGTGCTGTCCTGGAACGGGCGCTTCCGCGAGGGCGCGGAGGCCGCGCGCCGCGCGCTGAACCTGTCCCCGCGCGATCCGTTCTCCGCGATCTTCTACGGCGTGGCCGCCTACGCCGCCTATGTCGAGCGCGACTACGCCGAGGCGATCAGGCTGTCGCGCGAGAGCATCAGGCTGCGCGCCGATTTCGTCGGCGGTTACCGCGTCATGGTCGCCGCCGCCGGGATGGCTGACGACAAGGCGCTTGCGCGCGCCATGCTGCCGGAGCTGCGCCGCGCGCATCCGGATATCTCGCTTGCATGGGTCGCGCAGCAACTGCCCCTCCCACTGGTGGAAGAGCGCGAGCATTTCCTGGAAGGATTACGACGCGCGGGGTTGGAATAGATGCGGGCAAAATTCTGGCCACTCATCGACCGGCGGCACCTGCTCGCCTTGGGCGCGAGTCTCGTCCCGGCGGTCATCTCGCCGATGGCGGGCGCGAGCCAACCCGATCTGGTGGAGGGTTTTGCCGAGGGCAACGGTGTGCGCCAATTTTTCGTCCGGGGTGGCGAGGGCCAGCTCATGCTGTTTCTTCACGGCCTGCCGGACAACTGGACTGTATACAGGAGCCAGCTCGCGGAGTTCAGCCGGGACCATCTGGTGGTGGCTCCAAATCTGCGAGGGTTTCCGCCATCGATTCAACCGGACGCGGTCGACGCTTATGCCATGCCAAGATCGTTGGACGATTTGCATGCCCTGCTTCGGCATTTCGGGCGTGAGCGTTGCATTCTGGTGGGCCATGACTGGGGCGGCTACATTGCCTGGGTGTTCGCCTCGGCCTATCCGCGCCATGTCGAACGCCTGATTATTCTCAATGCGCCGCACCCGGCGATGTTTCTCCGCGAAGTCCGCAATAACGCGGCGCAGATTCAGGCGTTGCAGTATGAGCGCGATTACAACACCGCAACCGCCCCCTATCCGTCCTGGTACAATTACTACCGCGCGGATCCCATCAAGGTGCCCGCCTCCATCGCTGATGTCGCACGCACGGAGATGCCTGACCTCGCCGGGGCATTCTTTACCGACGTCTCTGAGCGTCCCGCCACGACGTCGCTCCGGGTGGATATTCCGACGCTGGTACTTTGGGGCATGCAGGATCGCGACCTGTTGCCGGGTATGCTCGATGGCCTCCCCGACTATGCGCCGAAGGCAACGGTTGTCCGGATCGAGGATGCGGGGCATCAGCCGATGCAGTCGCATCCGATACTGGTGAATCGTGCGATCCGGGACTTTCTGGAGCGCCCACATCGCTAGAACTGGTATGCGCGAGCGCATTCCACTTCGGGCAGACTTTCCGGAGATTCCCCGTTATGATAAATCCAGAAGCGGAAAGCCGCCACGCGCAAGGGAGACCACCATGAGCCGCGTCAGAGATTTTGTGCCGCAAGGCGTGATCCCGGCGGTGCTGCTGCCGTTCCACGACGATCTCTCGATCGACGAGCGGAGTTTTCGCGCGCACCTGCGCGATGTCGCGTCCGTACAGGGATTGTCCGCGATCACGGTCAACGCGCATTCCACCGAAGTGGCCTCCTGCACCACCGACGAACAGCGCAGGGTCATGGAGATCGCGGGCGAAGAAGTAGGCAGCGCGCTGCCGATCATTCACGGGGTTTGGGCCGACGGCAGTCTCGAGGCGGCGCGCATTGCGCGACGGGCGGAAGCCGGCGGCGCCTCGGCGCTGCTGGTGTTTCCGCCGGCGCCGTTCACGATGGGCCAGACGCCGGAGATGGCGCTGGCGCATTTCAAGACGATCGCAGACGCGACCGACCTGCCGATGATCGTGTTCCAGTATCCGCTCGCGACCGGGCAAGGCTATCCCATGGCGACGCTGGAGCGGCTGTTCGAGGAGGTGCCGACCATCCGCGCCATCAAGGACTGGACCGCCGTCGTACAGCAGCACGAGCGGCAGATCCGAACGCTGCAAGGACGCAAGCGTCCGATCAACGTGCTCTCCACCAACAGCGCCTGGCTGATGAGCTCGCTGGTGCTCGGCTGCAACGGCCTGCTCTCCGGCAGCGGCAGCGTGATTGCCGATCTGCAGGCGCGGCTGTTTCGCGCCGTCAAGGCCAATGATCTCGCCGAGGCGCGCCGGCTGAACGACCGCATCTATCCGACGGCGCGGGTATTCTATGCCGATCCCTTCATCGACATGCACAACCGCATGAAGGAGGCGCTGGTGCTGCTCGGCAAGCTGCCGCGCGCGGTGGTGCGCCCGCCGCTGGTGAAGATCGGCGACGCCGAGATCGCGCGCATCAAGGACGCGCTGATCGAGGCCGGGCTGCTCGGCGCCGACGCCGCAAAGGCGCGCAGCGCGGCCTGAGTTCTCGATGCACTCAATCTATCGGGGACACTCGGCGCCGGTGTCGATCCAGGCCTTCACGAGTTGTCCGGCCTGTTGCTGCGAGCCGGGCGCCGGTTCGCGCCCTTCGCCCGGATTCCACGCCCATCCGACCAGATCATCCGCAGCGATGTGATCCTGCAACTGCGCCAGATCGCGGCCACCGTTGAGATTGACGTCCTTGATCTGACGGCAGATGTCGCCGATCGATTTGTTCTCCCACGCCATCGACAGCGGAGCCACCGCCCAGCGCGGATGGCCGGGAATGCTCTGGTACGATGCCGCCTCGTGAAGCGTCACGTTGTGGTCGGTGTGACATCCCGAACAATCGGTCGCCAGATGCCCAGTATCGCCACGCCAAACCGGCGGCATGTGCTCGCGCTGATCGGCGCCCTGAAGGGGGTGGTCTCCCGCCGGATGGCAATTCAGACATCGTGGATGGGTCAGCAACTTTCCGATCTCGGCGAAGAGCGCGCGCGATCGGTCCGATGCATTCGAGATCGACGAAAAATCCGAGGGACTTTTGAGCGTCGTCGCGGGCGCATCGGCCGCACCCGCCGGGCCATTCATCTGAACGGCCAGCGCAATCACGGCAGAGACGAGCGTCAGCTTCCTCGGCATGAGGCGACAACGCTGTTATCGCGGCGATTGTTCCGGGTTGATGAAAGGTGGGCCGCGCGACGATGACGGCTCAACAAGATTCGTCATGGCCGGGCTTGGCCCGGCCATCTACGTCTTTCCTCTCAGGTGAGACAAAGACGTGGATGCCCGGCACAAGGCCGGGCATGACGAGTTTGACAGAATCTACTTCTCCGCGACGAGCTGATAGACGCCGCGCTCGAAGGTATCGTAGGTGGCGAGCGCCTTTGCGTCCGCGAACGGCAGATACTGCATCATGATCACGCCGCCGATGCCGCGCGCCGGATCGATCCAGAAGTAGGTGTTGTTGATGCCGCCCCAGCTCAGGCTGCCGGGCGAGCGCTTGCCCGGCACCTGATCGACCGTGATCAGGAAGCCGAGCCCCCATTTGTCGCGGCCGTCGGCGATGAAGGTGAAGTCGGCGCTGCGCGGCAGCGCGCTCTTGAGCGCCGGCACCGACACCGCGCCGATCTGGTTCTGGCCCATCAGCGCCACCGTCTCCGCCTTCAGCAACCGCGCGCCGTCGAGCGTGCCGCCATTGAGCAGCATGCGCATGAAGCGACCGTAATCGTCGGCGGTCGAGGCCAGCCCACCACCACCGACGGGAGCAGCGATGGTCAGCCCTCCCGGCGGATTCTGCAGCACGATGGCGCCGTCCATCTGCTCGCCGGCGCGTTGCTGTTGCGCGACCAGGCGCGGGCCCTTGGCTTCGGGCACGTTGTAGGAGGTGTCGTTCATCTTCAGCGGCACGAAGATGTGGTCGTGGAAATAGTCCTCGAGCTTCTGGCCCGAGATCGCCTCGACCAGCTTGCCGCAGACATCGACGCTGGTGCTGTAGTGCCAGCGCTCGCCGGGATCGAACAGCAGCGGCCCGCCGAATGGATAGGTCTCGCCGGCGCGCGGCTTGAAGTCGCGCCAGGTCGCGCTGGTGAAGGCATAAGCAAGTCCAGAGGTGTGCGTCAGGAAATTCCGCACCGTCGGCGCGCGCGCGGCCGGACGCACCTTGTACTCGCCGGTCTTGGCGTCGAAGGATTCGATGACCTTGAGGTCTGCGAGCTCCGGCAGATATTTCGAGGCGGGGTCGTCGAGGCTGATCTTGCCCTGCTCGACCAGTTGCATCAGCGCCACCGAGGTGACCGGCTTGGTCATCGAGGCGATGCGGAACAGCGCGTCTTGCGCGAGCGGCCGACCGGTCGCGACATCGGCGACACCAAAGTTGCCCTGATAGAGCACGCGCTCGCGATCGGTGACCAACGCAACCACACCCGGCACGTCCTTGCGCTCGACCGCGGCGCGCAGGCCGGCATCGATCGCGGCACTCCCCGTTGTGTTCTGTGCGCTCGCCGTGCCGGTCAAAGCAGCAATCGCAACGCCCACTGTCGCAACCATTCCCGCAACCCTTCTGTTCATTTTGTTCATGCGAGCCTCCCTTTATAGGACACCAACGATATCACTCGCGTCTCACCGCGTCTCCCACGGTTATGTCGGGCATGATGGGCACCCGCCCCAAAGAAGAAGGGCGCGATCTCTCGCGCCCTCTGTTCTCACACCGCGCCGGCCTTCTGCGCGTAGTCCCACGACGCCTTGGCCAGCGGTACCGTGCGCTTGGCCAACTCCATGGCTTTGGCGTTGGCCGCGGTGCCGTCGCGAATCCGCCCCGCAATTCCCTGGGTGATGCCGGCGAGGCGGAACAGATTGTAGGAGAAGTACCAGTTCAGGTCGGGCACATCAGTGCCGGCGATGTTGCAATAGATCTGCGCGGCTTCTTCCATCGAGGGAATGTTGAGCGCCTTGATGTCGACCCCGGCCAGACCCGGCATGGTCCACTGCATCAGGAGATAAGTGAAGTCGGCCATGGGATCGCCGAGCGTCGACAACTCCCAATCGAGCACCGCCTTCACCCGCGGCTCGGTCGGATGGAAGATCATGTTGTCGAGGCGATAGTCGCCATGCACCACCGAGATACGCTTCTGCTCCGGCAACGTGCGCGGCAGCCACTCGATCAGCTTCTCGACTTCCGGAATGTGCTGGGTCTCGGATGCCCGATATTGCTTGGTCCAGCGGTCGACCTGGCGCGCGAAATAATTTCCGGGCCGGCCGAAATCGGAAAGCCCGATCTTCTCCGGATCGAAGTTGTGCAGATGCGCCAGCGTCTCGATCTTGCTGGTGAAGATCTTGTGCCGATCATCGCCCGTCTGGGTCGGCAGCGACGGATCCCAGAACACGCGCCCCTCCTCCATCGACATGATGTAGAAGGCGGAGCCGATGACGGTGTCGTCGGTACAGAGCGCATAGGCGCGCGCGACCGGAAAGCCCGGTTGCTTCGACAGCGCGGAGATCACGCGGAACTCGCGATCGACCGCATGCGCCGACGGCAGCAATTTGCCGAACGGCTTGCGGCGCATCACATAGGAGCGATCGGGGGTGTCGAGCCGATAGGTCGGATTGGACTGGCCGCCCTTGAACTGCAGGACGACCAGCGGTCCCTTGTAGCCCTCGACGTTTTGCGAAAGCCAGCGGTCGAGGTTGATCTCGTCGATCCGATGCCGTTCCTCGACCGGCTTGGTGCCGGAAAATTCCTCGTCTTTTCTGACGCCGTCGGCCACCGTGGCGCTCCCTTGATATTGTTCAGGAAGCGCCGCCGGCAGCCGCCTGTTTAGTGGGTCGGAGCGTTTGCATACTTCCGAAGTTCAAGTCTGGCAATGGCGCGGTTATGCACCTCGTCCGGACCGTCCGCGAGGCGCATGGTGCGCATCGAGGCGTAGTCGCGGGCGAGACCCGCGTCGTCGGAAACGCCGGCGCCGCCATAGGCCTGGATCGCCTGGTCGATGATCTTCAGCGCCATGTTGGGCGCCGCGACCTTGATCATGGCGATCTCGAGCTGCGCGGTCTTGTTGCCGACCTTGTCCATCATGTCGGCGGCCTTGAGGCACAACAGCCGGTTCAACTCGATATCGGTGCGGGCTTCCGCGATGCGCTGCTCCCAGACCGAATACTCGATGATCTTCTTACCGAAGGCGGTGCGCGACATCAGCCGCCTCACCATCTTCTCCAGCGCCTCTTCGGCCTTGCCGATGGTGCGCATGCAGTGATGGATGCGGCCCGGGCCGAGGCGGCCCTGCGCGATCTCGAAACCCCTGCCCTCGCCGAGCAGGATGTTCTCCTTCGGCACGCGGACGTTTTCGAGCAGCACCTGGGCGTGGCCGTGCGGCGCATCGTCGAAGCCGAACACCGGCAGCATCTTTTCGACCTTGATGCCGGGCGTGTCGAGCGGAACCAGGATCTGCGACTGCTGCTGGTGACGCGCGGCATTCACATCGGTCTTGCCCATCAGGATCGCGATCTTGCAGCGGGGATCGCCGACGCCGGACGACCACCATTTGCGGCCGTTGATGACGTAGTGATCGCCGTCCTTGTCGATGCGCGTCTCGATATTGGTGGCGTCCGACGATGCCACGGCCGGTTCCGTCATCAGGAAGGCGGATCGGATCTCACCATCCATCAGCGGCCGCAGCCATTTGCGCTTCTGCTCCTTGGTGGCGTAGCGCATGAACACTTCCATGTTGCCGGTGTCGGGCGCCGAGCAGTTGAACACTTCGGAGGCCCAGCCGATGTGGCCCATTTCCTCCGCCAGCGGCGCGTATTCGAGATTGCTCAATCCCGCGCCGCGGAATTCGTCGTCCTCATGCGCATTCGGCGGCATGAACATGTTCCAGAGGCCCTCCGCGCGGGCCTTCTTCTTCAGGTCTTCGAGAACCGGGATGACCTTCCAGCGCGGACCTTCGGCATCCTGCTGCTTGTAGATCGGCACCGCGGGACGGACGTGCTTGGTCATGAAGGCCTGCACCCGGCCGAGCCATTCCTTCTGCCTGTCCGACATCGTGAAATCCATGAGACGCTCCTCACCTGCTTCTGAAATTTGGGCCGCACTGTCTCTCCGCCATGGGCGCGCCGCAAGGGCCTTGATGGCCGGCGGCGCAGCGTCATGACGCAAGCGTGACGGGCCGAAGTTGTCGCACGCGCGCGATACGCATTGACATTCCGGCCGTTAAAACGATAGTTTCATACAAATGTTTGAAATGCAACTGCGCTGGACGAACTGATCCATGCCGAGCGATCAGACCAGAACCGCCATCCTCGCCGCCGCCGAGCGGCTCTATGCCGATCGCGGCTTCGGCGACGTGACCTTGCGCGACATCGTGGCGGAGGCGAACGTCAACCTCGCCGCGGTGAACTACCATTTCGGCTCCAAGGACGAGTTGATCGCGGAATTGTTCGTGACGCGCTCACTCGCGCTCAACCGCGAACGGTTACGCGAATTGCGCGCGGCGGAAGAGCGCGGCGGCGGCCGCGGCAGTGTCGCCGACATCCTGCGCGCGCTGGTCGGGCCGTCCCTCCGCGGCTGCATCGGCCCGGAGCGCGACCGCTCCACCGCGGCGCGCTTCATGATCCGCGCCTCCATCGAATCGGTGCCGCCGATCCGCCGCATCAGGAATCGCGAGATCGATCATTTGCGGAAATTCGTCACCGCGCTGCGGCGCGCGCTGCCCGACCGCGGCGAGGCCGAACTGTACTGGGGCCTGCATTTCGCGCTCGCCATGGCGCAGCAGACCGTGCGCGACAGCGAGCGGCTGACCAAGCTGTCGGAAGGCCAATGCGATCTCGACGACGTCGAGGGCGTGATCGCGCGGGTGGTTGATGTGGCTGACATGGCGCTGACGGCGGGACGCGCGGAGAGCAAGACGTCCCCCAGGATGATGGCGCGCTAGCGGGCTTACCAGCTCACCCGCAGCGAACCCATACCGGTATAGCTTTGGCCGGCGCGCGAGAACTCGCCTGTCGCACGGGCCGACAATTCCCACCAGCGGTTCAACGCAAGGCGCGATCCCAGCTCGACGCGTCCGGCGTCGGCGGCCGCACGCGCCCCCTCCACCGTGAACGAGGGCAACGACAGGCTGCTCAGGGATGCCGTGACGTCGCGCGTGGGATCGAACTCATGCACCCAGGCGGCGTGCACGAAGGGCATCCACACCACGCCGTTGCCGAAATCGAAGCGAGCATCGAACCTGGTCCCGACGAAGGTCGGCAGCGAGGTAACGCCTTTCGCGGCATAGCTCAGCCCGAGCATGCCCGGAAGCGCGCCTGCCGTGCTGGTCTCGGTGTAGGCCGCTTGCCAGAGGCGCGCGGCCTGCACGGCTGCGAAGGGGGTCACGGTGATCGCACCGAAGGCGAAAGCCTGCCCGATCTCGAGACGCCCGCCAAGCTGATCGCTGTCGAACGCGCCTTTCGCGGTTTCGATCGGGCCGATAGCGTTGATGAGCCGCGTCGTGGAGTTGTTGAAATGGCTGTAGGCGAGCTGCGCCGAGAGATAGCTCGCGCCGAACCGCTGCATGGCATAGGCGCCGACGTGCCCACCATCGACGCGTCCCGAAGTGGCGCGATCATCGACCGAAAACGTCGCGGCCGAACCGCCGGCGGCAATGCCAACCAGCAGATCGGGATTGACCAGGCGATCGACGCCGATGGCGCCGCCGGCGACGCGATCGTTGAAGCCGGCGCTACCGATGACGGCATCGCCCGACAGCGACTGGCTGGCGCCAAATCCGGCGACCCAGGCGCGCCATTGCGGCTGCGCCAACGGTGGCGCCTTCATCGCGTTGAAGGCCGATGTCGCCGGACCTGGCCGCTCTTCGGCATATCCGAGCGCAGCGCCATCCGCGCCGCCGCGGTTGCCGGCAAGCCATGCCGTCATCTGATTGTCCATGGTCTGGCCAAACAGCGCGCCGGCGGTGAACGCGGTGTTCTGGGTGCCGCTCGTGCCCTCACCGGACAGCGCGTCAAGCACGCGGACCGAGGCTGCCTGCAGCAGGTTGGTGTAGAACGCGGCCACCGTTCCGCTCAGCGAGGTCGAATAGCCGGCTTCCAGCGCGTTACCGACGGCGCGCTGATTGGTGGTTTCGCCGGGCGCCGCGCCGAAGCCATAGCGCGTCAACGTCAGGTCGACCGACTTGGCGTTATAGGTGGCGGCTGCGTTGAAGAAAGCCAGATCCGTGGTTACGTTCGCGAACTGACCGGACACGCCCGTGTTGCTCTCGACGACATTGGCATAGGTGGTGGTCGACTGGTAAAGCCCCGGCTGCAGCACGGCGCGCAAGGTCCCGTTGAGAGTGACCTGGCCGGTCGCGGATACGCCGTCATGAAGGCCCGTATTGTCGAGGCGGAGCGCCAGCGTGCCCTGGGCGGTTTGCGTGAACGTCCCGCCGACCGAAAAATCGCCCGCCGCAAGGGCCGTGCCGGCATGGGTGATGGTGATCAGCCCGGCATTGGTCAGGCCGTTGCCGGTCCCCTGCAGTAAAATCTGTCCGTCCAGCGTGCCATTGTTGATGATGCTGTTTCCGGTCGCGCCAAACGAGGCCAGCGACCAGGCCGCGCTTTGGATCGTGCCGTTGTTGACGACTGAGTTGTTCGCGCCGTTGATATAGAGGCCGCTCGCAGTGATGCCGGTCGCGCCGATCAAGCCGTTGTTGATCACGGTCGCGCCACCGACGAGATTGACACCGCTGCCGTAATCGGCGTCGGTGATGATCGTGCCGGTATTGGTGAGCTTGCTGCTGAATCCCACCTCGACGCCGTCGCCACCGAAGGCGCCGTTGGCGACCCTGATGGTGCCGGAATTGGTAATGGTGCTGCCGAAAGCTCCGTCCGCGATGCCGAACGAACCCGGCCCGCTCAGGATGATGGTCCCGGAATTGCTCACGGTGTTGCCAGTCCCGCCGGTCAGCCAAATACCAAACGTGCTCGGCGCGGCCGAGCTGATGTTGCCGGTATTGGTGAGAACATTGTTGTTGCCGGCCCCATACATGCCGGCGGCGTTGGCACCGGGCGCGATCGTGCCGGCATTGGTGAAGGTGTTGTTGTTGGTCCCCTGAATGCCGATACCGCCGTTGACGTTGAGCGTGCCGTTGTTGATCACGGTGTTGCCGTCGCCGAGATTGAGGGGATTGATGGCCGTTATCGAGCCGCCCGGCTGAACCGTCACCGTGAGGTTGTTTTCCGCGCCGGTGCCGAAGCCCGTGTTGGTCGCACCGCTACAGGTCACGACATTGCCGGCCTGGACGCAGGCTGCCGCCGCCGGCCCAGCCGGAAGCGCTGCGGCGGCGGCAGATGCGATCAGCGAAACCGCGAGCGCGGGGCGTCGCCGCGGTTGTGCCGTGAAGGTGCTCGTCTTCGATTCCATCATTGATTCCTGAAATCTTGCAGGCCGAAGCAGCCTTCGCCCGCAAGTTGATCCGAGGATGCAAAACTGTCTTGGGCTGCCCGGCACGGGTCATTGGCCCCTGCGGCACCACGGCCGCTTTCGCCGGTGCCTGTGGCAACTGAGCCACGGCCAATTGTCCGTAACGGACATCCGAATTGGACGGGACGGAACAGGCCCGGGAAAGTTGGCACCGATCGCGTTTGAACGCGTTTGCCCGTGAGAGCGTCCAAGGAAGCGACGACCATTCCGCGGGGACAGATGCAGGATAGCGGTTCGTTACGCGCTCGGATTTCCACGCACGACTTTCCAGACGGAAAGCGCCTCGACATGTGGCGCGAGGTCTATGGCCGCGGCATCGCCAATGTCGATATCGCGCCGATCGGCGATACGCCCTTCCATGCCGACGTGACCTTCAATTTGCTGCCCAATGTCAGCATCGCCGCGGGCTCGCGGTCACCCGCCGCTTATCATGTCTCAAAGGAGAAGGCCGCACGCGGCAGGAACATCGTGGTGATCAGCCTGCTCCGCAGCGGCAGGGCCACCGCGACGCAGTTCGACCGCGAATTGATCTGCGGCGTCGGCAGCGCAAGCGTGCTGGCGCCGCACGCGCCCTCGACCAGCACCATGCTGACGGAGGGCAGCTTCATCACGCTCGCGCTGGCGCAGCCGGCGATCGCCGCGCTGGCGCCGCATTATTCGCAAGCCTTCGGCACGACCATTCCGCCCGCCAATGCCGCGCTCGATCTGCTCATTCGCTATGTCGATATCATCAGGAGCGACGACACGCCGCTGGACCCCGCGCTGATGCGAAGCGCGTCCGACCATATCCTCGATCTCGCGGCACTCGCCCTTGGTGCCAGCGGCGACGTCGCCGAGATGGCGCGGCAGCGCAGCGCCACCGCGGCGCGTTTCGCGACCATCAAGTCGGACGTTCTCCACGCGCTCGGCCGCGGCGACCTCTCGACCGAGATGATCGCGCTCCGGCACGGGATTTCGCCGCGCTATGTCCGCAAGCTGTTCGAGCAGAGCGGCTCATCGTTCTCCGCCTTCGTGCTCATCGAGCGGCTGGCGAAAGCACAGCGCATGCTGATCGACCGGCGTTACAGCCATCTCAATATCGCTCAGATCGCACATGAGAGCGGTTTCAACGACGTCTCTTATTTCAATCGCGTGTTCCGGCGCCACTTCGGCGCCACGCCGACCGACCTGCGCGAAGCCGCGCGGCCGTCGTGGGGGCCATGAACGATCAGATAATCTTCCGCTCCCTCAACCCCTCCAGCTTCGCGTCGTCATAGCCGATGCCAGCCAGCACCTCTTTGGTGTGCTCGCCGAGCCGCGGCGGATAGCGATAGGTCGTGATCGGCGTGCCGGAGAACGTCACTGCGTTGCGACAAAGGGACAGGTCCGGCTCGAAGGGATGATTGGTCTTCACCCGCATGCCACGCGCCTGGACGTGCGGGTCGGAAAACACCTGCTCGAAATCGTTGATGGGGCCTGAAGGCACGCCCGCCTTCTCCAGTTCGTCCAGCCAGTACTTCACCGGCTTCTTCAGGAACAGGCCGGCGTAGATCGCCATGATCTCCTTGCCGTGCTTCACGCGGTCGTTGTTCTTGAGGAATCTCGGATCGGTCGCGAGCTCGGGCGCGCCGAGCACCTCACAGGTGCGCGCGTACTGCCCGTCGTTGCCGACCACCACCATCAATTCGCCGTCGGTCGCGCGGAACACGCCGGCCGGCATGCCGCCATTGCCCCAGGTGCCGCGCCGCGGCGGGATCTTGCCGTTGACGAGATAGATCTGCAGCCAGTGCGACAGCGAGGCGATCACGGTGTCGAACAGGCAGACGTCGATCCGCTGCCCCTCTCCGCCATTGGCGTCGCGATGATAGAGCGCGGAGATAATGCCGATCGAGGTGTTCATGCCGGTCATGTAGTCGACGATGGAAGGGCCGACCTTCATCGGGCCCTCGCCGGGCTCGCCGTCGATATGGCCGGTGACGCTCATCAGCCCGCCCATCGCCTGCAGGATCGCGTCGTAGCCGGCACGCGGCGCATAGGGCCCGGTCTGGCCGAAGCCGGTCACCGAGCAATAGATGATGCTGGGGTTGATCGCCTTGATCAATTCATAATCGAGTCCGTAGCGCTTGAGATCGCCGACCTTGTAGTTTTCCATGAAGACGTCGACGCCCTTGGCGAGCTCGCGGATGATCTCCTGGCCTTCGGAGCTTGCGATGTTGACGGTGACGGAACGCTTGTTGCGGTTGGCGCAGAGATAGAACGAGTTGTTGTTGTTCTCCTTGCCTTCGGGATCGACCAGGTAAGGCGGACCGAAAGCTCGCGCGTCGTCGCCGGTGCCGGGCCGCTCGATCTTGATCACGTCGGCGCCGAGGTCGCCGAGCATCTGCGCCGACAACGGCCCCGCCAGCACGCGCGACAGATCGAGAATCTTGATGCCTGAAAGCGGCAGGGCCGACATGATTTCCTCCGGGACTTCTGGTTTTTTGGGCGCGGCAGGAGCCGCAGGCCGAACCTTGCTTGCCGATACACTATTTTACGCGGGCGAGCACTGCGTTATCAGCATGAAGCCATGGGAATCGTTCATTTCGATAAACTTCCAGAAGACCGGCGCGAGGCCGCGCATGCGGCGCTGCGCCACGTGCTCGGCGCTGTTCCCGTCGACGCGGCCACGCCGCTTGCGGGCGGCAGCACGACCGCCGCGGTGTTCCGGATCGATGCCGGTGCGCACCGGTATGTGTTGCGCGTCGAGGGCATACCAAGCCCGATGCGCAACCCATATCAATACCAGTCGATGCGGATCGCGTCCGAAGCCGGCATCGCGCCACGCCTCCATTATTTCGATGAGGACAGCCGCGTCGCGGTGGTCGATTACATCGCGCCGCAGCCGCTCGACAGCTTTCCGGGCGGGCCGCTTGCGCGGGCGCATGCGCTCGGCGCATTGCTGCGAGACCTGCGGACGACGCCGACCTTTCCCTATTACGCCGACTATCCCGCTATTGTCGCTCGGCTGTGGGCGCATGTGTGCCGCACCGGACTGTTTGCGCCCGGCGTGCTCGATCCCGTCAACGAGCGCCTCGCCGAAATTCGAAAAGCCTACGTCTGGGATCGCGCCAATTCGGTCTCCTGCCACAACGATCCGGTTCCGGCCAATATCCTGTTTGATGGCAAGCGCCTCTGGCTGATCGACTGGGAAGGGGGTTGTCGCAACGATCCGTTGGTCGACGTGTCGATCGTGATGGACCATCTGGCGCGCAGCCGGGAACTCGAGGAAGCGCTGCTGCAGGTTTGGCACGGAGGGCCGCCGGATGACGCGCTGCGTGCGCGGCTCAGCCTGGCGCGCGCCTTCACCCGTCTCTATTATGCGGGCGTCTTCTTCAGTGCCTCGGCGACGATCCCGCGGGCAGACCCTGATGCGAGCCTCACGGCCCCCGCTCTCGCCGACTTCGAGCAGGCGCTTCGTGCCGGCCGGCTCAAGCCACGGAACGCTTGCACATGGCACGTCATCGGCAAGATGTTCCTTGCGTCGTTTCTCACCGGCTGTGCGACGCCGCAGATTTTGAAAGGCGTCAGAACAGCCGTCCGCCATCGGGCACACGCTTGTCCGGCGCGAACAGCGTGACGTTGCCCGCTTCGTCGGGAAAGCCCAGCACCAATACTTCCGACATGAACTTGCCGATCTGGCGCGGCGGGAAATTCACGACGGCCGCAACCTGCCGGCCGATCAGTTCGTCGGCTTTGTAGTTCTGCGTGATCTGCGCGCTGGAGCGCTTGCTGCCGATACCGGCGCCGAAATCGACCGTCAGCTTCAGCGCCGGCTTGCGGGCTTCCGGAAACGGCTCGACTGCGATCACCGTGCCGACGCGAATGTCGACGGCGAGGAATTGATCGAAGCTGATCTGCGGCGCTGCCGGTGCGGCGGGGTCATGGACGAGGTGCATGGATTGATTCTCCTTCGTCATTGCGAGGAGCGAAGCGACGAAGCAATCCAGAATTGCTTGACGCGGAAAGACTGTGGATTGCTTCGCTTCGCTCGCAATGACGACTCATGAGGCGCGCGCCTTGGCGACGCGGATATCGAGCCAGCCGAGCGCATTCACCGTCAAGCGGTCGCCGGTGTTGATAACGACGGTCGTGGTCTCGGCCTCGACGATCGCCGGGCCTTCAAGCCCCTGCCCCGGCCTGAGATCGTCCAGCGCATAGACGGGCACCTCGATCCATTGTCCGAAGTACGCCTTGCGGCGTGTGCGCGGCGTGCATGGCAAAGACGACGTGATCGCGGCCTCGGTCGCCGCAGGCGCCGCCACCGCGCCGATGGCGGCAACGCGGGCGTTGACGAACACCACCTCCTGGTCGCGCGAGGCATAGGTGTAGAGCTCTTCGTGGCGGCGATGAAAGCGATCCTCGATCTCTGATATCAATGAGGGCGAGTCGAGATCGATGCCGTCGAGCGGCACGTCGATCTCGAAGATCTGTTCGCCGTAGCGCATCTCGGCGGAGCGCTCGACTTTTATTGGCCCGTCGAACCAACTCTTCATCCGTGTCACCGCTTGCTTTTCAAGCTCCGCAAAGATGCCGCGCACTTCCGCTGCGGTCGAGCGCGCGCCGGTCTCGAAATGGGTGCGGCTCACCTCATAGCGGAGATCGCTTGTCAGCATGCCCCAGGCCGACAGCACCGAGGCCGTGGTCGGCACGATGATGCGTTCGAGCTCGAGCTCGCGCGCCAGCTCGGCGGCATGCAGGCCCGCGGCGCCACCAAAACTGAGCAGCGCAAAACGTCTGCGGATCGACGCCGCGGCGCACCGTCATCAGTCGGATGCCGTCCGCCATCTTCAGATTGACCAGCCGGAAGACGCCGGCGGCCGCTTCGATGCGCGTGATCTTCAGCGTCGCGGCGAGACGGTCGATCGCGGCTTCCGCGGCCCTCGCATCGAGCGGACGCTTGCCGCCCATGAAGGCGCCGGCGTCGAGATAGCCGAGCACGACATTGGCGTCGGTGACGGTCGCTTGCGTGCCGCCCTGTCCATAGCAGGCCGGCCCCGGCATCGCGCCCGCGCTCTCCGGGCCGACATGGAAGATGCCGCCGGAATCCACCGAGGCGATCGAACCGCCGCCGGCCGCGAGGCTTGCGATGTCGAGACTACGCAGCGCGATGCGCTGCCCGGCCAGCCCGCCGTCGGCCGACAGCGTGACGCCGCCATCGGCAATCAGCGAAATATCGGTCGAGGTGCCGCCCATGTCGAAGGCGACGAGATCGGGAATACCCAACATATCAGCGCAGCGCCGGCAACCGGACATGCCGCCGGCCGGACCGGACAACACAGTTGCTGCGGCCAGCCGTGCCGCCTCTTCCACCGGCGCCATGCCGCCGTGGGAGAGGATGATGAAAAGCGAGCCCTTGAAACCAGCCTCGCCAAGGCGTTGCTCCAGCCGCGTCAGATAGCGCCGCACCACCGGCTCGACATAGGCGTTCACCACCGTGGTCGAAACGCGCTCATATTCCTTGATCTGCGGCAACACGTCGACGGAACGCGAGATGTTGACATCGGGCAGCTCGCGCTTGAGGCGTTCGCTGGCGGCAATCTCGTGAGCGGGATTGCGATAGGAATGCAGGAAGCAGATCGCGACCGAGGTCGCGCCGGATTGCTTGATCCCGGCGATCGCCTCGCCAAGCGAGTCCGCATCGAGTGGTGTTGCCACCTCGCCATTGGGGCGCAGCCGCTCGCGCACGCCAAAGCGCAGCTCGCGCGGCACCAGCGGCTCCGGCGGCGGCGTGCGCAGATCGTATCGGTTGCCCTTCAGCCCCTCGCGCATCTCCAGCACGTCGCGATGGCCCGCGGTCGTCAACAGCGCCACCTTCGCGCCCTTGCGCTCCAGCAGCGCATTGGTCGCCACCGTGGTGCCATGCACCAGCCGCTGCGTCTGTGCCAGCATCTGCGCGCATGAGAGCTCGAGCCTGCGTGCGAGTTCGTCAAGCCCGGCCATCACGCCGATCGACTGGTCCTGCGGCGTCGACAACGCCTTTGCGAACACCGTGCGCCCCGCGCCATCGATCGCGACGAAGTCGGTGAAGGTGCCGCCGACGTCTATTCCGATGGTCAGCATCAGGCTTTCACCTTGCCGCTGACGAGACCTTGGAGATGATCATGCGCGCGCGCCGCCTGCGTGCGTTTGGCCGGCGGTCCCCAGCCGCCGCCGCCGCCGGAGCGCACTTCGAGACAATCGCCCGGCCTGATCTCGATGCCGGTCTCCTTGGTGTGCAAGTCGCGCGGCGGTCGGCCTTCGGACAGAAGGCGATAGCGATGCGGCTTGCCGTCCTCGCCGCCGAGCATGCCGCAGGCGCCGTAGCGGATGCCGTCGCCCGCGGTGTTGCCGAGCGCGAGCTTTTCGGTCTCGACCACGAGGTCGAGCGCGACACCGAGCCCGCCGCGATGTTTTCCGTCGCCTCCGGAATCGGCGAGGAATTCATGGTGGCGGAAATGCAGGGGAAAGCGCGCTTCCGCGACCTCGATGCTGCCGAATTTCAGGCCGCCGACGGTGTGCCACTCGCCGATCGACGACCAGCCGTCGCCGCCAATCGAGGCGCCGCCGCCCGGGCGCGCGTGAAACATGTGCCAGATGAAGCCGCGTCCCGTGCGCGGGTTCTCGCCCTGGATCGCGATGCGGAAGCGCCGGCCCCAGCCGGCCATCACGCGGTCGGGACAGGAGCCGGCGAGCGCCTTGACGATCGCCTCGACGATCTCATCGGAGGGATGGCTGGTGCACATCGTCACCGGCTTGCCGGGATCGGCCCAGACGATGGTGCCCTGCTTCGCCACCACCTTCAAAAGACGCAACACGCCGGAATTCTTCGGCGTGTCCGGATCGATCAGATAGGCCAGCGCCATGGTGACCGCCGCATGCATGTTGGCATGCGAGGAATTCATGAAGCTCGACACCTGCGGATCGCTCTCCGTGAGATCGACCTCGATGTCACTGCCGCGCTTGGTGACTTTGGCTGCGATCCTGATGTCGTCGTTGCCGCGGCCGTCGTCGTCGAGAAAGGCTTCGCCGAAGAACGTGCCGTCCTTCCAGGTCGCGACCACCGCGCGCGCCTGCGCCTCGGCGGCATCGAGCACGGCTTCGATCGCGGCTTCGACGGTCGGCGCGCCAAGTTCAGTGAACAACTTCTGCAGGCGGCGCTCGCCGAGATGCGCGGCGCCGATCATGGCCGCAAGGTCGCCGCGGAAGTCGTGGGCGTTGCGCGTATTGAGCGCGAGCATGTCGAGGATATCGTCGCGCAGGCGGCCTGCCTCGTAAAGCTTGATGGGCGGGATGCGCAGCCCTTCCTGCCAGATCTCGGTGGCATCGGGATTGTAGGCGCCGTGGGTGGCGCCGCCGATGTCGCTCTGATGGGCGCGCACCACGGTCCAGAGCAGCCGGCGGCCGTCGGCGAACACAGGCACGAAGGCGGTCACGTCGGGCAGATGGCTGCCGCCATGATAGGGATCGTTCATCAGGATGACGTCGCCGGGCGCGACGTCCTTGAAGCGCTCCTCGACCGCGCGCGTCGCCCAGGGCAGCGCGCCGACATGGACCGGGATGTGGTCGGCCTGTGCGATCAGGCGCGACTGCACGTCGCAGATCGCCAGCGAGAAATCGCGGCTGGAATTGAGGATCTGCGAGTAGGAGGTGCGCAGCATGGCCTCGCCCATCTCGGCCACGATCGAGCTCAACCGGTGCTGGACGACGGAGCGCGTGATGGGATCGACGGGGGACATCTGCATTCGATCGCTTGGGGCTGCGGTCACTATGTCTTGTTCGCGGCTTTCTTCACGGCCGCTTTCTTTGGAGACTTGATGGCCTGCGCCTCCTCGGCGGCCTTCGCCATCGCGCGCTTGTAGGCGTCGGCGGTGTTCTCCGCTGACGTCTGCAGCCGCCGCGCGGCGGCGCCGGCATTCTCCAGCGTCGACCTGGCCAGATGCTTGTAGCGCGCCTTGGCGTCTTTATCCTTCGCCTTGGCGGCCATGCCCATCAACCGGCCCTGCCGCTGCCTGGCCGCAACCGTCAAAGCCTTGATCTGCTTTTTGGCAATCGACCGAATGAGAGTATCGAGGTCCGCTTCGGCCATTGCTAGTTCCCGCTGTTCAACATGCGGAATTTGATACACCGCCACGGGGTTACAGGCAATTTGGGGGCGCGGGCGACGATGGAGGTTCTGATGCGTGGATTGGCCTGGATGATCGTGACGATTGGAGCGACCCTGAGCGCGCCCGCGCAGGCGCAGACCTACGATCCCAACTTCCCCGTCTGCATCCAGACCTACGGCATCACCGGCAACTATATCGGCTGCAGCTTCACATCGATGGATCAATGCCGGCTGTCGGCGTCAGGCCGCGCCGCGCAATGCATCAGCAATCCGTATTACGCGGCGGCACCGGCGCGGCGGAGAGGCCGCGGTTATTGAGGTGACGAGGTTGGCTTCGAGCGGGTGAGTTGGCTTCGAGCGGGTGAAGGGAATCGAACCCTCGTATTCAGCTTGGAAGGCTGCTGCTCTACCATTGAGCTACACCCGCGTCGCAAGCTCAACTAACACGGCCCCGCGCCGGTCTCAACCGTCCCAGCCCGCGACCGAACGCACCGTGTTCCGCCCCTCGCCTCGGCCGAGTCAAGCCCTTAACGCGCGGAAATTCGCTGGCTATACTGTGAGTCCCACAACTTAACGAAAGGAGGTGATCCAGTGTCTTGTTTCAAGCGCTGTCACCTCGCTGGGATCGCCCGCTGAGCACGTGAGTTGAGCTCGGCATCGGGGCGGTCTCAGCCCTGGACCAGCGAGTTGCAAAAGTTGGAGCGCGGCGGGAGCAATCCCGCCGCGTTTTTTATCGACCGAAGACAGTGCGGATGCGCTCGCGCACCGAGACGACAGCGATGATCAAGCCTAACCCCCACGGCAGGACCGCGGCGCCCGGTTGCACGCTCAAGAGCATTGCGAGCAGGCTCGTGACGAAGCACAGCAGCCACGGCATCGGCGCGTTGCCCAATAGCGACAGCAGGAAGGGCAGGAAGAACAGCAAGAGCCACGCGGTGGACATGACACGTCTCGTTCACGACACCGGCTCAGAAGCCGCAGACGTTGGCGCGCGGACGTGCACCGCGGCGGGTCTCGGACAAGCGCTCGCCGCCATTGGTGGCGGAGCTGCCGTAATAACGGTGGTGGCCGCTGGTATCATGGGAGTCGCCGGCCGCCGACGGCAGCGCCTTGGCGCGGTCGCAGATGATTCGGATTGGCTGGCCTGACATGACGTTCTCCGAGGCTAGTGGTCCGATTCCAACATTCGCGCCCCCGTTGCAGTGGGCACTTTCGCGAATGTTGGATAGACCACTAGAGTTATTCTGATTTGACGTTCGCTCCCGAATGCGCGGCTGCCACAATAGCGAACGTCAAATCCGCTCCACTAGCGCGGTGCCCGCGTTCTCGCCATCAGTCGCAACCAAAGTTCCGCGCGTTCAGCGGGCACCTGCTATCGTGTTTCAAAAGTGTTTCGTGCATCGCATAGGCTTGGAAAAACTGTCGGATTTGGCCCCGTCCGCACGTCCTCGGGGTTCACGGGAAAAAGAGGATCGAAATGCTCTACGCCATACTGGCCTATCACGTGGAAGCCGATGTCATGTCCTGGACCTCGGAGCAGGACGCCGCCCTCATGGGCAAGCTCTTGAAGGCGCATGAACGGATCAACGAGAACAGCGGCCTCGGGCCTACCGCGCGATTGGGCGAGACCGGGCGGGCGCTTACTTTGCGCAAGGGTACCGTGATCGACGGCCCGTTTGCCGAGACCAAGGAGCAGTTGCTCGGATTTTATGTGCTGGATTGCGCCAACCAGGATGCTGCGGTCGACGCGGCGCGCGAGCTGCAACGCGTCAATCCCGGCGCGGTGTACGAGATCAGGGAGATCAGGCGCTACATCCCGGGTGCGGCGATAGCGGAGGCGTAAGCGCTTTAGTTTTTGCGCATGATCTTTCCGGAAAACCGCTGCACACTTTTCCGGATCATGCGCTACGCCGCGTCGCGCGGACTTGCGAGCCTGCGCACCACAAGTCCGAAGAAAGCGAGCAGCCAGAAATACATCGCATAGCGCGGTTCGATCGCGGCGACGATCGTGCCGGGAATGAACAGCAACAGCGGAAACGATGCCGCCAGCAATTCCGGATGATAGCCCGGCCCCAGCGCGAGCCGCCACAAGAGCGCGTTGAGGCCCGCGATCGCGATCAGATGCAGGCCGTAGAGCACGGCGACCGCGCCGCTCATGCCGTAATTGCCGTAGAGGCCGTTGGTCACCGGCAACAGGATGATCGATAGCAGGAACAGCAGGTTCAGCATCACGATGCCGCGGCTGCCCACCGGCTGCAGCGTCAGCCGCCGGTGATGGCTGATCCAGAACACGCCGGCGATGATGAAGGTCAGGATCATGCCGGCGAGCCTGCCGGCAAAGGCGTGGTAGAGATCGTGCCAGTCCGGCACGTGGTCGAACTGCGCGGCCTTGGGCAGATCGTAGGCGAGCAGCGTCATCGCCACACCGAAGATGGTGTTGGAGAGCTGTTCCAGCTTCCTCATTTCAATTTCGTCGGGAACGGTCTCGGTCATCGTGGCCGGCTGCCTTGAGGAGAATGCGGGCGAACCTACCCGGATTCCCAGGCGATGCCAGCCACTACTTGCAGCGCAACCATTGCCGGAAGCCGCGGCCCGGTGTGGCCGCGGATCAGAGCTCGCGCGTCTTGTCCGCCTTCGTCTTCGACGCCAGGACTCGAAGGACGTCACCGGCGCGCAACGGCTGACCCTTGGGGAAGGCAGTCATCGTCACGCTCGAGGCGTGCGTCGCTCCATCCACGGGAGAAACATAGGTAAACCGGATTTCGATCTTGTGCTTGACCTCATAGCCCTGCCACTTCGGATGCTCCCGGGTCAACACCTCCGCCAGCTCGCAACGAAGAACATCCGAGGTTGACGTCTTCCTGCCCTCGACTTTCTCCATGTAGCATTGTTCGTTGACGGCGCTGATGCGCGCATCGACGGACTGGAAATTCGTGCTCTTGTCGTACTTGTCGTAAGCGGCCAAACTGACGGTGGCCGCAGCGATTGTGCCGAAGACTGCCAAACGCATCCTGTGCTCCCGCGTTTTGGCGGCACTTTGGGCGCCGGCCATTAAAGGGAGTTGAACGGCTTCGAACGGTTATCCGCGACGGCAACTTTTCCCTGACCAGAATGCTTCGGATTCGAACGAAATCGTTCCGACTGGTGGCGTGATATCGTCTGTCCGTCTTCGCTTTCGCTTCGCTCAAGCTACGCCGGACACGCATCACCCTTGCGGGCTTCGCTCGGCTGCGCCACGCGAAGCCCGCGAGGGCGAAGCGTGGTGGGGGAGGCAGGACTCGAACCTGCGAAGCCATGAGGCGGCTGATTTACAGTCAGCTCCCTTTGCCACTCGGGACACTCCCCCGCTCGACGGCGTCTTGAATCCTTAAGCCGCCCTGGGGGCGTTGGACAAGCCATTGAGACGCGAAGACCGCGAGGACCCCGAGAAAGTTCCTGGGGTTCGCGGCCGGCGCGTTTATGGGCGAAGCCGCATGGCAAAGTCAACCGAGCAAACCCGCGATTTCGCGTCCAGATCCTTCCGAAATTGCCATTATCCGGAACCCGTGACACAAGCCTCCCATGAGCGAACGCACCTCGAAGCCCCCGTTTCGGCGCGGCGGCAAGTCCTTTGGCAAGGGACGGCCGGGAGGGCCGCGACCTGGCTGGCGCGACCGCGACACCGGCAACGACGGCCCGGTCATCCTCTATGGCTGGCACACCGTCACCCTGGCGCTGCAGAACCCGCAGCGCCGCATTCACAAACTCTTCCTCACCGAAAATGCCGCGCGGCGTCTTGCCGAGGAGAACATCGACACGCGCGTGACGCCGGAGATGGTGCGCCCGGCGCAGATCGATGCGCGGCTCGGGCCCGATGCCGTGCATCAGGGCCTGCTCGCCGAGGTCGACCCCCTCGCCTCGCCGGACATCGAAACGCTCGCGCTCGAAGGCATGGTGCTGGTGCTCGACCAGATCACCGACCCGCACAATGTCGGCGCGATCATGCGCTCGGCGGCGGCGTTTGCGGTGAAGGCGATCGTCACCACGGCGCGGCACTCGCCGGAGGCAACCGGCGTGCTGGCGAAATCCGCCTCCGGCGCGCTCGAACTGGTGCCGCTGGTGACCGTGCAGAACCTGGCGCGTGCGCTGACGGAGCTCAACGAGCGCGGCTTCATGACGGTCGGACTCGACAGCGAAGGCGGCGAGAACCTGTCCGCGATCGAGCTGCGCCAGCCGCTGGCGCTGGTGCTCGGCGCCGAAGGCAAGGGGTTGCGGCAATTGACGCGCGAGACCTGCAACGCCGTGGCGCGGCTCGACATGCCCGGCGAGATCAAGAGCCTCAACGTCTCCAACGCCGCGGTGCTTGCGCTCTATATCGGCGCGACGCGGCTGGGACTGATGAGCTAACAAGCAAAACGCCCGCTCGAAGGAGCGGGCGCTTGTTATTCGGACCGATTGCGCGCGATCAGTAGTAGCGGCGCACCAGCGGGTGGCCGTAGTAGCGGCCTTCGCCGCCCCAGCGATGATAGCCGTAGTGGCGCGGCGCGTAGCCGTATTGCTGCCAGTGATGATGATACGGGCGGTGATGCCAGCCGTAACCGTTGCCGTAGCCATAACCATGGTGGCGATAGCCGTAGTGATGGCCGTAGCCGTAGGCCGGCAGCGCCTCTTCCTGATAGGTGCCCTGCGGCGCGAACGCGCCGGGACCGGAATAGGTCGGACCCTGGTTGACGTAGTAGTACTGGGTTTCCGGCTCGGCGAGCCGCTCATAGGCCCAGCCGGTGTTGCAGGTGCCGCAGCCGCTGTAGCTGTAGGTGTAGGCCGGCACATAGGTCTGCGCGCACGGGCTGACATAGCCGGTGTTGCAGCAGCCGGTGCCCCAGCCGCCGCCGTAGCCGCACGCTGCCGCGGGCGCAACACCCGCGGTCGTCACGGCCACGGCCGCGAGCAATCCCTTGATCATCTGACGCATTACTCTCTCTCCTGTTTAATCCGGTTTTGGTCGTTTCTTAGTTCGGTAGTTTCTCAAGCTTGCGATGCGGTGGACCTGAGAAATCGTGCCGCACGCGATCGTCGCCATGAGGCGCCATGATCACCGGCGGCGGATAAAGCGGAATGTCCTGCGGCGGAGACGATTGGGCCGGCAGCGGCGCCGACTGCGCGCCCCAGGATTGGTGATAGCTCTCGGCAGGCTGCGGCAGCCGGCGATTGGCCGGCGGCTCGATCTCGAGCCGGCCATAGCCGGGACGCGTGCCCATGCTCGGATAGTAATGGCCGACCGGGGGCTCCGGCTCGGCGACGCGGCCGCCATAGATGGTCGGCTGGTTGTTGACGCCCTTGCCGAGGCCGAACGCGCCTTCCAGCACGGCGTAGGACACGTCGATGCCGTTGACGATGATGGGCACGCCTGGGCGGCCGGGCACGACGATGTCGAAGCCGTCGCTGGCGAAGGCCGCGGGCGTCAGTCGCGATCATCATTGCGAATAGCAGTCGCAGGCGCATGCAATTGTCCGGTTACGTGCTGCCCAACAATGTAACCGAAGGCTTGATAACAAGGGTTAAGGCTTCGGCCGAAATTGCCGGTAAGCCTAACGCTGGCGGCATTTACCTGTCTTAATGCGGAGCAAAATGTTAACGGGAGTAAACGCTCTCAAGCGAACGTCGTCGCGACGATGGTGTTGAGCCCGATCGCAATCGTGACGAGGCCGACGACGCCCTGCAGCGTGCGGTTGGCGAGCGTAAGGAAGCGCGCCGAGATCGCAATCGGCACCGCGATCACGGTCGAGAGCAGGCCCATGCCGATCATCGAGCCGACGCCGAACAGCGCGATATAGCCGAGACCGGCCGCCGCGCTCGGCGCCTGCGACACCGTCAGCACCAACAGCGCCGCCGATCCGGCCATGCCGTGCATCAGGCCGACCAGCAGCGTGCGCCAGCGAAAGCCGTGTTCATGCGCGTGGGGCGCGCGGGCGTGCGGCACGCTTTCGCCGGCATGGCTGTGGGCGTGAAGGTGAACCGTGCCGTCGTCATGGCGGTGCGCGTGGACATGCACGCGGTCGCGCCACAGCCGCCACAACAGATGCGCGCCGAGACCGACCAGCATGACGCCGACCGCGGTTTCCAGCGGTGCCGCGAGCTTTTCAGGGATGGCGTGGCCGAGCAGGATCGCGGCACCCGCAAACGCAAACAGCGTCAGCGTGTGCCCGAGCCCCCAGGTCAGGCCGTGCTTGACGATGTCGCCGACGTCGCTGCGCCGCGCCGCGATCGAGGAGACGGCGGCGATATGATCGGCCTCCAGCGCATGCTGCATGCCGAGCAAGAAGCCCAAACTCAGAATAGCGAACATCCGTCCCCTGCTTTTCTCAAACAGACTAGCGCTTCAGAACGGAACTTCACAGCGGATTGAAAGCGCAAGGCGAGAATGCGGGAACGACCGCGGCGCATGGCACTTGATTCCAATCAACCCGAGGAGAGAGACATGACCAGACTAGCAATGCTGGGCGCGGCAGCCGTGATTTCGGCAAGCGCGCTGGCAGCCCCGGCGATGGCCCAGGAGGTGATCTACAACCCCGGCTATTGCGCGCAGTTCTACCCGAACGCCAACTGCCAGAACAAGGGACCGGGCAATCCCTACACGGGGAGCTACCAGCGCCATCTCGCTTACGGCGCGCCCTATCGCGGACATTGGCACCGGGACTGGCGCCACAGCCGGGCGGCCTGGCGCTAGAGGATCGCACCGATCGCAAGTCAAGACGGCGGCCAGCGGCCGCCGTTTTCATGCCGTCTCGCCGGGCTTTCCGCGAACGCTTTCCTCCCGGTAGACTGCCTCTGCCGGGAGGACAGGGGTGACCGCCAGAAAAATTCGCGACGAAGCCGACATTGCCGCGATCGAGCGCGAGGGGCTCGCGGCGTTCCTGCCGCATGCTTCGCCGTTCGCGCTGATCGAGGCAGCCGCGCAGCAATTTCCGAGCAGGCCCGCCATCCGTTACGTGGTCAAACCGGGCGCGCCCGATACCGACCGCCTGCTTAGCTACAGCGAGTTCGCCGGCCGAATCAGACAGGCCGCCAATCTGTTTCGCAGGCTCGGCGTCGGCCGCGATGATGCGGTCGCCATTCTCGCGCCGCATGTGCTGTCGACGCAGATCGCGCTGTGGGCCGCCGAGCTTGCCGGCCGCGCCTGCCCGATCAACCCGATGCTCGCGCCCGAGCATGTCGTGAGCCTGCTTCGCGCGTCCGGTGCAAAGGTCGCGGTCGTGCTCGGCAACAACAGCGATCTCGATATCTGGTCGAAGCTGGTGCCGGCGCTGCGCGAAGCGCGCTTCCTCTCGCACATCCTGGATTGCGACGCCGATGCGCCGACGGCAGGTTCCGACGGCAGCTTCGAGGAATTGCTGACGCGCGAGAACGCCGATCGGCTCGACTTTTCCGTCAGCGGCGATGGCGATACGATCGCGGCCTTCTTTCACACCGGCGGCACCACGGGTGCGCCGAAGCTTGCCGTGCATACACGGCGCAACCAGGCCTTTGTCGGCCGCGCCGCCGCGCTGATGTACGACATCGCGCCCCACGACGTCCTGATCAACGGCTTTCCGCTGTTCCACGTCGCCGGCGCCTTCGTCTATGGCCTGTCCGTGTTCGCGGGCGCCGGCTCGATCCTGATCCCGACGCGGCTCGGCATGCGTAACCGCGCCTTCGTCGACAGCATCTGGAAGCAGGTCGCGCACTACGGCGTCACCGCGATCGGTGGCGTGCCGACGGTGATGAGCGCCCTGATGACGGTGCGTCCCGATGCCGACATTTCCAGCCTGCGGCTGATGCTGACCGGCGGCTCGCCGCTGCCGACCGAACTCGCCGACGCGTTCGAGCGCGCGCTCGGCAAGCCCGTGCGCAACATTCTGGGCATGACCGAGTGCGCAGGCGTCGTCACGATCGAGCCGTTTCACGGCCCTCGTACAACGGGATCGACCGGATTGCGGCTGCCGTTCACCGAGGTGCGCGCTTTCCCGATGGCCTCTGCTGCGGTCGACTTCAATGCGCCCTGCCCGCCCGGCGCAACCGGCGTCCTTGCTTTGCGCGGCCCGAACGTCAGTCCGGGCTACAGCGACGCGGCGCGCAACAGCGGTACCTTCGAGAACGGCTGGCTCATCAGCGGCGACCTCGGGCACGTCGATGCCGAGGGGCGCGTGTTCGTCACCGGGCGCGCCAAAGACGTCATCATCCGCGGCGCGCACAATATCGATCCTTCCGTGATCGAGGATGCGCTGCTCGGGCATCCCGATGTCGCGCTCGCGGCCGCGATCGGCCAGCCGGATTCATACGCCGGCGAACTGCCGGTCGCCTATGTCACCTTGAAAGCAGGCGCCGCGGTCAGCGCCGACGTGCTGCTCGCCTTTGTCGCACCACGGGTCGGCGAGCCCGCCGCACGGCCGAAATGGATTTCGGTGCTCGAGGACATGCCGCTGACGCCGATCGGCAAGATCTACAAGCCGGCGCTGCGGGCGCTGGCGGCGAAACGCGCGATCGAGGACGTGCTCGCCGGGCTCGGCCTGTCGGCGCAGGATTGCGATGTCCTTGCCGGCGAAAGCGGCAGCGTCATCCGCCTTGCCGATGCCACGCGCGAGGACGCAGTCAAGGCGGCACTGATGGGCATGCCGATCACTCTGACAATCGAGTGCGGCACGCGTTGACGCAGCCCACCGGCCTGCCATAAACAGGCCTCGCGGACACGTTAGCCAAAGGACGGCCAGTTCCGGGATTTCCAAGGGCTTGCCGGTTTAGCTCAGCGGTAGAGCAGCGGTTTTGTAAACCGAAGGTCGGGAGTTCAATCCTCTCAACCGGCACCATCACCCGCCTCCCTGCCCCGACGGAACCAATCCGCACCCTTGCGGGTTTTCCCGTCCATGAAAGTCCGCGAAGAAGACCGCAACATGGTGTTGCTTGCGTCGGTGGCAATGGTTTGCGCCATGCTCGCCCTGATCGCCGCAGCCTTCGAGCCCGCCGCCTCGACCGCGCAGACCGACAGCAGGCAGGCCGCCCTTGCCGATCCGGCGTCGGTCCGCGTTGTCGGCGTGCCCTTCGTGCCCAACACCAATCCGCGCGAGCACCAATAGACCCCTCGCCTTTCCGGCCCTGCGGGAATCATCTACCGATTCGCATCTCCAGTTTGAAAGATGCCGGTGAACCGCAGAGAGCGCCGGGCAGCCGCCCGCTCGTCCCAGACATCCTTGCAAGGCTCCGCATCGGCGGAAGCTCTCTGCGCGGCGGCCTTGCGCGACATGCAGGCCGGCCGCCTGCTCGAGGCGCAGACCGCCTGCGAGCGTGCGCTCGCGCGCGAGCCGGAGCGTGCCGAAACTCTGCACCTGATGGGCATCCTGTGCGCCCGCGCCGGGCAGCACGACCACGCGGTGGAATGGCTGGTGCGCGCGATCCGGCGCGATCCGAAAGCGGACTTTCTCGCGAGCCTCGGCAGCGCGTTGCTGGCCCTCGGCCGGCGCGACGAAGCGCTGCAAGCGCTCGACAAGGCTGTGCAACGCGAGCCCGGCGACGCGAGGCTGTGGTGCCGTCTCGGCGACGGGCTCGCACAAGCCAAGCGCCCGGCCGACGCGATCCTCGCATTTCAGCACGCGCTCTCGCTCGATCCCGAAAGCGCGACGGCAGCGAACGCTTGCGGACTCCTGCTGTACGGACAATCCCGCTTCGAGGAAGCGTTTGCCTGCTTCACGCGTTGCGACGCGTTGCAGGGTCACCGCGCGCCGAACCTTTATGCGCGCGGCCGCACCCTGGCCGAGCTCCGGCGATACGACGAAGCCCTCGCCGACCTCACATGCGCCCGCGCGCTCGATCCCCACGATGCCGACATCTGCCACAATATCGGCCTCGTCCTGCAGGCGCTCGACCGCCACGGCGAGGCGCTGCAAGCCTTCGACGACGCGCTCGGCCTGCGCGCGGGCTTCGTCGAGGCCCTCAACAACAAGGCGATCTCGCTCGGCCATGCCGGCCGTTTTCAGGATGCAGTCGCATTGCTCGATCAGGTGTTGAGCCTGCGCCCCGATCATGTGCCCGCGCACACCAACCGTGCTATCTGGCTTTCCGAACTGCACCGCTTCGAGGAGGCGCTGGCGGCCTATGATCGCGCCAGGACAATCGATCCCGGCAATGGCGATGCGGAATGGAATGCATCGTTCCTGCATCTTTTGACGGGCAATTTCGAAGCGGGCTGGGCGGCACGTGAGGCGCGCTGGCGGGCGCAGGCGCGGCAGACCACGTCCTATCCGGATTTCCCCGAGCCGCGATGGCAGGGCGAGGACGTCGCGGGCAAGACCGTGCTGGTCTATGCCGAGGAAGGGCTCGGCGATGCCATCCAGTTTGCGCGCTACGTGCCTCTCGTGGCCGCGCGCGGCGCGCGCGTGATCCTGGTCGCGGCAAGCCCGGTCTGCCCGCTGCTCGCGGGGTTGCCCGGCGTGGTGCAATGCCTGCCCAAGCCGCTTGCTGCGCGGCCCGCGTTCGACCTCCATTGCGCGATTTCCAGCCTGCCGATGATTTTCGGCACGCGGCTCGACACGATTCCGAATGAACCTTACTTGCCGCCCGCACCGGCCGATCGCGTGCGCGCCTGGGAGGTGCGCCTCGGTCCGCGCCACCGAATGCGCGTGGGCCTGGTCTGGTCCGGCAGCGCGACCCACACCAACGACCGCAACCGCTCGATCCCGCTCCGCGCCCTTCTTCCTCTGCTCGATGCCGATGCGGACTTCGTCAGCCTGCAAAAGGAGCTGCGGCCCGCCGACGAGGCGGTGCTCGCCGAACGGACCGACATCGTCGATCTGACCGGGCATCTCGCCGACTTCGTCGAGACCGCAGCGCTGGTGACCTGCCTCGACCTCGTCATCTCGGTGGACACCAGCGTCGCTCATCTCGCCGCAGCGCTGGGCAAGCCGACCTGGATCCTGCTGCCCCACACCCCCGACTTCCGCTGGCTGCTCGATCGCAACGATAGCCCCTGGTACCCCAGCGTGCGCCTGTTCCGGCAGAGCGAAAGCCGCGACTACGCGGAGGTGCTGGCGCGCGTGCGGAGCCATCTCGACGCGGTGATTGGCGGCTCGATCCCGTGATCACACCGCATACCTTATGGCGCTACCGGCGCACTGCCTCATATGGGGCGTAAATGTGATAGTTATATCACGGCTTAACCAAAACTGACGCTTGTCCCCAGAAGCCGATGATCTTGCTCTTGATTGTATGCTGCTCCTGCCCGAGCCTGTTGGCGGGTTGAGGTGGCGTCATGAGTTGGATGAAAGAACGCGATTCGCTGATCGCGCAGACGATGGCGTTCGTGCAATCGGTCACCGGCCGGCGCGAGGACTTGCGGCCGGATCTGAAGCCGGTCCTGCCGCCCGTCGAAGTCGATGTCAGGGCGGAGCTGGCCACCGCGCTCGAGATCGTCGATGCCGCCGAGCGGCCGCCGGTGACGGTCCCGCAGCCGCGCCAGGTCGTACTCACCGACATCCAGAAGGAAATCCGCGACCGCGTCGCGAGCTTCCGCGCGCATCAGCAGCGCTTCAACAAGGAGCGCGAGGAATATTTCAGCGCCACCATCGCGAAGCTGAAGGCGTCGATGAAGGACCTGCCGCCGCCGCGCGTGGGAAAATAGTTACGCCCCGATCTTCTCCAGTACCGGCAGCAGATATTTCAGAAACGCCTCCGGGTTCTCGCTCATCGGAAAGTGCCCGAGCCCTTTCATGATGGTCGCCTCGCAGCCGGGAATGCTGCGCGCCACGGCAAGCGTTTCCTCCGGAGTACAGGAATAATCGTACTCGCCGGTCAGCAGGAACAGCGGACAGCGCCTGGTATCGATCTCAGCCACGCGGCTGCGGATGTCGCCGTCGATCTTGTAGAAATAGAGGTCGCCCTTGAACACGCCGGGACCGCCCTGCATGTAGTGCCACAGCGTCTCCCAGCGGTGGTCGTCCGGCGCATCCGGCCCGACCAGGCCGGAGACGATGGCGGCGCAGACCTCGCCGCCATGCACGTCGGGCCGGTGCAGGAAATTCAGGTCGTAATAGGGATCGATATGCGCGCCGGACTGCAGCCCGATGATGGCGCGAAAACGCTCGGGATGCTCGAGCGCCAGATACAGCGCGATGCGCCCGCCGATCGAGCAGCCGATCGCAATCGGCTTGTCGAGACCGAGGGCGGTCATCACCTCGATCACCATCGTCGTGTACTGTGCCGAGGTGAGTTGGTATTCCTCGTCGTGCCAGCCCGCGGGCGGCGAGGATTTGCCGTGCCAGGGCATATCGAAGGCGATGACGCGGTGGCGCGCCGTGATGCGCGGATCGTTCATCAGCGCGCGATACTGGCGGCCGTCGCTGCCGGCGGTGTGCAGGCACAGCAACGGCCTGCCCTGCCCTGCCTCCTCGACATAGAGCCGGTGCGGCCGGCCAAAGAGATCGAGATGCATGTAGCGGCCGATGATCGGCTCGAAGCGCGCATTCATGCCACGACTCCGATGCCGCGTAGTTTGGCGAGCGCTTCCTTGAAGTAGCGCAGATGCGCCATGAAGACCTGCAGATTGCCTTCGGTCTTCAGCACCCGACGGCGCACCATCGCCATCAGGTCGTTCGAGCCGGGCGGTGGCCGATCCAGGAAGAACTTCTCCCATTCGGCCGCCGGCGCGCGCAGCGCAAAGGACCAGGACGGCATCACGAACGGGCCGCGCGTCACCGAGACGACGCGGCCTTCGGCAATCGCGACCAGCCAGGCGGTGCCGCCGGCCTCGAGCAAGAATGTCGTGGTCAGATACCGCCCGCGCCGCATCAATCCGCTCGTCGGCGTTGACATGCGTCTTTCAGCGCTTCAATCACTGGCACGTCCTCCCCGATCATTTTCGCCGCTCAGACGGCGGCATGTCGTTGAAGGCATGATCAGGGGAAATCGCGCGCCGCGCTAGATTTCGGCATGATCTTTTCGGAAAACCGCTTCACGCTTTTCGGATCATGCCCTAAAGCCAGGCGCAGACCAGCACCACATTGGCGAGGCAGGCCGCCAAGAGCGCGACGGTCAGCGTCAGGTGGACGCGTTGGCTTGCGGTATGAAGTATCGATCCCATGGGAAAAGCATCCGGCGATTTTAGGCCGGGAGTCCCACGGATTCTTTTTTCGCGGATTCATACCTCGTTTACGACTCGGACGCCCACCAAAAGGGCCGGATCGGACCGATTCAGCGCCTTCACAGCCGCGTTGCTGCCGCAACCGGAACCGGGATTGCGCGTTAGGCCTTTTTCACGGAGCCGTCGCCATGCCTTACGCGCTGTTCTGCAACGATGCCAAGCTGAGCAAGTCCTATCCGACCGAGGCCGACGTCTGGACGCTTGCACGGCAAAGCGGCCTCGTGGTCGATGCCGCTTCCGACGAGGAAAAGGCTCATCCCCGCCCCGTGCTCGACAACGATTATGAGATCAGGGCCTGCCGGCCGGATCCGAACGAAGATCCCGAGAGCAACAAGGCCGAAGCCGAGCGTCAGCTCAAACACGACCTGCAATTCGTGGTGTAAGGCGCGACGGATTACGGCGTTGCCGTCGCCAGCGAGGCCTGTTCGGCCGCGACAGCCACGCAGACCCGTTTCCGATGCAGTCCCCGGATCGCGGCGCCGACTACCTTGAGAACCTTTCCTGCGCCGCAGGACGCATCCTGCACGAAGGCGATTTCATAGGGCGCGAGCGCCAAAGGTTCGGATTTGAGGACGGTTTGCGCGGCGCATGGCATTGCCACCGCAGAGAAGACCAGCACCGACACCAACATACGCATGATTTTTCCCACCAGCCGGCGAAAAGCATAATAGCGCAGCCTCGTGACAGGTTCCCGCGGCCTTCGAAATAATTATCGAGACCGCCCGGAAAACAAAAAGGCCGGCTCTTCAGCCGGCCTTCGATGATTGGTGGAGGCGTCCGCCCTCAATATTTGGCGGCGACCGGCCCGCCCCAGCCGAAGCGGTAGTTCACGCCGACCTTGACGGTATGCTCGTCGTCGCGGAAGCGCGCGCCGACGATCTCCGCCGGGCCACTGGTGAAGGTCGTCGTACCGAACTTGTAGTACTGGTACTCGGCCTTGGCCGACCAGTTCGGCGCGAACATGTATTCGAGGCCGGCGCCGACGGTCCAGCCGTCGCGGTGATTGCCGTCGGTGGTGAAGCCGACCGGCGTGCCGGCGGCGGTCACGCCGATATTCGGATTGTCGCGCCAGGCGTAGCCGCCCTTGGCGTAGACCAATGCCGGTCCCCAGGTGTAGCCGAGGCGGCCGGTCACCGATCCGATCTGGTCGTTGTTCGCCGTGATCACGGTGCCGGCGGGGAAGGCGAGCCCGGTCGTGTTCTGGTTCAGCCAGCTGTACTGGGCCTCGACACCCATCACCCAGTTCGGCGCGAACTGGTAGTCGAAGCCGCCCTGCACGCCGCCCATGAAGCGGGCGTCGCTGCCGACCAGGCTGTTGTCACCCGCGAACGCGCCGCCGACATGGCCGCCGATATAAAATCCGGTCCAGTTGTAGATCACCGCAGGCGCCGTATAGGCGGGCGCCTTGTAGGCTTGCCGCACCGGCATGTCGGCAGCAAAGGCAGGACTTGCCAAAGCGATCAAGGCGACACTGCTAAGCACAAGTTTCTTCATTAGAAATCCCCATTCACGTCCCTTGCGACTTCTCCCAACAACGTGGCCTCAATTTGGTTGCTTCGCGGCGATGCCGCAGGAGTGATGTCGCATATGTGACGGCGCTGGATTCTCCATCTTGCTGTCCCGCAAGAGGCGCCAACGGCCCGGTTTTCGGGGCCCTTTTCGCCTGATGATGGGTCGCATCAGGTGGTTCGCAGGTTCATGGCTCGCCAAAACGTGATCGGCTGACGCAGCTTGCATCGAGGGGAACCTACCGCGTCAGCTTTTCCATCTCCGGGAACGCCGCATAGGCCGCCCCGGCACATTCCTCGCCGGCATTCGGGATGATGCGCTCGAGCCGCCCGTCGACGAACAACACGCCGCGCTCGCGCGGCTCGCGGTAGGAGCCGTCGGACTGGCGCTCGGCAAAGCGCAGGCAGGCCACATAGCGCACCCTGCCGCCAACCGTGCGCTGCACCGGCTGGGCGATCGCGGCTTCGTGCACGCCGACGGGATTATTGAGATAGGTTCTGAAGAAGGCGAGGATTTCCGGTTTGTAATTGGCCGGAAACGGCTGCTCGGCATTGGCGCTTTCGATAAAGGACGTCGTGCGCGTGTCGTCGCTGCCGGAACTCGAAAAGCTTCCGCAGGCGGCAAGCGTCAGCGGCAACAACAGGATTGCCAGGCCCTTTGCTGGTATTCGCAAGTGTTGTGTCCCAGAGGTAGCCGCCCGGGCACCTTCTAGCGTCTCCACGCGCGAAAGAAAATCGACATTCCACCGACGGTATTAACAGGGCACCGGCCCGCCGTGATCGGGGATGCGACCACGAGCGAGCCGGGCTTTCCGCATGACGCGGCGGGGGCAATGATGTGTGGAACGAGCCGCGCCAGCCGAACTCCTGGAAGCGAAACGCGATCAGCCGCGCCTGGTGGTATGCGTCGGCGCCTTGAATCCGACCTTCGGCGCGACCTTGGCCGTCGCCATCTTCTTGTGGTGGCGATGGCTGTAATGCCGGTAGTGCTTGGTGTGGTGGCGGTCCATCCTGGCATTGGCGTTCAGCACGCTAGCCTTGACCGGCGTCGCCTTGATGGTGCGGGCCTCGTCGCTCTTGCCGGCTGCGGCGAGCGCCGGAGCCGCGAGCACGGACACAGCCAGCAGGGCTGCAGAAATGGTCTTGAGCATGGTGGTCTCCTGTCAAACGTTGGATGATCTGGACGTCCCGGGTGATCGGTCCCGTCGATCATGTCGTGACATTAGGGACGGCGCACTGAACCCGATCTGAAGCGGCGCGCTGGATTTCGTTCATCTCCATGACGCCCTGTTCATCTGGAATACGCTGGTATTTGGCGCCTGAGTGACGGCGATACGCTCGGCAGCAGCGTGCAAATCGGGAATGTTTCGGCGCCAAAGGTGTTCATCTCGCAGGGAACACGTGTAGGATCGCGTCCGGGCGATCCAGGCCTGAAAATGCAATCGGAGACGTGCATGACGAAGTTTTCGATCCGACTTTTGATGCTGGCCTTGTTCGCCACCGCGACGGTCGCCTCGCCGCTGCTTCCTGCCTATGCCGCAGGCGACGACAATCCGGCGCCTCCCGCCAAGGGCAAGAAGAAGGACGACAAGAGCTCGAGCATCGACAGTCCGAAATTCCTCGCTGGCTATCGTACCGCCTACACCACGATCTACGACAAGCACGATTACGCGGCGGCGATCGATCAGCTGCAGGCGCTGGGTCATGACGATCGCGCCAGCGTCGCCAACCTGATCGGCTATTCCTATCGCAAGCTCGGCGATTACAAGCTCTCGCAGATCTGGTACGAGCGCGCGCTGAAGGCCGATCCGAACCACGTCAAGACCTGGCAATATTACGGCCTGTGGCAGCTCGAACAGGGCAATCGCGACCAGGCGCAATATCATCTGAACAAGATTGCCCAGCTTGCGGGTGCCGGCAGCGCCGAATATCGTTCGCTGGCGGCCGCGATGGAAATGCCGCCGGGTACCGGCCTCGTCTACTAATTGCTTGAAGTCAACGAACACACGAAATCATCAGCAGGAGGCATGCATGCGTAAATCCGCGATCAGGCTGCTCGCTTTGGCGACGTTCTCGCTGGCTTTTGTCAGCGCGCCCGTCATCACATCCGTCTATGCCGCGCCCGACAACGACGCGCCGGCACCGTCGCCGGCGAAGAAGGGCAAGAAGAAGAGCGAGGCCGCGCCGGGCAAGGACTATGCGAAGTTCGCCGAAGGCTACCGCGCCGCCTACACCACGATCTACGACCGTCACGACTATGCGGGCGCGATCGACCAGCTGAAGGCGCTCGGTCACGACGATACCGCGGCGGTCGCCAATCTGATCGGCTATTCCTACCGCAAGCTCGGGGACTACAAGGTCGCGCAAGTCTGGTACGAGCGCGCGCTGAAGGCCGACCCGAACCACGTCAAGACCTGGCAGTATTACGGCCTGTGGCAGGTCGAACAGGGCAATCGCGATCAGGCGCAGTATCACCTGACGAAGATCGCCCAGCTCGCCGGCACCAACAGCGACGAATATCGCTCGCTCGCCGCAGCACTTGCGCAGCCGCCGGGCACCGGCCTCGTCTACTGATCGCAGTCGAACAGCTTCATTCGGCCGGCGCAATCCGCATGGGTTGCGCCGGTTTTGTTTTGGCCCCTACTTCATCATCGCCTCGACCTCGGCGCGGAACGCCTTGCGCGAGGCCTCGCGCGAATAGAACATGTGCCCTCCGGGATAGACCACGAGCTTGACACGCTGCGGCCCGGCAAAGGCCGGCAACTGATCGAGCACGATCTTCGAGCCGAAATACGGCGTCGCCAGATCGAACAGGCCGTGCCCGACCAGCACCTTCATCTTCGAATCGATCGCGAGCGACTTGCGCAGCTCGGTGACGGATTCCGCGATCCCCAGGCGGTGGCCGAAATCCCAAGTCACGCTCCACCGAACCATTGAGCAGCTCATAGGAGCCGTCGGGCCGCCAGTTCAGCTTGCGATTGGTGAGATCGACAACCGCGCTGGTGACCGAGCGCCGACAACAACTCGCCGGAAGGATCGCCGAAGATGAAATAGCTGGAATCCGGGAACGGATCGTAGCCGGTCACCGACGCGTCGTAGCGCCCGGTCACCCTGCCGTCGCTGCGGTCCAGCCAGCGGCGGAATTCGCCGACCTCGAAACGTCCCGCGAGCCTGCGACTGATCGCCTGGTCGATGCCGGTGAGCGCCGCAACCCTGTCGGCGATGCGATTGCTCGCCTCGACATCGGCCTCGCCCTTGATCAGGTCCAGCAGGAAATCGCCGCGCGCATATTTTTCGACATCGGCAAGATCGGCGCGCGTCACGCTGCCCTTCGCGCTGTTCTTGGCTTCGCGTGCGACCGCGGCAAAGGTCGGCAGGCTCGCGACATATTGCAGGATGCTGGAGCCGTTATAGTCGCGGAAGTCGAGCACCGGCGAGATCAGGATCAGTCCCTTGATCCCGACGCCCTGCTCGACCTGCAGCTTGTTGACGAGCTTCGGTCCGCGAATGCCGCCATAACTTTCGCCGGCGATGTATTTCGGCGACAGCAATCGGTCGTGCTTCTCCAGCCAGCGTCGGATCGTCACCGCAATCGAAGCGACGTCGCCATCGACCGAGTAGAACTTCTTGCGCACGTCTTCGCCGGTCGCGACGAAGCGGCTGTAGCCGGTGCCGACGGGATCGATGAAGACCAGATCGGTGAAGTCGAGCCAGGTCTCGGCATTGGGCTGCAGGTCCGGCGAGGTCGACGGCGTCACCTGGTCGGCGTTGATGGCAAGCCGCCACGGGCCGTTGTTGCCGAGCTGCAGCCAGGCAGACGCCGACCCCGGCCCGCCATTGAACAGGAAGGTCACAGGGCGGCTCGCACGGTCGGTGCCGTCGAGCTGGTAGGCGGTATAGGCGATATCGGCCTGCGCCTCGCCCTTGTCGTCGAACAGACGGATCGAGCCTGCGGTGGCGGTGAAGCTCAGCTGCCGCCCCGGCAATTCGAGCGTCTGTTTCGTTGTCGAATCCGGCGGCAATTTGTGCTGCTCGGCCACCGCTTGCGACGCCGGCGCGTTGCCGGCGCGGCCGCCCCCGCCGCCCTTCTGCCCAGCCGGCCCGGCCGGCGCTTGCGGCGATGGTGAAGCGGACGGCTGGGGTGCTGCCGGCATGTCCTCAGCCCGCACGCTGCCGATCACGCAGGCGGCGCCAAGCGCAAGCACCAAAGCGCTCCGGCGCAACGCCGAAAATGCGATCATCATGGATAAATCCTCCGGGGCACCAGCCTGGAGGACATTGCTACAGCCTGTAGCAGTACGCAACAGCGACGGGTGAGATCACGGGCGCGCGAGCGATCACGACGGCGGCATCCGGCCGCGCCGTTTTGGGTGGTGCAGTGGCAGATTAGAAGCCGATGCCTATAATCAGCACGAATTGACGACCGCACCACTCACCGCTGCAGCCGAGATTGCGCTGCAGGGGCGTGACGGTGGCGACGTGGCGGATATACCGGGCGGATGTCATGCGGCGGTGCTTGACCGGTGAGGCCTTCGCGGAAACGTCGGTGGCAACGTTCATATCTTCGGCGGCGACAGCGGGAACCGCGGCCGACAAGCATGATCGTCGTCGCGGCGACGGCTGCGAACGTGCGAGAAATTCTGTTCATCTTGCCACCTCTCGGTTCGACATGAGCCAACGCGGGCCGCCACCGCCTGGTTCCGGCCAATTCTAGCAAGCTAGTGGCCCGATTCCAAGATCCGCATCCCATGGGGCGAACGCTTTTGCGAATGTTGGAATCAAAGGGCCACTGGCAAAATATTGATTCTAGTGGAGCTTTGGATTTGACGTTCGCCTTGGCGCGTGCGCGTCTGGCAAGGTGGCGAACGTCAAATCCGCTCCACTAGCCCTCAGAATCCAACGCCGATCATGGTGTGGCTGCCGCCACCACTACCACCACCGCTGACGATGCTCGGCCGCGCCAGCGCCTGCGCGCGCGCTCGCGGCGCTTCAGGCGCGGCTGCCGTCGCCGGCTTCTGCTTGCGCGGCTGCTCGCGATCCGGCTGGCTCTTCGCCTGCTTGCGGCGCGGCGTGTCGTCGTTGTCGTCGCTTTTGCGCGAAGCGGTTGCCGGCGCCAACTCGGCGGGCTTGTCGGCAACGCAGATCTCGCCCTTCAAGCGTCTCGCCGGTCTTGCATTCGATCGGGCAGACGCGGGTCGTCGTGCTTGGAGAGTTCGGTCACGAGAGCCTGGGTCACCGTCGGTTTGTCCGTCGGCTGGCCTTCGACGGTGAGGTAGCGGCTCAGCGCCGCTGTCGTCACCGGATTGAGCGTGCCGTCAGCCTTGCCGGTCATGCAGCCAAGCCTGACGAGCTCGTTCTGCGCCGATGTCACCAGCTGCGGCGAATTGGGAGCGACCGCGGCGCGCTTCGCCGCGTCGGCCTTGAAGCGGTCAAGCGAGGCGACCACGACCGGCCCGAGCCGGTCGCAGGTGACTGTCTTCGAGAAATTCTTCAGATCGTCGACGCCGGTACCATCGCTGCCCTTGGTCAGGATCGCATCGAGCTTGCCCTGCTCATCCTTGCAGGTGGCTTCCTTCTGGGCGGCAAGCTCGGCCTTCTTGCGCGCGATCTCGGCTTCCTTCCCCTGCTTCTCGGCTGCAGCTGCGGCAACCGCAGCGGCGGCAGCGGCCTTGTCACGCTCCGTCTGCTCGGCCTTCTGCTGCGCCTCCTGCGCCTTGCGGGCGGCTTCCGCCGCCTTGGCCTGGCGCGAGGCTTCTGCAGCAGCCGCGATGCGCTCGTCGTCCTCGCGCTTCTTCTGCGCTGCGAGCTCGGCTGCAGCCGCTCTGGCCTTCTCGGCGGCCTCCGCCGCAGCGGCGCGGCGCTGGTCATCCTCCCGCTTCTTCTGCTCGGCCGCCTGGCGCGCCTGCTCGGCAGCCTGGCGCGCCTGCGCGTCGCGGTCGCTTTGTACTTTCCTCAACACGTCAATTCGCTGCTGCGCATTCAGCGCCAGCGGCGAATCCGGGAAACGACTGATGAACTTCTGCAGCATCGCGGGATCGGTCGCGTCCTTGACCTTGTCCCATTCGACCGCTTCCTTCGAGGAGGACTCGCGGTTCGGCGACTTTTGCTCCGGTAAGGCCGCAACTGTGATGCTGGGATTGTTAGGAACGGCCGGGGTCCCCGGCGGCGGCGGCGGCGCTGCGTTGGGCTGGCTGCTGATCCGCTCGATCTGCGCCTTGGCGAGTTCGGAGTAGAAGCCGGTCGGATGCTGCCCCAGAAACACCTCCCAGGCGCGCCTGGTGCCGATGTTCTGCACCAGGTCGTAGTCGGTCTTGACATCGTTGGCCGACACGTTCGGCGCCGCCGGGGCCGGCACCAGCGAGACATTGCCGCCGCCGAGCGAGCCGTAGACGTACGGCTCCTGACGGTTGCCGGTGGTCTTCAGCACGTCATCCCTGACCCGCCCGAACGCCAGCCGCACGTCGAGACCGGGGATCGTCAAATCCTTCAGGATCGCCGCGGTGAATGGGCTGTGCTCGCCATCGCCGTCGTCGGCGGTCGAGCCGGCCTTTGCCGCATAGGCCACAAGGGTGTCGCTGCTGGTCGGTTCGACCTTGCCGAGACCCGTGGCAACGGCGCGGGTCGCAATCTTGCGCTCCCGCCGCATGGAGCTGTTGAAGGGATTGTCGCGGCAGGCGTCGAGGATAACCAGGCGCAGCCGGCTCGCACCATCGGCCGACGACACCAGCCGCTCCAGCGGAATCGCTTCATCTTCCGCGTCGCGATCGCTGGCCAGCCGCGCATCGACCGGGATCATGTAGTTGGTTGCGGCGATCTCGAGGCCGTGGCCGGCATAGTAGACCACTGCCATTTCGGCCTGGTCGGCCGCGGCCTCGAACTTGCGCATGGCGCGCTTGAATTCGAGATTGCCGACATTGAGCACGAGTTCGACGGAGTCGAACCCGGCATCCCTGAACATCTTGGCGACGGAAGTCGCATCCCGCGACGGGTTGGGCAGCTGCGGGACGGTCTGGTAGGTCGAGTTGCCGATGACCAGCGCGACGCGCTTGCCTGCCCAAGCGGTCGCCGGGGCTGCAACCATCGACAGGATGGTCACCCCGATCACCGCCGCGATGGCGAGAAGACGCTTGATCATCTCAAATTCCGTGCGGGCCACCGGCAACCGCACAAATCCTCTTCCAAATGACCTATAACATAGATGCGTGGCAGCCTTCACGAATTTGCCTGCGCCGCCAACAATTACCTGCTTCGCACCCATCATTCAATTGGCGCCGGCCGACGATAATGCCGCACGCACCGTGTGACGGTGACGGACGTCACACGCTTGGGCCCGCGACGACGCGCCTTGGGATACCGCTCTGCCTTCTATTTACCGCCAGCGGGAACCGCCCTCGAGGCGATGTTGCCTGAATGGTACAGCCGCTCGAATTCAGGTTTCCTGGCCTGTGAACGGCCCTTCTTTGGCTTCCTCGCCTTCTCCTGCTGATCTAGTTTGAGGCAGCTACGGCTTTTGCGGTCAATTCTTTTTTGGAATTTGGGGATGACAATGGCGATGTGTGTTGCGGGATCGCGGAAATCGCATCAAGGCCTGCTCATTGCTGGCGCCGTCGCGGTGGGACTGATGTCTAGTTCATCCGCATTCGCGCAGTGCGCTGGTGGCGTCACAGGTCCGTTGGCGCCATTTTTCGGAAACCAGTTTTCCTCGATTTCGGCATCGTCTGGAGCAGCCGCCGGCTCTCTGGCGGGCGCGCTTGGAAACATCAACACCGCGTTCCTGACCCAGCAGGGCAGCGCATTCGTTTCGGCGCCCGGAGATCCCCAGCCCAATCAGCCCGGGGGCGGGGTTTGGATCCGTGGCGTCGGCGGTGAGGTTACGAACAGGTTTACGGCAACCTCGACCGGCGCGCTCACTGCAACCGGTGTTGCCGGCCCACCCGGAAGTCTTGCGAATTCGAATTTCTCCTGTCCGGGTTCGGTGCGCCAGACCTTCGGCGGCGTCCAGGTCGGCCAGGATATCTCCAGGCTCAACATCAACGGGTGGAATCTGCACGCTGGTACCACTGCGGGCTATCTTTCCTCGGATGCCACCGACAATGCCGGCGGCAAGACCCATTTCGAAGTGCCGTTCGCCGGTGTCTACGGCGTCGCCACGTATGGACGGTTTTTTGCCGACGTGATGGTTCGCGAGGAGTTTTACGGCATCGACCTGACCAATCCGACGGTTGGACTTTTCAATCAGCAGGTCGGTGCGCGCGGCACGTCGATTTCGGGGTCGGCAGGCTATAACTTTGCGCTCGCGAACAACTGGTTCATCGAGCCGTCGGCGGGCTTCACCTATTCGCACACCAATGTCGACAGCTTCACCGTTAGCGGCGGCCCGGTTTCGCAGGGGATCGTCTACACCGCGTCGACCTCGCCGATCGACAGCGAGATCGGCCGCCTGTCGCTGCGCGCCGGCACGACCATCTCGTCAGGCAACATGATATGGCAGCCGTTCGCATCGGTCAGCGTTTTCCATGAGTTTGCGGGCAATGTGAACTCGTCGCTACAGAGCCTGAATGGCAGCCTGTTTGGCGTCATCCCGGTCACGCTTACTCAAAACACGACCACCTCCCGCGTGGGAACATATGGTCAATACTCTCTTGGCCTCGCCGGCCAGGTTGCCAATACCGGCTGGCTCGGCTTCGTTCGCGTCGACTATCGCAACGGCGACAACATCGACGGCTGGACCGGAAATGTCGGCCTTCGCTACCAGTTCACGCCTGAGCGCATCGCCTCGGTGATGCCGGTCAAGGCCAAGGCACTGTCGCGGCCCTATATCGGACCAACCAATTGGACCGGCTTCTATGCCGGCGGCTTCCTCGGTGTCGAATACGGCAAGACCGATATGCGTTTCGCCAATGACCCTATCGACGGCAACAATCCGCGAGTCTTCGGTGCCCTGGGTGGTATCCAAGTCGGCTACAATTATCAGACTGCGAACAGATGGGTGTTTGGCGTTGAGGCCGACATCGGCAGCACCAATCTCAAGGGATCTCGCCCCTGTACGACCGCCAACAACGTCGGATTGGAGCTAACCTGCCAGAACGCGTCAAACTGGATCGCCACGGCGGCCGTACGGGTCGGTTACGCGTGGGAACGCACCCTGTTCTACGTCAAGGGTGGCGGTGCCTGGGCAGACGATCGCATCAACGTGAGCTGCGCCTTCGGGCCGACCAATGGCACGGTTGTCAACGGCTTCCTGCTTGGCCCCTGCCTGAATCAGTTCGGCCAACCCACAAACGGCTTCAACAGCAGCGGTACGCGCGCTGGTTGGCTGCTCGGTTACGGCACCGAGTTCGATCTCGGCCACAACTGGTCTGCCAAGGCCGAATACGACTACATCGACCTTGGAACGCGCACCTCGTTGATGAGCGACGGTGTCACCACGATGCGCGACAATGGCTTTATCAACCAGGTCAAGATCGGCGTGAACTATCGCTTCGCCCCGGGTGTCGTGGTCGCCAAGTACTGAGCGACCGCACAACGGTTAATCATGACGGGCGGCCCGATGGCCGCCCGTTTGCTTTGACCGGCAAAACCGTGCGGCCTCGGCTCGACAAGCCCACGTGGCGTCGTATAGACGACCCCGGCCCAATCGTTTCGGAAGCGTGCCCCATGAGTCCATCGCAGCGATACGACCGGATCGCCTTTGTCGCGAGCGCGGGGACTGAAGCGCAGCAGGCGCTGGCGCAGCTCAGCACGCTTTACGGCAATTGCGATCCAGCGCAGGCCGACGTCGTGGTCGCGCTCGGCGGCGACGGCTTGATGCTGCAGACGCTGCATCAGCACATGCATTCGGGCAAGCCGATCTACGGCATGCATCGCGGCACGGTCGGCTTCCTGATGAACGAATTCTCGACGCATGATCTCGGGTCGCGGCTGGCCGCGGCGCGCGAGTCGGTGATCCATCCGCTTCTGATGCGCGCCACCGACGTGCACGACAAGATTCACATCCACCACGCCATCAACGAGGTGGCGCTGTTCCGTCAGACCCATCAGGCCGCGCGCCTGCGCATCCTCATCGATGAGCACGAGCGCATGCCGGAATTGGCCGCCGACGGCATCCTGGTGGCAACGCCCGCAGGATCCACCGCCTACAATTTGTCGGCGCAGGGGCCGATCCTGCCGATCAACGCCGCCCTGCTGGCGCTGACGCCGATCAGCGCCTTCCGTCCGCGGCGCTGGCGCGGCGCGTTGTTGCCCGACACCGCTTTCGTGGTGATCGAGGTGCTGGAAGGCGACAAGCGCCCCGTGGCGGCGGTGGCCGACCATGACGAGGCGCGCGACGTACGCCGGGTCGAGGTGCTCTCGGACAAGACGATCTCGATGCGGATGCTGTTCGACCCCGGTCACAGCCTCGAGGAGCGCATCCTGCGGGAGCAATTCGGGTACTGACGCCCTTCGCTTAGCAACGTTTCGTTAACCCCGGGGCCGTTATGGTTAACGCGGGGTATACCCTTCCCGGCCGCCGGGTATCCCCGCAGGGCCGCCCATGTTCCGCATCGACTTCAACAAGCTGCGCTTCCTCATCTGCGACGACAATCCGCACATGCGCCGGATCCTGCGCACGCTGCTGCATTCCTTTGGCGCCCGCGAGGCCTATGAGGCCGAGGACGGCGCGACCGCGCTCGAAATGTACACGCACTATGTCCCCGACATCGTCATCACCGACTGGGCGATGCCGATCTTCGACGGGCTCGAACTCGCGCAGATGATCCGGCAGCCTGAATCCAAGGGCAACCCGTTCGCGCCGATCATCATGCTGACCGGCCATTCCGAGAAACGCCGCGTCACGTTCGCGCGCGACGCCGGCGTCACCGAGTTCCTGGCCAAGCCGATCTCGGCCAAGGGCCTTTACCAGCGCATCCTGAACGTCGTCGCCAATCCGCGTCCGTTCATCAAGACCAAGACCTATTTCGGCCCGGACCGCCGGCGCAACACCAACAACGCCTATATCGGCCCCGAGCGCCGCGTCGGCGGTGAGGTCGAGGTGCTGCAGCAGCCTTCGCTGCTCGACAAGGCGCGCTCGTCGATCTGAAGTTCTGGGGACCCATCATGGCAAGACCGAAGGCGTCAGATATCGAGGTCAAGACCTTCGCGACCCATCACGTCATCACCCAGCCCAATCCGCTGCGCAAAGTACTGCGGCGGGTCAGTGAGCAGGACGCCGACGATCCCGTCGCGCGCGCCGAGAAGGCGTTGGCCGATCTCTCCGGCGAGTTCAAGGACTGGATGCTGGCCGAAGCCGACCGGCTCGCGGCCGCACATGCCGCGATCCTCAAGGACGGTTTTGGCAAGGATGCCGGCGGCGAGCTGTTCCGTGCCGCCCATGACATCAAGGGCGATGCCGCCACTTTCGGCTTTCCTGCCGCCGCTGCGACGGCCGAGAGCCTGTGCCGCATCATCGAGCATGCGCCTCACCTGGAGAAGGTGCCGGCCGAGCTGATCGCGCACCACATCAATGCGATCCAGGCCATCGTGCGCGATCACACCAGGCTCGATACGCTCACGGTCGCCAGCGAGCTGAGCCGGCGGCTCCGCCGCGTCGCCGACGAATATCTCATGCATGCCAACCGCGATCGGCCCGAGCATCTCGAAGCGGTGATGGCGCCGAGCATCGTGCCGGGGGATTAGCTTCGTCATTGCGAGGATGCGTAGCGACGAAGGCGTAATCCAGATTTTATCCGCGGATGAAGTCTGGATTGGCTTCGCTTCGCTCGCAATGACAGACTTACGCCGCGATTGCCTCGTGATGCAGCGGCGCCACCGAGGCCTCGGCGACCAGCTCGTCGCAGAACATCCGCGCTTCCTCGCGTGCCAATTCCGTGGCGAACCGCCTGAGCAGGATCAGCAGTGCTTCGGTCGCTTCCGAGTCGGATTCGCAAGCGGTGAGCACACGCTCGACCATCTTGCGGCGCAACCGCGCCGCGGTCGCCATGCTGTCGGCAAAGCCCGCCTCGTGGCAGACTTCGAGCGCGACGCGGAAGGCGGCGAAGGTCAATTCCGGCAGGCCCGCGCGCTTGAGCAACGCATGCAGGCTGGCGCCGCCGCGATCATGCAGCAGCGAGGCGACGCGCGACATCGGCAGGTCGGACAGCTCGGCCAGCGCGTAGCTGAAGAGATCGAGATTGCCCGACAGCAGCGCCCGCAGGATCAGACCCGCAGTGAGCTGGCCGGTGGCGCGCAGATGCTTCACCAGCCCCTGCATGTCGTCTCCGCGCGAGCGCGCGGCAATGTTCAGGGTAGAACGGTCGCGCGCCTCGCCCGCGATACGGCCGGCGCGGTCTTCGCTGAGCCAGTTCCTGGCGACCACGAACTGCGCCAACGTCTCGGACAGCTTCGCCACCAACGCCGCGCGCGTCGCGGCGGGCAGATCTTCCAGCACCAGCATGGATTCGCGAATCGCGGCGAGATGGCCGTGGCGCTCCACGATGCGATCCCAGGAGAACGCCGCAAGCGCGGCATAGGGATTCTCGATCAGCTCCAGCGCGGCAGCAGCAGAGCCGACCTCGGCGATCGCGGCGCAGACCGAAGCCGGCAAGCCGGCGCGGCGCGCGATCGCGCATTGCATCTCGCAATTGCCGGTCGCGACGATATCGACGAGATCGGCGTCGATCAGCAGCGGTGAATGTTCGAGCACGGGTAGCGCGACGGAAGCCTGATCGACCGACAAGGCCTGCACGATCGCGGCCGGCGCCTCGGCGCTGCGCGCGAACACCTCGGCCATGGCCCGGCGCACCAGCGGCGAGGCATCGTCGAGCAGCATCAGCAGCGCGCCTTCGGCGGCGGCCCGGTCGTCGGGAGTGAGGTCGGAGAGAAGCCAGGCGCGCGCCAAAGCCCGCGTGGCTTCCGCGCGTTCGCCTGCGGAAGCGGTCCTGACCCAACTGATGAACTGCCGAACGATCATTGTCCTGCCGGCTTACGCAACGAGAAACCTCGGCGACGAATGTCACCGCAACACAAAATAAACCACGACGCTTAACAAAGCGTTCACCATAACTCTTTGCGTTCGTTGACGTTTCGTTAAGGCGCGGCGCGAGCCCGGCAGGCGCCTCGGCGCGCTTGCCTCTATCAGGTGCGGGCGACCGCGCGCGGCGGCCGCCCGATTGACCTCACCGCTTCTTCTTCGCGGTTTTCTTCTTCGCGGTTTTCTTCCTGGCTTTTTTGGCCGTCTTTTTCTTGGCGGCCTTCTTCTTGGCTGCCTTCGCTACCTTTTTCTTGGCGGCCTTCTTCTTCTTCGGCGCCTTCTTTTTCGAAGCTGCCTTTTTCTTCGCCGCAGCCTTCTTCGGCCGCGATGCTTTAGGCGTGCGCGCCGGTGTATCGTCCTCGGCATGCTCCGGGACTTGCGGCGGCAACGGCTGCGGATTCAAATCCGGGTCGGCTCGTCCGGCAGCAACGTGACCAGAGCCCATCCAGAACTGGAGTTCCGGCCAATTGTTGCCCGTCGGGTCGAGATAGCCGTTCTGCCAGTCATCCCTGTTGACGAGGCCGTGCCAGACCTTCGGATCCTGACGATGCGCCTCGACATAGGAATTCCAACGATAAGCCTGATAGATCGCGACGATGTTGGCCGCATAGGATGCCGCCAGCGCGCCGTTCCCCTCGATAATCATCAGGTTGTCATCGTTCTTGCTCGACGCCTTGAGGCCGAGATTGTGCGAACCGGTCATGACCACCGGATTTGCACCGAACGGATCAAGCACGATGACCTTGCTGTGAATGTGCACCCCCTGCCCCAGTATCTCGGTGGCCCAGTCATGGAAGGTGTCCTTGATGTTCTTGGGCACCATCAATTCATATCCGAGGTGCTGCGGCGGCTGCTTGCCGCCGTCGAATAGCGTCACGGGCGTGCCGGCCGAAGGATCGAGGGCGGCGTGAGCTGTCGGCTTTCCCGCATTTTTCGACGTCAACTCGTTGGTGAGGCCGGCGATCTCCTGGTTGACGACGCCGCGGATATAAAGGTCAGGATCATAATCGGGCGAGCCCTGGTGGTGCCGGAACAGAATGTTCTGCAGCAGGGTCCATTTGCTCGCCGGTTTGTCGGCTCCGGCAAAAACCCCCGGATTGAAAAACAAGAACAGGATGCCCTCTTTGGCGGCGCTGATGAGCTTGCGCGCATAGTCGAGGTCCTCCGCCTTGTCGGTCGGAGCAAACCACTGCGTGATCTTGGCGCCATCGACGCTGAAGCCGTTGGTGCCCTTGCTGAGAGCCTGACCGTTGGTCACGGCGAGACTCGGGGGATAGCCATTCTTGGCGTCCTTGAGGAGCTTCCATTCGTCCAGGAAGTACTGGGCAAGTTTGGCGTCGTTGACGATGATCCCGTTATTGGCCTGCGTGCACAGGCCGGTCATGGTCCAGTTCGTGCTGCCGGACAGCACGCTTTGCGGCTTGCCCTGGGCGTCGCAGAACACAACGAATTTGTTATGCGCAAAGTGGCCCTGCGTCACGAGTTCGATCCGACAAATCGACCACGCTTCTCAGCTTGCCGCGCACGTCGTGGTTTTCGTCGTTGGTCGGCGGCTTGAAGGCGCCATTGGCAAGGATCAGATGGCACTTCTTGCCCAGAGCCGTGAGCGCATTCAGCAACTCGGGATCGTTGAGCTCGTACAACGCAGCATAGATTTGGCCGCCATTTGTTTTCGCGTCGGCGAGCATTTTCAGAATCTGCGGTCGCAACAGGCCGCTCAGGGCGTTGCGTAACGGATCGTCCTTGGTTTTGATAACGTCGGCGATCTTTGGATTCGGACCAAGGGCGGCAAGCGCACGCGATACCCACTGCGCCGACACAATGCCCTTGTTGAAATAGGCGCCGACATTCGGCGAAACCTGGCTCGAGATCGTCATCGGCGCGGTCAACGAGCTGGCAGCGCCATCGGCGAGCTTGAGGCTATCCTTGTCGCCGGTCACCGGAATGACCGAATATTGCACACTCTGACCCGGCTTTACCCCGTAGTCCCACCACATGAAGCGTTGCACCGGATGCTTCCAGGGCGCATTCGGGTCGAGCTTGTCGTCATCGGAAAAGCCGACGAACCCGTGCAAATAGACGTCCGGACTGCCTTGCGTGACACGACGGATCGTGAAGCCGCGACAATCCGGAATTGGTTTTCCGTCGGCCGGCAGCCAGACGAGGCAGGTATGATCTCCGTTGTCATAGACCTTCACATTGAGAGACATCGCATCCTCCACCTTCAACAATTTCGCGATGGAGGCTAACGCTTCTACTTTGGAGAGCACAAGCTTGTTGCCACAGGGAATTATCTCGCGGTCTGTGAACCCGACCACAATCGGCCTGCAGAAAATGAGCTAACGGCGAAGGCCTTTGCTCTCGACTGGCGGCCGCCGATCTGAAGTCCTGACTCACTCGCAGCGAAATCGGTTCAGGGACTTCAGATCGAAAGCGGCACTAGCTCGAGAAAGTGCCGTTGCGGTCGCTGAAGAGATCGAGCGGCCGCGGCGCGGCAACATTCGGCACGGGTGCTGCGTTCGCCACCGAGGTCAGCGAGGACGATTTGCCCCATAGCTCGCGGACGGTCGAGGAGATCGGCTGCGCGTTTTCGTCGGCCTGAAACAGCGAGCGGAACATCGGATTGGTCGGCGGCGCACCCTCGCGCGGCGCGCTCGCCGAGGCTACCGTGACCGGTGGCGCGGCGCTGCGCGTGTCCGGGAAAGCCGCGAGGAAGGCGTTGGTGTCCATCGCGGGCACGGCGGCCACTGCGGTACGTGGGGGCGCGGCGTTGGCGAGCGAGGGCGCGGCCGTGGCGGCGGGCGCATCGTTGTACATCGCAAACGCCGTCCGCGTTGCCGGCGCATTGGCCGCTGCCGCATATCGGGTCGACAATACCGAATAGACCTCGGAGACGCTGCGCCCCTTGCCGGTTCGGTCATAGAAGATCGGCCGGTTGGCGGCGGCCGCGTTCGGAAACATCCGCACCGCCGAGGCTTGCGGATTGTCCTCCGCCTGCGATATCAGCTTCGCCGCGCCGCCGGTGCCAAGGAAATGCGCCATGTAGAGTTCGGCGTCGGTCGGACGGCGTCCGATCTTGCCAGTGAGCTGAAAGCTGTTGGACTGGGTCAGGACCGCCGCCATCGCCGAACTCGCGACGGGATCGTCGCGTAGCTTCATGACCGAACGGCGCATGTTGGGATCCGAAACCGTATACTCGCCCGACGACGTCTTGGAGATGGCGTCGGAGAACTGGCCGTAGCCGAGTTGACCGCCCGCCTCCTTCACCGTGCCGAGCCAGGTCTGCTCGATGAATTGATAGAGCCCGCGCGCCGACGAGGTCGACGCGCCCGCGGCCGGATTGAAATCCAACTCCATCTTGGCGGTGGTGAGCATGTATTCGAAGCTGACGCCGGTGGACGAGGCGGCCTGCTTGATCGCGCCGGCGACGCGCGCACGCGCGGGATCGACACCTGCCGCGGCCGTGGCGTTTGACGTATCGACGGACATTTTTTGGTGCCCCGCTCCCCGGGTAACAGCCGTCCCGAAACGACGCCCTTTCTCCCGAAAGGCGTCAACTTCGCCGTCACAGTGGAGCGTTTATGGTTAATGGGGGGTTAAGACCGTCTCACCCGCCCGGTCAGGGCTGCGCTTCGTAATAGCGGGCGACCTGGTCGATCTCTTCAGCCGTCATCTGGCGGGCAATGTTGCGCATTTGCTGGCTGATGTCGTTGCGGCGCCCGCCGGAGGCGAACGCGTGTAGCTGCGACCGGATGTAGACGGCCGACTGGCCGCCGAGCCAGGGGCTGCCGGCCTTGTTGTCGATGTCGCCATGGCAGGCTCCGCATGGCGGGATATTACGCATCGGCGCGCCGGTGACGACGATCGGCGGCGGCGCCAATTTCGCGTCCAGACTGTTCGATGGCACCCGCGGGAGATAAGCGTAATAGGCGGCGACATCCAGCATGTCCTGATTGCTCATGTTGGCCGCGAACGGGCTCATCACCACATTGACCCGGGCGCCGGTTTTGAAGTCGTTCAGTTCCTTGTAAGTCACCGCAGCGAATTGCCCGGCCAGATTCGGCGAATTGGCGTCGCTGACGCCCTGCGGCCCGTGGCAGATCGCGCAGCGCTGCGCCAGCGTCGCGCCGCGGCCGATCGAGACCTGATTTTGTTTGGTCAGCATCTCCGACGTCATGACGACATTGGAGGTCTTGAAATCGGGCCGGATCGAATTGCCTTGCTCCGACACCCGCGGCACGCCGGCGGCGCTGCAGATCGCGTCCCAGATGCCGTTCAATTTCAGGTCGGGCTGCGCCAGCGGCAACAAGATCAGACCGGCAAGCGCCGCCAGCACCGCGATAGCGACCGTAACACCGACACTGACGCCGAACCAGGCATTGCGGAACGAGAACAGTTTTTGCTCGCTCATCGGCCGGCTCCGACATAGACCGCCGGCACGCTGGTCTCCTTGAGCACCATCAATTGCGCGATCGGATAGCCGTAGTTGACGACGGTGAGGCCGATCATCAGAGCGAGCCAAAGCCCAAAGCTGTTGAGCGCCGCCGGAATCCGCGCCGGCATGTGCAAGGGCACGCTGAACCGGTACGCGCCCGCGTCGCTCGCCGGCGCCATCTGGCCGCGGATCAGAACAATGAGAAACAAGATGCCGGAGGTCAGGAGAATAAATCCGCCGACTACCGACATCGCAACCGAAAAGGCCTGCGGCGAGATGGCGGGATTAGCGTAGTCATAAAACGCCATGCGGCGGGGCATGCCGAGAATACCGACATAGTGCCACGGGAACGTGGTGACGATCATGCCGATGAACCAAAGCCACAGCTGGGTCCGCATCAGCCCAAAATGATCGAGCGCACGGCCGGTGAGATGCGGCCACAGGTCGTAGGCGATCGCGAAATACATGATGACGATTGCGCCGCCGAAGATCAGATGGAAATGGCCGGTGATCCATTGCGTGTTATGGATGCTGGCGTCGAGCTGATAGCTCATGTTGATCAGGCCGCCGGCACCACCGAAGCCAAGCATGACCAGCGACAGCGCGGTGGCCAGCATGATCGGGTTTTGCCAGGGCAGCGCCCTCACCCATCCAAACGCGCCCGATCCGCCGCGCAAGCGGCTGGCGATTTCCGCGGAAGCGCAGATCGTGAACACCGTCAGCAGCGTCGGCAGTGCGACGAGGCCGGTGAACACCGAATGCATGAACTTGAATCCGGCACCGACCTGCGGATCGGCAAACAGATGGTGCACGCCGATCGGCATTGCGACCACGACGAACAGAATGAAGGAAATCCGTGCCATCGCGTCGCTGTAAAGCCGGCCGCCGATCGCGCGCGGGAAGATCGTGTAATAGGCGATGTAGGTCGGGATCAGCCAGAAATAGACGATCGCATGCAGCGTCCAGGAAAAAAACACGCGCGCCAGCCCGGCATCGATGGTGGAGGTCAGGCCCAGCGCCACCGGCAGGATCTGGAAGATGATCTCGAGCGCGGCACCGACCGCGGTCCAACCCCAGAGATAGGAGCCCGCAACATTGGCGAACATCGCAAGCGGCACGGGCTTATCCGGATTTTCGCGCTTCCAGATCGTCAAGTTGATCGACATCAGCGCGACCCAGATCCAGGAGCCGACCACGACCATGACGACGCCGATGTAATAGAAGGGATTGCCGACCATCGGCGGATAGAAGGTGTAGAGCACCGAAGCCAGTCCCAGCGAAACCGGGACCATCGCCACCACCGCACCAACGGCGACGAGGAAAAAGCCGGCCCACGCCCAGCGCCGGCCGACCAGCGGCCTTTCCAGTGCGGATTCGGTGATGGCGTAGCCAAACCCCATCGCGATCAGGGTCGGGAACACATAGCCCATCGCCGAACCGTGAGCGGTGACCGAGCGATAATAGAATTCCGGGTTGAAGTGCCAGGCATTCAGCGGACTCCGGACGAACATTTGCCACGCGCCCAGCACCAAGGCTGCGCCGAACACGATGAAGGCGAGCCAGAAATGCGCCAGGATCAGCCGCTTGTTAGTCAACACAGGTCAGCCTCCGCTTCGCCGCCGTCATGTTGAGAAACGCTGCTTTGTCCACGACCTTGATCTTGCCCCACATGCCCTGATGCCCGATCCCGCAGAATTCCTGGCACGGCATGACGTGATCGCCCGGCGCCTTGAAGCGAATTGTTTGCGCCGAGACATAGCCCGGTACCAGCATGGTGTTGATGTTGGTGCCCTCGATCAGCAAGCCATGAACGACGTCGGCGCTGGTGGCGCGGAAATTGATGGGGGTTTCCGATGGCACCACGATGCATTGCGGCGTGAAGGAATATTGCTGGCCGATCGCGCGCACGGTGACGGAACCATCGGCTTCGACCGCGCTGCCGAGATTGCTCTCGATGAATTCGCCGGAAAGATGCAGCGTCTTGGGATCGGCGGTCTCGACATGGCCCTGCGGCATCGTAGCCTGATGGATGCCGATGAATGTCGCCATGCCGACCAATACGCCGACGATCACGATCGACAGCGTCGCCCAGCGCTGCTCGATGCGGGCGGCGACCGCTTCGCCGATGCTGTGATCGGTGCCGTCAGCCATGCTCAAACGCTCCGCGGCAGAAACACGAACAGATAAAAAGCAAACCACAACGCAATCACGATTGCCGTCGCCACACCCGCCACTGCAATGGCGCCGCTCGGACCTGAGCTGACAATCGCATCGACGGCTTCGTCTTCGGAAGCAGATGCAGAAGATGGCGCCGAGGATGAATTGATCATGACACGCCTCAGTTCAGGGTTGCCGCGCGCAGCTCATTGGCCTGCCGCGCGGAAACCGGCTCGCCGCGATTGCCCCAGGACGTCCGGATATAGGTCACAACGGCCGCGACCTCGTCGTCCGACAACCGATGTGCGAACGGCGGCATGCCATAGGGCATGGGATTTCCCGCCGTGCCCGGCGGGTAGCCACCATTGAGCACCATCCGGATCGCGTTGACGGCGGAGACCATCTGGATCGACTGGTTGCCGGCAAGCGAAGGATAATGGGGCGGCATGCCGAGCCCCACCGCTCCATGACAGCTTGCGCATTCGCGATCGTAGATTTGCTTGCCCAGGCTGAGCAACAGGCTGCTCTCGGCTGATGGCAACGGCGTCGTCGGCTTTTCGGGCGAGGTACCCTGCGCCAGACCTTTCAGGTAGATCGCCATCGCCCGGACGTCGTCGTCATTGAGATATTGCAGGCTGTTGTAGACGACTTCGGCCATCGGTCCGTAGACCGCACCGCGCGCAGAGACGCCTTTGCGCAGATAGTCCGTGATCTCCTCGATGCTCCAGTCGCCGAGGCCGGCCTCCTTGTTCGAGGTCAGCGACGGCGCGTACCAGTTCTGCATCGGAATCAGACCGCCCTCGAACGCCTGCGATTGCGAACTGCCGCCGAGCGCGTTGATCGCGGTGTGGCACATGCCGCAATGGCCGAGGCCCTCGACCAGGTAGGCGCCACGATTCCAGTCTGCCGATTTGGTCGAATCCGGCTTGAATTCACCTTCCTTGAAGAACAGCGTGCGCCATCCGAGGATCAGCGAGCGGTTGTTGAAAGGGAACGTCAGATCGTGTGGCCGGTTGGGCTTCTTGACCGGCGCGATCGAGCGCAGATAGGCGTAGATCGCGTCGCTGTCCTCGCGCGTCACCTTGGTGTAGGAGCCGAACGGCATCGCCGGATACACCAGCCCGCCGTCGGGGAAACGGCCATTGTGCATCATCTGGTAGAACTGATCGGACGTCCACGTCCCGATGCCGGTTTGCGGATCCGGCGTGATGTTCGAGGTGTAGAGCGTGCCGAATGGCGTCTTCATCGGCAGGCCGCCGGCAAAGGTCTTTCCTTCGCGCGCGGTATGACAGGCGATGCAGTCGCCGGCGCGGGCGAGATATTCGCCTTTTGCCAGCAGCGCCGCATCCCCCGGCTTTTGTTGCGCCATAGCTAGTGGGGCGCCGATCAGAAAAAACACGGCCAGGGCCGGGAGCAGCGCTTTGAGGATTTTCGGCATCTGCTCGATCTCCCCTCAGTTCGGCTCGCTGCCGCACGACAGCGGCATCGGCAGGCTGCCGCGCTTGGCAAAGGAGGGGTCCGCCGGTGCCGGACGCGACGACAGAAAGGCCGCGACCGCCTTGACGTCGTCTTCGGTCAGAAGGCTGGCAATGATCTGCATGCAATCGGGAGCGATGGCGGTTCGCGTTCCATATCGCCATCCCCCAAGCTGCGCGCTGATGTAGCTGGCGCGCAGACCCAGCAGACCGGGTATCGCCGGCTCCATCCCGCCGAAGGTCGAATTGTGGCAAGCCGCGCAAGCCGGAATGCCGTGTTGCGGATCGCCGCTGGTGGCAATCAATTCGCCGCGCGCCAAAATGTCGTTGCTGACGGTGGGAACAGCGGGCGGCGGAAATGGCGGCCGCAGCGAAGCAAAATGTTCTGATATCTGCTTCAGATAGGCGTCGGGCATGAAATCCAGCAGATAGTTCATCGGCGGGTATTTGCGGCGCCCGTCTCTAAACGCCACCAGTTGGTTGTAGAGATAGCCCGCAGGCTTGCCTGCCAGGCGCGGGAAATAGACGTCGCTGGTGCCCTCGCCTTCGGCGCCATGACACGACGCACAGGCAAGCACCCGCGCTGCCATGGTATCTGGGGCGTGTTCGGCGGTCTGGGGATGGGCGGGCGCGAGCGGAAGCGCGATCAGGGTGAGAATCGAAAATACTGATAAAGATCGATGCGTCACCGCCATGACCCCATTTCGACGACGAGATGGAACTCTTGCACATCGAGCAAGCTGAGGCAACGAAGCCCGCAGATCGAGACTCCGTTATTCCTGCATGGTCAGTTCTTGATCTATTTGCGATAGACTTCTGCCGGATCGAACAGCCGCTCGGCATCGACGAGGGCCAGCCGCGCGCCGCCGGTCTCACCCTCGACCTTGCGGTAGAAGCAGGATTTGCGGCCGGTGTGGCAGGCCGCGCCGACCTGCTCGACCCTGATCCAGACGGCATCCTGATCGCAGTCCATGCGCATCTCGACCACGCGCTGGGTCTGACCCGAGGTCTCACCTTTCCGCCACAACGCATTGCGCGAACGGCTGAAGTACCAGGCTTCACCGGTGGCAATGGTCTTGCGCAGCGCCTCGTCGTTCATATGCGCGACCATCAGCACCTCGCCGCTCGCCGCATCGGTCGCCACGCAGGTGACGAGACCCGACGCGTCGAATTTGGGGTCGAAGGACAGCCCCTCTTCGCGCTCTCGATCTGCTGATGTGGACACTAGTGCTCCGATTCCGAAGTTCGTACCGCCTTCACGGCAAGCACCTTTACGAACTTCGGAAAGCCATGGGCGACAGCAAATCTAAAATTCTAGTGCCGCTTTTCGATTTGAAGTCCCTGGGTGATGTCGCCGTTGGCACCGCAGGGACTTCAAATCAGCGGCACTGGCATGCGAGGTTCAACAGCTAACGCTGCGCCGCTCGCACCATGGACAGGAAACGGGCCTGCTCCGCCGGATTGTCGCGGAACATGCCGGTGAAGCGGCTGGTGAAGGTCACCGCACCATGCTTGGCGACACCGCGCACCGACATGCAGGTATGCTCCGCTTCGATCATCACCGCAACGCCGCGGGGTTTGAGAATCTCGTCGATGGCGGCGGCGATCTGCGCGGTCAGATGCTCCTGGGTCTGCAGACGCCGCGCAAAGATGTCGGTCAGGCGCGCGAGCTTGGACAGGCCGACCACGCGTTCCACCGGCGTGTAGGCGATATGCGCCTTGCCGTAGAACGGCATCATGTGGTGCTCGCATTGCGAGGTGAACTCGATATCGCGGATCAGCACGAAATCGTCATAGCCCGCGGTCTCGCCGAAGGTGCGGTCGAGCACCTCGGCCGGGCACTGATGATAACCCTGATAGAGTTCGTCGAAGGCCTCAACCACGCGGCGGGGCGTATCCAGCAACCCCTCGCGGTCGGGGTTCTCGCCGATATAGGAGAGCAGCGTGTGGACGGCGACCTCCGCCTCGGCACGCGACGGGCGGGGCTGGTCGGCGCGAACGGCAGCCGCCAGAAACTCGGAAGGATCGAGCTCGGCCGGGCGGCTCTCCGAAGCCTTGCCGGGGCGGAGCGGTTTGATTGTGGCGCCATCCATGTCGTCGTCTCCGTTCGACCGGCCTTTCAGGACCGGAGTGTCACCGGGCAGACGGGGCGGATGTTCCCGCCGGGCGCCTGAGTCCCATTACCAATGCCGGAGCAGCCGAACCGGGCCTATATTTCCAGCATTTGCATCCATATATAGGACGAGAGCATCCACCCGCCAAGTCCGCTTGGCCCGGTGGACGACAGGACCTCCCCTCATGCTGAACGACATTTACAACAAACGGATCATCGAGTTGGCGGGGAATATTCCGCGATTGGGCCGGCTTGCCCAGCCCGACGCCAGCGCCACCGCCCATTCGAAACTATGCGGATCGACGGTGAAGATCGACCTCAGGATGGACGGCCCCGTCGTGACCGACTTCGCCCATGACGTGAAGGCCTGCGCGCTCGGACAGGCCTCCTCCTCGATCATGGCGCGCCATGTGGTCGGCTCAACTGCCAGCGAATTGCGCGAGTTGCGCGAAACCGTTCGCAAGATGCTGAAAGAGAACGGCAGCCCACCGCCGGCCGATCACAAATGGGCCGACATCGCGCTGCTCGAACCCGTGCGCGATTACAAGGCGCGCCATGCCTCGACCATGCTGACCTTCGATGCCGTGGTGGACGCGATCGGCCAGATCGAGGCCAGGACAAACGGCAACACGAAGCAGCCGGCTGCGGCGCAGAGCTAATGCAATTTGTGGCGGGAGATTCCGGGTTCGGTCTGCCGACCGCCCGGAATGACCCTTCGGGTCACTTCGCCGGCGTCGCGACGCCGCCGGTCAGCGCTTCGGCGGTCTTGGTCGACTTCACCGGCTGGATGGCCGCGTCAGCCGGAGCGCTGACGAACCGATCCTGCACGCTCTTATGCGTGACCTCGGCCACCGGAACCGCAGCCATGCCGGCCTGCGGCAGCACGTCGGCGACCAGATCGGTCGTGACCAGGTTGCTCAGACGCAGCTCGTCGCGCGACAATTCGTGCAGATCTTCCCATGGCGGCACGCTCAAGGACAGCGCGAGCAGATCGCCGGAACCGCCCATTTCGAAAGTGTATTTTGCCAGCCGTCCGACGTCGCGTTCCACGATCATCAAATCCTGCGCGGAGTAGCTCGCCGCCTTGGCGTCGTCGGCGCGGTCCCCCATCCAGATCTGGTGGACGCGCATATGCGCCTGCTGCGGCACGTAGCGGGTCTTGCCCGATAACAACAGGAACACGCACATCAACTCGCAATAGGCTTCCGGCGATACGCTGCTCTGATCGCCGTGCGACGAATGCGTCACCAGGCTGGTGCCCACGGTGGTGCGCACGCCGAGTTGACGGAAGCGCCGGCCGAGCGCAATGGAGTCGTTGACCGAGCCGCCGCTGGAATCGAACACGATGGTGGCACCGGCGAGGTCCCGGCCGAGCGCGAAGTCGTCGAAATCTTTGGGCGAGTCGGATGTAACGATGCCGACCGCGCTGACCCAGCCGGTGCAATTGGGTTCGCAGGCAATCCAATTGAACTTCATCGGCAGCTTGCGCTCTTCGAGCGTGCTGCCGGCCCGTGCTGAACTGCCCAGCGTCGCGACTGCGACGGGCACAGCGACGGACAGGGCGGCCATGGCGACAAGCGCCCAGCCGCGCAGATCTTGCGACTTCGAGAGCCTCAAATTGGTTCCTTCCCCACGCCCCAAGTCGGGAGTAGTAGCCCCAAATCGACACCGCATGATTCTATCACACGGGTGTCATGAAAAGGTATCCGGGGAATTACGTATCGTCCATAGCCACTTGCTGCGGTGCTACCAAATGATCCTGCGATTTTGCAAAAGTGTGGCGCAATTATCTACTCGTCAAAGTTCCCTGCTCTGGAACAATGCAAATGTGCGCCTCTGAACCCGGCAGGCCGCCCATGAATGATTCACGGCAACAAGGTTTCGCACTGCGCCGGGTGCCGCGCGATCTCGGCCGCGCGCTGATCTGGCTGTACCGGCACACCCTGTCACCGCTGGTCGGCTACAACTGCCGGCATCTGCCGACCTGCTCGGTCTATGGCGATGAGGCGATCGAACGCTTCGGCCTGTGGGCGGGCGGATGGATGACGTTGGCGCGGCTGTTGCGCTGTCACCCCTTCGGCACGTCGGGCATCGACATCGTGCCATCAGAGACGCCGCGAGGGGCGCGCTGGTATCTGCCCTGGCGTTACGGACGCTGGCGAGGCGTCAACGCGCCCCATCTCCGATTGCGCTGCAGCGCATTCAAGCGCGATCCGCATTGCTGCTTTCCCGGAACCGGCAGGTTCCGTTGCGCATTATCTCCCTGCTCCCCGGGGAGGAAACAACAATGCGCTGGAAAATCAGCCCTCACGGCCACGACGCACGGCAGATCGACCTGCTCGCGATCGCTGCGCTTTTGATCATCATCGTATCCGCCCTGCTCTATTTCGACCGCCGTCCGCAGCCGACCGATACGGCAAGCTTCATCGTCCCGAGTCAGAGCGTGCACTGGTAGTTTTTGTCGTCGGTCTAGCGGCCGAACCAGAAGAAGCCGTGCCGCGGCTCGGGCTTGGGTTTCTTCGGACGCGGTTTCGGCGGCGGCGCCACCGGCTCGGTTGAGGCCGTTGCATCCGCCACGGGCGGTTCATCCGGCCCTGTTTTCACCGACAACAGCAGATTCGAGTCATGGGTGCGCCAGCGATAGCCGATGCCGAAATCCATCGGCTGCGCCCGCCGGAACAGCTCGGCATAGGACTGCTGGTAGCGTCCCGGAAATTCGCCGATCGGGCCGGCATAGTGGCCGAATGGGAAAAAGTGCCACTTCTTCGAATTGTAATTTCCGAGCGGGACGCCGGAATCGTCCTGGATGATGGTGGCGCTGTTGGCGAGCAGGAAGTCGCGCACGGTGCTGAAATTGCCGGAGTGCAGCAGGTAGGATGCGCTCTTGATCAGGCTGTTGCCGGGCGCGAGCGTCTGGCAGAATTTCAGGAAACCGCTCGATTTGACCCCGCTGTTGGAGAGATCGGTGGAGAAATAATACAGCGTCTTTTCCACGCCATCCTTGCCGGCAAACAGGATCTTCACCCCGCGCGGCGTATTGGTTTTGCCGCCCTCCGCGCCGGTTTGCACCGTGCCGTTCTCGTCGATCGTGACGGGGGTGACTTCCTTGATCGACTTGCCCGACCGCTCCATGAACACGAACAGGATCGGCAGCGCGCCACCGATCTGGCCTGCATGCAGATCAGTCTTCATATGCTTGGTGATGAAGAAGCTGAAATTCATGATGGTCGAGAGCGAATGCTCGATATTGCCGAGCGCCGCGTTGACGGTGCCGCGCGGCAGCTTGACGAGATCGGGCAAGGAGCCGGAAGGCTCCAGTGCCGCCATCACGTAGGTGGTCGCCTTGCCATAGAACGCGTTGGCGTAAAGGAAATCCGGACCGGAGAACATGTAGAACATGGTCGGCTTCGGCGCCGCCAGATTGGCATCGGCCCAGGCATGGACCTTCGAGAGTTGTCCCTGGTCGAGCCGGGCGAATGCATTGTCGAAGAATTTGGCGTGGCGCTGCCAGGAGGGATCCTTGGTCAGCGGCAACAACGGCGAACCGTCCGACGGCATCATGCCGGCCAGGAAGCGCGCGGTGTCGTCGACGGTCGCGGTATCGGCGGCACGCGCGCCGCTTATGGCCACAAGGATCAGGCTCGCGGCAACAGCCGCCATTTTCATCGCGCGGAACATTGGTCGTGTGCGGCCCTAGGATGGGGATGCGGCGCCGGGCTCGGCGCGCTTGTGGAAGATGGCGTAGATAGCGAGACCCGAGATCATGATCAACATACCCAAGAACGCCTGCAACGGCCGCTCGGTCAAGAGATAGTACATCATGAAGCCGGTCACGAGCAGGAAAACCACGGGTGTGACCGGGTATCCCCAGGCGCGATAGGGCCGCGGCAGGTCGGGGCGCGTGATGCGGAGCTTGATGACGCCGAGCACGGTGAAGAACGAGCAGAACAGCAGGGCGAACTGGATGAAGTCGAGCACCTTCTCGAAGGACTGGGTGAACAGCATCAGCGTTGCGACCGCAAGCTGGAACAGGATCGCATAGGCCGGCGCACCGCTCACCGAGCGGCGCGAGAACACGCGGAACGCCGGGATGTCCTCGCCGATCGTCATGGTCACCCGCGGGCCGATCCACATCATCGCCGAGATCGAGGAGATCAACCCGATGCAGATCATCGCCGCGACGATGCGCCCGCCCACGTCGCCGAAGATATGGCGCCCCGAAATGCTGGCGACCTGAAGCTGGCCGGCCAGCTCGCTCATCGGAGCGGTCAGCAGGAACACCGCATTCAGCGCCACATAAAGCAACAGCACGATCACCGTTCCCATCAGCATCGCACGCGGCAGATTGCGCTGCGGCATCCGCAGCTCGCCGATGATGTAGGTTGCGGCATTCCAGCCCGAGAACGAGTACATCACGAAGACGAGGCCGATCGCGAACGGCGCGCTCGTCACGTGGCCGAAATCGGCCGAGGTCGGCGCGAACGACAGCGGCTGCTTCGCCGGGATCAGGCACCCCGCGATCAGGAAAGCGACGATCAGGAGGACTTTCAGGATGGTCGAGATCAATTGAAATGTGGAGGAGTGCTTCACCCCCGTCAGTTGCACGAGCGAGACCAGCCAGATCACCGCGAGCGCGAGCAAAAGCGGCGGTGCGCCGGGGAACACGGAGGTAGCGTATTGCCCAAAGGCCATCGCCGCCAGCGCGACCGGCGCGGCAAATCCGATGGTGGCCGAAACCCAGCCCGCCAGGAAACCGAACGCCGGGTGGTAGGCGCGACTGAGGAAATTGTACTCGCCGCTGGAGCGCGGAAACATCGCTCCCAGCTCGCCATAGGAGAATACGCCGCACAGCGCGACCACACCACCGATGGTCCATAGCAACAGGATGGAGAAGCCGGAGGGAATGCCGCTGACCTGAAAGCCGAGGCTCGTGAACACGCCGACGCCAACCATGTCGGCCACCACGATTGCGGCTGCGACGATGAGGGAGACCGAGGGCCCGCCTTCGAGGAGGTGAGCGGCACTGGCTGGCGAAGCTGCCGCGCTCCCCGTTTCTGATGCTGTCATGTAGGTCCCTTGGGCCCTCTAGTGGTCCGATTCCAACATTCGCACTCCATCGCTGCGGGCACTCTTGCGAATGTTGGAATCAAAGGACCACTAGCAAATATGAATTCTAGTGGAGCTTTGGATTTGACGTTCGCTCCCGGGTCCACAGCCGGCACTTGGCGAACGTCAAATCCGCTCCACTCACCCTCAGCGATCATGGTGAAGACTGATGCCCGCCAATTCAAGCGGCGTTAACATCCGTTAAAATCTTAGGGTTAATTAGGTATCAAATTACCTAAAAGTCGCTTTTCCGGCTCTGTAAAACATTTTGCGTCTCACAATGAGGACACGATTACGTGTTGCTCTACCTCACGTTCTTGGGGTTTCCGGAATTTGGGGAAGCTTTTTCCGGAGGCTTAACGAAACCTAAACGCCGCATCGTTCAGATAGGCGCGTTAGGCAAGTAACGGGTCGACTTTGGGGGGTGGATGTTCGGAGCTGTTCCGAAACACCTGACGTATGCTGTTGCTAACGATGCGCGATCGCCTGAGGCGGTTGCGCATCGCCGCAACGCGCGTTCTTGCCTTCGCTGGCTCACTGTCGCCGCGACGATCGTTCCGCTATCGCTGTTGCTTACCCAGTGCGGGCGCGCACCGAGCCCCGGCACCCTTGCCGCCAATGCCTCCGCCGCCTCGGGCGACAGCTTCGACGATCGCTTCCCGAAGCCGGAGTTCCGCGATCGCTTCCCGAGTACGAATGAAAGCTTCCAGCAACGCCAGATGACCGATTTTGCACCGCGGCGCACGGTGCAGACACAAACCTACCGCGTTGCTTCGATCGATCCGTCGCTGACACTGCCAAAGCAACAACAGCCGGTGCAGAAAGACGAGCTGACGACACTGGTCAGCATGAAGTCCTCCGCGTTCCCCTACTATGGCAACAATCCCGCCTCGGAGGCCCCTTTCCTCAACGTCGCCGGCAAGGGCCACCGCAGCTATTCCGGCCGCGTCTATTGGCAGGACCAGACCTACAACGATAACCGCGTGCTGGTGCACATCCCCGAGAATTTCGACGTGCAGAAGCCCGGCGTGATCGTGGTGTTCTTCCACGGCAACGGCGCGACGCTGGAACGCGACGTGCGCGATCGCCAGCTGGTGCCGCAGCAGATCTCCAACTCCGGCGTCAACGCGGTGTTGCTTGCCCCGCAGTTGGCCGTTGACGCCGCCAACTCCTCCGCCGGCAAGTTCTGGCAGCCCGGCGGCTTCAAGCGCTTCATGGACAAGTCGGTCGGCAACCTTGCCCAGCTCTACGGCGATCCCGCTTCCGCCAAGGCCTTCGAGAAAATGCCGATCGTCATCGTCGGCTACAGCGGTGGGTTCCTGCCGACCGCATGGAGCCTCGAGGTCGGCGGCATCAGCGATCGCGTCCGCGGCGTGATCCTGCTCGATGCCATCTATGGGGAACTCGACAAGTTCGCGAACTGGATCGAGAATCACCGCAAGGGCTTCTTCGTCAGCTCGTACACGCAAGGCACGGCGAGCCGCAATCGCGAGCTGATGCGCATGCTGCGCGAGAAGGGCATCGCGTCGTCCGAAGACATGAGCCGTCCGCTGCGTCCGGGCAGCGTGCTCTTCACCGAGACCGCCGCAGGCATCAGGCATCGCGACTATGTCACGCAGGCCTGGACCAGGAATCCCATCGAGGAAGTGCTGGTGAAGATGGCGGCACCGTCGATGCGGGTGGCATCGGGTATGCCCGCCTCGGGCAGTCGGTAAGAAATCCTCTTCCGGTTCCGGCGCGACGATTTTCAAAAATGTGATGTTGACGACGACGCCGCTCGCGCGTTGGAGGATTGTTCGCGTCGAGCGCCGGGCTTAAGCTGCAACGCGCGGGACATACAACTGGGGTCGGGATTTTGCAGGCAGGCCTTTACAAGGTTCAATTTCATACGGTTCATGGCACAGGCAGCGGCGTTCTTTACGCCATCGACGGCAAGCTTCGCGGCGGAAACTCCGCCTTTGCCTTCATCGGAAGCTATAGCGGCCAGGGCGATTCGATTCAGGTCAGGATCGCGACGGAACGCCACAACGACGATCCGTCGTTCAAGCCGCTGTTCGGAAGCGACCGGATCACGCTGACACTGAAAGGCAAGGATGGCGGCAGCATCGTCGATTTCGAGGGAACCGCGCTGCAGCTGCCGGGCGTCGCCTTCAAGGCGACGCTGACGCGGATTGCCGATTAACGCATGTTATGAGGACTTCGGCATCTTCGGCATGCTGTCGACGAAGCCGTTGTAGCAGGTCAGCCGCTCGTCCTCTTCCTTGATGAACTTGCAATCCATCACGGTCTTGGCGGTGCCCGGCTTGGGTTTCGGCGCCGGCTTCAGAACCTCGTCGTAGCAGGCCAGCCGCTCCTTGGTTTGATCGTCGATCTCCTGGCAGGACTGCAGCCGCGTTGCCACCGATTTGCCGGTCGGCGGCCCCTTCTTGTCCTTCGCACTTTCCTTTCCAGTTTCCTTGGCGCCGTCCTTCGCTGCTGCCTTGGCGCCCTCCTTGGGCTTGACCTGGACCAGCGGCTTGTCGCCGACCATCGGCGGCGGCGCAGACTGCGCGAATGCCGCAGCCGAGCAAAGGACAAGGGCACACGCCAACATCAATCTCATGTCGTCTGACTCTCGTTGAATAAGGTCTGGGGAACGCCGGCAGCCCGGCGCCCGGGGCTTCGCTTATCCCAACAGCACTCGTCTTGCCAAGCGCGTTCGCGGCCCATTTGGCGCGAAAACGCAAAGAGATCGTGGTGCACGCCAGCCCGGGCGCGTCATTTGGTAAGGGAGCGCGGGCGGGTGACGAAGACGATGGCCACCGCGAGTGCGACAAAAGTCGCGCCGACGAAGCCCATGGTATGCAGGAGATCTCCCGAATAGAGGAAGCCGCCGATGGCCGAACCGATGGCTTGCCCGACATAAAGCACGGAGGTGTTGAGCGACACCGAAGCCGACGCGAGCTGCGGCGCGGATGCCACCAGCCTGACCTGCTGCATCGAGTTGGCGGCGGCAAACCCAAGACCCCAGAGCGCAACCGACATCGCCATCAGGACATAGACCCCGGCGCTGAGCGCCCAGCCGGCGATGCCGGCAAAGATCAGCGATGTGAACAACAGCGAGGTCGGGTAGGCGCCCCAGGAATCGACGATGCGGGTTGCAAAGGCGATGCCGAGGAAGCCGCACACGCCGTACAATGCGAATACCAGCCCGATCCTTTCGGGGCCGGCTTCGGTGAGCTTCTTCAACAGCGGGCCCATGAAGGTGAACACGGTGAACTGACCCGACATCTGCAACACCGTGATGGCCAGCAGCAGCACGACCATCCGGTTGCGGCCCAGATCGAGCCAGGTTCTGAGATCGACCGGTGGCGTGACGAGCTTTCCAGGCAGGCACCACAGCAAGAGGACGAAGCTGACGACGCCGAGCGCGCCGACGCCGGCATAGGCCGCCTGCCATCCATGGCGGCTGGCGACGAAGGTGATCAGCGGCAGCCCGACCGCGGCCGCAAGCGACCAGCCGAGGAAGACATAGGCGATGGTGCTGCCGCGCTTCTCCGCCGGCACGATCAGCGCCGCCGTGCCCACCGCCTGTGGGGTGTAGATCACGCCGATCGCCAGCATGACCAGGCGGATTGCAAGCAGGGTCGCATAATCGGGCGCGAAGGCCGAAGCGAGGTTGGTGATTGCGAGCACCGCGAGCACGGACGTGAGCAGCGTTCGCCGCTCGATCCGGCTGGTGAGCCACGCGGTGACGGGCGAGCCGATGCACAGCACGACCGCGCCGAAGGTGATCAGCAGCCCCGCGGTGCGGATGCTGACGTCGAGGCTGTCGGACAGTTCGCTCAGCATCCCCGCCGGCGCCAGCACGGCGCAGCCGGTGACGATGTTGCCGAGCATCAATGCGGTGGGAGCGAAGCGGGCAGTCACGTTACCCGTATAGCAGACGCTTTAATGCACTTGCATGAAATGTCGTCATGGGTGGCATGATGCGGTTTGACGCGAACGTCTATTTCGCGGACGCCTGCTCGTTGGCGCCGATGCTCTGAAGCTTCGCTGCCGGACAGGTGCCGAGCAGAGTATCAAGCGAACGCGCCAGGCCGTCGCCGGAGAGCGTTTCCTTGTGCGGAAGCTTCCGCCCGTCCGGAGCGAGCGAGGTCTCGGTGAACTCAGCCTGCGGCAGATCGAGCAGCGGCTGCAGCGTGGGCTTGTTCAGCCGCATGCTCCATTGTTCGACACCCGCACCGCGTCTTGGCGGAAAGGTGAAACCGAGCGGCGTGTCACCGCCATAGGATAGCGAGGCCGTGGCGAAGACGGCATTCGCGGGCATCGGCCGCTGGAAATCCAGCTCGAAGCGATCGCTGTCGAAGCAGATCACGCGCCACTGGATCATGCGGAACGAGGTTTCGCCGGCCTTGCGCTGAACCGCGAGCTTGCGCACCATGCCGTGAGTGCCGGGTTCGAATATCCAGGGCGTGTCGACGAATTCGCGTCGATCGATGCCGAAGCGCACGATCTCCTCGCGCGTCAGCACGTGCATGTCCTCGAACCGCACGGTTCGCGCAAGCGCAAGCATGGCGGTGTCGCCTCGTACCTTCGCGAAATAGGCTGCCATGTTCTGATCGGAACGCTCGTGCGCGCGAACATTGGCCGCCGCAACCATGGTCGCCGTCGGCGTGCCACCGGTGAAGGTCACCACCACCCGCGAGTTATGTACGGCGAGCGCGGCATCGGGCGCGATCTCGCGGGTCGTTGCGCCGAGCATCAGATAGGGACAAGCCGAGCCGCACAGCACGCCGCGGGTCGAGAGCTCACCATGCAGTTCGCGGCCGGACTGCTTCAGCTTGACGCAGATGTCGCTGTCCTGCGCTTCGAAGCCGCAATCGGCCAGCATCGTTCGCCCGACGCGGGCAACCGCGGGCTTCTCGTGCAGCAACGAGCCCATCGCCGTCGCCTGGTCGAGGTTGCCGCCGGGAGAATAGAAGTAGAGCGGAAGGTTGCGATCGCGCAGCTTCACGAAGAATTTGCGGAAACGGGCGGCGGCGCCGCCGTCGATCTGGCCTTCGAGCTGGATCCAGCGATCGCAGCCGTGGCCGCAAGCGTCCGCCGCGCCCCTGACGACATAGAACTGCATCGGGGGCGTCGGCGTCTTGGGCGGCGTGAGCCGCGTCCTGGACGCTGGAGGTGTCTTCGCTGCAAGCGACAGCTTGGCCGGCGGCGCCGCCTGTGGTGGCGGCACGGCAGGCCCGAACAGTCCGGCCGATGCCGGAGCGCAGACGAGGGTCAAGGCTGCGATCAGGATGATACGGGCGAGCATGAAAGAAAGCGGAACTGGCGATGAAGGAAATGTTGGCCCGAATTTATCCCGCCGGTACAGCCAAGTCCATGCGCCGGCAACCCGCGGATGCAACGAGGGTTGTCACTGTCACTTGTCGGCCACGGAAGGAGTCCTCTCTTCGAGGACGGAACCTCGCGTGTGGCGATTCCGGCGGCCAAGGCTTCATTTTTCCGGCCGGGTGCGATTGCACTGCCCAAATCCCCTGCTATACCGCTCGGGTTCCCGCTTACCTGCGCCCGTTCGCAGGAGTGAGCCTCAGGAGAAAGCTATGTCCGACAGCAAATCCGAATCCGGATTCCAGTACTCCCTTACGAATCTGAAGCCAGTCGACCCGGTGAATAAAGTCACCCTCACCTTTCCCGACGGCGCCAAACGCGAATTTCCCAAAGACATCACCGGTCTCGAGATCGCCAAGGGCATCTCTCCTTCGCTCGCCAAGCGCACCGTGGCGATGGCGCTCGATGGCGAGCTCGCCGACCTCAACGAGGCAATCGAGCGCGACGCGAAGATCGAATTCGTCGCACGCGAGGACGCGCGCGCGCTGGAACTGATCCGTCACGACTGCGCGCATGTGCTGGCCGAGGCCGTGCAGTCGCTGTGGCCGGGCACGCAGGTGACGATCGGTCCGGTGATCGAAAACGGCTTCTACTACGACTTCTTCCGCAACGAGCCGTTCACGCCGGAAGATTTCGCCGCGATCGAGAAGAAGATGCGCGAGATCATCGCGCGCGACAAACCCTTCACCAGGGAAGTCTGGGATCGCGCGAAGACCAAGCAGGTGTTCCGCGACAAGGGCGAGGCGTTCAAGGTCGAACTGGTCGACGCCATTCCCGGCGACGAGCCGATCAAGATCTATTTCCAGGGCGACTGGTTCGACCTGTGCCGCGGTCCGCACATGACCTCGACCGGCAAGATCGGCAACGCGTTCAAATTGATGAAGGTCGCGGGCGCCTATTGGCGCGGCAATTCCAACAATCCGATGCTGACGCGCATCTACGGCACGGCTTTCGCCAAGCAGGACGAGCTCGACGCCTATCTGAAGCAGATCGAGGAAGCCGAAAAGCGCGACCACCGCAGGCTCGGCCGCGAGCTCGACCTGTTCCATTTCCAGGAAGAAGGTCCGGGCGTGGTGTTCTGGCACGCCAAGGGCTGGACCATCTTCCAGGCCCTGATCGCCTATATGCGGCGGCGGCTCGCGGGCGACTATGACGAGGTCAACGCGCCGCAGATCCTCGACAAGGCGCTGTGGGAGACCTCGGGCCATTGGGACTGGTATCGCGAAAACATGTTCGCGGCGCAGTCGGCCGGCGACGAGGCCGAGGACAAGCGCTGGTTTGCGCTGAAGCCGATGAACTGTCCGGGCCATGTGCAGATCTTCAAGCACGGGCTGAAGAGCTATCGCGACCTGCCGCTGCGTCTGGCGGAGTTCGGCGTGGTGCATCGCTACGAGCCGTCGGGCGCGATGCACGGCTTGATGCGGGTGCGCGGCTTCACCCAGGACGATGCCCATATCTTCTGCACCGAAGAGCAGCTCGCCGACGAGTGTCTGAAGATCAACGACCTCATCCTGTCGGTCTATTCCGATTTCGGTTTCACCGGCGATCTCACGGTGAAGCTCTCGACGCGGCCGGAGAAGCGCGTCGGCACCGACGCGATGTGGGATCACGCCGAGCGCGTGATGGCGACGGTGCTGCAGCAGATTCAGTCGCAGAGCAATCACATCAAGACCGAGATCAATCCGGGCGAAGGGGCGTTTTACGGTCCGAAGTTCGAATATGTGCTGCGCGACGCCATCGGCCGCGACTGGCAATGCGGCACCACGCAGGTCGACTTCAACCTGCCGGAGCGGTTCGGCGCGTTCTATATCGACCATGACGGCTCGAAAAAGCCGCCCGTGATGGTGCATCGCGCGATCTGCGGCTCGATGGAGCGTTTCATCGGCATCCTGATCGAACACTATGCCGGCAACTTCCCGCTCTGGCTGGCGCCGACGCAGATCGTCGTCACCACGATCACGTCAGAGGCGGACGAATACGCCAAGGTCGTCGCGGCAGCCGCGCGGCGCGCGGGGCTGCGTGTCGAGCTCGACCTGCGCAACGAGAAGATCAACTACAAGGTCCGCGAACATTCGCTGGCGAAAATTCCGGCGCTGCTCGCGGTCGGCAAGAAAGAGGCTGAAGCCCATACCGTCTCGGTGCGACGGCTGGGCAGCGAAGGCCAGAAGGTGATGCCGACCGACGAGGCGCTTGCCGCGCTCGTCGACGAGGCGACGCCGCCTGACATCAAGCGGGAGAAAAGCGTGGCAGAGGCGGCCTGATCATAATCGATCTAAAGTCGCTTACGTTCGCCCCACGCCCGCCTATCTGTGTGCTGGCTTAACATTGCGAAAGAACCGACCTTGCCCGACGCGATCCAACTCCTGAAGACCCGCCGCTCGATGAAGCCGCGCGAGATGACCGGACCCGGTCCCTCGCCCGCCGAACTCGAGACCATCCTGACGATCGCCTCGCGCGTGCCCGACCACGGCAAGCTCACGCCGTGGCGCTTCATCGTGTTCGAGGGCGATGCCCGCGCCCGCGGCGGCGACGTCATCGCCAAAGTGTTCGCAAGGAAGAATCCGGCGGCGCCGGCAGCCGATATCGAGATCGAGAAGAAGCGGTTGACCGATGCGCCGCTCGTGATCGGCGTGGTCAGCTTCACCAGGCCGCATCCCAAGGTGCCGTCGTGGGAGCAGGAATTGTCGGCGGGCGCCAGCGCCATGAACATCGTCACCGCCGCGACCGCGCTTGGCTATGGCGCCTGCTGGCTGACCGGCTGGTTCGCCTTCGACCGCGACGTGCTCGACGGGTTTGGCTTGAAGCCGGACGAGAAGCTCGTGGGCTTGATCCATATCGGCACGCCGGGCAAGCCGAGCGAGGACCGGCCGCGCCCGCCGCTCTCGGATATTGTCACGCGATTTTAGCGCGCGACGACTTCCACCTCGCCGTCGACGCCGTTCACGACGTTGAAGGGCCGCTCGTAGACCTTGCCTTCGTTCTTGGCGATGGCGCGGTATTCTCCTTCGGACAGCACGACTTTCGGAAACGCGCCGATCAATTCCTTGATGACGTCACCGCCGGGCGTGATCACCGACCATGCGGTGTTCGCCAGCGCCTCGCCGCCCTTGTCGGAGACCAGCTTCAGCGTGATGACGGCGGCACGATGCGTGACCACGACGTCAGTCAGCTTGCTGGCCTGTACGCGAATGTCGGAGCGCACCACCGAATTGGCGTCGCCATAGTTGGAGATGATGTAGTAGGTGCCTTCCGGCAGCAGCACGACGTCGCCGGCTGCGACGTTGGGCACCAGCGAGCCGCGGTCGCCGCCTTCGAACTGGCTTCCCTTGTAGATCGCAAACGAAATCTGGTTCTGCGGAATCTTGCTGGTGCCGACGCGGCCTTCGATCCGCAGACCGCCCGCCGGAAGCACGAAGGCCTCGCGATCGGTCTCGGCTTTCAGCGTCACCGAGCGCACCGCGCTGACGAGGCCAAGCGACACGTGCACGACATAGTTGCCGGGCTGCAGCACGAGATTGGGCGTGGGATTGCGATCCTCGCGGATCATCTTGAAAGTGCCGTTCTCGTCCGGCCGATCGGCGAAAATCCGCCACACCAGCCCGCCATTGATGTTGCCGAGATCCTTGCCGTAGCGCGCTGAAAGCGACAGCACGGCCTGCCCTGGTGCCGCGGCGCCTTGCGGAGCGTTGACCGGCGGCACCGCGACCATCGAGGGCTGGGTCGTCAGGGCGGGCGGAAGGCTTCCCGTGGGAGGCGCCGCCGCCGGCCCGGTTGCCGGCGCGAGGTTGATGGCAGCACCGGGATCGGGCACCGCCGCGGGCGGAACCGGCGGCGGCCGATCGGTGAACATCTGGGCGGAAGCAGGCGTGGAAAGAGCGGCAAGCACCACGACCAGCGCCGGCCACAGCCGCCGGCTGCGCCTGATAGCCCCGACCCCTGCTCCCCCGTCGCTCATAGACCCTGCTTTTCACCGAAAACGCGGCAAATTCAAGCCGCCTGCCGGCCCGCGCAATCCCGGTATGGAACCGGCCGGCCTCACGAGGATTTGGTTCCCCGAAGTCGCGATCCCTTCATAAACTTCCCCTAAGCGGCTGCAACGGCGGCATAAACCATGGTTCGGGGCGGCTCTGGCAGCTCCACACCGCCGCGCGTAGTCTGGGGCTCTTCCGCGCGAGAGGATCAAGGAGTTTGAAGTGCTGGATTTCCTGAACGGTCGCTCGCCCAAGGACAACGATGAGGGGGGCAAGGTCGGGCTCGGCAGCATCCGCAAGCCGGTCATCGGCGTCGCGCTGGGCGGCGGAGCCGCGCGCGGATTCGCCCATATCGGCATTCTGAAGACGCTGATTGCGCATGGCATCGTGCCCGATGTCGTCGTCGGAACCTCGATCGGCGCGGTCGTCGGCGGCGCCTATGCGGCCGGACATCTCGACCGGCTGGAAGCCTGGGCGCGCACGCTGCAGCCCCGCAACATCCTCAGCTATCTCGACATCCGCCTCAACGGCTCGGGTTTGATCGGCGGCACCAAGCTTGCCGCAGAGCTCGAGGCTGCGATGGGGGCGAACCTGATCGAGGACTTGCCGGTCAAGTTCGCGACCGTGGCAACCGAAGTCCGCACCGGTCATGAGATCTGGCTGACGCACGGCCCGATGGTCGATGCGATGCGCGCCTCCTATGCGCTGCCTGGAATTTTCCAGCCGGTCTTCGTCGGCGACCGCTGGCTGGTCGACGGCGCGCTGGTCAATCCGGTGCCGGTCTCGGCCGCGCGCGCCTTCGGCGCGGAAATCGTGATCGCCGCCAATCTCTCCAGCGACGTGTTTGCGCATTCGACCACGATCTATTCGTACGGCCAGAAGCCTGCCGTGACGGTCGCGGCCACGCCCGAGGTGCTCGATCCCGCCCCGCCCAAGCGCAGGCTCGGCAGGCTTTTCTCCGCCGAGAACACCGTCAAACGCGAGTTCTTCGGCAGCGCCGGCCGGCCGGGCATTTCGACCGTGATGGTCGATGCCTTCAACATCATGCAAGACCGCATCACCCGCGCCAAACTCGCGGGCGATCCGCCGGACCTGTTGATCTCGCCGCGGGTCGGCCAGGTCGGCTGGTTCGACTTCCATCGCGCCGACGACCTGATCGCGCATGGCGCGCGCGCCGCCGAGCGCGCCATCGAGTCGATCCAGGAGGCGATCGAAATCCTCGCGCCGCCGCCGGACGGCGACGCCCGCGAAGGAATAAGCTTACGCGGTCTTGATGTAGTCGCGCAGCGCTTCCTGCTCGGTCTCGTATTCCCGCACGCGCCACTTCACGATATCGCCGATCGAGATGATGCCGACCACGCCGCGCTCTTCGACGACGGGAAGGTGGCGGAATTTGCCGATGGTCATCACCTCCATGATGCCGGCGACCGTGTCGGTGGCGCGGCAGGTCACGACCTTCTTCGTCATGACGGCGCTCACGGGCTCGTCCAGCACGGCGGCGCCGCGCTCGGCCAGCACGCGCACGATGTCGCGCTCCGACAGGATGCCCTCGATATGGCCGCCGATGTTGAGCACCAGGATCGCGCCGATTCGCTTTTCACCGAGCACCTTGACCGCGGCCGCGAGTTTTGCGCCCGGCTGGATGCTCTCAACCTGATGGCCTTTGGTATCGAGAATTGCTCTTACCGTCATTGTCGCCTCCCTGAATCCAACCGTTTCCCCGCAAAGGGTTCCGGTTTCGCTCGTGAGTCCTGAACAACAGTCATGCGCCACTTTCGTTTCAGGCGCCTTGGCTATTCCGGCTTCTTGGGGCCGGTTGGCCGTATTGCAAGTTACAACCTTGCGCAAATGATGGACCCATTCGCCATCCTCGGCAAGGACGGATCAGCCCGGTTCCGTGGTATCCGGCGACGACGCAGTTGCAGCATCGCCATTTGTGCGCGGCACCGGATCGAACAGCGAAAACAACAGAAGGCCGGCGACAAAGCCGCCGATATGCGCCTGCCAGGCGACGCTCGCGCCATCGGTGCCGATCGCAATCGACCCAAGGCCGAAGATGATGTTGATGCCGAACCAGACTGCGACAAACGCGATGACCCGCCCGTTGCGCAGTGCACGCCACAGCGACAACGCCGGTACTTTCGCCGCCGCGTCCGCATCGCCCCGCGAGAACGACAGGAAGCTGCCCTGCACGAAGGCGAAACGAAGTGCGGCCGCCATCGCGCCGGAAACGGAGGCCGAAGCGCCGATCATCGGCGCCACCGCGTGTTCGTGGGTGACGAGATGGGCGAGCGCACCGGCCGCCGCCGTCACCGCCAGGAACAGATAGAAGCGCAAGGCACCGAACCGGCGCGCCAGCGCGCTGCCGAACGGCAACAGCCACAGCACGTTGAAACCGATATGGGTGAGATTGGCGTGCAGCAGCGAATAGGTGACGAAGGTCCACACCTTGGCGCCGGCGCCGCCGGGGATGGCGACATTGAGCGGCATCGTGTCGTAACGCAGCGGAATGAAGCCGAACGCGTCGACCGTCCAGTTCTCGGCGTCCGGCGGCAGCAGCACGCGCAGATGGATCACCGCGAGCAGCACGATGTAGGCGGTGAGCGCAGCCGGCAATGTCAGGATCGGCTCGTGCGGCGCTTCCGGGGGAAGTTCCGGCGATTCCGGCTGGGGCTGAACGGGAGAATCCAAGGGCTCGACGACCTGACGGCGGCTCAATTGATGCATTGAGATAGGCGTCTTTGCCGCGCCAGCGCAAGGGCGCGATCGCGCAAGATCACGATCGCGCAAGATAAAGGGAGGGCGCTGAGAACGCCCTCCCTGTCCGATCAGGTCCTTCGCGAGGGTCCGGGGTATCCCCACCCCTCCCCGCGCAGACCGTTCTGTTTGACGCCTTGTTCGACTGCCTCGCCGGAACTTGGAGAAAACGGCGAGGCTGCGAGCGGACAATAGCAAGACGGCCGCCACGGGCAATTCCATAGTTAAATTTACCTTAACGCGGCAAAGCCGCCGACTGTGGCCGCTGCGGCATGGACGCTGCACCTCCCCTCCTGCACAACCATTCAAGGGAATGCGCGTGCGCGAAAGCGGGACAGATGTGTCCCGCGACCGAAGCAAGCGGGGGCGAGCTAAAGTATGAAACATCCGGTCAGCCGTGAGTTCTTCACCTATTGGGAGAGCAAGCGAGGCGATGGGCGCGCGCCCGAACGCAGCGATATCGATCCATCGGCGCTGCGCGAGCGGCTCGGCGACATCTTCGTGCTGGCGTATGACGATGCCGGCACCTACCCCTTTCGCGTCGCCGGCACCCGGGTCTGCGCCCTGTTCGGCCGCGACGTGAAGGACCAGGGTTTCCCCGCACTCTTTGCCGGGCAACATCGCCGCGACATTGCCGAGATCATCGCCGCGGTTGCGGAAGACGTGCTGCCCGCGGTGGCCGGGCTCACCGCGACCGCCGCCGACGGCCGCACCACCCATCTCGAATTGCTGCTGCTGCCGTTCAACAGCCGCGCCCATTGCCCGATCACACTGACCGGCGTGCTCGCGCCGTTCGAGGCCGAGCATCGCGGCGCGCTTGGCGAGCTCAACCTCACCTCGTGGCGCTACATTCATCCGCCGCAGCAGAAGCTGGTGCCGCGCGCCCTGCGCAAGCTCGCGATCGCCCGCGGCCTCATGGTCTATGAGGGCATGGGCTAGCCCCTCGCCCATCTCAACTGCAGCAGTAGCGAAGAATCACCTCTCCCATGGGGAGAGGTGAATCGAACTCGTTGCACGGCTTGTCACAATTCACATCATCCCGCCGGCTGTCATAAATCCTTCACATTATTTCTCGTGACGCATTTGCGACGCGCTTGTTACATTCACATGTAATTTCTGACGCTGTGGAGTGACGGATGAGCCTGGAAATGCATGTGCGGCAGCCTGCGCTGGCGTGGTCGAACCCCGTGGTCCGGTGGTGGGGGTTCCTCACGCTGGTGAGCGCCGCCAACATCGCGATCTGGGTTGCGCTGTATCGTCAGTTCGGCGAGCAGCCGGCGGGCGCCCTCTCCACATCGTCCGAGATCGGGCTGATGCTGCTGCTCTGCGCCGGCTACGTATTCGGCTGCGCGTTCCGCTCGATCCTGCCGCGCGCCGACGTGCAGCGCATCTGCCTGTTCGACACCTGGCTGTCGAGCGTGGTGGTCGGCCGTTCGGTCGCGACCGTCGCCGAGCTCTGCTTCGCCGCGCAATGGGCCATCATCCTGAACCAGCTTGGCGCGATGACGGGCGCGGACATCACGCTCAACATCGCGCTGGTGATCGTGCCGTTGCTGGTGATCGCCGAATGCTTCTCCTGGTATGCGGTGCTGACCACCAACTATCTCGGCAACGCCATCGAGAACTCGCTCTGGGCGGTCGCCTTCTTCCTGGTCGGCATCGCGCTTGCCCGGCTGCTGCCGGAGTTTCACGGCGTGGTGCGCGCCGTGCTGGTCGCCGCGATCGCCGGCACCGTGCTTTATCTCGCCTTCCTCGTCACCGTCGACGTTCCCATGTATTTCAACCGCTGGCGCGCCGGCCGCGCCGACGGCAAGGTCCACCTGCCGCTGTTCGAGGGCTTGCGCGACGTCAGCACGCGCTGGGTCGTGACGCACGATCTGTCCGAGTGGAAGGACGAGATCGCCTGGATGTCGCTGTATTTCAGCGGCGCGGTCTGGGCGAGCCTCGCGCTCGTCGTGGTCTGCGCGCTCGGCGATCAGCTGCCGCGATACCGCAACGAGGTCGCGGCCAGCGCGCCGTCGCATGTGGTCGTCGTCAACCATGTGCAGCCGGCGCGCCGCACGAACTGATCTGATTCGAATGTCAAACAGCCGGTCGTTGCGAAAGCCAACCAGTCCGTGAACGCCGCCTGTGGTAGGTCCCGGGTCGCGCTCGCGACTTGTCGTCGCTTCCCCGCGCGCTCGCTTCGGGAGACAGTGGAGTAACATGACTCCGCATTCCCGCGGCGCGATTTTCGCGTCCGGGTCTTGCTGTCAGATGTCCCTCCTCAAGCAGAGGGCGCAGGGAATGCCGGGCGCTGGCCGCACCCGCAGGCCTTGTGGGCTGAAAAGGAAAGATGCCCACAAGTCAGTACAGGCAGGCCGAACGGTCCGGCACTCCCTGCGCAATGGCTTTACGGCTTACTCCGCGCTCTCCCCGGTGTGTCGGGCTTTTTAGTCACCGTCGCTGCTGCAGATCGTCATCCGCACAACTTGACCCCAGCGTCGAGGGGACAGGACCACACGGCTTGACCGTACGCGACTGCGCCGCACGTCTTGCGACCCAACCGCGTCCATCGCATCCCGCACCACGTTTCGTGACGACCGCGAAGCGCCTCTTTGGTGAGCGCGGGACGGGCCGAGTTAAATCATGGTTTCCGAATTTCGGAAACAGAAATATTTTTGCGAGCAAGGCTTGACATGCGTTTCTGGAAATCAGCAGATGTGTTTTGCCCGTCGTG
>CAWCHW010000036.1:0-103744 GCA_963795365.1 uncultured Alphaproteobacteria bacterium
GACGTGATCGAAGAGTAGATCCGTGGCGCGAGCCGAGCAGCCGCTGAAATGTCCGAGCGCGCAGCCCGGCATGGGCGACGTGCAGATTCTCGGCGTCATCTCGCTGCGATGCCGCGGCTGGCCTATCTCGACGAGGCGTTGCCGGCGACGCTCGAGCTGGCCGCGCCGCTCGACGTCTCGCAGGTGTTCCGGCTTTCCGCGCGCTGCGAAGAAAAGAAGTGCACGCATTTCGACGGCCGCGACTGCCAGCTCGCGGTGCGGATCGCCCGCATGATGCCTGAAGTCGTCGACCACCTGCCCGCCTGCAATATCCGGCCTGACTGCCGCTGGTTTCGGCAGGAGGGCCGGGCCGCCTGCGTGCGGTGCCCGCAAATCGTCACCGGCTCCAATGACAGCGATGAGCATCTGCGGATGGTTGCCGGAGTCCCGCCCCGGCGAGGTTGAGCACAAGTATCCCTCTTGACGTATTCGTCGCAAAAAAATGCCGATTTCCTTTCGGGAAGCGGCGCATTTTTGTCGGCCGTGGGGCAGGCTTGGGCCGTTAGGGAGCGTAGCCGTCCAGCGCCTGACGCAGCCGGACGTACATCGCGATGCCTTCATTGTCGGGATAGATGTCGACTGGCGAGATCCCCATCAGCAACAGGTCATTGAGCGCGGCAACCCTCTCAGGGGCCGGAATGGTGAATTTGACGATCGCGTTCGCAAGTTCGGGACATTCGTGCTCGATGAAATGATCGAGCGATCGCGATTCTGTCCGGTTGATGATGAATTTTCCCAGCTGGTTTCTTATTCTTATGTTGTCGCGACCCCGCGTATCGATGATTTCGAACCTATCGCGCGCGATCTCCCGAAAGCTCGCAACATGGATGGCATAGATCGCCACGTCCCTCGATTCGCTCTGTCTCAGTCTCAATGAATCAAAGAATGCAAAGAAAGCCGCGATATACGGGCTGTATGTCCAGTCCAGCAAGCGGGTCGAGATGCCGTAATGCTGGGCGAGCGAGATCGATTCGGCGTCACTCAAATGATCGATCGAATTGCCGATGTGCCGGCGAAGATATCTGAAGAACTTGAACCAGCGGTTGAATTCGGCGGTTCGATTGAGAATCCCGGACGGAACGGTTCGATCGAAGCTCGACACCAGCTCGAACTCAGCATCCATTTGGCCCCGAAAGATGTAGTCTGAAAACTTCGGTTCCTTGGCGGCCGCCGGCGAAGGCAGATAGGCGTCGAATTCGCTCTTGTACTCCCGCCAATTCTGGAACGGCTTTGTTCTAATCGACATTGACATGAGCGATTGGCGGTAGGGTCTCGATCCTGGGGGAAAAAATATCGAGCAGGGCAGAGTGCAAGTGGTAGTGAGCCACACGCGGCAATTTCGTGCTTATGTCCCCGTCGGCCCAAACGGCGGAGTTGAAGTATCGCACCCACCGGTCATCGTCGCCGCTCTTGCGGTACCCGACCAGTCCGTGCTGCCAAAGTACGTCGCGGATGGAGACATTCTGGTCGGCGACCTGCTCCGCCCACCATGGCACCTGCTCTCTAAAGAGCTCTTCAGCGGCGGTGAAATCGTCAGCTGAGAACCGTTCAGTCGAAAGGCTTTCGAGCATCTTGTTCACGGCTTCGATCATCATCTTCATGTAGTCTTGCTCGTGCTGCTTCGGCTGTTTGCTCGGTATGACCCCTTCGAGCGACGCGAGGTGATAGGCGACCTCCTTGATGATATCGCGTGCAAAACTGCGGGCAGTCGAGGATACGGTCCTGCTGACGCTTTCGAAATCCAGCTTCCGACCTCCGGCCTTTGCGCGCCGGATGTCCTGCGAAATCCGGTTGCCCAGCTCGTTGATCTCGCGGGGCAGGAACCGGGTATGGCGTAGAATGTACTCCTGCACCTGCTCCTCGATGCGTCCGCGCTTCTCATTCTGTATCGTGTCGAAGCCGAGCCATCGCACCATTGGAGAACTGGTCGGCGCATCGGGCTCGACGCAAAAGGTGCGGTCCAGCAGCGCTATCTTCCGTTGCAGGTAGTAGGCGGAAGAATGTTCATCCCAATCGAGGCAGCGGATATGGAGCCGATCATTGTATCGCTGCCCGTTGTCCGTATCGAGCAACGCGGCGTAGATCACGTCCCTGACGGTAACGATGATATGCAGGCGATTTGTCACCAGCGCGTCGGAAATCTTTCGCATCAGCCAGTTGATCAAGCCGAGCTGTGCGTCCGTCGACTCGGATGGGGCATCCGCATAGTTGTCGTCGAGCGCATCGATAAAGCAGAAAATGGCGGGCAGGCTGCCGAACGCATCCAGGATGATGCTTTCGATGGAATTCCACCGCGGATCAGCCAGGTACGCTTCGAGCCGCGACCGATCGCTGTATCTTTGCAGAATGTCATTCAGGACCGCTACGATCGGTTTGTCTCTCGGTCCTTCTGGAAGAAGGCGGCACTCCCTGAGGAATTTGCTCGTGTCGTCTTCGAGGCTTTGTTGCCAGGGTTTGCAACTATGATTGTAAAGCAGAAAACTGCTGAGACCCGAGTAGATTGCGCATTGCCAAAGGTTTTCCCACGCCTCCAGGCGGGAGCGCCGGTCTGGATAGACCTTGTGCAGCCAGGTCAAATGCCGAAGCGTGATCTTGGTGGCCCGCTGCGGATAGTCCAGCAGTCTCTCTTCTCGAATCGAGACTTGCAGTTTTCGGAGATAGCGGCTCTTGCCGGATCCGCGGCGGCCCACAAGAATGCGCGCCCGCCGATCATGGTCGCTTAGCGCAAGGTCGCGCCACCGGCCGAGATCCTCGAAAGTAACGAAAGACCCGGCGTCTTCCGCCGATCCATCCGGCGAACCGAAAGGCTGTTGTTCAAGACCAACCATAATATTACGCTATTACAAATAACTAAAACGAGGGCTGCAATTGATGGTTGAGCCTATACCAGGCGATAGCTTGGCGCAATACGTCCTGGTCCCTTCCGGTCATGCCGGGCTGGTGGTTCTAGCGGGGAGCGTGAACCCGATCGCATCCCGAAGCAAAACATGCCCTCCGTCGACAGCGGCTTTTTTTATGCGGATCATGGCCTCCCGCGCCATTTTCGGTCATGATGTGCCGCCAACCTGGCTTCCCGGTTCACGCCTCGTTCATTCTGAAATCCGTAACCGAGTTCCTGCCGGAAAAAATCGAAGCTGCCCCACCTTGAGGAGACTCCCATGCGCGCGTTCATTCGTCCCGTCGTGACCTCGTTGAGCATTGCCTGCCTCGCTGCCGTTCTCGCCGCGCTGCCCGCAGGCGGCGCGCTCGCCCAGGGCAAGATGGCGCCGGCGCCGGCCGCCGCGCCACCCCCCCAACAGCAACAGCTGAAGCAGATCGCGCTGACCGAGAAGCAGGTCGACGGCGCGGTCGCGGCATCGAAGGAGATGGATCCGATCACGGCGAAGCTGCAGCCCAACGCCAAGCCGGATCCCAAGGTGATCGCGCAACTCGAAGGCGTCGCCAAGAAGAACGGCTTCGCCAGCTATGACGAGTACAACAACGTGATGGACAATATCGGCGTGGTATTTTCCGGCATCGATTCCACAACCAAGAAATACGTCGGTCCGGAAGCCGTGACCAAGGCGCAGATCGCCGAGGTCCAGGCCGACAAGAAGATGTCGCCGAAGGACAAGAAGGCGGCGCTCGACGATCTCAACGCCGCGCTGAAGGAGCCCGCGCCGGAGATCCAGAACAAGGGCAACATCGATCTCGTCGTGAAGAATTACGACAAGCTCTTGCCGATCATGGGCGACAGCCAGAACTGATCGAATTGCGGACGACACCAGAAGCCCCGGAGACCTCTCCGGGGCTTTTTTGTTTTCGCATGCGGTGCGGCTGTTGCATGATCTGCCGGGCCAAAGGCGGACAGGTGGACGATGGTGAAGAAAGTGGTGGTCGCGGGCGCGACCGGGCTGGTCGGTAGCGCAGCGTTGCGGCACTTCGGCACGGAAAGCGCTGAGGTGATCGCGCTGTCGCGGCGCAAGCCGCGCGATCTCCATGGCGCGCGCCATGTCGCGCTCGATCTCACCGTTTCAGCGCAATGCGCGGCCGTTGCGGGCGCGCTCGAGGGCACGACGCATCTGGTCTATGCCGCGCTCTATGAAGAGCCGAACCTGGTCGACGGCTGGCGTAACCCGCATCAGATCGAGACCAACGACCGGATGCTGCGCAATCTGATGGACGCCCTGGAGCCGGTCTCTCCCGGTCTGAAGCACGTGGCGCTGCTGCAGGGCACGAAAGCCTATGGCGTGCACGTGCGGCCCTTGACCGTGCCGGCGCGCGAGGGCCGCTCGGAAATGTACGAGCAGCCGAATTTCTACTGGGCGCAGGAGAATTTTCTGCGCGGCTTGCAGAAGGGCAAGGCGTGGCACTGGAGCATCCTGCGGCCCGTGCTGATCGTGGGACTGGCGATGGGCGGCGCAATGGACCTGATCCCGCCGCTCGGCGTCTACGCGGCGATCATGCGCGCGCGGGGCAGGGAGGCGCTCGACTATCCCGGGGGCGCCGCGCGCGTGGCGCAAGCGGTCGACGTCGATCTGCTGGCGCGCGCCATCGCCTGGTCGGGCGAGGCGGAGGCCGCCCGCAATGAGGCTTTCAACGTCACCAATGGCGATGTGCTGGTGTGGGAGAACATCTGGCCGGCGATTGCGGATGCGCTGGGCATGCAGCCCGGCAAATCCGTACCGACGTCATTGGTGAAGGAGTTGGCGAACTGGGCCGCGCCGTGGGACGAGCTGCGCCGCAAGCACAATCTGGCCGCGCCTGGTTTGAAAGAGTTCGTCGGGTTGTCGTTCCAGTATGCCGATTACAGCATGCGCTATGGCCAGACCCAGCCCGGTCCGCCCTCGATCGTCTCGACCGTGAAGATCAACCGCGCCGGCTTCACCGAAATGATGGACACCGAGGACATGTTCCGGAAGTGGTTTGGACTGGCGAGGGAGCAGCGGTTGCTGCCGTAGTCTTCTTTCTTTTCCCTCTCCCCGTTCTTACGGGGAGAGGGTTGGGGTGAGGGGCTGTCTCCGCGCGACTGATGTTAGTTGATAGACCTGTACCCCCTCACCCGGCGCTTCGCGCCGACCTCTCCCCGCAGGCGGGGAGAGGTGAAGAGAGATCGCGCAGTATGTTATGCCTTTGCGAACTTCTCCTCCATCGCCTTGCGCGTCTTGATGGTGTCGTTGCCGGCGTCGAATTCGACGTCGCTCCAGCGCACCACGGCGCCATGCGCGATATCGTTCTTCAGCTTGACGCGATGCGCCAAGCCGATCGGCAGCGCGCCGGCCGCAAGGCTCGCCGCGGCCGGCATCAGCTTGCCCCACACCGTGTAGCCGCCTTCGCCGTCGAGCATCTCGCCCGCGCGCAGATTGCGCTTGGCGACCGCGGCGACGTCGCCGCGAAAACCCTGCGGCGCGCCGGTCGGCTCCTTGCGCAGCGCCGCCGACAGGATCGAGATGTTCAGCTCAAGCCCGATCAGATGGTAGGGCTTGTACATCGCCGCATAGCGGCCGCTGGTGTCGGTCTTCAGGCCGTACTGCCTGAAGCAGTCGGCGGCATAGTCGTTCGGCGCTTCCAGCACGGCATAGACGCCCCAGCGCAAATCGCGGAACACCGGACGGCCGTCGCGCTCCAGCGACGACACCACCTCGACCACGCCCGATTTCTCCAGCACGCCGCCCGCCTCATGCGGCCGCATCACATGCGGCAGGTCGTCGACGCCGCAGGCCGGAAACGCCAGGCCCTTGGCCGGCACGTCGAGGCCGGTGGCATTGGCGATCGCGGCCATTTCAATGGCGGACTTGGTGCCGTCGAGGAAGGAGTTGAACATCTGCGGATTCATGCCGGCCGATTGCGCTTCGCTGCGCGTCAGCCCGTAATGCTGCCAGACGTCATCAGGCGTGACGTCGTGATAGGCCGGCAGGTATTTGGTGCCCTTGCCGGCCGCGACCACGCGAAAGCCGCATGAGCGCGCCCAGTCGACGATCTCGGCCGTCAACGCCGGCTGGTCGCCATAGGCGAGCGAATAGACCACGCCGGCTTTCCGCGCCTCCTCCGCGAGCAGGGGACCGGCGAGCACGTCGGCTTCGACATTGACCATCACGATGTGTTTTCCCGCGGCGATCGCCGCGCGGGCATGACGGATGCCGACCGCGGGGTTGCCGGTTGCTTCCACGATGACTTCGATGTTGCCCGAGGTCGCCTTGGCCGCATCGGCGGTGAAGGTGGTGGCCGCAATCCGCGACTCGTCCCAGCCCACGGTCTTGCAGGCGTCTTTCGCGCGCTGCGGATCGAGGTCGACGATCACGGGGACTTCCAGTCCCTTCACATGCGGCACCTGCGACAGGAACATCGAGCCGAACTTGCCGGCGCCGATCAGCGCGACATTGACGGGCTTGTTGGCGGCGGCGCGGACAGCGAGGAGATGGGAGAGGTTCATGGGGGATCCGGACAACGATCGTGTCGTCCTGGCCGGCGCTTGTCCCGGCGCGATCCACGTCTTCCGTGTCCTGCGAGGAATCAAGGCGTGGATGCCCGGCACAAGGCCGGGCACGACGAGTTTCTGCGTGGTGGCGCCGGCGGCCTACTCCGCGGCCTGCCGCGGCGCGCGGGCAAGCCGCACCAGCGCATCGTCAGGGACGGTCTGGATCGGCGTGAAGTCACGATGCGCGATGTAGTCAGGCCGCGTCGGCGTGCGGATGTAGTTGGAGACCGCGTTCAGCGTGAGATACACGATCTTGCGCGGATAGGGCGTGATGTTGCCGGCCGAGCCGTGCACCAGATTGCCGTGGAACATCAGCAAGCCGCCGGCCTTGCCGGTCGGCGCCACGATGCCGCCCTGCTTGACCAGCCGCGTCACCGTCGCCTCATCCAGCGTCCACAGCGGGTAGGACGTGGTCGTGGTGTCGTGCGAGGCGGCGAGGACGCCGGCGGTCTGGCTGCGCGGCACCAGCATCAAGGGGCCGTTGATCGGCATCACCTCGTCGAGGAAGATCGCGATGTTCATGGCGCGCGGCTCGGGCATGCCGTCGTCGCGCTTCCAGGTGCCGTAATCCTGGTGCCACTGCCAGACGTCGCCGGTGAAGGCGGCTTTCGCGTTGATCTTGAACTGATGCATGTAGACCTTCTCGCCGAACACCTGCTCGATCGGATCGATCATGCGCGGATGCGCGCCGAGCGCGCCAAACCCCTCGTTGTAGAGATGGGCGGCAAAGGCGGTGCGCGGCGCGCCGCTCTTCTCGCGCCAGACCTCGGGACGGTTGGCGTCATAGATATTGACCGCTTCGCGCGCGAGGAAGTCGACCTCTTCCTGGGTGAACAGCTCGGGCAGGAACAGCCAGCCTTCGCGCTCGAAGAACTCGATCTGCTGCGGACTGAGTTTCATGGCATTGCCTCCTTCGGTTTTATTTTGCTCTATCTCCTCATGGTGAGGAGCGCGGCACGCGCGTCTCGAACCATGAGGCCTCAACTTTGGCCTCATCCTTCGAGACGCCGCTGCGCGGCTCCTCAGGATGAGGGTCGTCTTCGGTCGCTATGCCGCTTGCGCGGTGCGTAATCTCTCTTCCGTCCGTCGTCCCGCGGTGAGGGCATGCGCCAGCGCCGCTTTCTCGGCGGCTGCCGCATCGCCCGCGAAGATGGCTTCCGCAATCCCTTCGTGCTCGCTCCAGGCACTGTCGCGATAATCGAGCTCGGCCAGCACCGTCGCCATCGAGCGGCGCATATGCGGCCATTGCGGCGCGATCATCTCCTCGATCGCGGGATTGCCGGCGAGATGATAAATCGCGCCGTGAAAGTCGACATCGAAGGCGATCAGCGTCGACAGCGGCGTCTTGCGGTCGATCGCGCGACCGGCGTGCAGCGCTGTCTCCAGCTGCGTGCGTCCGGCAGCGTCGGTCCTGACACGATCGGCGGCAAGCCTTGCGGCCAGCGCATCGATCGCGCCGCGCACCTCATAGAGCTGGCGGATGCGCCGGGGATCAAGCTGCGTCACCTCGAATCCGCGGCGGCCGCTTTCGGTGATCAGGCCCTGCCGGTGCAACAGATGCAGCGCATGCGACACCGGCTGGCGTGACACGCCGAGCTTCTCGGCGAGCTCGTTCTGGCGGATGCGCTGGCCCGGCAGCAGCGTGCGGTCGGTGATCGCCTCGAGAATCCGCGCATAGACCTGGTCGATCAGGTTCGGAAGGGGGATTAGCGGAATCATGCCGGTCGCTCAATTGGAATACGGAATGCCGTATGCAGAACGTACGGCGGAAGACACCTGCCGGTCAAGCCGAAAAGCTCAATCATATGAGACAGAAGGGCTGTCCTTCAGGCGGCGAGAAACTCCAGCACCGCCCGGCAAAACGCCTGCGGATTGTTCTCGAACATCCAGTGGCGGCCGTTGGGAATGACTGCCGTCCGCGCGCCCGCGATATGTTCGGCCATCACCCGCCAGATCATCGACAGCGAGCCCGTGGTGTCGGCGCCGCCGATCAGCAAGGTCGGCGTCTTGATCAAGGGCATATCGGCCTTGCCGTAGGGCTTGCGCGCCTCATGGACCTGGCCGAGGAAGGTGAAAATGTTGTCGCGCAGCTGTTGCTTGGCTGCGGCCGGCAACCGCCGCCACGCGTGCTCGCCGTCGATGGCCTCGACGAAGTTCTGCAGCGCGCCGTCGATGTCGCCCTCGCGCACCTTCTTGACGGAGGCGAGCGTGCGCGCGGCCAGCGCCGACGGTGCGCCTGATGTGACATTGGGATCGAGCGATGAGTCCAGATCGCCGCCGGGCTCGGCCAGCACAAGCTTGCGCAGCAAATCCGGCCGCTGCTGCGCGACGCGGAAGGAGATATGCCCGCCGCGCGAATGGCCCATCAGGTCGACCGGCTTCGGATCGATCTGCTCGATGAAGGCGATGGTGTCGCTAACATGCTGCGCCATCCGGTAATGGTCGGTCGCGACGCCGTCCCAATGTTCGGGGAAGAAATGCCGCAGGCTGACCGCGATCACGCGATGTTTTGTCGTCAGCGGTCCGAGCACGGAATACCAGGTGCGGAAATCGCCGAGCGTGCCATGCACGCAAACCAGCGGGTGGCCCTGACCCACTTCGAGATAGGGCATGTCGATGCCGTTGACCCTGATCGTCTGCATGGTTCAACCCGCCAAAAAATCCAGAACGACCTCGGAGAATTTCTGCGGCGCCTGCTCGAACATCGGATGCGTCGCGTTGGGAATCATCACGGTCTTCGCGTTGGGCACATGCGCCGCCAGCGCGTGCAGCACCTTCGGCAGCAGGCCCTTGGTCCGCTCGCCGCCGATGAACAGCGTCGGCATCCTGATCGACTCGGCGTCGGCCTTCGAGAACGGCGGACGATTGTCCCTGACCTGGCCGATCAGAGTGGTGGCGTTGTCGCGCAGGCCCTGCTTCATCAACTCCGGCAGCCGTTGCCAGTGGCCCTTACCCTCCAGCGTGTCGACGAAATTTTCGAGCCCGCCCTCGATATCGCCCGCCGCGATCATGTCTGCGGAGATGGTAAAATGCGCCCGCAGCGGTGAGGGCCCAGCCTTGTAATCAGGATCGAGCGTGGCATCGACCTCGCCGCCGGGCTCGGCGAGAATCAGCCTGCGCAAAAGGTCGGGCCGCCGCTGCGCGGCGCGAAACGAGACATGTCCGCCACGGGAATGGCCCATCAGGTCGACCGGGCCGGCGTCGAGCTGCTCGATGAAAGCGATGAGGTCGTCGACATGCTGTGCGATCGTGTAGGTCTCGCCCTTGCCGTCCCAATGATCGGGGAAGAAGTGCCGCAGGCTGACGCAAATCAGGCGATGCCTCGTCGTCAGCGGGCCGACCACGCAGCCCCAGATCCGGAAGTCATTCAAAGAACCATGCACGCAGACCAGCGGCGGACCTTTGGCCTGGCCTATGTCGAGATAGGCCATGTCGTAGCCGTTGACATGAAGGGTCTGCATTGAGGGGCTCGCGAAAATCTCAATTATCGTCATGCCCGGCCTTGAGCCGGGCATCCACGTCTTCTGTCTTAACGGAAAGAAAGACGTGGATGGCCGGGACAAGCCCGGCCATGACGAGGAACTCTGGTGCAAGATTCCCGGAATCCGGGTGGATCGCAACTATTTCCAAGCCTAAATTCCACGCAAGAGCCAAACATGGGGCATGCGATTTTGGAGCTGACATGACCGACCAGCATTTCACCCTGTTCGACACGCCGATCGGCGTGTGCGGCATCGAGTGGGGCCCGCGCGGCATCAACGGCACGCAACTGCCGATGGGCGATGAGGACAAGACCCGGGCGCGCATCCGCCAGCGCCGCGGCGGCGAGATCGAGGAGACGGCGCCGACCGCCGAGGTGCAGCGCGCGATCGGCCGGATCGTCGACCTGCTCGCGGGCAAGCGCGACGATCTCACCGATATTCCGCTCGATCTCGACGACGTGCCGGAGTTCAACCGCGGCGTCTACGATATCGCGCGCAAGATACCGCCGGGCCAGACCATGACCTATGGCGACATCGCCAAGAGACTTGGCGGCGTCGAGCTGTCGCGCGACGTCGGCCAGGCGCTCGGGCGCAACCCGTGCCCGATCGTGGTGCCGTGCCACCGCGTGCTGGCGGCCGGCAACAAGCCCGGCGGCTTCTCCGCGCGCGGCGGCGTCGACACGAAATTGAAGATGCTTGCGATCGAGGGTGCGCCGGTGAACCACACGCCGAATTTGTTCGAGTGAGGGGGTGCCACGAGGACAGTGGGCTCCCTCTCCCCGTTCTTACGGGGAGAGGGTTGGGGTGAGGGGCTTCTATCCGTGCGAATGGCGAAAGATGAGCGTGTGGAAGGTCCCCCTCACCCGCCGCGCTTCGCGCGGCGACCTCTCCCCGCAGGCGGGGAGAGGTGATCTCACACCATCTCGCAACTAAACCCGTTCCCCTTGCGCTTAATCCTGCCCGACGATGGCGAGGGGAAATGCGCCGTGCAGCACAGCGTATCGGTGTCGCAATAGCGCTCCAGGAAGCTGCGCCGCGTTGCCGCCGCCTGCTTCGGATCGACGTCGAAGCGTGGCGACAGCTCGGGATGCCGCAGCTGCAGCGGCGTGTGCATCAAATCGCCGGCGAACACCGCGTCATCCTTGCCGCCGCGCCGAAGGTGAAGGCGACATGGCCCGGCGTATGACCCGGCGTCGGCAGGATGCGCGCGTGATCGCCGATCGAAAAATCGTCCTGTACCACCTCGGCGCGCTTGGCCTCGACCACCGGCAGCACGCTGTCCGCAAACGGCGGCACTTCCCCTTTGGCATTCTGGGCGGCCCAGTAGTCGTACTCGGTCTTGCCGAACACATAGCGCGCCTTCGGGAAGGTCGGCACCCAGCGCCCGTTCTCCAGCCGCGTATTCCAGCCGACGTGATCGACATGCAGATGCGTGCACATCACGTAGTCGATGTCGTCGACCGAGACGCCCGCTGCCTTCAGGCCGCGCATGTAGGCGTCGTCGGTCTTCATGCTCCAGGCGGGGCGTAGCGGCCGCGGCTTGTCATTGCCGATGCAGCTGTCGATCAGGATGGTGTGATGCGGCGTCTTCACCACATAGGACTGGAAGGCCATGATGAACGTATCGGTATCGTCGAGCGCGCCGGCCGCCTTCAGCCATTGCCGGTTCTCGGCGAGCACTTCGGGCGTAAGCGTCGGAAGCATGTCATGCGCTTGCAGAAACTTGCCTTCCTGCTCGATGATGCGCTGGATGGTGAGATCGCCGACGTTGAACTTCAGACTCATGGCTGCCTCCGATGATTACGCCGCGGGCGGCACCGAGATCTTCACCGACGGCCGCTCCAGCATCCTCTTGTTGAACGCATCGAGCTTCGGATAGGCCTTGCGCCAGCCGCAATCGGCGAAGCGGAAATCGGCATAGCCGAGCACGCAGACGAGACCGATCTGGGCGATGGTGAAGGGGCCGTTGAGCACGTCGTCGCGCTTGTCGAACTGCGCCATGCCGCTCCAGGCCCGGTGCCAGTGATCGTCCGACCACGCCTTCCAGCGCAGCGCCTCGGGACGCACCATGCCCTCATAGCGGCACAGCAGCATGGCATCGAGCATGCCCTGCAGCAGCGAGTGATCGCTCTTCACCTTCCAGCGGGTCGGGCCGTAATCGGGGATCAGGCTGCCGCCGGCGAGCTCATTGAGATATTCGACGATGACGTAAGAGTCCAAGATGACATCGCCATTGCCGAGGATCAGCACCGGCAGTTTCTTCAGCGGCGTGATGCGCTGATAGTCCTCGTTGGCCGTGCCCGGCGCCACCGCTGACGGCACCAGCTCGATTTTGTCGATCAGGCCGAGCTCTATTGCCGCAATGCGGACCTTGCGCGCGAACGGCGAGGCCGGAGAGAAGGTGAGTTTCATTGGTGGGGGCCCTTAGAAATTTTCTCCGTCGTCATGGCCGGGCTTGACCCGGCCATCCACGCCTTTCTTGCATCCGGTATTCAAGACGTGGATGCCCGGCTCAAGGCCGGGCATGACGAGTTGTGGTTGTCGAACCAGCATGCCTAACAGGCAATGATCTCCTGGCGCTGCTCGCCGAGTCCGTCGATGCCGAGCGTGACGACGTCGCCGATCTTCAGCCACTGCTGCGGCTTCATGCCGGCGCCGACGCCGGGCGGCGTGCCCGTGGTGATGACGTCGCCGGGCAGCAATGTCAGGAAGGTCGAGACGTAGGCGATGCACTTCGCCATGGTGAAGATCATGGTCGAGGTGTTGCCGGTCTGGCGGCGCTGGCCGTTGACGTCGAGCCACAGGCCGAGCTTCTGCACGTCTGATATCTCGTCCCTGGTGACGAGCCAGGGGCCGAGCGGACCGAAGGTGTCGTGAGACTTGCCCTTGGTCCACTGGCCGCCGCGTTCCTGCTGGAAGTAGCGCTCGGAGACGTCGTTGCAGACGCAGTAACCGGCGACATGGTTGAGCGCGTCGGCTTCCGAGACGTATTTGGCGCGGGTGCCGATGATGGCCGCGATCTCGACCTCCCAGTCGAGCTTGGTCGACTTGCGCGGCTTTTCGACCGGGTCGTTCGGGCCGGACAGCGAGGTGTTGGCCTTGATGAAGAAGATCGGCTCGCTCGGGATCGGCGAGCCCGTCTCCTTGGCGTGATCGACATAGTTCAGGCCGATCGCGACGAATTTGTTGATGCCGGTGACCGGCGCGCCAAGTCGCTGCTTGCCCGAGACGGCGGGGAGGGAGGCGGGGTCGATGGCGGCCAGCTTCTTCAGCGAGGCCGGCGCATAGGCCTCCCCGTCGAGGTCCTTGATGTGGCCGGACAGGTCGCGCAATTGGCCGGATTTATCGATCAGGCCGGGCTTTTCCGCACCCTTATTGCCGTAGCGAACAAGCTTCATTCGTCGTTCCTCCCTTGGAAAGGCTGGTTTTGCTTGGGAAGCTTCTTGGAACAGGCAGCGGGGAAATTCAACTGTCCGAAGGCATATTGCATGGCACCCCCTCATCCTGAGGAGCCCGCATTTGCGGGCGTCTCGAAGGATGAGGCCATGATCGGGCCTCATGGTTCGAGACGCGCCAAGTGGCGCTCCTCACCATGAGGGTCACCCAAGCGCGATGAATTTGAAGGCATTGCCCTCGCGCTTGAGGTGACCGGCATTGTAGTGGCCGCCGATCACCAGCACCGGCTTGTCGGCGAAACGCGAAAACAGCTCGCGCCGCGTCGCCGGCGACTTCGCAGGGTCCGAATCCGCCGTCGACGACCAGTCGAGATGGGCCATCTGGCAGGGATGATGGGCGACATCCCCGGTGAGCAGGCCCTCCTCGCCGTCCGACCTGATATGGATGCTCATATGGCCGGGGCTGTGGCCCGGCGTCGGGATCATGGTGATCTCGTCGGTGATTTCAGCGTCGCTCGCGATCAAATCGGCCTTGCCCGCATCGACAATCGGCTTCACCGAGTTGTTGAAGACCGCGATCTGCGCCGGCCCGACGCTGTGGTCGCGCCAATGCTCATATTCGGTCTTGCCGAACAGATAGCGGGCGTTGGCGAAAGTCGGCACCCATTTGCCGCCGGCAAGCTTCGTATTCCAGCCGACATGGTCGACATGCAGATGCGTGCACAGCACGGTGTCGATGCTGTCGGGCGCAAAGCCGGCGGCGGTCAACGTCTCCAGGAACGGCCCCTTGCGGTCGTTCCAGGTCGGCACGTTGCGGCCCTGCTTGTCATTGCCGAGCCCGGTGTCGACCACGATCCGGCGCTTTCCATTGTCCAGCACCAGCGCGTGGATCGACATTTTCAGCCGGCCTTCGTCGGTGGCGAAATGCGGGATCAGCCAGGGCAGCTTCTGGATTTCCTCGTTGGTCGCGAGCGGCAGGATGAAACGCGTCGAGCCGACGGTTTCGAGCTCGACCACCTTGGTGATTTTGACCTTGCCGACCTTCCACTGCATTTCCGATGTTTCCTTGGTCTTGCTTTACCTCTCCCCGCCTGCGGGAAGAGGTCGGATCGCGCAGCGATCCGGGTGAGGGGGTACAAATTTATCAGCGCGCATCGCTTGTTGTAAGAGCCCCTCACCCCAACCCTCTCCCCGCAAGAACGGGGAGAGGGCGAAGGATCATTTAGCGCAATCGACGACGACGGTGCCGAGCTTGTCGCCCTTCTCGACCGCGAGATGCGCCTGCGCGGTCTCGCGCAGCGGATACTGGCCGGCGATGTTGTGCACCCGCCTGCCGGCCATCAGCCATTTGGTGATGTCGGCCTGCGCGGCTGACAAGAGCGGCCACGGCAGTGCGAACAGCACCAGCCCGCGCAGATTGACGCATTTTTCCATCAATTCGCGCATCGGCACGACGGGCGTGCGATTGCCCTGCGTGGCATAGACGATGATGGTGGAATTCATCGCCATCAGCTTCGGCGTTATTGCGACATTGCCGCCGAAATCGACCTCGGAGACATGGTCGACACCTCGCTTGGCGGTGAGGTCCATGACTTTTGCGACCACGTCTTCGGTCTTGTAGTTGATCGTGTGATCGGCGCCGCCGCGCCGTGCCTGCTCGGCCTTGGCTTCCGAGCTCACGGTCGCAATCACCTTTGCGCCGCCCCATGTCGCGAACTGCACGGCATAATGCCCGACCGCACCGGCGCCGCCGGTCACCAGCACGGTCTTGTCCTTGACGGGTCCGTCCGCAAACACGCTGCACCACGCGGTCATTGCGGGAATGCCCAAGGTCGCGCCTTCCGCGAACGAGACCTGATCCGGCAGCGGCGTCACCAGTTGTTCGGCGAGCGCGATATATTCCGCCGCCGTGCCAAGCGCGCGGCCGTTGCGCTGGCCGTTGAACAGCCAGACGCGCTGGCCGACTTTCAAGCGCGTCACGCCTGATCCCACCTGGTCGATCACGCCAGCGCCATCGCTGTTCGGGATCACCAGCGGAAACTCCAGCCCGCGATAATTGCCGGCGCGGCGGCCGACATCGGCCGGGTTGACGCCCGACGCTTCCAGCTTGACGCGCACTTCGCCCGGACCTGCCTCCGGCGTCGGCCGCTCACCATAGGTGAGCACCTCCGTCGCCGGCCCGCAGCGCTCGTACCAGACCGCTTTCATCAGATTACAGCGTGCCCGGGAAGGCGCCGCCGTCGAGCAGCAGGTTTTGCCCGGTGATGTAGCCGGCATGCGCGCCGCACAGGAAGGCGCAGGCATAGCCGAACTCCTCCGGCGTGCCGAAGCGCCCGGCCGGATTCTGCTTGGCGCGCTCGGCCATGAGCTGCTCGACGGGAACGCCGCGCTTCTCGGACTCGGCCTTGCCGGTCGAGCGCAGGCGGTCGGTGTCGAACGGACCCGGCAGCAGACCGTTGATGGTGACGTTGTTGATCACCGTCTTGCGCGACAGGCCGGCGATGAAGCCGGTGAGGCCGGCGCGCGCGCCGTTGGAGAGGCCGAGGATCTCGATCGGCGCCTTCACCGCGGCCGAAGTGATGTTGACGATGCGGCCGAACTTGCGCGCCATCATGCCGTCGACGGTGGCCTTGATCAGCTCGATCGGGGTCAGCATGTTGGCATCGATCGCCTTGATCCAGTCGTCGCGGGTCCAGTTACGGAAATCGCCGGGCGGCGGGCCGCCGGCATTGTTCACCAGGATGTCCGGATCGGGGCAGGCCTTCAGCACGGCCTCGCGGCCGGCGGGCGTGGTGATGTCCCCGGGCACTTCGGTCACGGTGACGCCGGGATGGGCCTTGCGGATTTCCTCGGCGGTCTTCTTCAAGGCGTCCGCGCCGCGCGCGGTCACCGTCACATGTACGCCTTCATTGGCCAGCGCCATCGCGCAGGCGCGTCCCAATCCCTTGCTCGATGCGCAGACGATGGCGCGGCGGCCCTTGATGCCCAGATCCACTGTTTCACTCCCATGAGATGGTTTTTGTCGGGGCGGACTTTAGCCAACCTCAATGGCCCTGATAAGGGCGTGCGGCGGCTCAAAATGCAGGGCAGGGCTGTTGGCGGGATGCGGCGGTCGGGAGGCGATGAGGTCGCGGCGAAACGGCGATATCTGCGATTTCCTCCGGCATTAACCTTTAGGCGAGCGATTGCCTTCGTGCCAAAAAAGGTTGAATCTGTCTTTCTGCGGTGCAGAATAGTTTGTCCTGTTGCAAGGGGAGAATGCAGTGCGATTTTCAGCAATTGTTTTTCTCGCATTGATGTCGGTTCAATCGGCGGCCGCTGACGATCTTTTCACCAACAATACGATGTTCATGCGGGTTCAGTGCGAAATCGGCGCGTTCGCGAAAGATGCCAAATCGGCGGATCTCGAACCTGCGATGAAGGCCGATGTCGATTTCTCATGGACGGTCGAACAGACCGGCAAGGCCAAGGCATCGGCCGGATGGCATTGGATGTTCGGAGGCGCGACCGTAGAACAGGCCCGCGGTTTTCAAAACAAGGATAAAAACCAGATCGTCCGGCCTTTCAACATCCATGAGGGCAACACCGAGGCCTGTCAGTCCGATCGCATGAACGTGCCGCTTGGGATCAAGGAATGCCTGATGAGCAGTATCGACGCGTTGAAGGCCGGAACCAACGTTTCCTGCGAAAGAAGCAGGTCTATCGGAGTCAACACGAACGCACAAGGCGAAGTGACACTCGTCAAGATCATCGAGGTCAAGGGAGAGGCCGTGTACGATGTGACGACGACCTACAACATGAAAATCACTGCACCCTCGAAGCCGCAAGATCAAAAATCGGCTGCCGTCGGCAGCTCCAGATAAGGAGAGGCGGCGCGCGCTAAATATGCCGCTCGCGCTTGAGGCGGTCGATGGTCGCCGTGAGCTCCGGCGGCAGCGCGCGAACTCCCTTCTGCCCCGCGGCGGAGAAGATCGGCCGCAATTGCGAGTCCTGCAGGAACGCAGGCTGCCGATAGGAGGGGATGAGCTGGTCGAACACCAGCACGATCGAGGTCGCGACCAGGCCGACGCGGACCGCGCCGAGCGCGGCGCCACTGAGCCGGTCGACCAGCCCGATGTCGGTCCCGATCGCCTCATCGACGGGAATGCGCGCGAGCTTGCCGATCACCATGCCGATCACCAGGAACGCGCCGAGGAAGAAGCCGGCGTTCTGCATCAGCGGCGAGTTGGCGTTCGCCGTCAGCGGCGGCACGAACGACATCACCCAGACCGTGATCGGCATCGCCACGATATAGGCGAGAATCGTGATGGCGCTGCGGATCAGACCGGTGCTGAAGCCGGTGCCGACGGCAATGGCCAGCCCGAGCAAGACGGCGATGTCGAAACTGTTCATGCGAACCCCCCGCTTGCGCCTACATGCCGGAGGTTCGTCAAGAAAGGGGATTTGCGATCGTTAAAATTGTCTCTGTCTTTCACCTCTCCCCGCTTGCGGGGAGAGGTCGCGCCGAAGGCGCGGGTGAGGGGGGACTCACCGAGCACTCGGTCTGTACTGATTGGCTGCCCCTCACCCCAACCCTCTCCCCGTAAGAACGGGGAGAGGGGGCTCACCGCATTTGCGGCGCTTGCGTGCCCGCAACTCCTACGCCCTTATCTCCGCCTTGATCATATCCGCGGCCTTCTCGCCGATCATGATGGTGGGCGCATTGGTGTTGCCGCCGATCAGCGTCGGCATGATCGAGGCGTCGACCACGCGCAGGCCATCGAGCCCGTGCACTTTCAATTTCGGATCGACCACCGCCATCGCATCGTTGCCCATCTTGCAGGTGCCGACGGGGTGATAGACCGTGTCGACGCGGTTGCGCAGGATGGCGCGGATATCGTCGTCGGTCTTCACGTCCGCGGTGAACATGTCCTTTGTCTGCAAGCTCCGAAGGGCAGGCGTCTCCATCAGCCGCTGCGTGGTCTTGTAGCCCGCGACCATCGCCTCGAGATCGGCCTCCTCGCCGAGGAAGTTCGGATCGATCCTGGGGGCGGCGAGCGGATCGGCGCTGTTCAGGCCAAGCGTGCCGCGGCTCTCCGGCCGCAGCAGGCAGACATGGCAGGAGAAGCCGGTGCCGCGATGGCGCGTGCGGCCGTGATTGTCGACGATCGACATGCCGAAATGCAGCTGGATGTCGGGCACTTCCAGATCGGGCCGCGTCTTCAGGAAGCCGCCGCATTCGGCGAAATTCGTTGTAATGGGCCCGCGCCGTTCCCGTCGATACTGGCCGACGCCGCGGATCAGCCGCGGAATGCCCTTCAGCGAGGTGCCGAAGAAATAGGGCGCGTCGGAGGCGTAGCTGAAGATGAAATCCGGATGGTCCTGCAGATTCGCGCCGACGCCGGGCAAATGATGCGCGGACGCGATGCCGTGCTGCGCGAGCTGCGCGCTGTCGCCGACGCCCGACAGCAGCAACAGATGCGGCGACTGGAACGCGCCCGAGGCCAGGATCACCTCGCGCCGCGCGCGGATCGTCTTCTTCTGTTTGCCCTGCATGTATTCGACGCCGACGGCGCGCTTGCCCTCGAACAATATCTTCGTCGCCTGTGCCGAGGTCTCGACCCGCAGGTTGCCGCGGCTGCCGATATGCGGATGCACATAGGCGCGCGCGGCGCTCCAGCGCTCGCCGTTCTCCTGCGTCACCTGATAGGTGCCGAGCCCTTCATGGTCCTCGGCATTGAAATCCTCGCGAACGCGGAATTGCGCCTCCTGCGCCGCCTGCCGGAAGATCTGATGCACCGGGTTGCCGGTGCGCAGCTTGTTGACGCGCAGCGGTCCGCTCTTGCCGTGATACTCGCCGTCGAAATCGGCGTTGTTCTCGGAGCGCTTGAAATAGGGCAGCACGTCCGCATAGGACCAGCCGGTGTTGCCGAGCGAGGCCCAGTGGTCGTAGTCCCAACGATGGCCGCGGATATAGACCATGGCGTTGATGGCGGAGGAGCCGCCGAGGCCCTTGCCGCGCGGCTGATAACCGATGCGGCCGTTGAGCCCCTTCTGCGGCACGGTCTCGAACGCCCAGTTGTTGACCTTGCCCGCGACCATCAGGATCAGCGCGAACGGCGTGGTCACGATCCAGTTGTCGTTCTTGCCGCCGGCATCGAGCAGCGCCACCGACGTGCTTGCGTCTTCCGACAGTCGTCCCGCCACCGCGCAGCCGCCCGATCCTGCGCCCACCACCACGAAGTCGAATGTATCTGACACGAAAGTCCCCCCGGTTTTATTCCTTCGTCATTGCGACGAAGATTGTAGGGTGGGTTAGCCGAAGGCGTAACCCACCACTTTCGTATCCGCGGCGGCAGAAGAGGTGGGTTACGCTACGCTAACCCACCCTACGGTTTCGCAATGACGGCTAACTACGACATAAACCGCAGCATCTTTTCCAGCCGCGCGATCTTGCCGCCATAAGGCGGATAGAGATCGGCCATGCGGTTGAGCACCGAGCGATAGAACACCGGCTTCAGCTTGCTCAAGGTGTTGAAGCCCCACTCGCCGTGATAGGCGCCGGTGCCGGAGGCGCCGACCCCGCCCATCGGCTGGTTGATTTGCGTGAAGTGAAACAGGCAGTCGTTGACGGTGACGCCGCCGGACACCGTCTGCGTCAGCACCGCGTCGCGCGCGGCGCTGTTGCGGCCGAACCAGTACAGCGCCAGCGGGCGGTCACCCTTGTTGATGAAGGCGATCGGCTCCTTGTCGTCCTTGTAGCCCATCACGGGCAGCACGGGACCGAAGATCTCTTCCTGCATCAGGCCCATCTCGGGCGTCGCGCCGATCACGATGGTCGGCGGGAATTTGCGCTTCGCCTTCCAGTTCGGATCGTCGGCTTTCGCCGGCTGCAGCACCTTGGCGCCCTTGGCGGCGGCGTCCGCGACCAGCGCCTCGAGCCGCGCATAGTGGCGGTCGGAGATGATCGAGGTGTAGTCCTTGTTGTTGGCCTCGGTGCCGAACATGCGGCGCATATGCGTGCGCACCTTCTCGGCAAACGCCTGCACCAACTCTTCCGGCACCAACGCATAGTCGGGCGCGATGCAGGTCTGCCCCGCATTCATCAGCTTGGCGTAACCGATGCGCTCGGCGGCTTCGTCGAGATCGGCGGTGCGGTCGACGATCGCCGGCGACTTGCCACCGAGCTCCAGCGTGACCGGCGTGAGGTTGCGGCCCGCGGCTTCGGCGACGATGCGGCCAACCCGCGTCGATCCCGTGAAGATCAGATGATCGAACGGCAGCGACGCGAACGCCTTTGCCACCTCGTCCTCGATGCCGGTGACCAGCATCTCGGCCGGATCGAACTTTTTCGCGATCACCTCTTTCAGGAGCGCCGAGAAACGCGGCGTCAGTTCGGCCGGCTTGATCATGACGCGGTTGCCGGCGGCGAGCGCGCCGATCGCGGGCGCCAGCGTCAGCTGCAGCGGATAATTCCAGGGCGCGATGATGCCGACCACGCCGAGCGGCTGCGGGATCAGCCGGTTCTTGCCGGGCATGAATTGCAGCGAGGTCGCGACCCGCCGCGGCGCCATCCATTTTTTGACGTGCTTCAGCGCGTGCTTGATCTCGACATAGAGGAACAGCGTCTCGGCGATGGTGGTCTCGACCGAGGCGCGGTGGCCGAAATCGGCCGAGATCGCCTGCTCGAAGCGCGCCTCATTGTCCTCGACCGCGGCGCGCAGCCGCCGCAGCCGGTCGATCCTGACATCGCAGCTGGCCAGGGGCTCGGCACGCGAGGCATCGAACTGGGCGTGGAAGGCATCCTCGAGGGCGGACAGAGGGGGGCTTTTCAGGGACTGGTCCATGGCATTTCCCCGTTTGTTTGCTTGGTTGAGCGGCTCAGGCTGGTCCTTTGCGGAACATCTGACAAGAGCGGCCTGATTGAGGGCGGTTTTGACACATTTGGCGCGTCATAAAATCGAAAAAAGCGGCGTCGGAACCCTTTCCAAAGCGGATCGGCGTTGGTACATACCGCCCGTACCCGTTCGGCATTGGCCCCGGGTCGCCTTCTCAGGAAGCCTTCGAGACGGATCTGGCGCGGCAGGCCGCGTCGTTCGACCGTTTCGAGCAAGCTTTCTCCCAAGGTACGCAACGGCTTATCGCGGGGTGGAGCAGCCCGGTAGCTCGTCAGGCTCATAACCTGAAGGTCGCAAGTTCAAATCTTGCCCCCGCAACCAAGCCCTCGCGATTTTCGCACCAGAGCAGCCCGCCAATGGCGGGCTTTTTCATGCGTTACAAAGCGCTCGTGCCCTGTTGATCCGATCAGTCTTTCGCAGCCAGCTAGAGATTGTAGTCGATATAGAGGTCGCCTGGCGTACTGAAGCCCGCCGGTAGTTTTTCGAGTTCCTCTCGCGCCTGGGGATCGGGTTCACATTTGAGGGCGGCAACGCCAACCCAATCGCTTCGGACCAAACGCTTGCCGGTCCTTTCCTCAAGCGCATCCATCAGGGCCATCCTTGGCACTTCGGTCTTCTTGGTCGGCGAGCCGTAGGCCCCCGTCGCCGTGGAGCACATGCACGCGCATGTCTGGTTCAGCGCACCTACGACGGGGATTGGCGTAGCATTGGTGCTCCCGTGATGGCCGACTTTATAGAAGTCGATGGAGCCGAGAATTTCCTTTGCGCGATCGCTGATGCCGGGGTCGGAACCGGTCACGGCCTTGCCATACAACCAGTAGGCCCAGTTGCCCCACTGAGCGTCACCCACAAAAAGAAGCTTTTTGCCGCTGCAAGTGAAGAGCACGACCAGGCTCTGGTTGTTGAGGGTGCCATCCAGTTTATCGGCGGCAGCGGCCAGGGCGTCCGGCTGCATGGTCAGGAGCATACGCTCTAACGTCGAAACACCGCGATCCTTCCGGTTGGACGGGTGGTCCAATGGGGTGGTCTCGAACTCGTCAAAGGTTTGTTTTGGATAATCCGAGGATTTCGCTGCCCACTGTTTCCGGTCGAAAGGCTCTGTCCAGCCGGCGTCGGGTATGCCGAGATCGCCGAGCGCGGCAAGGTATTGTTCGGTCTTGTTGTCGCTGGCGGCAAATTCCCCATCCGAATCCTTCGGCGACGGCCCCAGGATTTCGGCCGTGATCGCACCTTGGAGTTCATCCGGCAATTTCGGAATATTGCCGCCCTGATAGTAGTAGACAGGCGGCTTGTTCTTAAAGCCCGACTGCAGCAGCTTGAGGGCCTTGGCGTTGGACCCGCCTCCGCCATTTTCGCTCACGCCCAGGGCGTTTTCCACTTTCGCGTGCGCTTCAACGCTCGCAGGATCGTCGCGTACGCCGAGTTGCATCTTCAACTGCAGGGCAACCGACGTCAGTTGAGCCATGAATTTCGAATGACCGGAATCGTTCGGATCAAGACGGTTCGTGATCCAGACAGCGCCGACTTCGAACTGCGTAAAGTCGTCATAGTTCGATGCGAAGCCCGACATATGATCGGCGTGGTAGTGGGTCAGAATGACGAGCGCAAGCTTGTTGCCCGTCTCTTTCATCATGTCCTTTACGCATGCGTCGATACTGCCGATGTTGGCCGCGTGCACGCCGCAATCGATGAGGATATGAGCGGGGCCGTTTTTTCCAGCAACCGTCAGCAGGAAAAAATCGCCGAATCCGACGCGGTACATGCGCACGCGGATGTTGGCCGGGCCGCCGCTGGCCGCCGGCTTCGCGGAGCCCGTTGGAACTGATTTGGCAGTGCCGGCGCTCGACTGGGCGGACTTGGCGGCAGGCGTGGTTTTGCCGGCTTTTTTTGCAGGAGCTTTCCTGGTGGTTTTTCGAATTGCTTTCGTGGCGGCTTTTCGCGGCGTTCGTGCCGCCGTTTTGCGTCCAGCCATCATTAGTACTCCTCGTGCAACAGGCAGAAGTTCGCCTGGAAGTGGGTTGGATCGTCGGTGTCGCCAATCGGCCTGGCCCTGCGCGATCGCAAAGTCGCGCTGCCGTTGTTGGCGCTGCCGGGAAGCAGCACCAGTCATCGGCCTGCCGATCGCGAATCGTATGACCGGGGGCTGCGCAACTTTTCCTTTGCCGGCCTCGCGGGTCAGCTCCGGGGCTTCGACGATGAGAGTGACCCCGGCCCGGAATGGAAACGATCCTCCCTCGGGGACGCTTGGGATCGAAGGCAACTTGGCGGGTTTGAATGATCTCGACGATCATCTCGACGCGCAGGCGGCCATTGTCTTTGGGGCGGAACACGGGATGGAATGATGGGACACTCGATATCGGAAGTCCCGGGTCGAGACCGAGCGCGACGCGGTGCTTCTTCGCCCAAGCTCGAAGCAAATCGCCATTCTTATTGCTTTCGATCCTGGAGAGGCCGTTGGGACTCCCGAAAACGAGGCCCTCGATCGGGGGCAGGTGGGTTTGGCGCGGCCAACAGAGCGCGTTCTCGGAAAAGAAGCTCGCGCTTTCCGAAGAGATTCCGCGCAGGCGGAAGGCCTCCATCAGGGCGTCACGAACGCCCTGATCGTCGGCGGGATCGAGGTCTTTGGAGACGGTGATAAGCGCGCGAAGGAAGTCGCCGAAGGTGATGTCGACGGGCGGACAGTAATCGATGGCGCGGGCGCAGAGCTGAAAGAAGGCAACAGCGGTTTCGGACGCGTATTCGGCGAGGAGTTCGGCCATGGGACCGGGCAGATCGTTTTGGTTCGAGGGGTTGGAGGCACGATAGATCCGGAACAGGGGGTCAGCGCGCTTCATGTAGACGCTGAAAAAAGCATCAAAGACAGCGGCGACAAGAATGGAGCCTCGGAAGTGCGGATCGTTGACGTTTTTTTGGATGTCGTCGGCATTCGGCTCCGTTTCGAGCGCGGTGCGCAGTCCGGCCTTGTTGCCACGCGCCTGGCCGAATTGCATGGCAAGCTGGATCAAGGGATTGAGTTGCCGAATTTGAGCGACGATTTCGGGCTTCCCGCCGGTGCTGCCGTCGGCATTCACGTGTCCTGCAGGGGGCGGGGCGTAAGCGGCGAGCTCGGTTTGGTAGAGACGGCCGCCGGTGCGCTGTATGGTGTCGATCAGGTCGTGCTTGTGAGAGAAGTGGGAGAAGAGTGCGCACAGATCGGCGAACCCTTCGTGGAAGGCGAGCACATCGGGGTTGGTGGATTCGGTGAAGTAGGTCCGGATGCCGTCGATGACCGCGTGGGTGACTTCGTGCGCGATGATGTCTTGCGAAAGGCACGTGAAAACCAGCTGGCCCGGGAGATTTCGGCCCTGACCCGTCTTCTCGGCTCTGAAAAAGCCGAACAGAATCCCATGCGCCTGTGGGCTGTAATAGGCGTTGGCCTGTTGCATTGCATGCGGGTAGAGCTTGAGGACCCAGATATCTCCAGCCTTTCGCCTGGCGTTACCATTCTTGGCCGAGCTGCCGAAACGATCGGCTCGTCGCCAGTGGATTTCACGGCCCAGCGCGACCTCAAACATCTGGATAGTGCGGGAGGCAATGGCATAGACCATTTGCTGGTGGAAGCGTGGATCGGCCTCGGAAGGATCGAAGCCATCGTTCGCCAATAGCAGAGGGTCATCGAGGTCGACGGGCGGATAGTAGCATCCAGTTCGACGGGCAGTAGTCGATCACTGCGATCTTGCGTCCAGTCGGACCAGGCGAGAGCGTCTCCCAGGGAACGTGCACCGTAGTCCTGTTGCCGGCATTCTTGCCGAAGCTCGGATCGACCGCATAGACCTTGAGCGATCTCACGGCGGGCGGAGGCACTTGCGGCCTCGAACGCGCAGAGTTCGTCACTTTTTTCCGCTTTGGCATATTTTCCCCCTAATGATCCCATCTGAAAAGTGCCGCGTCATGAAAGGCGCCGGGCGTAAGCTCGATGGTATCCGGCATTTTCCGTGCCGCTGTTACCCAACTTGAAATACGCTGATCAAAGGTATTCTAGCGCAAGATGTAAGATGCCACCATGAGATGCTATAGAAAACGTGGGCAAGCTTGCAACGGCGCGGCAGCCTCCAAACGACCAGGATCGCAGCTTTTCAAGACCGACGATCATGCCTCGGTTTCCGAACGATACCCAGCCCGTGCCCGGGTGAAAAGTCACCTGCGCTAATGGTCAGTATCGCGCCGATCAGGCTGTCAGCGAGCCCGCTTGCCGGCCGCGGTTGTCGCCGGGACGGCGATCGGCGATCGCTTTCGCACGGATGCGCGCACGCATGGACCGCCACGTCCACCAGATGCCGATGGAGAGTGCGGCCCATAGCGTCAGCGCGACCGCAAACGCGAGAGACCTCTCCTGCTCCACGAGAAGCCAAAACGCGAGGGCGAAACCTGCCATGCCGGTGCTTCCGAGCGCGGCTCCCGCGGCGTCGAGAGCAGCGGCTCGCTGGCCGCGCCGTCTGCCATCGAGACCGGCGCCGCGCTTGCGGCGCTCCTCATGCTGCTGGATCAGGGTCGCGCTCGCGCAGAAAATGGCGGGCAGCGCGAGAAACAGTCCACCGACGGAAGCTCCGAAACGGCTGCTGACGGCTCCCGTGGCAACCGTTGCGGCACCGCCGAGCGCGAAACGGACGACATAGTCGGACCAGTGTCCGTCCTTCAGCGATGAGAAAGACGCCTTGACGATCATGCGGCAGCCCCCGCCGCAACGTGCAGCCCGAGAGCAACGAACAGCCAGGCGATCAACGCGACGAGCGTGGCCGGAAGCGCGTTCCAGCGAAAGCGCATCAGCAGCCGGCAGACCAGGATGCTGTAGACCAGCAGCGCGCAGGCGCCCCATATCATCGCCTGGCCCTGCAGCGCGGCGTAATGCGCGTCGTGCTGCACCAGAGCGATGCCGAGCGTCGCCAGGGCCACGGACGGAGCGGCGCCGAACAAGCCTGCGAAACTCTTGGGTCGCAACAGGTCGCCGAGGATTGCGAATGAGGAGACAGCGAGACCGCCGATCAGGAAGCGCACGACATATTCCGTCATGTCCCGTCTCCCGAATGGCGGTACCCGCGAAGCGTGATGGTTCGGATCAAGCGTTCGATGAGCATGCCTGCGGCAAATCCGGCGACGACGTCGCTGGTCCAATGCGCCAGCAGCAGGATGCGCGTGGCCGACAGGGTCACCGCCAGCCCGCGCGCAATCCGGCGTTGCGGCGGCGGAAACAGGTCGGCTGCCGAGGCAAGCGCTCCCATGTGCAGCGCATGGCCCGACGGAAAAGCATCACGCGCGCGGCCGGACCATGGCACGCCGCGCCAATGGCCTTTCACCGTGAGCCGGTCGGGCCGGGTTTGATCGACGGCTCTCTTGAGCAGGTGCGGCAGGACGGCCGAGACCAGCGATACCGTCAGCACATGACCGGCGATCGGCCGCAACGCTGGCCGGCGCGCGGCATAGAGCCACGCGCCGACCGAGAGCGCCAGCAACAGCTTTTCGTCGGCGCCCCAGGTCAGGAACCCGGCGGACTTCTCCAGCTCCGGCGTGGTGAAAGAGGCGACCGCGTTTGCAATCGCCCTGTCGGTCCTGGTCGGGCGGATCGTGACCAGGGCCCGCCTGTGCTGCCTAGGCAGCGTCGGAGGCCTTCGCATTGACGCCCTTGCGCGTGGCAATGGTGTTCAGCTTGGTGTTGGCCGCCTTTTCCTCGTTGAGGTTGGTGGTGAGGAAACGCACGATGTCGTCGTGACCGAGCGCTTCGGCCCACGCGATCAAGGTGCCGTAGCGGCACATCTCGTAATGCTCGACGGCCTGTGCGCTGGACACCAGCGCCGCGTCCAGCACCGCCTTGTCCTCGACCTCGCCGGCGATCTCATCGGCTTCGCTGATGATGCCGTCGATGGCGGGACATTTGGTGCCGCTGGGCTGCTTGCCGAGCTTCTGGAACACCTTGTCGAGGCGCTCGATCTGCTTGTTGGTCTCCTCGAGATGAGTCCTGAAGCCGGTCGCGAGATCGCGATTGGTGGCCTTGTCGATCATTTTCGGCAGCGCCTTGGTGATCTGCTGCTCGGCGTAATAAATGTCCTGCAGCCCGTGCAGCAGCAGGTCATCCATGGTTTTGATGTCTTTGGTGAAAATTCCCATCGCATGACTCCTTATTTCGGTAAAGGCGGAACGCGCGCTCTTGGGTTTCGTTCCTGATCCAGATGCCGCAGGCACTCTGCGACGACGGTTTCTGACATTTGTTAAGAGCAAGGGAGCGGGACATGGCCACCGAAGAACAGATTCGAAATTACGCGCACCAGCTCTGGGAGAAGGCGGGCCGGCCGGAGGGCAGGGACATGGAATTCTGGCATGCGGCTGAAGTCGAGTTGAACGCCGAGAGCGAGAGCCCGGACGCTCCGACGGAGACGGCGCAGCCCAACAAGAACTCGCTGCCCGGTTGATGTGATCGCCGCGGAACGTCGGTGTTTTGCTGCTCGCGTTCGGGATTCCGAGGGCCCATGATTGGCGCGCCTTTGCCGCCAATTGGGTGATGATCAGTTCAATCGCCCGCGCGATCTCCCGATATTTGCATCCCTTTGCGAGCCGCGGCAGTCATCCCGATGTGACGTTCGCTTCTATGTAAGATCGTGTTTACACGGTAAGATTGCATTTACACGGGGTGCGTCTCGTGATGAAATTGCCGGCACGTCTCGCCCTTTTCAGAAACCGTCAAGAAAACTCGTTCGGGGGTCAGGATGCCAGCTCTTTTCCGGCAAATCAGCCTTGCGATTGCGGCCGCTATTGTCCTCGTGATTTCAACAGGTCCGGCGGCGGCGCTTTCCGATTTCTGTCTCGAGGGCGGCAGCTATTGCGACATCCAGCATCCCGTTTACGTCAACGTCTATTGGGATACCAGCGAAGCGCAATGGAATGCCGATGTGGGCGCCGGTGATCCCAATCTCCAAATCCCCGGGATCACCGTAGCGCGGGTGGATCTGATCACGGTCGCGATGTGCCGCAGCAATTACTTCGGCGGTCTCAATCAGTATGGCGTCATTGGTTGCGATGTGCATCCGAGTTTCTTCGTCACCGGGGAGGGCTGTGGCGCGCCACCGCCCGACCTCGACACGGCGCGTTCGATGATCGCAGCCGGAATACAAAATCCGATCGGGTGCCTGGTCGCCAAGCATCCAGAGCTGGCCGCCGGCAACGTCATTTTGAACGTGTTGCTGCCGCCGCAAGTTGCAAAGTCCGGCGATTTCTGTTCGCCTTTCGGGTTTCACGATGTGACGTCGCCGCCTTTTGGTGGGCTGACGTCGGGCCTCACCGGTAACCCAACCCCCACATTCTACTACACCTTCGTCCCGACCGTAGCAGGCTGCAATGACAATGTGGCGAAGGTCGCTGCCGTTCTCAGCCACGAAATGGTGGAGGCGGCGACCGACCCTGACCCGGGCGGACTCTCCGGCTGGAAGACAATCGGCGAAAATGGAGAAATCGCCGACAGTTGCGGCGGCGCGGCGACCAACTTCCTGTACGTCAGGCTTTCCGACTATTTCTCCAGGGATAACGGCGGCTGCATGACCTTCCTGACGGGCGCGCCGGTCAGCAATTTCGCGCCGCAGATCGACTCCGTGATCCCCTGCGGCAGCGGAATGAATTCCAAAATCACGATCAAGGGGCATTTCGATCCACGGCCGTGGGACCTGGCTCCAGGAGGCAAGCAGACCCTCTTCCTGCAAGGCGTGGTCACCGATGCAACTGGCGCGAACAAGTTCAAGGTCGGTGGCTTCGCCCAGAACTTCCCACCGGATTCCGTTAGTTTCAGTTCAATTCAATGGACGACGTCGGCGATCGGAAATGAAAATACAATCGTCGCAAACGGGTTTGTCGGTGATGCAAACACGAAAGTTGCAGCTGGCGATCACATCAAGATCACGGTGTCCTCGCCGATGACCGGACAGCCCGTGTCATTGACAGGAGACGTGCCGTCCGCTCACGGCGTGCAGGACTTCAATGTCGGCCTGTGGCCCGATCCTCCGCCGCCATATTTCGTCGGCCGCAAGATCACGGTCTTTGGCAAGCTGATGGACACCGCCGGTTGTCCGATGGGCGATGCGTCCTTCACGCTGTCTTCCACGTCCGATCCAGCATCCGCGCTGTCGCCATGGTATCCGACGACGTACGAAGACGGGCGTTTCATAGCCGACTATACGCCGACCGGACCGGCCGGAACCCACCATGTGGCGATCACTTCGCCTGTCAGCGAGGTCAGGGCGGTGGCTGTTCATCCGATCGCGGAGGATTTGTCGGCGAGCCTTGGGCCCGTCGCCGGAGGACAGAACGTCAAACTGTCGGGCGTCGGCTTCGATCCGGCCGTCGCCAACAACCTGATCAGATTCCGTTATCAAGGCAGTGTCGCGCAAGCGACCAACCTTGCCGTTTCCGGCGACGGGAAATCCGCGACGTTTACGACTCCGCATTCCCCCCTCGGCGGCGACGGAACCGGAATGGCGACGGTTGTCATCGTGGTGAACGGACAGGACAGTCTTGCGCTGCCCTATCAATATTTCATTCCGAACAAGCCGATCCTGTCCTTCAGTGTCGACTGCATCGCAAAGTCGTTGAGCAAGAGAAACATGAAAGTCGACGCCTATGCCGCCGACGGTTCGACCGCGGCGGAGACGATCAATCTCAGCGCATCCTATCCGGCTTTTGCGAACAACAACGGCGCGAACGTATCAAGTCTCACGGTGTCGCCCGGAGATGTTGTCACCGTCAACGGTGACGGGCCTTTCAAGGCGGCTGCAAGCGTGAACGCGAACCTCTCCGTCAGCGAAGGCTTCCCGGTCGATGCGCCGGTCTTTGGATGTGTCGATCCCGCCGCCAAATATGTCATCAAGGTCATCGACTACATTCCGAGCGGCGACCCCGTCGAAACCGTGACATTGCCATCGGTCGTCGACAAAGGCGCGCAAAACGTGGCGGTGACGACGGCAAACGCGGCATGGACGACAGGACCGACCGCAGTCCGCGCCACAGGTGTGCTGGTCTTGCAAAATCCAGGGCAGGCAGCGGCAGCAGCGCCCAAGGTGGATGTACGCTCGCTGGGTTCACGGGACCTATCCAGCCTCAACGAGAAAAACATGACGGGCTTCGTGCGCGCTGGCAGCTCGTCGACCCGTTTGCAGATATTGGGGCCAAATCTGTCAATCGCCTCACCCGGGAATGCCGGAACGCTTTCAGGAACGGTCAGCTTCGCGCTGCCACCGTCTGTTCGTGCGAGCGATTATGCGATCGTATATTCAGGGCAGGACGGCAAGGCCTGGTTGGAAACGGCCTCGTCGAGCAGCAACATCCAGCAAAGAGCCTCGTTGAGTGTTCCGTTTGCCGGCGCAGGAACCTACGCGCTTGCGCAACGTGTGCGACGCTGATGGAGTTCCAGCCGGGCTAATATTGCTTGACCGCGTTGCCGAGCACGACCCACACGGCCGCGGCGAGAAGGCCGAAACCGCCGAGCACCAGGAACGTCGGCGAGAAGCCGATCCATTCCGCGATCCAGCCGCCCAGCGCCGGGCTGAACGCCGCGCCCGCGCCCTGGATGGTGATGACCGCGCCTTGCGCGAGATTGACGCGGCCGGTGCCGTAGAGCGAACGGGCGACCATGCCGGGCACGGCGACGCTTTGCAGACCGATGCCGACGCCGTCGAGGATCTCGACCGGCGTGATGCCCCACCAGCCGGTGAGGAAGCAGGCGAGCAGTCCGCGCAGCGGCAGGACCAGAAAAGACGCAAGAAGGATCCACCAATAATTTTTCCGCTCCACGACTTTCATGGCGACGATCGAGGCAATGACCATCACGCCTTGCGCGATGACGATCGTGGTTGCGACAAAGCCCGGCCCGTTGGCATGGCTGCTCGAGACCGCCGTCATGCCGAACAGCGGGACAATCGCGGCATTGCCGAGGTGAAAGAAGGCGAGCGCAAGCCCCAGCACCAGCAGCGGCTTATGCTTCAACAAGATCGTCAATCCGCTGGGCTGGCTGTCCGGGTCATCCTCCTTGCTGCCGCGGGCGGCGCGATCGTCAATCGCCTTGGGCGGAATCATCAGCACGCTGGCGATGGTGATCACGCCGAAGGCGGCCGCGAGAAGAAACACGGCGAAATAGCCGAATTGCCAACCAAGCAGTCCCGAGAGCGCCGCGCCGGCCATGTTGCCGGCGTGATTGAAGGCCTGGTTGCGGCCGTTCTGCCGGTTGAAGCCGCGCTGGGCGACCATGCCGAGGGTAATGCCGGTCACCGCCGGCACGATCGCAGAGCCCGCGATCGAGGTCGCGATCTGCGACGCCGCGACTGCCCAGAAATTCTGCCAGACCAGGATGATGGAGGAGGCGACGACCACGGCGATGCCGGGGACGATCACCCACACGCGCTTGTGCGACGATGTATCGATGAAGCCGCCGACCGGGGTCGCCATCAGCAGGCCCGCGATATTGCCGATCGCCAGCGCCGTGCCGATCATGCCGCTGGCCCAGCCGCGCTCCAGCAGGAAGACGCCGACAAACGGCCCGATGCCGGACTGCATGTCGGCCATGAAGAAGTTGACCGCCAGCAGCGGCCACAGGCGGGCCGGACCTTTCTTGCTTCGCTGCCGCTGCTTCTTCGCCATCGTCCGCTGCCTGCGGTCTCAGTGGCCGCGCGGAGCTGCGCCGAGCTCGATGGTCCGAAGCGTCAGCGCTATCGGCACCATGATGGCGCCGATGATCGCGAGCGTCCGGAACACGTCGATATAGGCGAGCAGGTCGACCTGATGTTGCAGGGTCTGCCCGACCCAGGCGATCGCCTGCGAAGCGGCGTCGGAGGCGTTCGATCCCTGCGCGCGGAAGAACCGCGTCATGGTGTCGATGGTCTGCTGATAACCGACGTCGGACGGCGCGATGTGCTCGACCAGCCGGCTCTGATGGAATTGCTGCCGTTGCGCCAGCACGGTCTGCACCAGCGCGACGCCCATCGAGCCGCCGAGGTTGCGCGCGACATTGATCAGCGCGGAGGCCTGGTTGGTCTTGTCGGGCGGGACGCCGTCATAGGACGCCGTCGTGATGGGGAGGAAGAGCAGCGGCAGCCCGATCGCGAGATAGATGCGCGACATCGCGGCATAGCCATAGGTGATGTCGCCATTAATACCGGTCAGATGCCACATCGACAGTCCCGCAATCGCGGCTCCCGCCGCGATCAGGTATCGCGGCTGCACCGATCCGATCAGCTTGCCCGTGATCGGCATCATCACCATGGTGACGAGGCCGCCCGGCGACAGCACCAGCCCCGCCAGCGTCGCGGTGTAATTCAACTCGGCCTGCAACAGTTGCGGCAGGATCTGCGTGGTCGCGATCACGATCGCGCCGGTGCCGAGCATGGCGATGAAGCAGGCGCCGAACTGCCGCTGGCCGAGCAGGCGGATGTCGATGATCGGGTCTTCGGTGATCAGCTCCCAGATCACCAGCGCGACCAGGCAGAACACCGCCGCGCAGGCAAAGGCGACGATCATGTTCGAGCCGAACCAGTCGTTGCGCTGGCCCTCGTCGAGCACGAACTCCAGCGAGCCGAGGCCGATCGCGACCAGCGCAAAGCCGATGTAGTCGACGCGCAATCCCTTGCTGAGCAGCTTCCGCCGCTCGTCCTCCGCGCCGGAGGGCTCGTTGACCAGCGTGCCGACCAGAAACAGCGAGATCAGTCCCATCGGCACGTTGATCAGAAATATCCAGTGCCAGGAATAGTTGTCGGTGATCCAGCCGCCGAGCGTAGGTCCGATCACCGGCGCGACCACGACCGCGATGCCGTAGATCGCAAAGGCCTGGCCGCGCTTTTCAGGAGGAAACGAGTCGGCAAGGATCGCCTGCTCGCTGGTCGCCATGCCGCCGCCGCCGAGCCCTTGCAGGATGCGGAACAGCACCAGCGATTGCAGATTCCAGGCGAAGCCGCACAGCAGCGAGGCGAACGCAAAGGTCGCGACGCAGATCATGTAGAAGCGCTTGCGCCCGATCACCGTCGACAGCCAGCCCGAGATCGACAGCACGATGGCGTTGGCGACGAGATAGCTGGTGATGACGTAGGTGCTCTCGTCAATGCCGACCGCGAGTCCGCCGGCGATATTGCGCAGCGCGACATTGGCGATGGTGGTGTCGAGCACCTCCATGAAGGTCGCGATCGAAACCACGCAGGCGATCAGGTAGGGATTGTGCCCGCCGGCCGCGGAGCGTTCCGGCGACCAGCCGCCAGATGCCGCCACCTCGCTCATCGCACCCTGGTCCAGGGCACGACCGACATGCCCGGCCCGACCGGCACGTCATCCGGCCAATGGTCGACGATGATCTTCACGGGGACGCGTTGCACGACCTTGACGTAATTGCCGGTGGCGTTTTCGGCCGGCAGCAGGCTGAACGCCGTGCCCGAGCCGGACTGCACCGAATCGACATGCCCGGTCAGCTTGCGCCCGGGATAGGCGTCGATGGTGAACTCGACCGGCTGACCCGGCCGCATGTCGCGAAGCTGCGTTTCCTTGTAGTTCGCGACGACCCAGACGTCGTCAGGCACGAACATCGCCAGGCTTTGCCCTGCGCTCGCCAGCGTGCCGACCGCGCCGGACAGCTTGACCACGCGGCCGGATTGCGCGGCGGTGACGCGCGTATATTGCAGATTGAGATTGGCCTGATCGAGCTGGGCCTGCGCCTGCTGCAGCTGGGCGCGCGCGCTTTCGAGCTGCGCATGAAGCGTCTTGATGCCGAGTTGCGCGGCGGTCAGCGCGGCCTTGGCGCGGTCGGCGTTGGCCTGCTGCGATTGCAGGTTGGAGTGTTGCTGCTGCTCGTTCTGCACAGTGCCGGCGCCCTTTTCGACCAGATCCTTGGCGCGGGCTTCCTGCTGTTGCGCGAACACCAGTTGCGCCTCGGCCTGTTCGACCTGCGCCTGGGCCTGCTTGATCTGTTCCTGCTGGCTGTCGATCTGCGCGTTGATGTTGGTGATGTTGGCTTCGGCCACCGCGACCTGCGCCTTGGCCTGATCGACCGCGATCCTGTAGTCGCGGTCGTCGACCTTGGCGAGCAGGTCGCCGGCATTGACATGCTGGTTGTCGGTGACGGGCACGTCGGTGATGTAGCCGCCGACTTTCGGCGCGATCGAGAAGCTGCGCGCCGCGACAAAGGCATCGTCGGTCAATTCATAGTCGCGCACGGAAAGCCAGTAGAGCAGGCCGCCGACCGCCGCGACGACCAGCACGCACGCCGCTACGGTCGCGAGCAGCCAATGCTCGCGCAAGCGCTCACGGAACGACGGCGTCTTGTCGTCCGCTTTCGGCGGCGCGGCCGTCTTGCGGTCCTTCGGAGGCGGCAATTGCTCGGGCCGCTGCACCGGCAACCCAGGCTTTTCCGCGGAAGGGCCGCGCTCTGTGGTCCGGGCGTCCACTGCGATTGACCTCAAGAAATGACCTTGTTGCTACGCACAAGGACGGCTCTTGGTTCCCGCAAGGGGCTGCAATCCGCTCACGTCTCACATGGCTTTGAGATGAAACCTGGTCGGTTCCGGGCAGCGACCGCGCGCGTCGGATTTGCTCTGCGTGGACCTGTCAGGTCGGCACGACGCCGTAATAGTCGTCCACCGCACGGTTTCCTGCGGCGTCGCTCCAGTTCCACTCGCTCTCGCCGCGATATTTGGGCGCGCCGCGCAACTGGTCCTCGGTGATGCCGGTGCGGTAGCCGCCAAGTCGCGTGTCGTATTTCAGCGATTGCCAGGGCAGGGGGTAATGATCGTTGCCGAGCCCGAGGAAACCGCCGAAGCCGAGCACGGCGTACGACACCCGTCCGCTCATCTTGTCGATCATGACGCGCTCGATCGAGCCGATCTTGCTCTCGTCAGGACCGTAGACCGCGGTGCCTTCGACCTTGTCGCTGCCGATCAGGTTGCCGAACTCGCGTTGATCCAGCTCTCTTTCATTCATCGCCATTTTGGTTTCCTCAATGGTTGTCAGCCCGTGGTCGCGTCGCCCTTGTCATCGGGCACCATGCCGGAGCCGGGCGTTTTCTCCGCATCGTTCAGCTTGGGATCGCGCGTGGCCTCACGCGACACCGACTTCTTCGGATCGCTCTTTTGCGCGGTCTGCGCGCGATCCTTGTCAGCCGGCTGGTCCTCGCCACGCTGGTTCCTGACGATGCCCTGACCAGATCCACTCACTTGCTCGTACCCATCGTCGTCGACTTGTTCTTGTCGAGCTGCTGCGCCATGTCGAGGTGGTGCTGCAGCGCGGGCAGGGTCTTGCCGGCCCAATCCTTCAGCTTCGCGTTGTCGCCCGACTTCGAATAGCGCTCGAACAGCGAAACCGCATCCTTGTGGGCGCTGACCTGCATCGAATCATAGTCGCTGGAGAAACTGGCTGTCCTGGCATCGCGCAGCTTGTCGAGCTTCGACTGGTGCGACGAGTCCAGGGTTGCCGGAATCTCGGCCTTGACGTCGCCGCTCTCCACCATCGCCTTGATGTCGGCGGTGGTCTTGGTGTGGTCGGTGATCATCTGCGCGGCGAATTTCTTCTCGTCGGCATTGCCCTTTTCCTGGGCAAGCTTGGCGGCGGCGATTTCCAGCATGTCGCTGTTGGCGGCCTCGGTGACGAAGTCCTGCGTGGTCGGACTGATGCCGAGCGTTGAGTTGACGCCGGTCTTTTCCCCGACCGATTGGGCGTGTGCAGGTGCGAGCAGGAACAGGGCGACAGCGGACGACAGAAGAAGTTTGTTCATTGGAGCCTCCAGATATAGTTGATATTGTTCCCTTGCTCAATCCGCCCGACATCACGGAGTTCCTATCGAGCCGTGAGGGAACGCCAATTGCCGCGGCTCGTTTGATCCCCGCGAAGGCGCAGGCGTGCGCCATTTGTGCAAGTCGCGGCGGAGGCCGTCTCATGTCTGATTCCAAACCCACATCCGGATTCGACCGGCGCAGCTTCATGGCGGGCGCGGCAGGCGCTGCCGTCATTCCGATGACGGCGCGTGCCGCGGGACCGGCGGCCAGTGCGCCGGTGGCGCAGGACCCATTAACCCCGGTCGATGTCACGCTGAGGGTCAACGGCAAGGATCACGCGCTGTCGATCGATGCGCGCACCGCGCTGCTCGACGCCTTGCGCGAACATCTCGGTCTCACCGGCAGCAAGAAGGGCTGCGATCACGGCCAGTGCGGCGCCTGCACGGTGCTGGTCGACGGCCGCCGGGTGGTGTCGTGCCTGACCTTGGCGGTCGCCACGCTGGGCAAGGACATCTCCACCGTCGAGGGACTGGCGCAAGGCGACAAGCTGCATCCGATGCAGCAGGCCTTCGTCGATCAGGATGCGTTCCAGTGCGGCTATTGCACGCCGGGCCAGATCATGTCGGCGATCGCCTGTGTGCGGGAAGGGCATGCCGGCAGCGACGACGACATCCGCGAATATATGAGCGGCAACATCTGCCGTTGTGCCGCCTATCCCAACATCGTCGCAGCCGTGAAGCAGGCCGCGCCCGACATCGCGAAAGGCTAGGCCATGCGACCCTTCACCTATCAACGCGCATCCGATCCCAACGCCGCGATAGCGGCGCTCGCTGCATCCAGCGGCAGCAATCCACCGACGGAAGCAACCGTGCAGGCGCTCGCCGGCGGCACCACGCTGATCGACCTGATGAAGCTCGACGTGATGCGGCCGCAAGCGCTGGTCGACATCAATCCGCTCGCCGGCAGCTGGTCGGAGATCAACCTGGACGGTGGCAACCTTCGGCTCGGTGCGCTGGCGCGGATGTCCGACGTGGCCGCGCATCCCGAGGTGCAGCGCAACTATCCTGTCATCGCTCAGTCTCTGCAGCTCGCCGCCAGCCCGCAGCTGCGCAACATGGCGACGCTTGGCGGCAACGTGCTGCAGCGGACCCGCTGCAGCTATTTCCGCGACGTCAGCTATGGCAATTGCAACAAGCGCAATCCCGGCTCCGGCTGCGCCGCGATGGACGGCGTCAACCGGATGCATGCGGTGCTCGGCACCTCCGACCAGTGCATCGCGACCTATCCCGGCGATTTCGCGCAAGCCCTGATCGCGCTCGACGCCATCATCGAGATATCGGGCAAGTCCGGCACGCGCACCCTGCCGTTTGCTCAATTGCACAAGCGGCCCGGCAATACGCCTCATGTGGAGACGGTGCTGGCGCCGGGCGAATTGATCTCCGCATTCACGGTCAACGGCCGCTGGCCGCGCTCGATCTATCTGAAGGCGCGCGACCGGCAATCCTACGAGTTCGCGCTGTCGTCGGCCGCGGTCGCGCTCGACGTGCAGGACGGCATCGTCCAGGACGCGCGCGTCGCGCTCGGCGGTGTCGCAACCGTGCCATGGCGTGCGCGCGAGGCGGAGGCGCTGCTGAAAGGCCTCAAATTCGATGACGGCCTCGCCGGCCGTGTCGCCGAAGCAGCCTTTGCCGGCGCGCAGCCGCGCGAGCACAACGCCTTCAAGGTCGATCTCGGCAAGCGCGTGGTCGCACGCGCGCTGCACAAGGCCGCAACGATGGAGATTTGACATGTCGACCGCAGCTCCCGAGCCCAAGGCCAATATGGGCCAGCCGGTCCCGCGCTATGACGCCGTCGCCAAGGTGACGGGCAGGGCGCGCTACGCGGCCGACGTGCCGCTCGCCAATCGGGCCTTCGCCTATCTCGTGACCAGCGCGATCGCCAAAGGCCGCGTCGACAGCTTCGACCTGGCCGATGCCAGGAAAGTGCGTGGCGTCATCGACATCATCACCCATGAGAATGCGGAGAAGCTGAAAGACGCAAAGCTCTTCAGCAATGGCGGCTACACATCGACCACGATCCAGCCGCTGAAATCGGCCGACATCGCCCATGACGGCCAGATCGTCGCCGTCGTCGTTGCCGAGACGTTCGAGGCCGCGCGCGAAGCCGCGCACCGCGTCAAGGTGAGTTACCACGAGGACAAGCCGACGGCGTCGTTCGATTCGCCCGGCACGACCGCGGCGCGCGCCAAGGGGCAGCTTGCCCAGTTCAAGGACGACCCCAAGGTCGGCGATTTCGCTGGGGCATTCGACCAGGCCGAGGTCAAGGTGACGGCGTCGTACGAGACGCCGGCGCAGCACCACAATCCGATGGAGCTGTTCGCCACGAGTTGCGTCTGGAACGGCGACTCGCTGACGATCTACGAACCGAGCCAGTATGTGCATGGCCTGAAGAACGGCGTCGCCGAGCAGCTCGGCATCGATGCTGACAATGTGCGCGTCATCAACGACTATGTCGGCGGCGCGTTCGGCTCGAAGGGATCGATGACACCGCGCACCGCGATCATCGCCAGCATCGCACGGCGGCTCAATCGTCCGGTCAAGCTTGTGGCGACGCGCGATCAGGGCTTTACCATCGCGACCTACCGCGCCGAAACCCGCCACGAGATCCAGATCGGCGCGAGCCGCGACGGCAAGCTCGTGGCGCTGCGCCATGAGGGCGCCGAGCTGTCGTCGCGGCCGGACGCCTATGCCGTGGGCGGCACCAAGACCACGACGCGGCTCTATGCCTGTCCGAATGTCGACAGCATGGTGTCGATCGTGCGTGCCGACCGCAACACGCCGGGCTTCATGCGCTCGCCGCCGGAGGTGCCGTATCTGTTCGCGCTGGAAAGCGCGATGGACGAGTTGGCGGTGAAGCTGGAAATGGATCCGATCGAGCTGCGGCGCATCAACGACACCATGAAGGAACCGATCGGCGGCAAGACTTACACGTCGCGCTCGCTGATGGCCTGTTTCGACGAGGCTGCGAAAGCCTTCGGCTGGTCGCAACGATCGGCGAAGCCGAAATCGATGGCCGACGGCGACTGGCTGATCGGCTATGGCTGCGCCACGACCTGCTACCCGACGCAGATGGCCCCGGCTGCGGCGCGGGTGCAGTTCCGCCGCGACGGCCGCGTGCGCGTCGAAATCGCCGGCCACGAGATTGGCAATGGCGCCTACACCGTGATCGGGCAGGCGGCCGCGGAGCGGCTGCACGTGCCTTTTGAAGACGTTTCCGTCCACATCGGCGACAGCGACCTGCCGCCGGCGCCGGTTGCGGGCGGCTCCAATTCCACCGCCAGCACCTGCTCAACGGTGATGATGGTGTGCGACAAGATCAGGCAGCGCCTGTTCAAGGCGTTGATGCCGAATGAGAGCCTGGTCGACAAGACCAAGGAGACGGTCGGCATCGGCACCACGCCGGCGACCGAAGCCGCCAAGAGCGACCAGCCTTTCGATCGCGAGAAGGCGTTCGATGCGCTCGGCGTCAGCGCGGTCGAGGAATATGGCGAGTGGAAGCCTGATGGCGCGCCGATGGATTCCTTCCGCGCCATGCACAAGGGCCAGATGCGCATGGTCGGCGGCCCCGATCTCAACGGCAAGATCGCCTACGCCTTCGGCGCGGAGTTCGTCGAGGTGCGCATCAACCGCTGGACCCACGAGATTCGCGCGCCGCGGCTGGTCGGCGCCTTCGCGGCCGGGCGCATCATGAACCCGCGCACCGCGCGAAGCCAGCTGATGGGCGGGCTGATCTGGGGGATGTCGTCGGCGCTGCTGGAGGCAACCGAGATCGACCCGCGCAATGCGCGCTACGTCAATGACAATCTCGCCGACTATCTGTTGCCGGTGAATGCCGATGCGCCGAGCGTGGAAGTGATCATGCTGTCGGAGCAGGACGACCAGGTCAATCCGGCCGGCGTGAAAGGCCTCGGCGAGCTCGCCAATGTCGGCACCAACGCCGCGGTCTGCAATGCGATCTTCCATGCCACCGGCCAGCGTATCCGCAAGCTGCCGGTGCGACTGGAACATCTGGAGATTTGAGTCCGGTCTCACTCAGGGAGGGAGAACTCACATGACGCGATTGCATGACAAGGCGCAAGCACACACCAAGCAGATCGTCGGTCAGATGATCGGCGACGACAAGCTCGTGCTGGAAGGCAAGGACGAGGAGCGCAAGGCGGAGCAGGCGAAAAAGAAAGAGGCGGGCGATCGGCCGGGCGACGATCGCCAACGGAAGTAGGACTTCAGTCGAGCAGTTGCTTCAACTTTCGCGCATCAGCGGGCGCAGCACTTTCCAGCGGCTGCGCCGCATGGGGCGGCGGCGTCACGCCGACCTGGTCGAGGTCGCGCTGGACACGCAAAGGCGTTGAACCAAAGTTTGTGTGGCAAAGGTTGCGTCGCCGCCTCAACAATGTAAGATTGTATTGGCTTAAGCCAACAATTCTTCTTATGAGATCAGTTCCGCTTGTCGAAATGGAGATGGCCATGCACGCGCTGGGCTTGAGGGCGCTTTGTCGTTCAGCATTGGCGGCGCTGGGGATTTTCGCCTTGCAGGGCGAAGCGAGGGCGCAGTTGGCGCCATCGCCGCCGACCAAGACCATCACCGTCTACAACAATTCCGATGACGCGCTTTATCCGGTCATCGAGGCACCGATCCGGCTCGGCAATGACGTCCGTGATCTCTGGCTGCAGGCGCAACTCGGTGTCAAGGAAGCCGAATTCAAAAGTCGTCCATTTCAAACCACCAAGCTGTACCGGATCTGGATCAACCACGACAAAGGCGGCGTCCCGCCACACGGCTCCGTCACCATCACCTTGCCGTTCTACACGCAGTTGAAAATGTGGACGGCGGAGAACTCGGGTCAAGTCGAGGACCAGTTCGTCGACTGGTGGAATGCCATGCGCGTCTTTGTCTTCGAAGGCAAGGACGCGGCCGTTGCGGCCTACAATTACAGTCAGGACAATCCGCCGCCGCCGACCCCCATCAAGCCGGTGCTTCCGCCTTATCCGGTGACAATCATGAAGGGGGCGGCAGTGCCGGAGTGCACGGGATGCACGCTGGATCTCCGTGCCTACTATGTCGGCTTCCCATGGGGGGTTCCGGCGCAGTTGATCGAGTACACGCTCGCCTCCGCCGAAGGGCCACCCAATCAAACGGCTTTCAAGATCAACCTGAAGCAGGTCAACTACAACATATCGTCAGTGGACTCGGTTTATCTTCCGGCAGCGATCGGCGCCAGGGATAACAACAGCGAGCTCAACACATATCTCGGTTCGACCCAGGACGTGGCGACCTTCCGAAAGCTGTTGAATGAGTTCGCCGCGCAGGGCGCGCAGTGGCCGCAATTCATTCCCGCTTACTATCTGCCGGGCAACTCGATCGGCGCCGTCCCGAGCCCGGACGGCCCGCCGGCCCCTGTCAAAGCCTATCCGCAGCCGCGGGTGCCGTCCGCCAACTTCATTTTTGCAGAGTCGTTCAAAGATCCTGCTCCGGCGCCTCCGACGCTCAGTTCGGATACCGATCCGCCATGGGCCAAGCACCGCGTTCGCGGCGCGCTGGGCAGCGTCGGTGAAGCGATGCTCAAACTCTGGGACAAGTGCATGGCCGGCGGCGCCGGCAACACCTGCGCGCAGATTCAAGGGGTGAAAGACTTTTTCGTCGCCGACTACAAAGCGTGCTTCGGGCACGATCCGAACCTCAAGGACCCGGCAGTTCTGCATGAATTTCTGCGCGATGTTTATGGCTGGGCTCAGTTCCCGGGCTGCACGGAATCCCTTGCCGACAAGAATCCGAAGGAGTATCCGAACGTCATCAAGACGTTCTGCGACCTCATGTACAACTTCTTCACGGTGAAGGACGACGCGGACGTCTTCGATCCCTTCGTGAAGTTGATTCACGTGACCCTCAAATCGAACGCATATGCGTTTTCGATCGACGACGCGCAGGCCTTCAAGTCCATCGAAGGAACGGGCGTCATCATCACGATTGCGGGCCCCCACGGGCTGGAGAACACGAAACAAACGGAGCTGCCGACCAAAGAGAATTACGGCAAGTTCTGTCAGTCCGGCAAAAAACCGAACCCGTAACCGCCGGAGTGAGGGTGGCGGCTCTGAAAAGTCAAAACGCTGTTTGCGGTAGCTTCCAGGCTCTCACCGGTTCGCAAAATCGGTGACCTCCGTCGAACCGGTGAAGTGTCCATCCCTATGGACACGCCGAGGCGGCATGTTAGCCTCTCCCGGCATCTTGAGCCGGGGTCGATCCGATGATCACCATTCCCCAAGTCCTGGCGCAGTCATTGGGCGCGTTTCTGGCGGCGGAGACCCGCGGCCGGTTCGGCTCGTCGCACGGTCATCTCGCCGACTTCCTGCCCTATGCCGCGCGGCTAACGATGGAGTGCATTGGCAACAGCGACGCGCTCTATCATAACATCGAGCATTCGATGCTGGTCGCGCTGGTCGGCCACGACATCCTGATGGGACGGGCGCTGTTGCGGCCGACGACGCCGCGCGACTATTCCAATTTCATCCTGGCCTGTCTCACCCACGATATCGGCTATGTCCGTGGCGTGGTACAAGGCGACGGCGACGGCGTCTATGTCGCCGATGTCAACGGCCGCACGGTGAAGCTGCCGATCGGCTCCTCGGATGCGGCGCTGGCGCCCTATCATGTCGACCGCTCGAAGCTGTTCGTGATCGAGCGCTTCGACACGGTTGACTTTGTCGATGCCGACCGGATCGCGCGCGCGATCGAGTACACCCGCGTCCCCTATCCGTCGGCATCGAACGAGCCTCTCGACGATCTCTACGAGGAGGAAGGACTGCTGCTGCGCGCCGCCGACCTGATCGGCCAGCTCGGCGATCCCAATTACATGCGCAAGGCCAACGCGCTGTTCTACGAGTTCGAGGAGATCGGCCTGAACAAGACGCTCGGCTACGAGACACCGGCCGATGTCGTCTACAAATATCCGCAGTTCTACTGGAAAAACGTCGCGCCGCAGATTTCGACCGCGATCCGCTATCTCAACGTCACTTCGAGCGGCCGCCAATGGGTCGCCAATCTCTACAGCAACGTCTTCCGCGCCGAGCGCGAGCTGACGCATTCGGGCCCGCAGATCTAGACTGCTTGTCGTCTCGCGATTGCCGCGGCTGCGCCGATGCCTAAACTTACATGAGCCTTACAATTCCAGGCACGCCTTGAATTCTTCGGCTTTATGGCGACGCCGGGTTCATCCCGTAGAAAGAATCCGCGTGTTAGCGAACGATCGGCTTCCGTTCCGGCGCGCGCCGTGGCGGGAGCCAGAGCCGGCGGCAGTTCTCAGCTTCCGCCGGCTCGCCCAGCGCGGGGCCGACGGGGACGGCATTGTCGCCACGGCGACACGACGGGCAAAACACCAAAAGCCCGCCTCCTGTTTTGCCCGACGAGTCCAGCCCTTCGCGCAAAAATATTCATGTTTCCGAAATTCGTAATTCATGTATTGTCCTGCCACCCCGCCTCGACACGAGGGACGTGATGGCCATTCGTCACCAGACGTGAGGCGGGATGCGATGGACGCGGTCGTGCCGCAAGACGATGCGGCGCAGTCGCGTACGGTCAAGTCGTGTGGTTGTGGTCCCCCGACGCTGGGATCAAGTCCGTGGGCGATGTCTCACGGGCGACGGAGGCAAGAAAGCCCGGTCTCCGGCGAGAGCACGAAGTAAGCCGTAAAACCATTGCGCAGGGAGTGCCGGATCGTTTCGGCTTTACCTGTCTATCTTGTGTGCACTCTACCCCTTTCAGCACACAAGCCTGCGGGTGCGGCCAGCGCCCGGCATTCCCTGCGCCCTCTGATTTCTGAGGGAGCGACGGTCTAAAGCATCGCCCGGACGCGAAATCGCGCCGCGGGAATGCCCACGCTTGTCGTCCCGGGCAAGCGAGCGCCTTGCGGCGCGTAGCGCCGTCAAGTAGCGAGCGTAGACCCGGGACCCATAACCACAGGACATCGTTTGACGAAGGCTGGAGCCAGAGCGCGTCGCAACGACTTCCGCCGGTGGTTATGGGTCCCCGCTCCCCGTGCGCAATTGCGCACTAGGCGGGGACGACAGCGAGTATTGGGCGCCATCCTTGACATCCGTTTGCCATTTCCTAAATACTTCGCATGCGAACCAATCCACCGCCTCCGGACCGCCGGCTGATCTACCTGCTCAATGTCGCGCAGCGGCGCGTACAGCGCTTCGTCGCACGTCAGCGGCGCGGCGCGACCCCGGCGCAAAGCGGGTTGCTGTTCGTGCTCGGCAGGCAGGACGGCCTCTCGATGGGCGAGGTCGGCGCAGCGCTCGATCTCGGCCTGCCCGGCATCAACGGACTTGCCGAACGCATGGCGGAGGCCGGGCTGATCGACAAGCGCGCCGATCCGGCCGACGGCCGCGCCTCGCGGCTGTGGCTGACCGCGGCCGGGCGCAAGGACCTGTCGCGCGCGAAGGCCAGCGCCAGCGACATCAACGCGCGCCTGATGGACGGATTTAACGAAGCTGAAATCGACATCGTCTCACGCTGGCTCAAGGCCGTGCAGACGAAATTTCCCAAAGGAGACGACGAATGACCGACCACATCAAGATCGAGCACAAGGACCACATCCTGACTCTGACCTTCGCGCGGCCCGACAAGAAGAACGCGCTGACCAACGCGATGTATGGCGCGCTCGCCGACGCGATCCTCGGCGCCGAGACCGACCCCGCGGTGCGCGTGATCGTGCTGCGCGGCGAGGGCGACATGTACACCGCCGGCAATGACGTCGGCGAGTTCGCGACCATGGCGACCGGCCAGTTCCGCGGCGAGCGTCATGTCTCGCGCTTCATCGACGCGATCGCGCGTTCGACCAAGCCGATGGTCGCCGCCGTGCAGGGCCGCGCCGTCGGCATCGGCACCACCATGCTGCTGCATTGCGACTTCGTCGTGCTGGCCGAGAACGCGCTGCTGTCCACGCCGTTCGTCGGCCTGGCGCTGGTGCCGGAAGCCGCTTCCAGCCTGCTGCTGCCGCTCCGCATCGGCTATGCGCGCGCCTACGAGATGTTCGCGCTCGGCGAGACCCTCGATGCGACAACCGCACTCGCGCTCGGCGTCGCCAATCGTGTGGTGACGCTCGACAAGCTTCATGCCGAGGCGGCCGCGATCGCTGCACGGCTCGCCAGGCAGCCGGCCGGTTCGCTCGCCGCAACCAAGCGGCTGATGCGCAATGCCGGAGACGCTGCTGGCGCAGATGGGTGCGGAGAGCACGATCTTCGCCGAACGGCTGACGACACCGGAAGCGCGCGAGGCCTTCACCGCCTTTGCCGAGAAGCGCGCGCCTGACTTCATGAAGCTTGCGAGCTGATCAAGCTGCACTGCAGCGACGATGAGGTCTCGTACCCCTGCCGGTCACCGGTTATGCTCTCCCATAACAAAAGCAGGGAGGCTGATCATGGACCGCAGGAGACTTCTGAAAGTTGCCGGTGCTACGGCTGTCACGGGCGCGGTCAGCGCGCCCGCCATCGCGCAATCCGCCCCGGCCATCAAGTGGCGGTTGACGACGACGTTCCCGAAGACGCTCGACACGCTCTATGGCGCCTGCGACCTGCTCGCCAAGACGGTTGCGGACCTGTCCGACCAGAAATTCCAGATCACCGTGCATGGTCCCGGCGAGATCGTGCCGCCGTTCCAGGTGTTCGATGCGGTCGCCAACAACACGGTCGAGATGGGCAACACCGCGTCGTATTACTACATCGGCAAGGATCTCGCCTTCGCCTTCGGCACCGCCGTGCCGTTCGGCCTCAACACGCGGCAGATGAATTCCTGGCTTGCCTATGGCGGCGGGCTCGACCTCCTGAACGAGCTCTACGGCACCTTCGGCATGATGGCGATTCCGTTCGGCAACACCACCGCGCAGATGGGCGGCTGGTTCCGCAAGGAGATCAAGACGATCGACGATCTCTCCGGGCTGAAATTCCGCGTCGGCGGCATGGCCGGCATGGTGCTGAGCAAGCTCGGCGTGGTGCCGCAGCAATTGCCGCCCGGCGATATCTATCCTTCCCTGGAAAAAGGCACGATCGACGCCGCCGAATGGATCGGCCCCTATGACGACGAGAAGCTCGGCTTCCTCAAGGTCGCGCCCTATTACTACTATCCCGGCTGGTGGGAAGGCTGCGCCAACGGCTTCCTCTACATCAACGTGGCGAAATGGAACGAGCTGCCGAAGACCTATCAGGCGATGGTCACCGCTGCATGCGCGGTCGCTGCCGGCGATCTCACCGCCAAATACGACGCCTACAACGCGCGATCGATCAAGCGGCTGGTGGCTGCCGGCGCCCAGCTGCGGCCGTTCTCGCCCGAAATTCTCGACGCCTCGTTCAAAGCCACCAACGAGCTCTACGCCGAGATCGGCGCCAAGAACGAGAGGTTCAAGAAGCTCCACGACTCCATGATGGCGTTCCGCCTCGAGCAATATCAGTGGGACCAGGTCTGTGAGGCGACCTACGACAATTACCTGATCCGCAAGCTCAGGGGCTGAGGGAAAGGTGTGGCGTCTCCGATTCCGAACTTCGCAATCGGAGGCGCCGAGACATGATGCTCCGTCGGCTTATGCCGCGCCGAAGGCCTTGCGGCCGTCCTGCTGCTTCGACCAGGACACGTAATAGGCGACCAGCGTCATCAGGGTTGCGCCGGCGACGCTGACCAGCACCTGCATGGCAATCGAATTGGGGCTCATGATCAGCACCATGTGCCCGGCAAGGGAGAGAAACACCCCGACGCAGAAGCAGGCGAGCCACTCATCGCCGCATTTGATGACCGGCTGCAAAGCCCTGGCGCGAAAGCCTTGCCAATCGCGCGGGACGTACCACGTGAACAGGAATGCCAGCGTCAGCAAATGGAGTATGCGATAGGGCGCGAGATTTTCCTTGTCGTTCGGCGTGAACGGGTTGATCAGGGCATCCGGAATGAGGTTTGCGAGTTGCGGATTTTTACCCGCGGTCGTGATCAGCAATGCAAACAAGAGCCAGGCCAAGGCGAGCCATCGCAGCGGCGCGAATTCCTGTATCGCGCGCACGTGGCGACCGCCGTCGAGCGCGAACCATGCACCGAGCACGAACAGCAGTTGCCAGCAGAACGGATTGAAATACCAGCGGCCGTCCGGAAACGAGTTGAGATAGAGGTCGAACTGACGCGCGGCGAGGTAGAGCGCAACCGATGCGGCGAGGGTCAGTTTCGGCCAGCGCAGCATGCCGGCGAGGATCAGGGGAAACGCCGCCAGAAGTGGAAAGACGAGCTGCAGCGTATCGAGGTTGAGCGGCTTGGCCTGCAGCAACAGCCCGTGCGCCAGCACCCGCACCGGATGATCGACGATGCCGGTGACATTGTACTCGTCGATGATGTCGGGCACCGCATAATGCGCGGCGACCTGGCCGATGACGTCGACATAGATCACGAACAGCACGACATAGGCCGCGTAGAGGTGCCAGACCCGCTTGAAGATCCGCGTTGCGGCGACGACGAAGCCGCGCTCCGCGGCCATCTGGCCATAGAGCAGCGCGGCCGCGTAGCCGCCGACGAACACGAACAGGTCGGTGGCGCCGGAAAAGCCGAAATTGCGCAGGGTCAGCAGGTTCACCGCGTTCTGCGGGATGTGATCGACGAAGATGGACAGGTTCGCGATTCCGCGCACGAGGTCGATGCGAAGGTCGCGCGTCCGCGCAGTCAGGTCGGGTTTGATCGGCGCGTGCATGCGAGGAGAGGATCGCGAGTTCGAAATGGGTCGGCTGGGAATCGCGTTGGCGAATCTAGGACGGCTGCCGGGGAGCGCCGAATAGAGTTTTTGTGAAGGCAATGCAACTCGAGTGATCGGGATATCGTCTATTCCGCTCACGGGCGATCACATTTGCGACAGAGCGTGTGCCCTGTCAAACGCGCGGACGCAGCGAGCGTTGCATGTCCATGCTGTAGGTGTAGCGGCCCTCGGGATGCGTGGTCACCGTGACCTCGAACAGCTCCTCATGCGCGCCGTAATAACGCCGCACCACCGTCAGCGCCGGCGAGCCGGCTTTGACCTGCAACGCTTTCGCCAGTTCCCGGGGCATTCCGCGCGCGAAAATCTCCATCTGGGCGTGTTCGGTGACCTGCCCGTACATTTTGGCGACCTGCTCGTGCACCGGCGTGCGGCCATGGTCGGCGCGCTTGATGACGTCGGCGAATTTGCGCAGCACGTAGATTTCGGTCCAGCCGAGCGGTGCCGCGAACTGGTCGGATCGTCTCACCGCCTCGATCAGGAACCAGTGCTTGCCGGGCTCGCATTTGAGGAGGCCGGCGAGCTTGCGATCGGCGACAATGTCGCGACTGGATATGACGTCACGATAGGTCTCGTTGGAGTAACGCAGCCATTCAGTGAGAGAGGTGACGCTGTGGGTGAACAGCACCGGCGGCTCGGTGGCGATCACCACCGAGCCGAGGCCGGCGCGGCGTACGATCAGTCCCTGATCCATCAGGATGCGCAACGCCTCGCGCACGGTCTGACGGCTGGCCGAATGCTGCGCCATCAGCTCGGTCTCGGTCGGCAGCAGCTTGCCGATGTCGTAGCGGCCGAGCCGGATGTCCTTTTGCAGCCTGGCGGCGATGTCGCGATAGCGCGATGGCTTCCGCCTTCTCGCCTCAGGAGCCATGGCAGCTCACCGGCTGCCCCGTCTGCATCGAGGCCAGCGCCGCCTCGAATGCTGCGAGCGTGGCGAGCACCTCGGCTTCCGGCACGGGATAGACGCGCTTGCGCAGAATCGCATCGGCAAAAGCGTCGAGCTCGGCCGCCAGCGCATCGATCGCGGGATATTTGATCACATGCGGCTCATGACCCGGTTTGCGGACGACCATCGTCACCTCGTCGAGCACTTCGGCAGATCCTTGCGTGCCGAAGGCGTGGACGCGCCAATAGAACGGTGTCGTGCGCACCGTTGCAAGCGTGCCGGTCGCGCCGCAGGCGAAATCGAGCGCGAGCAGGGCGCTATCGACCGGCGGCGGACCAGGATCGCGCGAGGACAACCGCGCATAGACCTGCCGCACCGGCCCGAGCAGGCTGACGAATCCGTCGAGCACGTGCAGGCCGGCGCCGGTCAAGCCGCCGCCCGGCGATTCCTGCGGCGACAGCCGCCACCCGTCCAGCACCGCCAGCGCGTTCTCGTTGCTGTTGTGGCCCTCGAGGTGAAGGATCGTGCCGAGCTCGTTCGATGCGACGATCTCGCGCAGCGCCCGCATCGACGGCCAGAAGCGGCGGTTATGGCCGACGGCGAGCAGGACGCCCGCCCTGCGGCAGGCGTCGAACATTTCCCACGCGTCGCGGCGGGCAAGCGCCAGCGGCTTCTCGCAGAACACCTGCTTGCCCGCGTGGGCGGCGGCGATCACCTGGGCGCGGTGCAGCGAGTGTGGCGTTGCGAGCAACACCGCCTGGATCGCGCCGTCGGCCAGCATGGCGTCGAAGTCGCCGGTCAGCTCGATGCCGTGCTCGGCACAGAACGGATGCGCGCGCACGAGATCGGTTTCGACGGCACGCACGATCTCCAGGCGCCCGCTTGCGCGCGCCGCCTCGGTCAGGCTGCGTCCCCAGCGGCCGAGGCCGGCAATCGCGCAGGCGATCACCGGCGGCCTCCCGGCTTTGCGTTCGACGGCCGGATCGCCTCGATGACGGCCGAACTGTCGGCCTCCGGGCCGACCAGCGTGATCGCCGAACGGAGCAGCCCGGTTTGAATCAGGGTCATCGGCAAATGCTGTTCCTGCTGCCGCGCCTCCTCGAGGATCAGTTCGGAGTCCTTGAGCGTCTGCGCGATGTGCGATTGCGGCGCGAAGTCGCGCGCCAGCATCTTCTCGCCCTTGGTGTCCATCACGCGGGAATAGGCCGCGGAGCGGCGCGCGGTGGCGAGGAACGCGGCGGCGTCGAGCCCCATGCTTTCGGCAAAGGCGAGCCCCTCGGCGAGCGCCGCGCGGTTGTTCTGCAGGATCAGGTTGAGTGCAAGCTTGGTGCGCGCGGCGTTGCCGATCCGTCCGAGATGCATCTGCTGCGGGCAGATCACATTCAGCACGGGCTGCACGGCGTCGATCGCTTCCGCCTCGCCCGAGACCAGCATCAGCGCCGATCCATCGCGTGTCTCGGCGCTGGTGCCCGAAATCGGCGCTTCGACAAAGCCGAGTCCGGCAGCGGCCGCGCGCTCGGCGATCCCGAGGATATCTTCCGGCGCGCAGGTGGTGGTGCAGACCATCACCGCTCCCGCCAGATGCGGCTTGCGGCCGAGTTCGTCGAACAGGAGTTCGATCTGGCCTGCATTGTAGATCGCAACGAGGATGGTCTGGCAGCGTCCGATCACCTGTATGGCGGACGTTGCAACGTCACCGCCGAGGTCCTTCAACACTGCCCGCCGTCCGGAATCGACATCGAAGCCGGTCACGGGAATACCGCTTTCGATCAAACGTGCTGCCAGCACCGAGCCCAGCAGGCCGAGGCCAATGACACCGACGGGAGGATGATTTGCCATGATCTATTGCGGCTCGATGCCGGCAGCCCGGCAGGCCTCGCCCCAGCGCACGATCTCACTCTTGATGAAGCTGTCGAACTCCGCAGGCGTCTGAGGCGCGACGATGACGCCGACATCCGCGAGCCGCTTCTTCGTCTCCGGCATGTTGAGGAACTTCTCCGTCTCATCGTGAACCTTGTTGACGATCGCCGCCGGCGTACCGGCCGGTGCGAGCAGCCCGTACCAGATGGTCGAACTCGAAGCCGGGCATGGCTTCGGCAAGCGCCGGCAACTCCGGCAACAGCTCGTTGCGTTTGGCAGAGGTGACGCCGATGCCCCGCAGCGTGCCGCCCTGCATCTGCGGGATCGCGACGGAGAAATCGCCGAAGGTCAGATCGATGACGCCCGCCATCACGTCGGTCATGGCCAGCGGCACGCCGCGATAAGAGGCCGCCACCAGCGATATGCCGCCGCGCGACTGCAGCTGCGCCACCGAGATCTGCGAGGCGCCCGAGCCATAGCCGCCGGTCAGGTTGTTGTGCGCGCGTGCATAGGCGAGGAACTGGGGCAGGTCCTTCGCCGGGAAATCCGGCTTGACCAGCAGCACCATCGCGGTCGTGGTGGTGCGAATGATCGGTGCGAAATCCCTGGCCGGGTCGTAGCCGGGGTTCTTCAGCGTGGCGACGTTGCTCGCCTGCGTGGTGTTGGTGCCCATCAACAGCGTGTAGCCGTCGGGTGGCGCATGGCTGACTTCGGCGGCGCCGATGCTGCCGAGCGCGCCGGCCCGGTTCTCGATCACGACCGGCTGACTGAGCGCATCCTGCAGATGCTTGCCGACCAGTCGGGCGACCTGGTCGGGCCCGGCGCCACCGGGAAACGGCACGATGATCTTGATCTGCCGCGTGGGCCAGGTGTCATCGGCAAGGGCCTGCGGCACCGCGAGACACAGCCAGACCAGGCCAAGCAGCAATGCCGACGACGACTTCATTGGCGTTCTCCCCCGAGGACCCAAGTTTATACGGACAAAGTTGCGCCAAAGGCAAGCTGATGCAGCCCACACGAATAGCATTCCGGATTGAGAACATTTGTATTTATCCGTATAAATCAGGACAAGGTTGCAATGCGAGGCTGACATGGCGGATACCAGGGACCTCTATGCGCGCGGGCTGAAGCGGCGCAAGAAGATGTTTGGCGAGGCGGATGTCGAGAAGCGGATGGCGGCCTCCGGCGCGTTCGGGGCGCCGCTGCAGGACATCATCAATGCCTATGTCTATGGCGATGTCTGGGAACGCGACGGCCTGTCGGATTCGACCCGCAGCCTGGTGATGCTTGCGATCACGGCGGCCAGCAATCGCCCGGCCGAGTTTCGGGTGCATGCCAAGGGCGCGCTGGCGAACGGCTGTACGGCAGCGCAGGTGCAGGATGTGCTGCTGCTGGTCGCGATGTATTGCGGCATCCCGGCCGCCATCGAAACCTACCGGATTGCGGCGGAGATTTTCAGCGGCGATACTGCGCAGCGATAGGCGGCGGCCGGCCTTGTCTCACGGAATGGCCGCGCTATATCGAGGGCATTCCGTCCAACTGTAGATTGCGTCGAGAGCCGATCAATGACGACTGAGACCGATACCGCCGCCGTCACCCAGCCTTTCCAGGCCGAGGTTTCCGAACTTCTGAACCTGATGGTGCATTCGGTCTATTCCGAGACCGACATCTTCCTGCGCGAGTTGATCTCGAACGCGTCGGACGCCTGCGACAAGCTGCGCTATGAGGCGATCGCGAAACCGGAATTGCTCGGCGACGGCGCCGCACCGAAGATCCGCATTGCCGCGAACAAGACGGCTGGCACGCTGACGATCACCGACAGCGGCATCGGCATGGACCGGCAGGAACTGATCGACAATCTCGGCACCATCGCGCGCTCCGGCACCAGGGCCTTCGTTGCGAAGCTTGCGGAAGCCAAGGACGGCGCCGGCCTGATCGGCCAATTCGGCGTCGGGTTCTATTCGGCCTTCATGGTGGCGGACCGCATCGCCGTCACCAGCCGCCACGCCGGCTCGAGCGAGGTCTGGACCTGGTCGTCGTCGGGGGGCGCCGGCTTCGAGGTCGCGCCGGCTGCCGAGGCGGACGCCGGGCGGGTTGCGCGCGGCACCGAGATCGTTCTGCATCTGAAGGATGATGCGAAAAAATATCTCGAGCCTCACGAGATCGAGCGCATCGTCGGCGCCTATTCCGACAATATCCAGTTTCCGATCGAGCTCGTTCCCGAAGAGGGCGAGCCGCGCCAGATCAATTCGGCCAGCGCGTTGTGGCAGCGGTCGAAATCCGAGCTCAAGCCCGAGGACTACGCGCAGGCCTATAAATCGATCGCGAATGCCTTCGACGAGCCGGCGATGACGCTGCACTACCGCGCGGAAGGACGCTATTCCTACGCCGTGCTGCTGTTTGCGCCCTCGACCAAGCCGTTCGACCTGTTCGAGCCGGCGCGCAAGGGCAAGGTCAAGCTTTACGTGCGACGCGTGTTCATCACCGACGATGCCGACCTGCTGCCGGCCCATCTGCGCTTCATCCGCGGCGTGATCGACAGCGAGGACCTGCCGCTCAACATCTCGCGGGAGATGCTGCAGAACAATCCGCAGCTGGCGCAGATCAGGAAGGCGGTCGCGACCCGCGTCATCTCCGAGCTGGAGCAGCTCAGCGAGAAGGAGCCGGAGAATTTCAGCAAGATCTGGGATGCCTTCGGCGCCGTGATCAAGGAAGGCATTTATGAGGATTTCGAGCGCCGCGAGAAATTGCTTGCCCTGTCGCGCTTCACCACGACATCGGGCGAAGGGCGCTCGCTCAAGCAATATGTCAGCCGATCTCAAGCCGAACCAGACGGAGATCTACTTCCTGGTCGGCGACAGCATCGAGCGGCTGAAATCCAATCCGCGGCTCGAGGCAGCGGCCGCGCGCGGAATGGAAGTGTTGCTGCTCACCGATCCGGTCGACGCGTTCTGGACCTCGGCGCGCCTCGAGTTCGAGGGCAAGCCGCTGAAGTCGCTGAGCCAGGGCGATCTCAATTTCGACCTGATCCCGCTCACCGAGGAGAACAAGGAGAAGGACGAGGACGAGAAGCCCGCCGCCGACGAGGCGTCGACGATTGCGGTCATCAAGGCCAGTCTTGGCGAGCGCGTCACCGACGTGAAGGCTTCGACCCGGCTGACCACCAGCGCCTCATGCCTCGTCGCCGGCAGCCACGGCCCCGACCGCGAGCTGGAGCGCATCCTGTCGCAGCAGGCGCGCGGCGCGCGCACGAAGCCGATCCTCGAGATCAATTTACGACATCCGCTGGTCGCGGCGATCGCGGGCGCGGGAAGCGACAAGGCGAAGTCCGACGACCTGTCGCTGCTGCTGCTGGAGCAAGCGCAGATCCTCGACGGCGAATTGCCGGAAGACCCGGCTGCCTTCACTGCGCGGTTGAACCGCCTGGTGTTGCAGGGGGTGGCTTGAGCGCATGATCCGGAAAAGTGGGCACCGGTTTTCCGAAAAAGATCATGCGCAAAAATAAGCCTTACTCGGCCGCGTGCTTGATCTCCTCGAGATCAGCTTGCATCTCCTCCCGCCTCTTGCTGCTGGTCCAGCGCGAGATCGCGTTCGAAAGATTATCGAGATAGAGATAGACCACCGGCGTGGTGAACAGCGTCAGCATCTGGCTGACCACGAGACCGCCCACCATGGAATAGCCGAGCGGTTGACGGATTTCGGCGCCCGTGCCGGTGCCGAGCATCAAGGGCACGCCGCCGAGCAGTGCCGCCATCGTCGTCATCATGATCGGACGGAAGCGCAGGATCGCGGCCTTCCGGATCAACTCCTTCGGGGTGAGGTGTTCCTCGCGCTCGGCGACGATGGCGAAGTCGACCATCATGATGCCGTTCTTCTTGACGATGCCGATCAGCAGAATGACCCCGATCAAGGCAATCAGGCTGAAATCGAATCCGAACGCCATCAATATCGCGAGCGCGCCGACGCCGGCCGACGGCAGCGTCGACAGAATGGTGAGCGGGTGGATGTAGCTCTCGTAGAGGATGCCGAGGATCAGATAGACCACGACCAGTGCGGCGAGGATCAGCAGCGGCACGGTGCCGAGCGATTGCTGGAATGCCTGCGCGGTACCCTGGAAGCTGGAGGTCAGCGTTGCCGGCGCGCCCATCGTGGCCATCGCGGCCTGCACCGCGCCAGTCGCCTGCCCTAGCGCGACGCCCTGGCCGAGGTTGAAACTGATGGTCACCGCGGGGAACTGGCCTTGGTGCGCGATGGCCAGCGGCCGCACCGGCACGTTGGTCCACTTGCAGAACACCGAGAGCGGCACCTGCTCGCCGGTCGTCGGCGATTTGACATAGATCTTGTTCAGCGTGTCGATGCTGCCCTGCAGCTCCGGGAGGATCTCCATCACGACGTGGTAGCTGTTGAGCTGGGTGAAATATTGCGTGACCTGGCGCTGGCCGAAGGCGTCATAGAGCGTGTCGTCGATCAGCTGCGGCTGGATGCCGTAACGCGACGCGGTGTCGCGGTCGATGGCGAGCTGCAGCGTCGTCCCCTCGGTCTGCTGATCGGTGGCGACGTCGCGCAGCTGCGGCAGCGTCTTCATCTTGTCCAGGATCTTCGGCGCCCATTCGTTCAGTTCGGCAAGATTGGCATCCTGCAGGGTGAACTCGAACTGGGTGCGGCTGGCGCGGCCGCCGAGACGGACGTCCTGCGAGGCCTGCATATAGAGTCTGGCGCCTTCGACCTTCTCGAGCTTCGGCCGCAGCCGGGCGATGATCTCCTGCGCGTTGACGTCGCGCTCGCCGTGCGGCTTCAGGGTGATGTACATGCGCCCGGAGTTGAGTGCGGTGCCGCCGCCGCCGATGAACATCGCGATGCTGTCGACGGCGGGATCGGCCTGGACGATCGCACTGAGTTGCTCCTGGTGTTTTTTCATGGCCTCGAAGGAAATGTCCTGCGAGGCCTCCGACACGGCGGTCAGGAAGCCATTGTCCTGCTGCGGGAAGAATCCCTTCGGGATGATGGTGAAGAGATAGACGGAGAGCCCGACCGTGCAGAAGAAGATGAAAAGCGTCGTTCGCTTCCAGTCCAGCGCGAGATCGAGCCCGCGCTCATAGGCATGCAGCATCCGGTCGAACAGCCGCTCGCTCCACTGGTAGAACCGGCCGTGTTTGGTCTCGTGATGGGCGCGCAGGAAGCGCGAGGCCATCATCGGGGTCAGCGTCAGCGAGACCATCATCGAAACGAAGATGGTCATCGCGAGCACGACGGCGAATTCGCGGAACAGGCGGCCGATCACGCCGCCCATCAGCAGCAGCGGAATCAGCACCGCCACCAGCGAGATGCTGATCGAGACGATGGTGAAGCCGATTTCCTTGGCGCCCTTGTAGGCGGCCGCCATCGGTCGTTCGCCATGCTCGACATAGCGTGTGATGTTCTCCAGCATCACGATGGCGTCGTCGACCACGAAGCCGACCGCGATCGTCAGCGCCATCAGCGACAGGTTGTCGAGCGTGTAGCCGGCCGCAAACATCAATGCGCAAGCGCCTAACAGCGCAAGCGGCACCGTGACCGCCGGAATGACGGTGGCCCAGAAACTGCGCAGGAAGATGAATATGACCAGGATGACCAGCACGATGGTGATAGAAAGGGTGATCTGCACGTCTTCCACCGCCGCACGAATGGTCAGTGTCTGATCGCTGATGATCTTGATCTTGATCGCGGGCGGGATCGTTGCGATCAGGCGCGGCAACTGCGCCTTGATCTTGTTCACGGTCTCGATGACGTTGGCGCCGGGCTGCTTGAAGATGACGAGGAACACCCCGCGCTTGCCGTCGGCCCAGGCGGCCTGCTTCATGTCTTCCGACGCCGCGACGGCCCGCCCGATGTCCTTGATGCGCAACGGGCCGCCATTGCGGTAGGCGATGATGACGTCGTTCCACTTGTCGGCGTCGAGCAACTGGTCGTTGGCGTAAATCGTGAAGGCGCGCTTCGATCCGTCGATATTGCCCTTCGGGCTGTCGGACGTGGTGATCGCGATCTGGCCGCGCACGTCCTCCAGCGAGAGGCCCTTGGCGACGAGTTTGGCCGGATCGATCTGGACTCGGATTGAGGGTTTCTGCTGGCCGCCGATGAAGACCTGGGCGACGCCAGCAATCTGGCTGATCTGCTGCCCGAGCTGGACGTCGATCGCATCGCTCAGCCTGATCAGCGGCACGGTGTCGGAGGTCGCCGACAGCAGCAGGATCGGCGAGTCCGCCGGATTGACCTTGCGATAGGTCGGCGGCGAGGGGAGGTTCTTCGGCAACTGGCCGCTGGCGGCGTTGATCGCGCCCTGGATGTCGTTGGCAGCACCGTCGATGTTGCGGTTGAGGTCGAACTGGATCGTGACCGCGGTCGAGCCGAGCGAACTGGTCGAGGTCATCTGCGCGATGCCCGGGATCTGCGCAAGCTGCCGCTCCAGCGGTTGCGCGACCGACGATGCCATGGTTTCAGGGCTCGCCCCAGGCAGGCTGGCCGAAACCTGGATGGTCGGAAAATCGATCTGCGGCAGCGGCGCGACGGGGAGCAATGGATAGGCGACGAGGCCGACGAACAGAATGCCCGCCATCAACAGCGAGGTGCCGATCGGATATCGGATAAACGGCGACGAAATGCTTTCGTTCATGCCCGCAACCGGCGAAGGGTTGGCGCATCTTGTCCCGAAAGCGGGATCCGCGCTTCTGACGGCGCGCGGGCGTGCGTTTCCTCAAATTTTTCAGGCGGATATCCGGAGAATGGAGTCCGGCATCGCCCGTTGGCGCGCAGCATACCGATTCCCGGAGTCGTTGCGAACGGAAAGGGCGGCATGCTCATTCGACCTTCGTCCTATCGACCCTGTCCGGCTGCGGCACGTCGATCCGGATGCGGCTAGACGCCGAGATATCGTTGCAGAATCTCCGGCTGCGCCTTGATTTCCTGGGCCGGTCCTTCGTGAACGATGTGACCGTTGTTGATGATGTAGATGCGCTGCGCCAGCGTCAGCGTCGCGGCCAGGTTCTGTTCGACCAGCACGATGGTCTGGCCGGCGGAGGCAAGATCGCGGCAGACCTTCATGAGGTCGCGCACGATGATCGGCGCGAGCCCCTCGAAGGGCTCGTCGAGCAGCAGGATCTTGGGATCGCGCACCAGCGCGCGGGCGATCGCCAGCATCTGCTGCTCGCCGCCGGACAGATCGGTGCCGCGGTTGCCGCGCCGCTCCTTCAGCCTCGGGAACATCTCGTAGATGCGGCCGAGCGGCCAGCGCTTCGACGCCGTGAGGCCGGCGATGATCAGGTTCTCCTCGACACTGAGGCTGCCGAAGATGCGCCGGTCCTCGTGGACCAGTTGCATGCCGGCCTGCGCGATCTTGTGGCTCTTGCGCCCCGCAAGATCGACGCCGTCGAGGCGCACCGCGCCGGTGCGCGGCGTCACCACGCCCATCAGGCTCTTGAGCGTCGTGCTCTTGCCGGCGCCGTTGCGACCGAGCAGCGCCACCACCTCGTTGCGCGCGACGCGCAGCGAGACGTCGAACAGGATGTGGGAATCCCCGTAATATGAATTCAGTCCCTCGATCTCGAGCAGGTTCATGGATCGATCACTCCATGGACGCCGCCGAGATAGGCTTCCTGCACGGCGGCGCTCTTCTTGATCTCGTCCGGCGTGCCTTCGACCAGGACACGGCCTTCCTGCAGCACGGTGACGCGCTCGGCCAGCTCGAACAGCGCGTCCATGTCGTGGTCGATGACGATCATGGTGCGGTCGCGGCTGATCGATTTCAGGAGGTTGACGGTCTCGACCCGCTCGCGCGGGCTCATGCCGGCCAGCGGCTCGTCGAGCAGCAAAAGGCTCGGCGATGTCGCGAGCGCAAGGCCGATTTCCAGCCGGCGCTTCTCGCCATAGGCGAGCTCCGACACCGGCGTGTCCGGCCGCGACGTCAGGTTGACCAGTTAAGCGTGTGCTCGACCTGCTCGTCGAGGCCGGCGATGCCGCTCAGCGAGGAAAACATGTCGAGCCGGAATTTTCCGCGCAGCTGCGCCAGTGCGGCGATGACGATGTTCTCGCGCACGGTGAGCCCGCTGAACAGCTGGTTGACCTGGTAGCTCTTGGTTAGGCCGAGCTGGCACACGTCGGTGACGTTCATGCCGGTGATGTCGCGGCCCTCGAACACGATGCTGCCGGAGGTCGGTGGAATCTCGCAGGTCAGCATCTTGAAGAAGGTCGACTTGCCGGCGCCGTTGGGGCCGATGATGCCGCGCAACTCGCCCTTGTTGACGGTGAAATCGATGTCGCTGTTGGCGACGAGGCCGCCGTAGCGTTTGGTCAGGCCGGTCGCGCTGCAGGATCGGCCCGGAAGCCAGTTGCCGCGTGCGGCACGGCGCGCTGGCTGCGGCATAGGGGCCGATTGCCTGGCGATTTCGGCTTCGGCCGCCTTTTGCTCCGCTTCCGCGGTCAGGCCCGACGGCGCCTCTTCGACCGGTGCCTTGGCGCGCTTGCCGGCTGAGATAACCGTAGAGATCGACAAGCCCACCGATGATGCCGCCGCGCAGGAAGCAGACCAGCAGCACGAACACGACGCCGAGCACGAGCTTCCATGCCGCGCCGAGGCCGAGAGCGGCCTGGAGGAAGTCCTGCAGCAAAAGCCAGACCGCGGCGCCGACCAGTGGCCCGAACAGCGTGGCCCTGCCGCCGATCGCGGTCTGCATCACGAGCTGGCCGGAGGTGTCGAACATGAACGCGTCCGGCGGCATGAAGGCCTGCATCACACCGAGCAAGCCTCCGGCAAAGCCGGCATAGGCGGCGGCGATCACGAAGGCTGTCAGCTTGTAGCCGTGGATGTTGTGGCCGACCGCAATGGCGCGCAACGGATTGTCACGGATTGCGCTGAGGATGGCACCGACCGGCGAGCGCACGATGCGGAGCGCAATCACGACGCCGATGAAATAGCAGAGCGCGATGAACTGGTAGAGCGACCAGCCATTGCTGAAGGTCAGCGTGGTGAAGCCGAGATTGAAGCTTGGCGTCGGCACACCGGGCAGGCCGTTCTCGCCGCCGGTGTAGTCCGACAGCGGGTTGAACTCGACGAAGAAGAACACTTCGGCGATCGCAACCGTGATCATGGCAAAGTAGATGCCGGTACGCCGGAGCGCGATCAGGCCGATCAAATAGCCGGTGGCGGCGGCGGCGATCATGCCGATGATCAGCGCGCCCCCCACATTGCTGAAGCCGGTGCGGGTCAACAGATAGGCGGCAACGAAGCCGCCGGTGCCGTAAAACGCCGACTGTCCGAACGACAGCAGTCCGGTGAAGCCGAACAGGATGTCGAAGCCGAGGCCGAACAGGCCCCAGACCAGGATGCGGTTCACGGTGTTCGGCGCGAAACCGAGATGCGGAAGAATGAACGGCGACACAATGAGCGCGATGGCGGTCAGCGTCTCGATCAGGAACGGACGTTGCTTGAGCATCACGTCACTCGCGGCCCTGCAGGCCGAGCAGGCCGTGCGGCCGCAGCACAAGCACGAGCGTCATCGCCGCAAACAGCATGACATAGGCGTAGCCCGGGTTGACCATCGAGGTGATGCTGATGATCTCGCCGGCGATCAGGCCGCCGAGGATCGCGCCGGGAAACGAGCCGACGCCGCCGATCACCACGACCACGAAGGTCTCGACCAGAATGTCGTCGCCGATGCCGGGAGTCAGCGAGACCACTGGCGCGTTGACGATGCCGGCAAACCCGGCGGCCATCGCGCCGATGCCGAACACGACCATGAACACGCGGTAGACGTTGATGCCGAGCGAATCCACCATCACCGAATCCTCGATGCCGGCGCGCACGATCATGCCGAGCCGGGTGCGATAGAGGATCAGGAACAGCGCGCCGAGCGCGACCGCGACGATGCCGACCACGGCGAGGCGGTAGGTCGGGTAGAACATGAAGCCGAGATTGGTGATGCCCTGGAACAGCGGCGGCGGCGGCACGATCAGCGAGTTGCTGGAGAAGATCAGGCGCACGATCTCGACGAAGCAGATGCCGAGTCCGAAAGTGACGAGCAACTGGTCCTCATGCGGGCGGTGATAGAAGTGGCGGATGACGATGCGCTCCATCGCCACGCCGAGCAGCATCACAAAAGCCGATCCGGCAATGACGGCGACGATGAACGAGCCGGTGTACTGGAAGGCGACGAAGCCGGCATAGCCGCCGATCATGAACATCGCGCCGTGCGCGAGGTTGAGCACGCCCAGCGTGCCATAGATGATGGTCAGCCCGGAGCTGATCAATGCGAGCAGCGCACCCAGCGCCAGCCCGTTGAAGAGCTGAGAAATGAAATTCGGCCAACTGATCATGAAAAGTGGTCACGTTCCGATTTGCAGACTTCGCTGCAGGTATCGCACAAAAAACTGACGCCGCAGCAAGTGTTTTGACTTGCCGGCGGCGCCAGAACCTCAACCTTCGCTCAAGTGTATTCGCCGAGATTGCATCCGAACGCGTCGGGCTTCTGCATCAACCCCTCGCCGGGGACGATCTCGACCACGTCATAATAGTCTTCCTTGTTCTTCATGTCCTTTTCCATCTTGCCTTTGACGATGATGACAGGACGGATGCATTGATGATCCTGGGAGCGATAATGCACGTCGCCGACCAGCGAGGGCAGGGTTTCGCCCTTCTCGTAGACCTTGATGACGTCGGGCGGATAGAAGCTGCCGGCCTCCTCGACCATGCGTGCCCAGTGCACGAAGCTGATATAGGCGTTTTCCGCGCCCCATTCCGGCTTGTAGCCGTACTTCTTGCTGAAAGCGTCATTGAACATCTTGGCAAGCGGATACTTGTCCTCGATGGTCCACCAGTAGTCGGTGGCGGCATAGACGCCCTGCATCAGGCCGCCGGTTTCGCGCGCCAGGAACGGCACCTGGTAGGGCACCACGAGCTTCATCTTGTCGAGCACGCCGAATTGCTTGGCCTGCTGGATCGACAGAACCGCGTCATGACCCCAGTTGACGTTGACGAGAATGTCGGCGCCGGAGTTGGCGACGTTGAGCAGGTAGGAGGAGAAGTCCGGCGCGCCGAGTGGTGAAACCTGGTTGGTCACCGTGGTCCAGCCGTCGGCCGCCGTGTTGTCCTGCATCGATTTGGTGACGGTGTGGCCGTAGGTGTAGTCCGGCGTCATGTACGCCACTTTCTTGTTCTTGCCGAACGCCTTGACCAGCACCGGGGCGATTGCGGCCGCCGCCGTCTGGCCGAAGAAGTTCTGGCGGACGCCATAGCGCACGCAGTCCTTGCCGGTGGTGTCGTTCGAGCCGGAGATGCCGCAAACGAATAGCACCTTTTCACGCTGCGCCAGCTTGTTCAGCGCGACCGCGACCGCGCTCGATGTGCCGCCGGTGATCATCACAGCCTTATTCTCGGAAATGAAACGCTGCTGCGCTTGCACGGCCTCGTTGGGCTTGGCGGCCGAATCGGCGACGCCGAGCTTCAACTGTTTGCCGAGCACGCCCTTCTTGGTCTTGGGCGAGATCTTCTTGACCAGATCGTTGCCCTCGTTGATGTGCTCGACGGCGAGCTCATAACCCTTGAGCTCGTCTTCGCCCTGCACGGCATAGGTGCCGGTGCGCGGCACCGACGCGCCGATGAAGACCGTGTCAGCCTGCGAGCCGGCCGGCCAGGTGCCGATCGCCGGCTTGTCCTCGGCAAACGCCATCGGCGTGAGGCCTGGAAGCATGGAACTGCCGGCGAGGCCCGCAGCGGTCTGCAGCAGACCGCGGCGGGACAGCCTGAAGCGGGAATTGAAGCGCGTATCGTTCATTTTCGACGTCCTCCCGAAAGTTATTGTGATTTGTCGCGTCCGGACCGGCCGGACTCCAGCGCATCAGTGAACGCTGCAGCCCGGTCGGCGGGCCGCCAGATGCATCCTGCGCCTGTCTAATTTGTATCGTTTCACGATAGAAGGGGGTGTCAATTTACTCTTTGGTCGAAGATGGCGTCGAACTCGCCTAGGTGTATCGTAGAGCGATATATTGTGGAACGCCGTCGATCCGGAACCCGCGATGTCTACTGATGACGGAGCCGTCCGCACCGGCTCGCCCGAGATGGCAATGCCGAGCGAGGACGTTGTCCCGCTAACCATTGTCAATACCTGCTTCGGCCTGGCGCAGATGGTGCCGGCTCAGGGGCCGCCGCCCGTTCGAGGCGAACGCGACGGCGAGCCCCAGTTGAGCGGGCGCGCCACCAACGTGCTGAAAATGCTCGCCGGCGAGATCATGGGCGAGGTCCCACCGCGCGACGAGTGGGTGCCGTCCGAGACCTTGCTGCGCAGGATCACGGTGGAGCGGCTGTCGATTGCGCGCAATTGCGGACCTCGGACGACGGATGAGATCATCCGCTGGGCCGCGGCGCGCGGGGTGACGATCCAGCCGGTATTCCACGCCGGCAAGTCGCTCTCGGAGACCTGGCGGAACCTGAGCGCGCGTTTTGCCGCAGGCGATTTGACCAAGGCGGAGCTTGCCGAGGCGTTGGAAAAATCGGTGCGCCGCAAGAGCACCAAGATACCCGTCGCCGTCCAGCAAATCCTGCTGAAGTATCTCGGCCGTCTCGGCGACGACGTCAGGCGGCGCTGATTTCGCGCCACGGCGCGCGTGGGCAATGGTCCACAGAATATTGCGATATTCCTTGTGGCGGCCCGAAGAGCTAGATGCCAACGTCGATGCAGCAAACGGCACGGGATCGGCAATGGCTCCTTCGATCGGGAAAAAGCGGGCCCGCAAAACGGCATCAGCCAGCCGTAGAGGGACGGTAGACTACGAGACCATTGCGCGGTTTCGTTTTGAGCTTCGCAGCTTCCTTGCATTCAGTGAGATCGAGGCGAACCGCTCGGGTCTGACGGCCCAGCAGTATCAGGCGCTGATGGCGATCAGGGGCTTTTCCATCCGTGAACCGGTGTCGATCGGCGATCTGGCGAGGTACATGCTCATCCGGCATCACACCGCGGTCGAACTCGTGGATCGGATGGTCAAGCTGAAGATCCTCAGTCGCAGCATCGACCCGTCCGATGGACGCCGCGTGTTGCTGGAGCTGACCGGCGCGGGGGAACGCCGTCTGCGACGCCTCTACCGGATTCACGTTCACGAGCTTCGAACCATGGGTCCGACGTTAACGAAGATGCTGAAATTGTTCCGTCGGCTGTGAGGTCAGCCTGCCGGTTTTACCCTGCCGGTTAACACCTGATCAGGGCTGTCAGCCTATAGAGGTGGCATGACCACCGGCCTGATCGACCGACCGACCGAAAGCCCGCCGCGAAAACCCTCGGCCGCCAAGACCTGGCTGAAGGCGATCGAGTTGACCTCGCGCATCGAGGCCGAGCCGTCGCGGCTGTTCGCCGATGTGGTGGAGGATTGGGCGTCGCGTCAGCCGGACCGGCCGGCGCTGGTATCGGATGCGCGGACGCTGAGTTACCGCGCACTTGCCGAACGGATCAACCGTTATTCGCGCTGGGCGCTGTCGGCCGGACTCAGGCGCGGCGACACGGTATGCCTGATCATGCCGACGCGTCCCGATTATGTCGCAGCCTGGCTCGGCATCAGCAAGGTCGGCGGCGTGGTGGCGCTGATCAACACCAAGCTCGTCGGTCAGTCGCTGGCGCATTGCATCAATGTCGCGGGCGCCGATCATATCATCCTGGCGAGCGAGCTTGCCGATGTCTTCGAGACGGCCCGGCCGCTGCTCGAGCGCGCACCGAAAATCTGGAGCGACAAGGATAACGACGCTACCCTCGGCGAATTCGACGGCGGCCCGCTCTCGTCCGACGAACGGCGCAACGTCACCATCAACGATCGCGCGCTGCTGATCTACACCTCGGGCACCACTGGCCTGCCGAAAGCCGCGAGCATCAGCCATCGCCGTATCCTCAACTGGGGCGGCTGGTTCGCCGGTCTCACGGGCGCTTCGCCCGATGATCGCCTTTACGACTGCCTGCCGGTCCATCACTCCGTCGGTGGGGTCGTCGCGCCCTGCAGCATGCTGTTTGCCGGCGGGTCCGTCGTGCTCGCCGAGAAATTCTCCGCCACGAATTTCTGGCAGGATGTCGCACGCTTCGACTGCACGCTGTTCCAGTATATCGGTGAGCTCTGCCGCTATCTCTTGAAAGCGCCGGCATCCGAATTCGAGCGCCAGCACCGGCTGCGGCTCGCCTGCGGCAACGGCCTGCGCGGCGACATCTGGGAGGAATTCCAGGCGCGGTTTGCGATCCCGCAGATCCTCGAATTCTACGCAGCGACCGAGGGCAACTTCTCCCTCTACAATGTCGAGGGCAAAGTCGGCGCAATTGGTCGTATCCCGCCGCTGCTGGCGCATCGCTTTCCGGCCGCGATCGTCAAGGTCGATCCCGACAGCGGCTCGCCGGTGCGCGGCGATGACGGTCTTTGCATTGTCTGTGCGCGCAATGAGGCGGGCGAAGCCATCGGGCGCATCGGCATCGCGGATGAAGGTGGCGGCCGTTTCGAGGGCTATACCGACAAAGCCGAGACCGAAAAGAAAATCCTGCGCGACGTCGTGGCCAAGGGCGATGCCTGGTTCCGCACCGGTGACCTGATGCGGCTCGACGCGCAGGGCTTCTTCCATTTCGTCGATCGCGCCGGCGACACCTTTCGCTGGAAGGGCGAGAATGTCGCGACCGGCGAAGTCAACGACGCGATCCGCCAATGCCAGGGCGTGCGCGATGCGACGACCTATGGTGTCGAAGTCGCAGGCCACGACGGCCGCGCCGGCATGTCGGCGATCGTGATCGACGATGATTTCGACGTCATGGCTCTTGCCGATCATCTCAGGGCACGGCTGCCGGTCTATGCGCATCCATTGTTCGTGCGGATCAGCGAAAACCTCGATGCGACCGAGACCTTCAAGCAGAAGAAGCATCAGCTTGCGCGCGAGGGTTTTGATCCCGCCGGCGTGACGGACCCGCTTTATTTCCGCGATCCCGTGTCGGGCGCGTATCGGCCGCTCAAGGCGGATGATCACGCGCGCATCGTCAATGGCGCGATCCGAATCTAAAAGTTTAAGAAATCTTGCTGCAATCCTGGAATCTCCGGTGTCGCCGCAAGCGCTGTGTTTACCAATGGCGGCAAAGTTTCCGCGAGCTTGCCGCGTTCTTTCACATTTGCGCCGTATGATGCGACACGATTTAGAACAAAAGCGAGCAATGCCATGTCGACAAAATTAAGGATCATTGCGGCGATGAAAGAGATCGCCGCGGAGCAGAAGGTCAATCTGCCGCCGCTCACCGACGACCTTTCACTGCATGAAACCGGATTCGATTCGCTCGCCTTCGCCATCCTGGTTGCGCGGCTCGAGGACGATCTCGGTATCGATCCGTTTACCATCTCGGAAGATGCAGCGTTCCCGCTGACGGTCGGCGATTTCGTCCGGGCCTATGAAAATGTCCCCGCGTGAAGTTTTCGCGCTCCGCGACTATCTGAGCCCGGAGCTGAAGGGCCGCACCATCTCCGATGCGCGGCACACGGTCTCGCTGACCGACATCCTGTCGCAGACCTGCCTCAACTCCTGCCGCAGCAAACTGTCGGGACGGTCGGTGCTGCTGTCGATGTCGGGCCAGTTGTTGTCCGGGCTCGCCATGATCGAGATCGACGGGCTCGCGCGGCGCATGCTGCTGTGCCCGCCCGACCTCAATCCCGACCATTTGAAAGCACTGATCGACAATGCCGACATCGATGCCGTCGTCACCGATCAACCGGAGCGATGGACCGACAAGAACATTCCGCTGGTGGTGACCGCGGGCTTGCCGGTGACGCCGGCGCGGCCCGCGCAAACCGAGCGCGCCACCGAATGGCTGATGCTGACCTCGGGTACGTCGGGCGTGCCGAAGATCGTCGGCCACACGCTCGAAGGCCTCTCCGGCGCGATCGTCGCCGAAGGCCCCGCGCGGGGTACGCCGCCGGTCTGGGCGACTTTCTACGACATCCGCCGCTATGGCGGCCTGCAGATATTCCTTCGCGCCATCATCGGCGGCGGGTCGATGGTGCTGTCGGATCATGGCGAGGTGCTCGCCGATCATGTCGCGCGGCTGCATGCGCGCGGCGTCACTCATATCTCCGGTACTCCGTCGCACTGGCGCAAGCTTCTCATGAGCGGCTCGGCCGCGAGCTTCGCGCCGCGCTATGTTCGTCTGTCCGGCGAGATCGCCGACCAGGCGGTGCTCGACGGGCTGGCACAGGCGTTTCCGAATGCCTCGGTGGGCCATGCCTATGCCTCGACCGAGGCCGGCGTCGGTTTCGCCGTCAATGACGGCCGCGAAGGATTTCCGGCAAGCCTGATCGGCGCCAACCGGGACGGCGTCGAGATGAAGGTGGTCGACGGCTCGCTCCGCATTCGCTCGAAGCGCGCCGCGCATGCCTATGTCGGCACGGCAGCGGCTGCGCTGACCGACGCGGACGGATTTGTCGATACCGGCGACATGGTCGAGTTGCGCGATGACCGCTATTACTTCGTCGGCCGGCGCGGCGGCATCATCAATATCGGGGGCTTGAAGGTTCATCCGGAGGAGATCGAGGCCGTCATCAACCGTCACGCTTCAGTCAGGATGTCGCGCGCCAAATCGCGACGCAGTCCGATCACCGGCGCAATCGTGGTCGCCGACGTGATCCTGACCGCCGACGGCGCAGGACGCGCGAAGGACATCCGTGACGAGATTCTCGGCAATTGCCGGGCATCGCTGGCCTTGCACAAGGTGCCCGCAGTGATCCGTTTCGTCGACGCGCTCGACGTCACGCCCGCGGGCAAGCTCGCGCGATCCGATGCGTAACGTCCTCGTCACCGGCGGCAGCCGCGGCATCGGACTTGCGATCGCCGGCAGGCTCGCAGGCGCAGGCTTCAACGTCATCGCGGTGTCGCGGCGCGAGAGCGATGAATTGCGCGCGGCGATCACCGAGGCGAAGCAGGGCAACCTGCACTTTCGCGGCTGCGACCTCAGCGCGATCGACGCGATCCCCGCCTTCGTCAAGCAGATGCGCGACGAGTTTGGCGCGATCTATGGGCTGGTCAACAATGCCGGCATCGGCACCGAGGGGCTGCTTGCGACCATGCACAATTCGGAGATTGAAGCGCTGGTGCGCCTCAACGTGCTGTCGCCGGTCATTCTCACCAAATATATCGTGCGGCACATGATGGCTGACGGCGAGGGCCGCATCGTCAACATCTCCTCGATCATCGCGTCCACCGGCTATAACGGCCTGTCGGTCTATGGCGCGACCAAAGCGGCCGCGACCGGCTTCACCCGCTCGCTGGCGCGCGAGGTCGGCAAGCTCGGCATCACCGTGAATGCGATCGCGCCGGGCTTCATCGACACCGAACTGACCCAAAACCTCGGCGGCGAAGGGCGGCAGAAGATCGCCAGCCGCAGCGCGCTGAAGCGCTTGCCGGAAGCTGACGACGTCGCCAGCATGGTCGAATATCTCCTGGGCGAGGGCGGCCGCAACATCACCGGCACCGTGCTGACGGTGGACGCCGGCAACACCGCCTGATCAGCCAATCCCGTTCACACCAATCTTGTTTGGCGGCGCTCCTGGGCGCAATATCCCCCTGCGGCTTGCGAGGGAGGCGCAGATGGCGACGCGACGGGAATTCCTGGCTGGCGCGGCCGTGGCGGCCACGCTCCCGCGGCTGGTCACCACGGGTATCGGCGGACCGGCCGCGGCGGCCGAAAATCCGACGCAGGAAAAAGACTGGGACCAGGGCGCGGTGCAGCACCTGATCCCGACCGCGAGCCATGATCGCTTCCTGATCAAGGCGTCCTTCAGAGAGCCGCAGCTCGCCGCTCCCGAGCTCGAAATCGGCAACACGCGCCTGCGCGGCCAGTCCAACGCGGCGGCCGGCGATTTCTGGCAGTTCGACGTCACCGGCCTTTCGCCTGCGACGGACTACAAACTCTCGCTGACGAGTGCCGGCGGCAAGCCGCTGTGCGAGCCATGGCAGCTCTCGACCTTTCCTGCGCCGGACGCGATGCCGGAGCGGCTGCGGCTGATGATCTACACCTGCGGCGGCGGACACGACGGCCTCAACCAGGGCCTGCCCGAGGGCAAGATCAACTGGCTGCCATCGGCGCTGCGCCGCCGCCTGCTGCAGCGTGGTCTGTCGTTCAAGCCGGATGCGCTGATCGCCAATGGCGACCAGATCTACTGGGATCTGCGGGCGCCGCAGGCTTCCAAGGGCAGTGGCGCTTCCGAACTCGGCAAGCAGCTCGCAGGCGTGTTCGATCGCGCACAGCCGGTGTTCGGCACGCCGAACGAGACGGTGTTCCGCCGCGCCACCGCGCCGCAGATCATTCCGCAATATGGCGCGCTGTTGCGCTCGACGCCCGTTTTCTTCATGCAGGACGACCACGATTATTTCGACAATGACGAGGCGACCGACGACATCATCACCTTTCCGCCTGACGCCTTCATGCTCGCGCTCGGCCGCGCCACGCGCCAGCTCTATTATCCGGAATACCTGCCCGACCGGAATCGGCCGCTCGGGCTTCCCGGCGCCTCCGCAGCGGATCGTGCGCCCGGCCTCGGCGAGGCCTTCGGCACGCTGCGCTACGGCAAGCTTGCGGAAATCCTGCTCTACGACGTGCGCCGCACGCAGACGCTCGCGGGCCCCAGCGCGGTGTTCGTCGACGGCACGGTGGAGGCCTGGCTGAAATCGCGCATGACCGACCGCGAGATGATCCATGTCGTCAACATCCCCTCCAATCCGCCGGGCTGGAGCGCCGGCAAATGGGGCGAGTGGTATCCGGACATCCTGTCGAAGGACGGCAAACTCACCACCGACGTTCCAAAGCCTTACTGGCAGAGCGGCTGGCTCAAGCAGCACGATCGGCTGATGGCCGAGATCGCGGCGATGCCCGGACGCATTCCGCTTGTCGTCTCCGGCGACCTGCATGCGATCGCGGAAGGCCGCATGCAGCGCAGCGGCGCGCTGGATTTCGGCAAGAACCCGGTCGTGGTGATCCTCTCGGGGCCGCTCGGCACCGGCGACCGCGGCTGGCCGTCGGCGTTCCGCGGCATCGGCGCCACGCCGTCGACGCATCTGACCATGGTCGAGGATTTGAAGCCGATCGAGGAGAACGGCTTCATCATCGCCGATTTCACCAAAGACGGCATCACGGTGCGCTATTTCCGCTTCAGCTATCACAAGCAGTCGGCCGAGGCGATCGACACGCTGGAGCCGTTCCGCGTCACCGAGCTGAAGCGGCCGTAGGGCCGCTCCCCGCAGCGATCAGATCGTTGCACTATTCGGCAGCGGATTGCCGAGGTCATCGGTCGGCACCAGCTGCTGATTGAAGGCGGAGAAATAGGCCGACCATTCCGGATCGCCGGTATCGACCAGCAGCGCGCCGTCCTGCCAGATGTCGTTGTGATCGTTGGAGTCGTCGTCCGGGCGGTGGACGAAGCCCTTCGTCGAGCCCTGGTTGAGATGCACATCGTGAATGCCGTCGCCATCGGTGTAGAAGCGGCCGAAGACGTAGACGTCGAACTTCTTGTGATGCGCCTTCGACAACAACCGCTTGAGCGTCAAGGTCGGTTCGGCATCGTCCGAGCCGTCCATGACGTCGCTGTCGCGCCATTTGCCGGTTTGCTTCAGGAGATCGGACCGCAGGAAGTCGAGTGCGGGCAGCGCGGTCTGTCCCGTGAGATCCTGCGAGCCGGCCTGCGCGGCGCCGAGCGTCGCGATGACGGGATGGCGGAAGTCGAGCACGATCTTGTATTTCAGGAGATCGTCGGCGTCATTGGTGCCGACATTGACTGCGACGTCCCATTTGTCGCCGTCGACCAGCATGCTGAAATGCAGGTGGTACTGGGTTTCGCTCTTGTGCCGCGACGACTTCAGTTTCGGTTCAGACACGATCTTGGCTTTGACATAACCATAAGCAAGGGTCACTGACGCCTCCAAAAGGATTGTTTGAAACGTTACTTGATGCAGCGGCCGACGTCACCCGCCGTGGTCGGGCTCTCATATCCGCCGGGCGTTTGCGGCAGGCCGTCAAAAAACACGGCGAGCTGGTTGGCAATGCCGAAATCGGTGGCACCAAGGCGACGTGCATTGATCAGCCGCGCAATATTCCACTCGTCATGCGAGCCGTAGCTATAGGCCACGGACGCGCGCAGTCCGTAATAGTTGCGGAAACCGGGCTTCGTGATGTTGCCCTGATCGATCGCCTTCTTGAAGGACGGATCCTGCGCCGCACGCGTGTCGAACCAGGCCTCCAGCCGTTCGAGATCGCCCTGACCGGTCAGGAAGAAATATTTTCCGAAATCGGTCGGGCCGGCGAAATAGAAGAAATCGAAATCCTCGCCGAGGCCTGCGTTCCCCTCCAGAATTTGCGTCCACATATACATGAAGTCGGCGCCGCTCGCGCCGCCCATCTTGTCGCCGGCCTCAGTGCCGGGGTTGAGCAGATAGGTCGACCGTGCGCCGAACCGCGCCAGGACGTTTTCCGCGATCTTGGCCGAAATCTCGGAATTGATCGCAAACGAGCCACCGCCGGCGGGAGACAGGGGAATGCTGAGGTAGCCGATCGCCTTGCCCCGCAGCTTGTTGTTTGCGATCAGCTGACGGACGCGCGCAACATTGGCCGATATGGCGTCGCGATAGTCGCTGTTGACGCAATAGCAGATATTGAGCCGGGTGCAGGCGGTGACGAGATCGCCCGCCTGAGCAGTCGCCGGCAACGCCAGCGTCGCCGCGACCAGCGCGCCGTACCGGGCTTGAAGGAAGCGGGTTCGGTGCTGTCTCGCAAAGGCGTCAAAACGTTTCATCGCCACACCTGCCCGGTTGAGCATCGCCGATCCGGGCCGATACGACCCGGACCAGACAAATGCATCATATGTGCCTGTCGGATAAACACAACCTTAGATAAAAGTTTGAGCCGTGCCGAGCGGCTCAATGTCCGCTGCGCGAAAGGATTTCATAGGCCGTCACGATAATCTCGAACGCGATCAGGAATATGACGATCAGCTCCAGCCGCAGCGAGCGTTTTGCTTCCAGGATGTCGGCGAGCGTGGTCGCGGTGTCCGAGATCACTTCGAGCTTGCGGTTGAGGATCTCGACGCGTTCGCTGAGCTCGTATTCGTCCTCGAGCTGCGCATAGAGCCGTTCGAGATCGGGCCGATCCCACAGCACGTCCGGCTTCTCGTCGACCGCGACGCGGCCGGCGACGTGCTGCTGCACCAGCAGCGAGTTGCCGAGCAGCTTGAGCAGGTCGGTCCGGCTCTTCGAGGTCTGGCCTGACGTCGCAAGCTCGCGCGCGAACGGCTCGATGGTGTCGAAGACCGTGGCGACCTCCTTTTCGTCATGGGCGAGCACGACGCTTTTGGCGAGCGCATCCGCGACGACGAGCAGCCGCTCCAGCGACATGTCGCGCACCAGGACCGGACCGCCGACCGGGATCGGCTCGCCGCCCTCGCGGGCGATCTGGACCTTCGTCCATTCCTCTTCATAGGGGCTGATCTTGCCGGCGCAGCGCGCATGCAGGCGTTCGAGGAATTCCGCCTCCTGGTCGGCGGTCAAGCCGAGAAACACCACGGCGCCATAGCGGAACACCACGGCGAGCCCGGCCTGGCCGACCCGCACCGCGAGCGGCGTGCCCGACAGCACTTCGCCCTCGAAGCCCGCCGTATTGATGCGGTCGCCGATCTGCAGCGCATGCACGGTGATCTGACTGGGAGCCTGATCCGGAGGCGTCATGGCCTGGAGGTTAGCATCCGGCGGCCGGCTTTTCGATGACGGGCGGGGTAGCGCGCCGCGCTGCGTCATGTGGTCGCTTTTTGCATTCGGAGGGTGGTTTCGCTAGTTTTGGATGAACCCGACCACGATGTCGTGTCGTAACCTTTGAAATATCCAATCCGAACGATCCACCGATGAGCACAGCAAGCGGTAGCGACACGTTCTATGGCGGCATTCCGGTGTTCCGTGGCTTCGAGCGCCTGATGGAGCCGTCGCTCTATTCGCCGCTGCCGGACGACTGGATCATCGGCGTCTCCGACATCGTGGAATCGACCAGGGCGATCGCGGCCAATCGCTACAAGGCGGTCAACATGGCCGGCGCCGCGGTGATCGCGGCGGTGACCAACGCGCTCGAGGGACGGGAATTCCCCTTCGTGTTCGGTGGCGACGGCGCAAGCTTTGCCGTCGCGCCCGGCGATCTCGACCGCGCCCGCGATGCGCTGGCGGCGACCGCGACCTGGGTGAGCGAATCTCTCGATCTCGTCATGCGCGTGGCGCTGGTGCCGGTCAGCGCGATCCGCGCGCGAGACGTCGACGTGCGGGTGGCGCGCTTCGGGCCGTCGGCGAACCTGTCCTATGCGATGTTTTCCGGCGGTGGGCTCGGCTGGGCGGAAGCCGCGATGAAGCGCGGCGAGTTCGCCGTCTCGCCTGCGCCGCCCGGTACACAGCCCGACCTCTCCGGCCTGTCATGCCGGTTCGAGGAAATCCCGGCCGCGCGCGGCGTCATTCTCTCCGTGCTGGTGGTGCCGGCGCAGGGCGCCGATCCCGCAGCCTTTCGCAAGGTGATCGAGGACGTCATCGGCCTGGTCGAGAAGAGCCCCGATGCCGGCCGGCCGGTGCCGTCGGAAGGGCCGCCGCTGAAATGGCCGCCGCAGGGCATCGAATACGAGGCGCGCGCCACGCGCGGCGGCTCGCTGGCCAAGCGGCGCGTCGTCGTGCTGGCGCTGACCTTGTGGGCCTATGCGGTGATGCGCCTCGGCATCAAGGTCGGCAATTTTGTGCCCGAAAATTATGTGCGGCAGGTGGTCGAGAACTCCGACTTCCGCAAATATGACGACGGTTTGCGCATGATCCTCGACTGCACGCAGGAATTGGCGGATGCGCTTGAAAAGCGCTTGGCCGCGGCCGCCGCCAACGGCATCGTGCGTTACGGGCTGCACCGCCAGGACGCGGCGATGATGACCTGCTTTACGCCCTCGGTGATGCGCGCCGACCACGTGCACTTCATCGACGGCGCGCGCGGCGGCTATGCTACGGCCGCCACCGCGCTGAAGGCGATGGCGTAGCGTTCAAGCGAAAGCCTGCCCGGACTGATCCGGGGGTACCGGTTCGCGTCGAGAAAACGCGTCAGGTAAAAATGCTCTGATCACCACGGCAGGCCGCAAAGATCGATCCGTCCCTGCCGCGGCGCGCGCTTGATGTCGAAGACCAACGGCGTCATCAGGTCGAGGCGGATACGCGCCGTCGGCTGCTCGCACCAGATTTCACCAACAAAGGGCTCCCAGCCGCGCGCGCGATAGAACGCGTCATTGTGCTCCTCGCAGAACAGCAGCGCAAAGCGCGCCGCTTCATTGGCGCGAATGGTGTCGATCGCCGCTGACAGCGCCAGGCTCGCATAGCCACGGCCGCGGCAATCCTCGCGGGTCATGACGCCGCCGATGCCGCCGACATGGATATTGTTGCCGTTCCAGTCGATGGTGCGGAAATAGATGCCGACATGGCAGGCGAGCTCGTCTTCGGGCGCATCGATCAGCACGCGCAGATCCGCGTTCGCCCACTTGATGTGGCCCCGGCGCCCGAACACCGCGGTGTGCAGCGGTTCGGTCCGCTTCCAGGACGTGTCGCCGTTGAGGACGTCGATTTCGAGGGTCATGTGCCGGCCAATTCCTGATTTGCGGGGATGTTTTGCCCCTTGGAACCTTCTATAAGGGGTCCCGTTAAAGCCTCGTCCCCCACAGTTGCGGATATCATCCCATGACCTTTACGCTTCCCCCCCTGCCGTATGCCCATGACGCCCTTGGGTCCCATATGTCGAAGGAAACGCTGGAATATCACCACGACAAGCACCATCAGGCCTATGTGACCAACGGAAACAACGCGATCAAGGGGACCGAATTCGAGAATATGCCCCTGGAGGAGATCGTGAAGAAATCCCACGGCAAAAACGCCGCGGTGTTCAACAATGCCGGCCAGCACTACAACCACACGCACTTCTGGAAATGGATGAAGCCGAACGGCGGCGGCAGCAAGCTGCCCGGCCGGCTCGAGAAGAAGATCAACGACGACCTCGGCGGGTTCGAGAAGTTCAAGACCGATTTCGCCGCTGCCGGTGTCGGCCAGTTCGGCTCGGGTTGGTGCTGGCTCGAGGTCAAGGGCGGCAAGCTCGCGATCTCCAAGACCCCCAACGGCGAGAACCCGCTGGTGCATGGCGCGGTGCCGATCCTCGGCTGCGACGTCTGGGAGCACTCCTACTACATCGACTATCGCAACCGCCGTCCGGATTATCTGAAGGCGTTCCTCGAGCACCTCGTGAATTGGGATTATGTCGACGAGCTGTTCGGCAAGGCGGGCTAGTAAGTCGTCATTGCGAGGAGCGGAGCGACGAAGCAATCCAGTCTTTGCTCGGCTGTGGATTGCTTCGCTTCGCTCGCAATGACGAGGAGTTGGGGGCGGCAGCGCAAGTTGCCGCCCCTTTTGTTTGCGCCTGATCTTGCGAGCGACGCGGCGTTGCGGCAAAACCCGGATGCAGCATTTCGGGGACGGACGAATGAACTATCTGCTGGTTTTCGTCGGTGGCGGGCTTGGCGCTTCGCTGCGCCACTTCGTGAACGTCACCTGCGCGCGATGTATCGGCATCGACTTTCCCTGGGGCACCTTCATCATCAACATCACGGGCTCTACGGTGATGGGCCTGATCGCTGGTTATCTCGCCTTCAAGGGCGAAGCGACCCAGCCGTGGCGGCTGTTCCTGATGACCGGCATTCTCGGCGGCTACACCACCTTCTCGGCGTTCTCGCTGGATACCGCGCTGCTCTATGAGCGCGGCGCGCTGGGCCTCGCCGCGGCTTACGTGCTGGGATCGGTGATCCTCTCGATTGCCGGGCTGTTCGCCGGGCTGTGGCTGATCCGCTATCTCACCTGAACTCCCGCGCATGGGCCTCTTGGCCGCGCGCATGGGTGTCGCCGCACTTCCGTTTGCGTCGCTTGGCGGCGAAGCCTAAGCAAGGCTAGCGCACATCACCCGACTGAAAACCTTGCAGGATCAACCCGTCAAAGAGCCGGCGTCGGCCGACGATGCCGCGGAAGATGCGCCGCGTCGCAAACGCCGCAAGCCGATCGGCTGGTCGATGATGTCAATTGCGGTGCTGGTCGCGGTCAGCGCCGTGCTGGTCTGGCGCCGCGACGGTATCGACGGCGTGCTCGAAATCCTCCTGCACGACGTGACTTTGTTCGGCGGCATCCTGCCGCGCGTGTTCGCCGGCTGTCTGCTCGGCGCGTTCATTGCCGAAATCCTGCCGCATGACAAAGTCTCGCGCGCACTCGGTCCCGAGTCCGGTTTGAAAGGCCTGCTGATCGGCGCCGCCTTCGGCGCCATCCTGCCGGGCGGTCCGTTCACCGCCTACCCGGTCGCCAGCGCGCTGCTCGCGGTCGGTGCCGATTTCGGCGCGACCATCGCCATGGTGGTGAGCTGGACCTTGATCGGTTACGGACGTGCGGTCGCCTGGGAATTGCCGATCATGGGCGTCGACTTCACGCTGTGGCGCATCGTGATCTCGCTGCCGCTGCCGATCCTGGCCGGCGCGCTCGGCCGCTTCGTCTATGTGCGGATGTATCCGAGGGGCGACGACGAATGAGCGCCGCGCTTCTGATCGACGTCATCCTGTGGGGCTCGGTGATCGCCGTCGGCTTCATCGCCTTCCGGAAGGGGCCCAGTGTCCTGACGTCGTCGCTGCGCGAAGGCACGTGGGATTTCGTGAGTATCGTGCCGCGCATCGCGCTCGGTGTGGTCGGCTCGGGCTACATCGCTGCCGTGATTCCGCAGGAGATCATCACCGGCTGGCTCGGACCGAACAGCGGCTGGCTCGGCGTTGCGACCGCTGTGGTCGCGGGCGCGGCGACGCCGGGCGGACCGGTGGTCGGCTTCTCCATCGGCGCGGTGGCACTGAAGTCCGGTGGTGGGTCGCCACAGGTGCTCGCCTATGTGATTGCCTGGGCGCTGTTCGCCTTCCAGCGGCTACTGCTCTGGGAAATCCCGTTCATGCCGGCGCGTTTCGTCTGGTTCCGGGCGGCGGTCTCGATCCCCTTTCCCTTCCTCGCGGCCGCCATCGCCATGGCCATCGGTAAACCGTAAGTATTTGAAACTGTTGGTAGACACCTGCAATGTTACAATATAACATTTAGCCATGGTTCCGCACGATCATCACGAGCACGGCCACAGCCATGGGCATGCCCATCGCCACGGCCCGGCCGCGCCGCATCCGGCGCAGAGCGCGACCTGGTCGATCCTGCGGATGCCTGTTGTGGTGAGGCTCGCTGCCGCGGCCGCCGTCAGCGCCGCGCTCTGGGCCGCCGTGCTGCTTGCGATGAGGTGAGGGATGCCTGCGCAGCTGCAATTCTCCGACGTCACGCTCGGCTATGACCGGCATCCGGCCGTGCATCATCTCGCGGGCGAAGTCGCCGAAGGGTGCGCTGCTTGCGGTGATCGGCCCGAACGGCGCCGGCAAGTCGACGCTGTTTCGCGGCATCGCCGGAATCCTCAAGCCGCTCGCGGGCGCCATCTCGCTTTGTGGGCTCGATGCGCGCGATATCGCCTATCTGCCGCAGACCGCGGACATCGACCGCAGCTTTCCGATCACGGTGTTCGATTTCGTCGGCACCGGGCTGTGGCGCGCCATCGGCCTGTTCGGCGGCATCGGCGCGGCCGAGCGTGTGCGGATCGCGCGAGCGCTGGCCGCGGTCGGCCTGACCGGCTTCGAGAACCGCGCCATCGGCACGCTGTCGGGCGGGCAGATGCAGCGGCTGTTGTTCGCGCGGGTGCTGCTGCAGGACGCGCGGCTGATCGTGCTCGACGAGCCGTTCAACGCCATCGACGCGCGCACCGCGGCCGATCTCATGATGCTGGTGAAGCACTGGCACGCGGAGGGCCGCACCGTGCTGGCGGCGCTGCACGACATCGACCTCGTCGCCGCGCATTTCCCGCAAGTGCTGTTGCTTGCGCGCGAGGTCGTGGCCTGGGGCGCGACGGCAGACGTGCTGACCCCTGACAATCTCGCCGAGGCGCGGCGGATGTGCGAGGCCTTCGACGACAGCGCGTCGGCCTGCGTCATCGATCCTCCGTCGCAGGCGGCATGACCGTGTCGCTCTACGCCGCGCTGATCGCGCCCTTCACCGAGTTCGAATTCATGCGGCGGGCGCTCGCGGCGATTGCGGCACTCTCGCTCGGAGGCGCGCCGATCGGGGTGTTCCTGATGTTGCGGCGGATGAGCCTCGTCGGAGACGCCATGGCGCATGCGATCCTGCCGGGCGCGGCGATCGGCTTCCTGCTGTCCGGCCTCAATCTCTGGGCCATGACCCTGGGCGGTCTCGCCGCCGGCTTCCTGGTCGCGATCCTCGCCGGCGTGATCGCGCGCTCCACCGGGCTGAAGGAGGATGCTTCGCTTGCGACCTTCTATCTCGCCTCGCTGGCGCTTGGCGTTTCCATCGTCTCGATCAAGGGCACCAATATCGACCTCCTGCACGTGCTGTTCGGCAACATCCTCGCGATGGACAACGAGACGCTGCTGATGGTCGCCTTCAATGCGACGATCACGCTGCTCGTGCTCGCGGTGATCTATCGTCCGCTGGTGATCGAGAGCGTCGATCCCTTGTTCCTGCGCACGGTGAGCCGCGCCGGCACACCCGCGCATCTCGCCTTCCTCGCCCTCGTCGTCATCAATCTCGTCAGCGGTTTCCAGGCGCTCGGCACCTTGCTCGCGGTCGGGCTGATGATCCTGCCCGCGGGCATCGCGCGGTTCTGGTCGCGCGACATCACGGGCATGGTCTGTATCGCCGTCATAAGCGCGATCCTCTCGGGCTACGCCGGCCTCGTGCTGTCATTCCAGACCAAGGTGCCGTCGGGACCCGCGATCATCCTGGTCGCCGCCGTGCTCTATATCGCCTCCGTGCTGTTCGGCAGCGTCGGCGGGCTGCTGCGGCAGCTCTTCCCCGGCCGCCATCTCGAAGCCTGATGCGGCGGCTTCTCCTCATCGCATTCGCGTTTGTGCTGGCAGCAAGCCCATTGCGTGCGCAGGAGCGCCTCAACGTCGTCGCCAGCTTTTCAATCCTTGCAGACCTCGTGAGGAACGTCGGCGGCGACAGGGTCGACGTCACCTCTTTGGTCGGACCAAACGGCGACATTCACGTCTTTGCGCCGGCGCCGTCCGACGCCAAGACCCTCGGAGAGGTCAAGCTCCTGGTCATCAACGGGCTCGGGCTCGAAGGCTGGCTGCCGCGGCTGGTGCAGTCGTCCGGCAGCAAGGCCGCGATCGTCACCGCGAGCAACGGCATCGCGCCGCTGAGCCGCGGCCTGGAAGCGGACCCCCATGCCTGGCAATCGGTCGCGAATGCGAAAATCTATGTCGCCAATATCCGCGATGCGCTGGTCACGGCTGATCCCGCCGATGCCCAGACGTTTCGCACCAACGCGGATCGCTATCTGGCCGAGCTCGACGCCCTTGATGCAGAGGTGAGGGCGGCGGTGGCGACGATCCCGTCTGAGCGGCGCAAGGTGATCTCGACCCACAATGCCTTCGGCTATTTCGCCGCCGCCTACGGTATCGAATTCATCGCGCCGTCCGGCGTCTCCACGGAGAACGAGCCCAGCGCCCGCGACATCGCCGCCATCATCCGGCAGATCAAGGCCGAAAAAATCCCGGCGGTATTCCTGGAAAATATCAGCGACGACCGGCTGATCCGGCGGGTCGCCGCCGAGACCGGTGCGAAGGTCGGCGGCACGCTTTATTCGGACAGTCTGACGGCCGAAAAGGGCCCGGCCCCCACTTACATTGACCTCGTCAGGCACAATATAAAGGCCTTGACCGGTGCGCTGGGCGGGTAAAGTGGGGGCCACCTCGCGAGCCCCAGCCGCGCCTAAAAAGACCCCATCCGGAGCGAAAATGGCTGAGGCTTCCAAAATTCCCGTGACCGTGCTGACCGGCTATCTCGGCGCCGGCAAGACCACGCTTCTGAACCGCATCCTGTCGGAAAACCACGGCAAGAAATACGCCGTCATCGTCAACGAATTCGGCGAGATCGGCATCGACAACGACCTCATCATCGGCGCCGATGAGGAAGTGTTCGAGATGAACAATGGCTGCGTCTGCTGCACCGTGCGCGGCGACCTCGTGCGCATCATGGAAGGGTTGATGCGGCGCAAGGGCAAGTTCGACGCCATCATCGTCGAGACCACCGGCCTTGCCGATCCGGCGCCGGTCGCACAGACTTTTTTCGTCGACGAGGACGTGCAGAAGAATGCCCGGCTCGACGCGGTCGTCACCGTCGCCGACGCCAAATGGCTGTCCGATCGGCTGAAGGACGCACCGGAGGCGAAGAACCAGATCGCGTTCGCCGACGTCATCGTGCTGAACAAGACCGATCTCGTCTCCAAGGCGGAGCTTGCCGAGGTCGAGGCGCGCATCCGCGGCATCAATCCCTATGCCAAGCTGCATCGCACCGAGCGCTGCAAGGTGGCGCTGTCGGACGTGCTGGAGCGCGGCGCGTTCGATCTCGACCGAATCCTCGACATCGAGCCGGATTTCCTCGAAGTCGGCGACGAGCACGATCATCATCACGATCATGATCATGGCCACGACCATCACCACGATCACGGCCACAGCCATGGCTTGAAGCATTATCATGACGAGGACATGCAATCGCTGTCACTCAAGACCGACAAGCCGCTCGATCCGACCAAGTTCATGCCGTGGCTGCAGAACCTGGTTGCGACCGAGGGGCAGAAGATCCTGCGCTCCAAGGGCATCCTCGCCTTCACCGGCGATGACGACCGCTACGTCTTCCAGGGCGTGCACATGATGCTGGAGGGCGACCATCAGCGGAGATGGAAGGACGGCGAGCCGCGCCAGAGCCGCCTCGTCTTCATCGGCCGTGAATTGCCGGAGCAGGCGATCCGCGCCGGCTTCGAAAGCTGCATCACCACGTGATGAGCGAATTCGACCCGGGCGAGCGCCCCTCCATCGTTTCGCTGACCGACCGCGTCAAACCGGTCGCAATCGGCGCGGCGGTCACTTCCGTGCATTTCCTCGGAGACCGAGCTGCCTTTGTCGGCGCCGAGGAAACCGTGTCGCTGGTCGATGCCGAAGGCGCGATTTCCAAAGTCGAGACGCATGGCGGCGGCATTCTCTGCGCGGTGTCGGACGGCAAGCGCCTGATCACGGGCGGCGATGACGGCAAGGTCCTCGAGCTGAACGCCAAGGGCAAGGTCACGCAGCTTGCGGTCGACGCCAGGCGGCGCTGGATCGACAATGTCGCGGTCCATGCCGACGGCGCCTTCGCCTGGTCGGCCGGCAAGACCGCCTTCGTCAAGAGCGGCAAGGGTGAGGAAAAGACCTTCGATATGCCCTCGACGGTCGGCGGTCTGGCGTTCGCACCGAAGGGGCTGCGTCTTGCCGTCGCGCATTATAACGGCGTGACCTTGTGGTTTCCCAACATGGCGGCCAAGCCCGAATTTCTGGAATGGGCCGGCTCGCATCTCGGCGTCGTGTTCTCGCCGGACAACAAGTTCCTGGTCACGACAATGCACGAGCCGGCGTTGCACGGCTGGCGGCTCGCCGACAACCGCCACATGCGCATGTCCGGCTATCCCGGCCGCGTCAGATCGATGTCATGGAGCGCGGGTGGAAAATCTCTCGCAACTTCCGGCGCCGACACCGTGATCATGTGGCCGTTCGCCAGCAAGGACGGCCCGATGGGCAAGGAGCCCGCGATGCTGGCACCGCTGCAATCGCGCGTCACCGCGGTCGCCTGCCATCCCAAGCAGGACATCCTCGCCTGTGGCTATGAGGACGGCACCGTGCTGATGGTGCGGCTCAATGACGGCGCGGAAATCCTGCTGCGCCGCCCCGGTTCGTCGCCGACGACGGCGCTGGCCTGGAACGCCAAGGGCACGCTGCTGGCGCTGTCCGACGAGGAGGGCGACGCCGGCATCTTCCCGCTTTAGACTCTTGTTTGAGCATGATCCTTTCGGAAAGCCGCTTCACACTTTTCCGGATCATGCTCTCGTTCCAGAGGGAACTTCGGGGCTTATCCGGCCGTTGATATCGCGGAGGATGCCGCGATGAACGAAGCGCCTGAGACCCGGAGACACTTTGGCCGGGATATGTGGCTCGCCGCGATGTTGGTGATCGCCGGGGTTGCAATCGCCGGGGCTTCGGTCGCGCAAATCCGCGCGCAGGACCGCATGCATCTCGCGCAGGCGCCCACGCCGAGCAATACGCCCGCGGAATCCATGCCCGGCGGCACGCGTCCGACCACGCCGGCGCCTGAGCCGGCGACGCCCAAGCCGGAGGCGCAGAAGGACGGCGCCCAGCCCGCCCTGCCGCCCGCGCCCGCCGAGAAGGTCGCGCCTCCGATCAAGGATAAATAGGCGCCGACCCTCATCCTGAGGAGCCGCGCAGCGGCGTCTCGAAGGATGGCCGCGGGCCTCATGGTTCTCGCGATGCGCCTGCTCCGCGGCGCTCCTCACCATGAGGTGACATTCTTTCGTCTTCGCATTGCCGATTTCAAATTCGCCCCGCAAGCCTGTTTTCTGGTCTCGCTCCCGTCACGGTGCCGCCCCATAATGGCGGGCGACACCACGAGGGAAGACCCATGAAAATAGACGACGTCAGGCGCAATGCCTATTCGATGCCGCTGACCAATCCCGCGTTTCCGATGGGGCCCTACCGCTTCTTCAATCGGGAATTCCTGGTCGTCACCTATCGCACCGATCCGGAGGCGCTCGCGGCCGTGGTGCCGGAGCCGCTGGAGGTGACTGATTCACTCGTGAACTATGAGTTCATTCGCATGCCGGACTCGACCGGCTTCGGCGACTACACCGAGACCGGGCAGGTGATCCCGGTGCGCTTTGAGGGCGAAGACGGCGTCTATGTGCATTCGATGTATCTGGATGACGAGGCGCCGATCGCCGGCGGCCGCGAGCTCTGGGGCTTTCCCAAGAAGCTGGCGCGGCCGAAGCTCGAGGTCGAGAGCGACGTGCTGGTCGGCACGCTGCATTACGGCTCGGTGCTCTGCGCCTCGGCGACCATGGGCTACAAGTATCGCGCCGTCGACCATGACGCCACCCTGAAGGGCATGAAGAAGCCGAACTTCATCCTGAAGATCATCCCGCATGTCGACGGCAGTCCGCGCATCCTCGAACTGGTGCGCTACCATCTCGAGGACATCACGTTGAAGGAGGCGTGGACCGGCCCGGCCGCGCTCGGGCTATTCCCGCATGCGCTGTGCGACGTCGCGCGGCTGCCGGTGCGCGAGGTGGTCTCGGCCTTGCATTTCAAGGCCGACCTGACGCTGGGGCTGGGCAGCGTGGCGTTCGATTATCTGGCGAAGTGAAGCGCAAGCCCCCGGGCTCACTGCCTTGCTGACGTCATGATATCTTTCTACGGTTGCACCGTTCATAACAATCGCTTTGGGAGAGACGGCATGCCATCGAAGATCGTCGATTTGTCAGCGCGCTCTAAAATCATCAAGGACGAGCCGTTTTATCTTCATTTCTGGGAATGTACGCCCGCCGAATATCTGGATTTCCTGCGCAACCCGCGAAAAACCTTGTCCGGCATGGGGATCGAAATCCCCACGGATTGCCGGATCGAGACCACCATCGAAAATCATGACTGGCTGGAGGCTCAAACCAATGGCCTGCAGGCCGCCGCCGGCCCCGTGATCATCTGCAATACCGGTGGCGGGAATGTCGGCAGGGCCGTCTACCGGATCGTCAGCTTCGCGCATGTCCATGACGACATCGGCAAGTTCAAGAAGAAACTGCTTCACGCCGAAGACCAGCAGGAACGATAACGCCTGCCCCGTGAGGAGCCGCGCCGCGCTGGCTTTTGATTGTTGGCTGGCGCTGACTGATATTTCGGTCAGCGCTGGCGCGGTCACCGCACCAGCACGTTCCTGAACTGCCAGGGATCCGACGTGTCGATATCCTCCGGGAACAGGCCGGGGCGATCGGTGAGCGGCGTCCAGTCGGTGTAGAAGCCCTTCACCGGGCCGAGATAGGGCAGCTGGATTTCCAGGCAGCGGCGGAAATCCATCTCGTCGGCTTCGACGATGCCGGCTTGCGGGTTCTCCAGCGCCCAGACCATGCCGGCGAGCACGGCCGACGACACCTGCATGCCGGTGGCGTTCTGATATGGGCAGATCCGCCGGGTCTCCTCGATCGAGAGCTGCGAGCCGTACCAATAGGCATTCTTCGAATGCCCGTAGACCAGCACGCCGAGCTCGTCGATGCCGTCCTCGATTTCGTTCTCGTCCAGGATGTGCCAGCTCGGCTGCATCTTGCCGGTGGCGCCGAACATCTCGTGCAGCGACAGCACCGCGTCATTGGCCGGATGATAGGCGTAGTGGCAGGTCGGCCGGTAAATCACCTTCTGGCCGTCGCGCACGGTGAAGTAATCCGCAATCGAGATCGACTCGTTGTGGGTGACCAGGAAGCCGTATTGCACACCGGGCGTCGGGCACCAGGAGCGCACGCGGGTGTTGGCGCCCGGCTGCATCAGGTAGATCGCGGCCCCGCAGCCGTCGGGGTGGGTACGGCCGTTGTCCGGCATCCAGGTCTCGTGGGTGCCCCAGCCGAGCTCGGCCGGCTGCATGCCTTCGGAGACGAAGCCTTCGACCGACCAGGTGTTGACGAACACGTCCATCGGCTTCGGCTTCTTGGAGCGCTGGGTGTCGCGCTCGGCGATATGGATGCCCTTGACGCCGAGCTTGTGGGCGAGCTGGCCCCAGCCCTCGCGGCTCTTCGGCTCGTTGAACGCCGTGTTGGTGTCGCGGGCGATGTCGAGCAGCGCCTGCTTGACGAACCACGACACCATGCCGGGATTGGCGCCGCAGGTGGAGACCGCGGTGGTGCCGCCCGGGCTCTTGCGGCGCGCTTCCAGCAGCGTCTCACGCAGCGCGTAGTTCGAACGTTTCTCGGGCCCGATATTCTTGTCGAAATAGAAGCCGGCCCACGGCTCGATCACGGTGTCGACATAGAGCGCGCCGATCTCCCGGCACAGCATCATGATGTCGACCGAGGAGGTGTCGACCGAGAGATTGACGCAAAAGCCTTGGCCGCCGCCTGCGGTGAGCAGCGGCACCAGCAGCTCGCGGTAATTGTCGCGGGTCACGCCCTGCTTGATGAAGCGCACGCCATGCTGCCTGGCAAGTTCGCCGTCCTCATGCGGGTCGATGATGACGAAGCGCGACTTGTCATAGTCGAAATGGCGTTCGATCAGCGGCAGGGTGCCCTTGCCGATCGAGCCGAAGCCGATCATGACGATAGGGCCGGAAATCTTCGCGTGAATCGGCGAGGCGGGGCTCATTTGGTTCTCCGGAAAGGTGCTAGGAAATTTGCGGGGATCAGGCGCTGCGGCGCTTGGCGGTGACTTCGATCTCGATCTTCATCTCGGGCTTGGCCAGCGCGGTGACGACCAGCAACGTCGCCGCGGGGCGGATGTCGCGCAAAACCTCGCCGCAGACGGCGAAATGGGCATCTATGTTGTTGGCATCGGTGATGTAGTAAGTCGCGCGGACGATGTCGGCCATCGCGAAGCCGCCCTCTTTCAGGGCGGCCTCGATGGTCTTGAAGCAGTTGCGTGACTGGCTCGTGACGTCGGACGGCATGGTCATGGTGGCGTAGTCATAGCCGGTGGTTCCGGCGACGAACGCGAAATCGCCGTCGATCACGGCGCGGCTGTAACCGACGGTCTTCTCAAGCGGCGAGCCGGTCGAGATCAGGCGACGGGGCATGGCGGGCCTCGGTTGAAAGGTCGGGCTGTTGACGGCGTTTGCCTAGCTCAGGCCAGTCGCCGTGTCACGTCGGAGACGGAGCTGGACATGCGTCAGGCGGCACGCGGAACGAGCCGCGACGCTTTGCGGGCACGGACTGCCTTCGACTTGGGCAGCGATCCGCCGGTCGGCACGATCATGCCCCAGGCGCCGTCGAGCGCGCCCGGGACGAGTTCGATGCCGAGCAGCCGCTCCTGCTCGTAGGCGCCGGGCAGCATCAGGTCGGCGGTCTTCGCCGCCGAGAAGCCGAAGCGCTCGTAATAGGCGGCGTCTCCGAGCAGGAGAACCGCGCGATGGCCACGCGCTCTTGCCGCCGCAACTGCGCGGGCGATCAGCGCGGCCCCGACCCCGAGCTTGCGGAAGGCGCAATCAACCGCCAGCGGGCCGAGCACGAGCGCATGCCTGCCGCCGGCGCTGACGTGCCACAACCGCAATGTCCCGATCAGCTTGCCTTGCGCCACCGCCGACAGCGCAAGGCCGTCCGCGGGCGTACGTCCGTCACGCAGGCGCTGGCAGGTGCGCGTATGGCGGTTCTCGCCGAAGCAGGCATCGAGCAGCGCTTCACGGGCGGCCTCGTCTTGAGCCTTCTCCGCACGGATCGCGAACGGAGCGGCTTTCGGGGTGAGGGCGAACGGGGTCTGGACAGCAGTCATGGCACGTCAGTCCTCGCTTGCCGCGTGGCTGCAAAGCGCGCCCCGGACAAGCGTTGTCGTCAGAATCAGGATGATTGGGAGGGAGCCGGCGCGCCGGCTCCCGGTTGGTCGCTGCCTCTGCGAGAGGTCAGATGTGGTAGGTCTTCAGCGGCGGAATGCCGTTGAAGGCCACCGACGAGTAGGTCGACGTATAGGCCCCGGTCCCCTCGATCAGCACCTTGTCGCCGATCTCGAGCGTCACCGGAAGCGGATACGGCATCTTCTCGTACAGCACGTCGGCGGAGTCGCAGGTGGGACCTGCGAGCACGCACGGCGTCATCTCGGCCCCGTCATGCGGGGTGCGGATCGCGTAGCGGATCGACTCGTCCATGGTCTCGGCGAGACCGCCGAACTTGCCGATGTCCAGGTACACCCAGCGCACCTCGTCCTCGTCGCTCTTCCTGGAGATCAGGACGACTTCGGACTCGATGATCCCGGCATTGCCGACCATGCCGCGTCCCGGCTCGATGATGGTCTCCGGGATCTGGTTGCCGAAATGCTTGCGCAGCGCTCGGAAGATCGACCGGCCGTACTGCACGACCGGAGGAACGTCCTTGAGGTACCGGGTCGGGAAACCGCCGCCCATGTTGACCATGGTGAGGTTGATCCCCCGCTCGGCGCAATCGCGGAACACCTGGGCGGTCATGGCCAGCGCGCGGTCCCACGCCTTCACCTTGGGCTGCTGCGAGCCGACATGGAAGGAGATGCCGCACGGCTCCAGCCCCGAACGCTTGGCAAGGTCGAGCACCTCGACCGCCATCTCGGGGTCGCAGCCGAACTTCCGCGACAGCGGCCACTCGGCGCCGGCGCAGTCGTACAGGATGCGGCAGAACACCTTGGCGCCAGGGGCGGCACGGGCGATCTTCTCGACCTCGGCGGCGCAGTCGACCGCGAACAGGCGAATGCCGAGCGCGAAGGCGCGCGCGATGTCGCGCTCCTTCTTGATCGTATTGCCATAGGAGATGCGGTCCGGCGTCGCACCCGCAGCCAGCGCCATTTCGATCTCGGCGACGGTGGCGGTGTCGAAGCAGGAGCCCATCGAGGCGAGCAGGTTCAGCACTTCCGGCGCGGGATTGGCCTTCACCGCGTAGAACACGCGGCTGTCGGGCAGCGCCCTGGCGAAGTTCGAATAGTTGTCGCGCACGACGTCGAGGTCGACGACGAGGCAGGGCTCGGTGTCGAGCCCGTCGTTGCGGCGGTTACGCAGGAATTCCCTGATACGTTCGGTCATAGCACCCTCCAAACGGCCCAAGCGACGGGGCCCGTTCAAATTGTTTTTCGGTGCGTGAGTGCTTCGGCGTAGCCGCACGATGGAGACGCGGCGCAGCCTCGAACTCAGACCGAACTGTGCTGCCGTGGATTGGTTGGGAATGTTCCCGCCCGATCACCTGGCAATGAAGGACAAGCCTTTTCAGTAGCCCGCGCCGGCGGTGGAATGCCGGTAGAGACCAAAAAAGCCCGATCCGTCGTTGCTTTAAGTCGCGTCCCCCGTTGAGAGCGGGGTGCGCCGGTTCGCCTCCGGCTGCCAGTCACGGTTGCAAGGAGTGGAGAGACCTTCAGCGGCATCTCTTGAGAGAGATGCTGGCCACTTAAGTTTCCGGCTGAACGCCGGACCTCTAAGCGACCCTCGGTTCTTCATCCCTTGGCGGCTGTCCGGCCTCTTGTCCGGATACCTACCGACTGACACACGACCACAGGCACGTGCGAAATTGGGCAGAAACGCACATAAGACTTTTGACTCTGCTTCGCAACATTTTTTTTAGGCTGAGGACAAATTTGCCTAACACGAGCTTGCGATACGCGTCCGAGAGGCTCGCGCGAGCGCTGAAGATGAACAGGTGTTAAGTTTTTCTGAAGCTCGAAGCGTCGCGACAAGCCTTGCGGCACAGCGACTTTCTTGAATCGCGATGTCGCCGCGAATCAGCCGCGCTTGAAGAAGGGCTCGACGCGCTGGGCGGCGCGGATGAAGGAGATCATCACGAACACGCCGACCGCAAACAGCAGTGCCTGCACGATGTGGGCGCCCTGGTCGCCGAGATCGAAGAGAATCGCGAGCGCCCAGCCGCCGGCAAAGGCCGCGCCGAACACCTCCGCGCCGATCAGGATCGCGGCGGAGATCACGGTGACGACGCTGGGCCAGACGATCTGGCGGGAGGTCTGGGAAGGCTGCGAGCTCATCGATGACGTCCTGTTTTGCGGGCCGCAATCTCTCCGAAAAGCGGGCCGCTATCAAGCGCAAAAGGCCCAAAAAAGCCCGATGGCGTGATATAGCAGGCGCGGAAATAAGCCGGACAAATACGGGATTTTTCGATGCCAGAGACCGCGACCAGCTCAGCCCCGCAGGCTCACGACAATCCGCTCCTGGCCGCGTGGCAGACGCCGCACCAGACCCCGCCTTTTGACACGATCAAGCCGGAACATTTCCTGCCCGCCTTCGAGCAGGCCTTTGCCGATCACGCGGCCGAAATCGCTGCCATCAGCCATGATCCGGCGGCGCCCGACTTCGCCAACACCGTCACGGCGCTGGAGCGCTCCGGCAAGCTGCTGAACAAGGTCGCAGGCGTGTTCTACGACCTGGTGTCGGCGCACTCCAATCCGGCGATCCTGGAGATCGACAAGGAGGTGTCGCTGCGGATGGCGCGGCACTGGAATCCGATTCTGATGAACGCCGTGCTGTTCGGCCGCATCGCGCTGTTGCACGAGAACCGCGCCAACCTGAATCTCACGGCTGAGGAGATGCGGCTCCTGGAGCGGACCTACACCCGCTTCCATCGTGCCGGCGCCGGCCTCTCGGACGAGGCCAAGAAACGGATGGCTGTCATCAACGAGCGCCTGGCTCATCTTGGCACAAGTTTCAGCCATCATTTGCTCGGCGACGAGCAGGACTGGGTGCTGGAGCTCTCCGAAGCCGACTGCGCCGGGCTGTCTGACAGCTTCGTGGCGGCGGCGAGGGCCGCAGCCGAACAGCGTGGGTTGGCCGGCAAGACGATCATGACGCTGTCGCGCTCCTTCGTGGAGCAGTTCCTGAAGAGCGCTGTTCGACGTGACCTGCGCGAGAAGGTCTACAAGGCCTTCATCGCCCGCGGCGACAACGGCAACGCCAACGACAACAAGGCGAACATTGGCGAGATCCTGGCGCTGCGCGAGGAGAGCGCGAAGCTGCTGGGCTTCCCGACCTTCGCCGCTTACCGGCTCGAGGACTCCATGGCAAAGACCCCGGAGGCCGTGCGGGGCCTGCTGGAGCGGGTTTGGAAGCCGGCGCGGACGCGCGCGCTCGCCGATCGTGATGAACTGCAGGCGCTGATCGCGGAAGAGGGCGGCAATTTCGCCCTCGCGCCCTGGGACTGGCGCTACTACGCCGAGAAGGTGCGCCAGCGCAAAGCTGATTTCGACGACGACGCCATCAAGCCCTATCTGGCGCTGGATCGCATGATCGAGGCCGCCTTCGACTGCGCCACCCGCCTGTTCGGCATCTCGTTTAACGAGCGCAAGGACATTCCGGTCTGGCATCCCGATGTGCGGGTCTGGGAAGTCAGGGACGGGAGCGGGGCCCACAAGGCGCTGTTTTACGGCGATTACTTCGCCCGGCCCTCGAAGCGCTCCGGCGCCTGGATGACCTCGCTGCGCGATCAGCAGAAGCTCGACGGTGCGATCGCGCCGCTTGTCATCAATGTCTGCAACTTCGCCAAGGGCGCGGACGGCGAGCCGGCGCTGCTCTCGCCGGACGACGCCCGCACCCTGTTCCACGAGTTCGGCCACGGCCTGCACGGCATGCTCTCCAACGTGACCTATCCCTCGCTGTCGGGCACTGCGGTGTTCACCGATTTCGTCGAGCTGCCGTCCCAGCTCTATGAGCATTGGCAGGAGCGCCCCGAAGTGCTGCAACGCTTCGCCCGCCACTACCAGACCGGCGAGCCGCTGCCCGCGGACCTGCTCAGGCGCTTCCTCGCCGCGCGCAAGTTCAACCAGGGCTTTGCCACCGTGGAGTTCGTCTCCTCGGCGCTGCTCGATCTCGAATTCCACACCCAGCCGGCCGCCGCGAGCCGCGACGTTGACGCCTTCGAGAGGGCCGAGCTTGCCAAGATCGGCATGCCAGATGAGATCGCGATGCGCCACCGGCCGACCCAGTTCGGCCACATCTTCTCCGGCGATCACTACGCTTCGGGTTATTACAGCTACATGTGGTCGGAGGTGATGGACGCCGACGCCTTCGGCGCCTTCGAGGAGGCCGGCAACATCTTCGATCCCGCGACCGCCAGGCGCCTGCATGACGACATCTATTCCTCAGGCGGCTCGGTCGACCCCGAGGCGGCCTATGTCGCCTTTCGCGGTCGCGAGCCCGAGCCCGACGCGCTCTTGCGCCGGCGCGGGCTGCTGGACGAGCCGAAAGCGGCCTGACGTGTCCGCATTGCTCCGCCGCCTGGCCCTGCTGTTGCCGTTGCTTCTCGGCGCGACCGCGGCTGAGGCCCATCCGCATGTCTGGATCATCTCGGTGAGCGAGCTGCTTTACGCGCCCGACGGAACGCTGACGGGCGTGCGCCATGCCTGGACCTTCGACGAGATGTTCGCGGCCTACGCGCTGCAGGGCATCGAGACCAAAACGAAGGGCGTCTACACCCGCGAGGAACTGGCGGGTCTGGCGCAGACCAATGCGGAGTCGCTCAAGGAGTTTTCCTATTTCACCTTCGCCAAGGCCGACGGCAAGAAGGAGAGGTTCGAAGACCCGATCGACTACTTCCTCGATTACACCAACGGCCAGCTCACGCTGCATTTCACGCTGCCGGTCAAGACGCCATTCAAGGCGAGGCAGCTTGTGCTCGACGTGTTCGACCGCTCCTTCTTCATCGACTTCAGGATGGCGGAGAAGGACCCGGTGAAGCTGGTCGGCGCGCCGGAGGGCTGCAAGATGCAGCTACAACGGCCGAACGACGGTTCGGCCAATGCACAGGCGCTGAACGAGCAGACCTTTGCCGACGGTGGCGCGAATGCGAATTTCGGCATGATGTTCGCCAACAAGATCACGGTGGATTGCCCGTGAGGCACGCCCCGCCGCTCACGCGCACGCTGGCGGCGTGCGCCGCGTTGTTCGTGCTTTTCGTCGCCGTCGACAGCGCCGTGCATATCGCGATGGCGCAGACGCCCGTTCGGCGGACCGCGTCCCGCGCCGGAGCCGCAGGTCGGTGGCTTCGTGGGATGGCTGCTCGCCCGGCAGTCCGAATTCTATCGCGAGATTTCCACAACCATCCGCGCCGCGAAGTCCGACGGCTCGGCGGTCTGGACCTTGCTCGCGATCTCATTTGCCTACGGCATCTTTCATGCCGCCGGTCCCGGCCACGGCAAGGCCGTGATCTCGTCTTACCTGGTCGCCAATCAGGAGACGGCGTGGCGCGGCATCGTGCTGTCCTTTGCCTCGGCGCTGATGCAGGCTCTGGTCGCGGTCATCATCGTCGCGGTCGGGGCCTGGCTTTTGAATATCACGGCGAAGACCATGTGCGGCGCCGAGAAAGCGATCGAGATCGCAAGCTATGCGCTGATCGCGATCTTCGGCGCGCGGCTGGTCTGGACCAAGGGTGGCGCCTTCATCAGTGCGCTGCAGACCGGGCGGTCGAAGCCTGTTTTCGCGGTGGCGGCGCATCACCACCACGACCACGACCATCACCATGGCCACGATCACCATCATCAGGATCATGGCCACGTCCATGACGAGCATTGCGGCCATTCCCATGGGCCGATGCCGGACGAGTTGGGAGGAGCCGGCGGCTGGCGGCGCGGTCTGGCTGCGATCCTGACCGTCGGAATAAGGCCGTGCTCGGGCGCGATCCTGGTGCTGGTGTTCGCGCTGGCGCAGGGCCTGTTCTGGGCCGGCATCGCCGCGACCTTCGTGATGGGGCTGGGAACCGCGATCACGGTCGCGACCATTGCGGTGGTCGCGGTGTTTGCCAGGGACGTGGCGCGCCGCCTGAGCGAGGGTCGCGACGGCGGCGGCGCGCTTGTCATGCGCGGCATCGAATTCGCCGCGGCGGGGCTGGTGCTGTTGTTCGGCGCGGGGCTGCTGTTCGGTTATATCGCGGCCGAGCGGGCGACCTGCCTCTGACGGCTAAACAGCCAGCCACTGCCGCAGCAGCGGCAGGAAGAAGATCGCGACATTGATGACGAAGCCGATGTTCCAGAGAATCGAGCGCAAGGTCGGCCGGTTGCCGATATAAGTCAGCACATAGGCGACGCGGACGATCACGAACAGCACGGCCAGCTCGTTGATCAGGTTCTGCGGCGCGTTGCGGAATTCGGCGAGCAGCACGGCGGCCGCGAAGAACGGAAAGGTCTCGATGCCGTTCAGATGAGCGCCGAGGGCGCGCGAGCGGAGCGGCTGATCGTAGAAGTCGGGATCGCGCGGCTTTGAATTGTCGAAAGACCGCGCGTTCGCCGCCTTGAACGGCGCGATGGTCAGAAGGTACAGGATCACGGCTCCGAAGATGCACCATTCCGCAACCGTCATGCTTGTCTCCGCGTTGTCCGCACAGAGTATCGAAAGGCCGCCCGCCTTGACAAGGATGGTGCGGCGCGCGAAGCCACTGGCCGCATGGCAATGGCTGCTTCCAATGATGCTTCCAAGGCTGCCGCGCCGCCGTCGCATGTCGGCGTGCTGCTGGTCAATCTCGGCACGCCCGACACCGCCGACGCCAAAGGCGTGCGCGTCTATCTGAAGGAGTTTCTGTCCGACCCCAGGGTGATCGAGAACCAGGGTCCCGTCTGGCAGCTGATTCTCAACGGCTTCATCCTGCGCACCCGCCCGCGCATCAAGGCGCGCGACTATTTGAAAATCTGGAACACGGAGCGCAACGAGTCGCCGCTGAAGACCATCACGCGGGCGCAGGCCGAGAAGCTTGGGCGCGGCATCGCCGATCACGAGCATGTCGAGGTCGGCTGGGCGATGCGCTACGGCAATCCATCGATCCGCTCCGGGATCGAGTCGCTGATGAAGCGCGGCTGCGACCGGCTGCTGGTGGTGCCGCTGTATCCGCAATATTCGGCGGCGACCTCGGCGACCGTCTGCGACGAGGTGTTTCGCGTGCTGGCCTCCCAGCGCGCGCAGCCGACCCTGCGGGTGAGCCCGCCCTACTATGACGATCCCGATTACATCGAGGCGCTGGCCGTCTCGATCGACGCGCATCTCGCCTCGCTGCCGTTCAAGCCGGAGCTGATCGTCGCCTCCTTCCACGGCATGCCGAAAGCGTATGTCGACAAGGGCGATCCCTATCAGGCGCAGTGCATCGCCACGACGGAGGCGTTGCGCAAGCGTCTCGGTCTCGACGCCTCGAAGCTGCTGCTGACCTTCCAGTCGCGCTTCGGCTATGACGAGTGGCTGCAGCCCTACACCGATGCGACCATGGCGAAGCTCGCGAAAGACGGCGTGAAGCGCATCGCGGTGGTGATGCCGGGCTTCGCCGCCGATTGCCTGGAGACGCTGGAGGAGATCGCGCAGGAGAATGCCGAAATCTTCAAGCACAATGGCGGCGAGGAGTTTTCCGCGATTCCCTGCCTCAACGACAGCGACGCCGGCATGGACATGATTCGTCATCTCGTGCTGCGCGAGCTGCAGGGTTGGATATGAAGATGCACCTGCTTGCACTTTGCTGATGCTGTGCGTCGGTGAGTTGCTACTCATTCGCAACCGCAGCCCACGCGGCAATGCGAATCGTGTCGTTTTCTCATATCCAGAAGCCACTTGCCTGGTTCACGACCCTCACATCTGGCAAGCCGTGCCATCCGTACATAGCTATCTGCGCAAGAAGATGCCGGGTGAACCGGCGCGCCATCCCTGCCGACATAACGAGGCGGCAATCGTGAGACACGTTTGGCGATGAATTCGCGCGGGCATTCCCATGTCCCGCCTTGGAGGATCCATGTCCGGCTTTGACATCTTTGCAATTGCGCTTGTGCTGCTCGTCATCGTCACGCTGCTGGCCGGGGTGAAAACCGTGCCGCAGGGTTGGGACTGGACCATCGAGCGGTTCGGCAAATACACCCAGACGCTGTCGCCTGGCCTGAACCTGATCGTTCCGTTCTTCGATCGCGTCGGGCGCAAAATGAACATGATGGAGCAGGTGATCAACATTCCCGAGCAGGAGGTCATCACCAAGGACAACGCCACCGTCACCGTCGACGGCGTCGCCTTTTTCCAGGTGTTCGACGCTGCCAAGGCGAGCTACGAGGTCTCCAACCTCAACCAGGCGATCATCGTGCTCACCATGACCAACATCCGTTCGGTGATGGGCGCGATGGATCTCGACCAGGTGCTGTCGCATCGCGACGAGATCAACGAGCGGCTGCTCCGCGTGGTCGACGCCGCGGTGTCGCCCTGGGGGCTGAAGGTCAACCGCATCGAGATCAAGGACATCGTGCCGCCGGCCGATCTGGTCGAGGCGATGGGCCGGCAGATGAAGGCCGAGCGCGTCAAGCGCGCCGACATTTTGCAGGCCGAAGGCCAGCGGCAATCCGAAATCCTGCGCGCCGAGGGCGCCAAGCAGGGCCAGATCCTGCAGGCCGAGGGCCGCCGCGAGGCCGCCTTCCGCGACGCCGAGGCGCGGGAGCGTTCGGCCGAGGCCGAGGCGAAAGCGACGCAGATGGTGTCGGAGGCGATCGCCAAGGGCGACGTCGCGGCGCTGAATTACTTCATCGCCGACAAATACATCAAGGCGTTCGGCGGCTTTGCCGACGCGCCGAACCAGAAGATCATCATGCTGCCGATCGAGGCCGTGAGCTTGCTGGGCTCGCTTGCCGGCATCGGCGAGATCGCCAAGGCGACGTTCGGCGAAAGCGCGCTGTCGGCGCAGGCCGCCGCGCGCCGCACCAGTTCGGTGCCGAGCGCGGGGCCGACGCCGCCGCCGGTGACGCGCTAATAAATCAGGAGAGCATGATCCGGAAAAGCGGGAACCGGTTTTCCGAATCAGATCATGCCCAAAAATGTGAGGTCGTGTCATGGCCGAGATGTTCACCACGCTGGGAACCTGGAACTGGCTGATCTTCGGGTTCATCCTGATGGCGCTGGAATTGGCCGCGCCCGGCGTGTTCCTGTTCTGGCTGGGACTGGCGGCGCTGCTGGTCGGGTTGGTGTCGTTTGTCGTGCACCCGTCCTGGCAGACGCAGCTTTTGATGTTCGCGGTGTTCGCCGCGATCGCGGTGCCGATCTGGCGGCGGCTGGCGAAGAGCAACAGCACCGCCAGCGTGAGCAACCCGTTTCTCAACAAGCGCGCCGACGCGCTGGTCGGCCGCGTGTTCACCTTGGAGAAGCCGATCATCGACGGCGCGGGCACCGTGCGGATCGATGATACCATCTGGCGGGTCGCCGGTCCTGACGCGCCGGCCGGCAGCCGGGTCAGGATCGTGCAGGCGGACGGCGCCAATCTGACGGTGGCGGCGGCGTAGCACCGCATGAGCGAAGCGACATGCGACGGGGACCGTTCGCCAGGGGGGTATCGCTGCGCTCACCCGGGCTACGATCGCTACCGCCTGCTCCATCTCTCCGCAAAACCGATGCAGCGGCATGACATGCGCCGCCAACTCCTTGCCGAGCGGCGTGAGCGCGTAGCCGCCGGCCTCGCCGAGGTCGACAAAGCCTGCCTCGCGCAATTCCTGCAGCCGCTCGTTCAGCACCGTCGGTGACGCCTCGTCGCAGGCGGTGCGCAGCGCGCGCGAGGTCAGCGCGCGGTCCTCGCGCAGCTCCCAGACGATGCGAAGCGTCCAGCGCCGGCCCAGCAAATCCAGCAGCGCCATCACCGGCCGACCGGTGCGCGAGCCGCGAACCCCGCGTTTTGTCATGGCTGCAGCCCTCTTCGGCATGGCCGGCTCCTTGCGATCTGCTACGGAATATGTAGCATGATGCTACGGATATTGTAGCACAGGAGCCTGCCATGTCACGCGTCGCCCCGCTTCAGCCGCCCTATGCCCCGGAAACCGGGGAAATATTCGACCGCATCATGCGCGGCGCGCCGCCCTTGATGCTGTTCCGCGTGATGGCGAGCCAGCCGCGCGCCTGGGGAAAATTCCGCGCCGGCAGCCTGCTCGACCCCGGTCCGCTGACCCTGAGAGAGCGCGAGATCGTGATCGACCGCACCTGCGCGCTCAACACATGCGAATATGAATGGGGCGTGCATGTCGCGATTTTTGCGGGCCCCGCGCATCTGACCGAGGAGCAGGTTCGCGCCACCGTGCATGGCGGCGCGGATGCGCCGTGCTGGTCCGAAGCCGAGCAGGCCATGATCGCGGCGGTCGACGCGCTGCATCACCGCGCCACCCTCAGCGATGCCGAATTCGCGGCGCTGGCGGCGCATTTTGACGAGGCGAAGATCTTCGAGATTATCCTGCTGTGCGGCTTCTATCGCACGGTGTCGTATCTGGCGAATGGGTTGAAACTGCCGTTGGAGGAGACCGCCGCGCGGTTTCCGCAATAACTAAGCCACGCCTGCTCGCAGCAGGTCGTGCAGATGAATGATCCCGACCGGCTTGCCGCTGTCGGTGACAACAAGCGTGGTGATTTTCAGGGAATTGAGCAGCTCCAGCGCCTCGCTGGCGAGCGAGTCGCGGGCGATGGTCTTCGGATTGCGGGTCATGATCTCGTCGACGGTCGCCGACTCCAGATTGGGGCGCATCTTTCGGCGCAGATCGCCGTCGGTGATGATGCCCGCGATCAGCCCGCGCGGATCGACAATGGCGACGCAGCCGAAACCCTTGGCCGACATCTCGGCCAGCGCGTCCGACATTGTCGTGCCGAGCGGTTTCAGCGGCAGTTCGTCGCCGGTGTGCATCAGGTCGGACGTATGTTTGAGCATCGCGCCGAGCTTGCCGCCGGGATGGAAGTTGGCGAACTCCAGCGCGGTGAAGCCGCGGCTTTCCAAAAGCGCGATCGCGAGCGCATCGCCGATCGCGGCCTGCATCAGCGTCGAGGTGGTCGGCGCCAGATTATGCGGGCAGGCCTCGCGCGCCTTCGGCAGCTCCAGCACGATTCGCGCGGCCGCACCCAACGAGGACTGCGCGTTCGACGTCAACGCGATCATCGGGATGGCGAAGCGCGCGGAATAATTGACGAGGTTCTTCATCTCCGGCTGCTCGCCGGACCATGACACGGCCACGATGACGTCGTCCGGCGTGATCATGCCGAGATCGCCATGGCTGGCTTCGGCGGCGTGCACGAAGAAGGCCGGCGTGCCGGTCGAGGCCAGTGTCGCGGCAAATTTGCGCGCGACATGGCCGGACTTGCCGAGCCCGGTGACGATGACGCGGCCCTTGGCCTGGCGGATCAGGTCGACCGATTCCGCGAATGCCGTCCCAAGCGCGCCCTGCAGCGCGGCCGCGAGCGCCGCGATCCCCTGGCTGCCGGTCTCGAGCGTGCGCAGCGCCGACTCGACGGCGGCGTTGGCGTCGTTGCCGGATGATGCAGATATCAGCGGGTGTTGGCTTGCCATCGATGGGTTCCAGGAAGCGCGCCAAGGCTTAGCACGGGCGGTGAGGGGAGGCGATGTGAGCGTCCCGACCTCAACGGCTCATTAACCATAATTGTTTTAACTCCATTAACGACCTTTTCCGCGGCGCGCCAGCTTTGGCGAGCGGCGGAGCGGGCCGGCGAAAGTAATGATTTCGTTGGAGTTTCTTGATCGTGGGGACGGGTCCAGCCTGGGGCCGGCGACAGCGCGCTTTCTTCTTGTGCGCGGCTTTCGGCTGCGCGTGGCTGCTCCTCATCGCGGAACCCGCGATCGCGCAGGATCTCGGCTCCGGCCTGCTCAATCCCAAGATCGGCGGCTTCATCTCGCCGCAGGATCTGCCGCTGCGCAAGACCGGCCAGGCTGCGATCGACGCGCCGCCGGGGCCACCGGCGCCGCCAGGCCCGCCCGATCCCAACGATCCCAATCCGCGCACGCGCGAGGCGCCTGCGGAGTCGCGCATCGGCAAAGTGCCGAGCTACGGCCTGCCCGCGGCCAGCGGCGCGAAAGAGGCCGGCTACGACTCGCTCAATCGCAAGCGACAGCTGCCGAAATACTATCCGGCCCAGGTCAAGCCGAAGAAGCCCGCGGGCCCGGGCTCGCAGCCGCCGAAGGAGCCGGCGAAAAATTTCGCGGGCCAGCTTCGTCTCTCGGTGCCGCCGTCGGAGGGCGCCAACAAGCAGCCGCTGCCGCCCGGGATGGCCGACAATGTGCCGGGCCAGCCGGTGCGCCGGCGCATGAAGCTGGACGACGATCCGTTCGGCGCGGTCGGCGACTATGCCGGCAGCTTCCTGATCAAGTCGGCGCTGGAGGTCTCCGGCGGCTACGACACCAATCCCGGCCGCATCTTCGAGCCGCACGGCCTGCCGGAGTGGGTGATCGCGCCGGAATTTCTCGCGGTCTCGAACTGGGAGCGCCACGCTGTTGTTGCGGATTTGCGCGGCTCCTTCACCGGCTATGGCGGCACCTTGCCGGCGCTGGTCGACGGCGGGCAGGTCAATCCGGCGCCGACCAATGTCGATCGTCCCGACTTCACCGGCCATGTCGACGGCCGCCTCGACGTCACCCATGATTTCGATCTCACCGGGCAGGCGCGGCTGCGCGTCGCCACCGACAATCCCGGCAGCCCGAACATCCAGGCCGGGACTGGCGCGCTATCCGATCTACGCCACCTATGGCGGCACCTTCGGCTTCGACCAGCGCTTCAACCGCCTGCAGGTGTCGGCCGGCGGCACCGTCGACCGCACCGACTACCAGAACTCGAAGCTGACCGACGGCTCGTTCGCGTCGAACGACGACCGCAACTTCACCCAGTACGGCGGCGTCGGGCGCGTCTCCTACGAGGTGCTGCCGGGGCTGAAGCCGTTCGTCGAAGCCGAGGGCGACACCCGCAAACATGACCTGCAATTCGATCGCAGCGGTTTCGCGCGCGACTCCAACGGCGGCTACGCCAAGGCCGGCACGTCCTTCGAGTTCACGCGGCTCCTCACCGGCGAGGTCGCGGTCGGCTGGGCGGAGCGCAGCTATATCGATCCCCGGCTCGAGCGACTGCAGGGCCTGCTCACCTCGGGCTCGCTGATCTGGACGGTGACGCCGCTCACCACCGCGAAGTTCATCGCCGACACCCAGATCGCCGAGACCACGCTGCCGCTGACCTCCGGCGTGCTGGTGCACACCTACGCCTTCGAGGTCGATCACGACTTCCGCCGCTGGCTCACCGCGATCGGCAAGTTCACCTACGGCACCTACGACTATCAGGGCGACTTTCGCAGGGACAAGACCTACTCGATCGAGGGCGATCTGATCTACAAGATGACGCGCAACCTCTGGATCAAGGGCTCGCTGCGCCACGACATCCTCGATTCCAACGTGCCGCTCGCGGGCTCGAACGCGACCGTGGTGCTGCTGGGCGTGCGGTTGCAGAATTAGCTCGCTGTCACGTGCGCCTCTGCGGTAAGATTGAGTGCCGCGCTTCGAGCTTTGATTGTAGTGAGCGGCGGTCTCTCCTCATCCCTCCCCCTTGTGGGGAGGCATAGGCGGCCTTCGGCCGCCGTTCTTAGCGCTAAGAACGCCGATGCTTCGCATCGGCTATCGCGCAGCGCCGGGGTGGGGGTGGTCAACGCGCACAGCGTAGGCGTCGTACCAGATTCAACTTCAAACAAACCTCCGTCGTCATTGCGAGCGAAGCGAAGCAATCCAGAAATCTCACCACGTTAAAGCTCTGGATTGCTCGGTCGCTGGCGCTCCTCGCAATGACAGCAATTCCTCGTTCCCGCGGCGCCGATGCGTCCGAGTCTTGCAAGACACGCGTCCTCGAGAAGCAAGAGGGCGCAGGGAATGCCGGGCGCTGGCCGCACCCGCAGGCCTTGTGGGCTGAAAAGGAAGGGTGCCCACAAGTCAGTACAGGTGAGCCGAAACGACCGGCACTCCCTGCGCAATGGTTTTAACGGCTGCTTCGCGCTCTCCCTGGAGTCCGGGCTTGTTAGCCTCCATCGCCGATCGATCTCGGTTTCGGCGCAGCCGAAATCGCAAGTTGGCTTGATCCCAGCGTCGGGGGATCGGGACCACACGACTTGGCCGTCCGCACCACATCGCAAGTCTGACGATGTGCTGCGTCCACCGCATCCCGCGCCAACGAAATCGTGACGACCGCGAATCGCCCCTCTTAGTGGGCGGGATGGGTTATGAATAGCAGAATTTCTGGAAAATGGAAGAGAAATTTTGAGTGTCGGTCAAGATTGATGGTAAAGCATTGAATCTACAAAATTTTCTGGTCGTGACGGATGCCGTGTCGGAAGGTCTATTCCTCATTGAGGCTCGCGAAAGCGCCGCTTCTCTGGATTCTCAGTCGGGCGACTTGTGGGTGGTCGGTCTAAAACCTCGTCATTGCGCGGTCGCGATCGAAGATTAGCTGGGTGTGAAGGGCGGCTGGCTCCTGGATTGTGCGTAGCGCCTTCGGGTGCCCTTCGAGATACAAGGCTTTGTAGGGTGTGAGCTGCGCCATTCTTGCAAGGGAGTAGAAACGCGCCTCGTAGAACAGGCGAGCGAGAAGCCAAACGGTTCTTAGGCGAAGTGAGGCTTCGGGTGAGAGGTCGCCATCGCCACCGTCTTTGAGGTCTATGTGAAGCAGCGCGTCCTCCATCTCGTCCATGTACGGAAGCGGCGTCTCCATAAAGTCGGCGATAAAATCTTGGTCCCACGTGTGGGCGATGTCATTGCGATGGCCTCTTAACTTATCGAGCGCCAGCAAAACGTCGGAATGGACCATGTCGAAAGCAAACGCGAACTGGATTCGTGAAAACAAAGTAGATATCGGGCCAAAACGGCCAAGCATGCTGCTCTTTCCTCCGGGAATGTTGTCCGGCAGGAACTGCTTGAACATCGCTTTCATTTCATCGTCTGCAAAAGCGCACGCGATCACAGGGATGAACCGAATGTCCTCGCGAACCAAAAGGTTCATCGCTTTTCTTAGCTCAGACACGTCAAGCGGGATGGCATCCACACCGGCTGCGAACTGCTCCTGCCGCTCTTTCTGGTAGGCGCGTAGGGCCTTTTGGTATGGTGATTCGTCGTTTGTCATAGCGTGCTTAAGAGTAAGTGCCGTTCATCAAGGCCGCAAGAAATTGAAGGACAAAGCCTGCGATCATCCAGAACAAGGCGAGCGTCGATAACGACAGGTAAGTTTTCATGGTTGCGGCTTGCTCAGCCCGTACCCGCCGATAGGTCCTCCCATCCGGCGTGGGGTTATTGTCCTCCAGGAGGAGGGCACCTGCCTTTGAAAAGGAAGGTTGGGGAAATCCATAGAACCAGATCATAACTACGCCCAAAATATTGAGCAAAAGGCCACCGGAATTTAGCCAGCTCACAGCGACAGCTATAGCGTGAGGAGTCATCCAAGCCTCCGAAAAAGGTGAACAATGGAAATCGTTTATCAGGAAATGCCGGCCGGGACGGTCTTGGATAAGGCTATGCCCGATTGGGTGAAGATCGAGATGGCGACCTGCATCATACTTTTCGGCCGCCTGGAGCAAAAGGCTATCGAGATTGCCTGGGACATGGCCGGCACAGTGGAGGTCAAGGAGCGCGTGAAGCGGGCGCGACAGCCTGCTTCCAATAACTTTGATGAAATTCTCGCGGTTATCGAGGAAGCGGCTGGCGAGAAATTCGAGGCGCTGCGGAATGCCTTCGAAGGTCTAGCGAATGATCGCAATTTTATGGTCCATGGGCACTGGTTGATGGCCGGCGAAAAGCCCTATGTCGTCTGGCATAAATTCATCACCGACGCCGACAGCGTGATGGGCGAATATTTCGAGAAGCATCGATTTGAACATTTCCAGCGGCGGGGTGAAAAGCTGCTCGATACCTTCAAAAGGTGGCACGATATGTTGAGCGACCAAAAGAGCGTGCTCGATCGTGTACCCGCTAGGTGATGATTGAGGCTAGACGGTCGTAAGTGAAGCCGTCCGGCGCCAAGTCGAGAAAAGCACGCATCTCGGCCTCGCTCTTGGCTCGTTTCTCCATGGCCTCATGTTCGGCAGTTTTGTGCCTGACAACTGCCGCTCCGCGTGGGTCCTTCAGCCATTCGCTTTCGACAGCAATAGCTTCGGCTGACTTCGTTAGGTGGTAGCTATATTTGCGCGCGCGCCTCACCGGGAAATCGAGAAGCAGGATGTCGCCGGCTGGGTTAAGCTCCGGTCGTTCTGGCCGGCCTAAGGTTAGGTCAATTTTCTTGCCCCCGTACTCAAGCCAAGCATGGGACATGAAAACGTCGTCTGTCCCGTCGTTGACGTAGCCGATGATGGGCGTGGTCTCGATGCCCTTTTCCGTTAGATAGAGGTGGAGGAAGTAGGTGAGCCGATAGCACATACCAGTGGCTTCGCGCGGGTCGATAAACCGCACCAAAAGCCGTTGTGCAGCGTCGGCGACCTGCGCCTCTTCTGGAGAGAGACTGGCGAGCCATTTCTCAATTTCAGCACCACGGCGCTTCGCTTGGCCCATGATTTTCAAACCCTGAAAGCTGCATTATACCGTGGCTGAGCCGCGCTCCTCCTTTTTTGTTTTTGTGCGGAGCTTGTGCCCACATCAGTCAATCGCCGCGTCAACTGCTCCGGCAGCGGTAAGTAGCGTGAAGAGAGCGTGCCGCGCAACGTCAGCTTTTGGACCAACAACTGACGTCCGCTTCGTCCCCTGTGCGGTGTAATGAGGAACCGAGACTAGTCTACTTTTTTCAGTTCGCCTGTTCGTATTCGACGATGACACTGCGGATGCTTGCCACCGACACAACAATAGCTATCCCAGCGTTAACGTTTTCTGCGCTGCTCGCACCCGTCTTTGCCAGGAAGTGTCCATGGATTAATCCGATCAGGAACAGCATGCTGTTGCCGCTGGTCGAATGCTTAATTTCTCCGCCTATGCTTCTCACCACACCCAAATTCAGAAACACTGGCGAGCCGCTCAAGCCACCTGTCGATCGCGCCTCGACGAGAAGGCCGTCAATGGCGCCGAACGCCTCAGTGTCAATTCTTTCCTCGCCCAAGGCCGCAAGATTTCCGATCCGCACGATCGGAATATTTCGGCTCTTGCCAAAGTGTTGGTTGAAGAAGCCGCTGATGAATACTTCGTCGCCAAGCGTGACTTCGTTCGCCGAGAACGTATGTTCGGTCGCGCAAATGGAAAACGGGATAACAAGGTGATCGGCTTCCGCAGGTATTCCTATTTCAACTATTGCGACATCGATGGACTTGTCCGTTGAATGCGAAGTCCACTTTACAAGAGGCACATGAAGACCAATGAGGTTTCTGATCTTGAGCGCTCGGATTTAATCGTAAGTAAGTGTCTGTAACGCCTTTGCTCTTTAAACCTGGACCACGTGCAACTCGGTGACTGCATACACCTTGGGGCTGGTAGTGCTCCCGTCGGATGGATCATGACCAAGGAAAAAGAATGATCCAACCGGTACGAGATTGGCGCTTGTCTGATCCCGATAGCACACGAACCCCACGGCCTTTAGCGCTTCAGACGGTATCTTCATCAGTCGACGCCTTCCGCTCTGGCCGAGAATTTAGCCTCGGCTTAATTCGGAGACAAATGGCAGCCGTTGGCCCGGAGCCGACCTCAGATTTAGCTCCGCGTCGGCCGCACTTTTGGACGACAGTCACCGCGGCAAAT